>JAYODI010000034.1:0-51971 GCA_038279365.1 Candidatus Latescibacterota bacterium | reverse complement strand
ATCCCTTTCGCAACACAGGCGCAGGATTTTCCTGAATCGATCTTGCAGCAACCGATAACCCATCGACAACGCGGTACGCCTCACTTTTTTGATGGTCTGATCACTGATGCGCACATTGCCATTGGCCGCTTTATCGTTAAGTACCAAGCTAACCGTTGTTGCAGACACACCTGCTCGCTCGGCAATATCACTTAAACGAACCCTGCGTTTTCCCATGCATACTCCAAAAACAACACCCCGACCAACATAAGTGTTTAATTTTTATGTATTTGCTATTTTTCCTTCACAAATTAGGTCAAAAAAATTTAGCTAAATATTATTTATCATGGAGTGTAGCCTTATATAACAGGCCAAGTCAAGACAATTTTAAATAAAAAAAATTCAGATCTTATGGGCTCTCAGTAAACAACAAAAAGAGGCCTGTGTATACTGAAACACAAGCCTCTTTTTGAGGATTTTCGAATGCAATCACACATTTTAATGTGCTTTTTTTATTCTCGCCCTATTTACCGAATCTTTCCACGCGCCAAAATCGGCCAAACGGCTTCAACCCACCCATTCCTCACGGCCACCATTTCATCGTGAACATTTACACACGGGCAAGGGTGCACGGGCAAAACCTGTACGCGTTCCCCAATTTCTGGGCGTTTGGTACATCTTGACAAGTCTATATGTCCGTGTTCTTCAGATGCCCCATAAAACCGCGCTTCAGGATATTCTACAATATACCCCATACTGTCTCCACCATCTGGATGCGGGCGTACCGATGCAGACATCGTTTTACTACCCGAATCCAAAATTGCGCGATCGGCCGTCGCTCGACTCACCACAGTTGCAATCACCCGCACCGCACATTGCGCCACAGTGTGCCGCCCATCCCAATAATGACCTGCCCCGCCTGCCGGATATTCACCTGCGCGATATTCGGTCAACTCAGGAATCTCGTGTGCCTGCATCGCACACTTGGTACTGCCACCACTCACAATAGGATGTGGCAACCCTGCTTTGTCGAACAACGATATCGCCTCTTGAATTAACGGTCTCGATTCTGGGGGTGTCGGAAAACTCATAAATCCGCGCAATTCAAGCCCTGGTGAATCATCAATAATCTTAGCCAAATCTACCGTTGCCTGTGGTGAAACCGTACCTGCTCGCCCCCCACCCGTATCCATCTCCACAATCACACCAATTGTCACACCCGCAGAAGAAGCTGCTTGAGAAAGTCCCGTCACCGTAAAGGCCGAATCTGCCGCCACAGTAATTTTCGCCTGTTTGGCCAATGCAGTCAACCGATCCAATTTTTGTTGGCCTATAATGTTGTAAGGTATCAACAAATCTTCCGTGATTCCCCCAGAAGCCATCACCTCGGCTTCACCAATTTTCTGACACGTTAACCCAATCGCCCCCCGTTTCATTTGCATATGCGCAATCGCCAACGTCTTATGCGTTTTGATGTGTGGGCGAAATCCAATTTGATGTTTGTCAAAGTAAGCTTGATACCGATCCAAATTTTCTTCCAATGCATCTAAGTCAACAATCAACGTTGGTGTGTCTAAGTCTTCTATTCTCATAACAAACCCTCCCTCAATATTTTTCATATATTGACGAAAAAATAAATAAACCGTATTTTGACAAAGATGATGTAATCACAAATTCGGCGTTTAGGAGTTCCGTTTGAGATTTAACGAATTGGTCAGACTGCTTACCAAAAATGGATTCCAAATCGTTAAAGAAAAGGGATCTATTCGATATTACGGAAAACCCAATTGGGACAAGCTGGTTCGCGTTGATTATCACGGATCGAAGGAAGTTCCCACCGGCACTTGTCATGCTATTTTGAAATCGGCAGGCATCAAACGTCCATAGGAGCTATAACAAATGATAGATTTACCCTATTCCTTAGTCATTGAAGCAACCGAAGAACCTGATTTTTTTGGTTTTTATTCAACAGAGTTGGAAGGATTTTCGGGCATTGGACATTCAATTGAAGATTGTTTGTTCAAAGCACGGTGGGGAATGAAAGAGCACATTGAAATGCTTGAAGAACAAAAATTACCTGTTC
This sequence comes from Candidatus Latescibacterota bacterium, assembly GCA_038279365.1. Classification (GTDB taxonomy): domain Bacteria; phylum Latescibacterota; class UBA2968; order UBA2968; family UBA2968; genus JABIFK01. The sequence goes on along the minus strand of JAYODI010000034.1, from coordinate 49,909 downwards.
CACAAAAAAACCCAAATCCAAATATCATCATCCAAAATGAACAAGAAGTGTCTGTGATATAATCACCCAAAGTAAAAACATCTCAACGGAACACAGATTCTGATTATTCTGGCCCAAAAGGAAATGAGTCAATATCACCTTCAATCGCTCGAAGTAAGATCGTAATCTCGCGTTTGGTTTCATCGTCAATAGCCGGTTGTCGCCCAGGGGCGCGTTCAATTGTGGTGGTAAACACGCCACGACGTTTTAGGATATATCGCATAAACGGGTGGGTCTCCAAATTGATCAATGGCAATATTCTTCTGTGCAAATCACGCGCCTCATCTTCCTTTCCTGCCCACCACAGTTCCATCACCTTTGTCAACACATCGGCCAATTCACAGGCAGGCATACACCCATTGGCGCCACGGCGCAATTCATCAGGCAAGTTCTTGCCGCCCGCACCACCAAAAATCGTCTTCACCCGATGTCCTACCCGATCATACACTTCAGAAATATGCTTGGGCCCAGGTGGGCGTTCTTCTTTCACATATTCAATCTGTGGCACAGCTTCCAACAACTGCTCAATTTGATCTCCCGTAAGTGGTGTATATTGCCCGCCTGCATTTTGCACCACCAACGGCCCTTCAAACACATCGGCCAAACGCTTGTGCATATCCATCGCCATTTGCGCATTTGCTCCCACCGGAGGCATTGCAATAATCGCATCGGCACCCGCCTTTTGCGCGGCTTTTCCAAAAAGCAACGCCTGTGACACCGATACACCAGAGCATCCAAACATCACAGGCAATCTTCCATTCACTTCATCCAACACCGCGTCCAAATTGCGCACGCGTTCTTCTTCGCCTAAAAAATAAAACTCGCCCACCATCACCGGCCACACAATGCCGTGCTGACCGCTCTCACAACAAAAATTGGCCACCGACCTTAAATCGGACGTGTGAATTTCCAGATCTTCGCGATAGGGTGTGGGCAACAGACCAAACATCCCTTTTAAAATTTCAAACCGCGCCATAAAATCTCCAGTGTTTAAACGCCTGTTAAAACCATCTACACCTTAGCCATCTGCTCCTTCATATAAAGCAACGTATCGCGAATACTGTCTTGTGTAGAACCCGACGCCCCCGACTCAATGCACAACGGGCCCTGATAACCCGCATCTTTCAAAATGCGCAAACTCGTTTGCAAATTGTACGTATGTATGTTGCCTTCCCGATCTTTGCGCGTCTGTTCCCCATCATCACTATAAGTAAACACCTTCACATGACACGAAAATGCACGCGGTGCCAACACCGTCATACCCGCTTCCCAATCGCCCAAAGGAAAGTTTCCTGTATCAGGGCACGTTGCAAACCAAGGTGAGTCCATTGCATCTAAAATTTTCTGCAAATTATCAGACGTAGACGAAACACCCCCATGATTTTCGATCAGCAACTTCACTCCTGCTTGTTCGCCTACGGCGACCAACTCGCGATATCCATCAATCACACGCCCCATTGCCCCGTCATCATCGGCATGCCCCGTATTGATGCGAATGGCTTTTGACCCAATGGCCGACGCCGTATAAAACCACGTCTTGAGTGCCTCAATATCGGTACGTCTCACCGCTTCATCGGCCCCAGCAATGTTGCCCATATCCACGGCCATACTTTTGACCGACAGCCCGTTGTCTTTGAGCTTGCCCCGCAATTCATTCAAATATTTTGCATCTTGGCTTTCAAAAAACCGCGAACACAACTCCACCGTCTTTACACCGTGTTTGGCACACACTGCAGGAAAGTCCAACAGTGTCATTGTCTTTTCACGCAAAATTTCACCACTCAAAATCCAACCTGCAATACCCAACTCGAGATTCATGTTAAGCTCCTTAAACAACGCTTTTGTGCCACGTGCACCATTGCGCACCCCTCACTTAAAAGTCTCTTTCATCTATTGCAATAGAAATGAGAAGAGCCGTGTCATGAGACAGCCACCTCAGCATATGACAATATCGATTGTCCATCCAAACACAACGTGAGTGACGACACATCAAAACTCGGCTGTTGCGCATGGCACGATGCGACAAAATGATCCCAATCCCCACCCCCACAAATAGCCAACCAAGCCACTTTTTGGCCATTGGCGCGCAATTCGCGATCGGTTAAAACTTCCGAACAGACTGTAAGTGGTGCACTGCACCAAAGCGCCACGCAGCCATTTCCCTTTTTGCCAAACGCCCACTGACCATCTACAATTTGTTGGTCAAAAATATCAGTCGGCCAATGTGCATGCGTAAATGGTATAGGATGCCAATTTGGAATATCAAATATTTGCATTACCATTGCACCCTTTTGCACAGTATGTGGCAAAACACCATTGCCATACCAAAAACCCGGGCGGGAACTGCTCATATCAAAACTCGCACCTGGGTGATTTACAAAAATGTGACAGTCGCGCGCCAATGTTGCGTGCCACAAATGTTGCTGGTACCCTTGCCGCCCCGGAATCAATCCCTTAGCCGAATGAGAAGGCCCCATCTTTGGTGGTGTCTTTTGAAACGACGCAGGCAATTGTAGTGATGTCAGCAGAAAGTCTGCCGTCTTCTCAAGTTGAATCTCTACACTCGCCTGACGATATTTTCTGCTCACAGTCGCTTGCATCTGTGCATCAATGTCTTTGGGCAAACGGTATTTTTCTGATGCCCCCACAAAGCTCAGCCAATCATTGTGTGCCATCACCGCATTTTTTGATGCATAAGCCAACATGGCCTGTGTGCCTGATGTTTCGGGATTGAGCACCCCACGATACACCCGTCCTTGAGGCCCCACGGTCACACCATCAAACGCGTGCATCGCCAACATTTCAAAAATAGTATCGACCACTTTGGCTGCACGTTGAGACATCACCGCATCACCATAATCCACCAAATTGAGCACAGCGCTACAAGTAAGTGGCATATATGTACTGCTCAAAAACTCACGAAAACCTTGTGCTTCCACAACGTCCAACCACTTCTCACATCGCGCTTTCCCAATCTGCGCTTGTTCTTTTCCCAAGCGCCCACTGTTTGTGAACGTCTCCTCTGGAAACAAATTGCCAGCAATCATCTGACACCCGTGAAACAGCAGTGCATGATTTTCAGAATCAAAACACATTGCATCATTGCCCGGTTCATCGTGCCAATATCGAAATTTGAGCACCGTATCTTTGATCCGATCGCGTTCCTTCTGCGTCAACGTATTTCCGTGATACAAACGCAAAATGGCCGCCAATGGAAAATCTGCACAATCGGGTCGCCCATCAATCCAATTTAACGCCTCAAACAACACCGATTCATCTTCTTCATGTCGCTCACCCAACGTATGCCGTGCCAAAACAGGCATCACACCACCACGCCCACGACCTATACGACTTGCAATGTTCTTCAAAATAGCATTCTGATGCGCTTCCAAAGTCGGTGCATCAGACAGGGTAATCATCTGATTTACAGGCAGTTCATATACGCGCTTTAGCGTTTCACCTGCTAACACCAAATGCACCTCAACACGCGCCACAGCCCCAATTACCACACGATCTGTTCCTGCAGGCCAGACAAGGTCCTCATCTTTAATTTTCACCACGGCATCAAATGGCGCAGGTTCACCAGAACACAAGGCATCTCGGCCATCGGCCCGAATGCTGTTTAACCAATGATCGGCATTTACAACTTGATCGGTAAATGCATCTTCTCCAGGAATAACGATCTTAAGTTTTTCGGCACCTTCCAAAATTTGTATGCCATACAACACACGTGTATCGCGCACCCCAAAAGCCTGCAAACGTACATATAGTCTGTTGCGCCCTTTTTTTAGTGAAATCGCGCTTTCTGTTGTATCGAGATCATTGCGATGTTTGTTCAAGGGTATCGTGATTTCTGTCGCATTAGGATACATATATTGGGGCACATTGTGCCGACTCACATGTTGCCCATTTACCCACAAATCAGACGCGCCACACGACCAAAAACGCGCCCTGAGCTCACAATCTTCCACAACCTCAACATCTGTTGCACCATAGAGATTCAACACCGACAAATCGTGATAAAAACTGCTGCGCTCCACAAAAATATTGGCACCCGGGTCATAGTATGACCACGCTTCGCCACGTGGCCCAGGTGCTCCCAAAGCCACATACTCTGTCGGTGTTTCAATGGTTGAATCTACCGTTGCAGCACGCAATTCATTATCACCACCCGGTGGCCCATCATACTTTTCTACATACGTTCCTGCCAAAATCCAATGCCGAATATACCCTGAATCATCACATTGAAATGTCATAACCCACCTCCTCAAACCCTAAAAACATCCGATCCACCTCACAACAAAAAGCAGAATTTATGCATCAAAATAATCCAGCAACGCACCCTCGGCTTCCCACAGTTCATTAAACATCTTTCGAATATCGGGCAAAGACAACATCGAAGCCGTTAAGGGGTCTAATGCACATGCGTGAAAAGCCGCTTCTTTATCGCGTTCCAAAACCGCTTTAACAGCCAACTCTTGAACGGCAATATTGGTCATATTCAATGCCGCACACTGCGGGGGTAACGCACCCACATAACACGGGTGTAACCCTTCGCGATCGACCACCACAGGTACTTCCACACAACATTCTTTGGGCAAATTGGTAATCACCCCATTGTTCATCACATTGCCATTAAACAAAAACGGCACCCCCGTCAACTTCGATTCAATAATGGCTGAAGCATATTCATGTGATTGTTTCATCTCGGGAATGGTTGCCGTTTCATCGGTATCTACACCAGAATCTTTCATCCAAGCACGACGTCTTTGCTCGGGCATTTCCATACTCACCGGTTGTCGGTCGGGCACACCATAATGTTTGCGAAGTTCAGGCGTTCGCAAAAAGTAAGGCAAATACTCTGCATTGTGACGTGTACTTTCCGTTACAAAATAACCAAACTGCTTCATCATTTCCACACGCACCCGATCTTCTTTAAAACTCTCGTGTGAATCCACAGCTTCAAAAATGCGCGGATACAAATCTTCGCCATCTTTCTTAAATTTCAAAATCCACGCTTGATGATTAATGCCTGCCACCAAATAACTGATGTCTTCATATGCCTCACCAATACCCGTTGCAATCTTCTTCGTCGTACCTTGAACGCTGTGACACAAACCAACATTTTCAATAGAAGAACCCACAGAATGTGTCCAGGTCAACATCGCCATGGGGTTGGTATAATTTAACATCAATGCATCGGGGCAATGCACCTCCATATCTTTACAAAACTGCAAGTGCTCCTTAGCCGTGCGCAAAAACCGAAACACACCACCCACACCCACCGTATCGGCCACCGTTTGATGAAGCCCATATTTAAGAGGAATACCGATCTCCGACGCATACGGTTCGCCCCAATAAGCCGCCCCACCAATAGACACCGCAGTCACCACAAAATCGGCATCGGGTAACAATTCATGCCGATCTGTGCTGGCAATACATTTGCCAGGCAAGTTGTGACCCTCAATGGCCCGGTTCACATAATTGTGCACCTGCATCAACCGCTCTTCATTAATGTCACACAACGCAATGGTTGAATCTTTCAAATAATCGCGCGATAAAATATCAATTGACAGCCTACTGCCAAAGCCACTGCCTGCACCAATGATAACTATTTTGGGCATATGAACGCTGTCTCCTTTTGCCGTTTGCCGTTTGCCATTTCACTTCCTACTGAATCTCCCGCATTTCATCGCTCCAATCCACCCAAATATCATCACCAGGTGGTTGTTCTTGAAGTTGAGGCAGATCAATCAATTTAAAATCGGTCAACACGGCTTTGCGGATTTGGCCCGTATAATTGACCGATGCCATATGTCCCATGCGATGATGCCAAAAAACAATATCTCCCGGCGCACCAAATGTTTGGTAAGAATTGGCCTCATCGGCCATAAATTCTGCACGATCAATCTCAAGCTGAGGTGTCGGTTCGTTTTTATACCGCGAATGATAATCAAAGAAAAACTTTTGATGACTCTTGGGCCACACCGTAAAACCACCGCCATCGGGCGCCACATCGTCAATATAACTCACAATTGCAAAACTGAAGGGATGTGCATCTACGTGTAAATGACGTGGTTTGCGTTCGGCACCTTCCGGCTGGGGCAACGTGCAATAAATACCACGCACCCGTTCGGGTAAAATGTATCTGTCTTTGCCAAGCAGCTGATCTGCAGCACTGCGCACAAATTCACTTCGGGGCAACATCTCAGCCATCCAAGGTTCTTTGCCCAAACGGCGATAGCGCCATCCAAATCCCTTTTTTAAATTTTCAGGATCATCCGATTCCTCCTCGGGTTTAATAGGCCCAACCCAAGAAGCCGGATCGTCTCTTTTGATAGATGGCGGGGGGTCATCCCACAACCGTTCACGTGCCCGAGCACACAACTCAGGGTCCATCACACCCCGCTTAATCAAATACCCTTCACGTTTAAAAAACCGAATATCCTCTTCACTTAAAACGCCCATCTTAAAACTCCTTATTTGAAAAGTTGCTTGGCAGAGTCTATAAGCGTAAGTGCTATCGCTCCACACACAGCAGCACACTCAGTTTGCCGTTTCACATTTGCCGTTTGCCCGCCTCTAAAACACACTCCCAGGCCGATAATTCGACCGTTCTTTTTCCTGACTGCTCAACCACGTAGCGCGATTTTCGCGTGTCCAAAAATACTGATAGTCATATGTATCTTCTGGTTGGGAAATATTGCCCACCGATGGATACTTCGCGCACGCTTCTTCCACAATATCCACACCCAAGCCCGGTGCATTGGGCACCGCAATGTGCGAGTTAACCACTTTGGGTTGGCCACTCATCACCTCATAGCGTTGGGGCACATCGTCTTCCAAGTGTTCCAAAATCAAAAAGTTGGGAATACACGCCATCAAATGCACGGCCGCCATTTCAGCAATAGGCCCCAAAGACCCGTCATGCGGCGCCATTGTGATATAATGCGCCTCGGCCATGGCCGCAATTTTTTGCATTTGTCGCAACCCACCCGCACGCCCCGTGTCAGGTTGCACCACGTCAATAATCTCACGCTCTATCAACTCCTTCACACCCCAAATACCCGCGTGCCGTTCCCCTGCAGCAATAGGGATATTTAGTGCGTCAGACACCCGTGCAATCGCATCTATATTCTCTGGAGCCACAGGGTCTTCGTAAAAGAACAAATCGTATTCTTCCAACTTGCGACCCAATGCAATTGCATCGCGTGTGGTCATCCAAGGTGGGCCGTGTACGTCCACCATCAAATCAATATCTGAACCCACCTCTTTGCGAATCCCTTCCACACTCTCCACACAGTTGCGAATCCCACCCGTCTTAATGGCCGTGTAGCCACGATCAACAAGTTCACGTGCGCGTTCGGCATCGTGCGCGTGTGCATAAACCCGAATCTCATCGCGCATCTTGCCACCCAGCAAATTCCAAACAGGCACCCCCAACGCTTTGCCCTTCAAATCCCACAACGCCATTTCTATGCCCGTCATCGCCCCAAACCCCACCACACCCGTCATCCCATGCCCCATAATTGAACTCATCATTTTTTGCCACAACCGCTCAATATGCATCGGATCTTCACCCACCACCAACCGCGTCAAATCTTCAATGGCCGTTTGCACCACCCGTGGCCAACCACTGGCCTCACCCACCCCATAAAGCCCTTCATCTGTGTGAACTTTCACAAACAACCAATTGCGCGCCGCCCACCCGCCTTCCTGAGGCGGTGCCGCATTCACCAAAAACGTCTCAACGCGTGTAATTTTCATTGCATTCCTTTTTTGAGCAAATTTTTTGTTCAAATTATAAACCTAAGCTGCCAGCTTAAACAAAAACCCAAATGGCGCAAAGGGCAAGCTGAGCGTTGATTGCTTTTAACTCAAATGAAAGCGTCCAACACATTGCAATACCCTCACGTTAAAAGGTTACACATTCATTTATTCAAACCTTCTGCTCACCCAATCTTCCGCACTTGCAACCACGGCCTCAGGTGTTTTTCGGCTGCGTGCCAAATGTCCTTTTTCCTTTCGCATCGTCGGCTGATTCGCATCTTGATAGCGCCAATCGCAACTCCACCGAATGCCATCCGACAAGTTGGGCAAGCCTCGGTGAAAAAGCAAATTGTGAAACAACACCGCATCTCCAGGTTCCAATTCAATGGCCACCGTCTCACCCACATATCGGTTGAGTTGCTCAGATGCAATCTCCAAATAATGATCCCGTTTTTCATGTGGCACCACACCCAACTTATGTGTCCCTGGCGCAAATTCCATACAACCATTGTGCGTGGTTGCACGCACAATAGGCGCCCACACATTTACCATCTTCAAATCACGTACCCCGCGCTCACCACCAGCCGTATAACCACCATCTTGGTGCCACAAAACTTCTGTGCCCTCCCACTCTGGAAACTTGGGGCGCACCGTATAATTGGGATACAGCCGAATTTCAGTGCCCAAAAACTGCGACACCAAATCCAGTACACGCGCATTAAAAAACACACCAAACAAACCCGCCAAATGCAATTCTTGGCGAAATGACTTGGGTGCAATATCCAAATTGTTTTCATACAAACGAAACAACCTTGTTTCAAAAGGTGTCGTTATGAATGAATCAGAGACACGCCTCGCAGCAATCAACTTCTCTGCCTCACGATTCACCAAAACATCCAATGCAGACCGAACCGCTTCTAAAACATGAGGCTTAAATACACCTTTTAAAATGACATACCCTTGCTCGTCAAACTGCTCTTGCAGTGCGTGCATAAACACACCTCCTTTACGCCCGCGAAAATAAGGCATCCCGTTCCACCGAGCAACAAAAAGCGCAACTGCCAAATAAGCGCATCCCCAATTTCCTTTTACGCTTTGCTTCGATCGTGCCATAAGTCTCTACAACCAACATTTCAATAAATAAATGTTTTTGTAAACTTATTTATAAAAGGTATGAGTGCAGCCTCAACAGCGTTGTGGACGCGCTACCTAAAACGCGCCTGATTAAAAATAAAAATGAAACCTTTTTCCACATTTATTCGTCTATCTTTATGATATCATATTAATATCACAAAGGGGGGTCACCATGACCGCAGAAAAAAATGTTGCTCAGTTTAATGGTTGGCGTATTTTGATCCTATTGATCGCGCTGGCCCTTGTTGCTGTTTTAGGCATTTTTCTTGGCATTCGCGCCAGAAAACCTGCTTTAATTGTTCCCAATATCTTCCTGTTAACACTTTGTGGGGTATCATTTAAAGGTTTTTTTACCGTAGAACCCAATCAAGGTGTTGTTTTATTGCTCTTTGGCAAATACAAAGGCACCGAACGCGAAACCGGCTTTCGATGGGCCAATCCCCTTCTCAAACGCAAAAAAGTATCCTTACGCACACGCAACTTCGACAGCCAAAAACTCAAAGTAAACGACAAAAAGGGCAATCCCATCGAAATCTCCGCCGTTGTCGTTTGGCATGTTCACGACACAGCACAAGCCACTTTTGACATTGACGACTTCAACAATTACGTACATGTTCAAGCGGAGTCGGCTGTGCGCCATTTGGCCACCAGCTATGCCTACGACGACTCAGATGGCGAACCCGTCAGCTTGCGTTCTGCCACCGATGAAGTATCAGAAGCATTGGGACGAGAAATTCAAGAACGCGTCAAAAATGCCGGTGTCACCATCGACGAAGCCCGCATCAACCACTTGGCCTATGCACCCGAAATTGCCCATGCCATGCTTCAGCGCCAACAAGCCGAAGCCATCATTGCCGCCCGACAAAAGATTGTAGAAGGTGCCGTGGGCATGGTCGAAATGGCACTCAGTCGCCTACGAGAACAAAACGTGCTCGACCTCGACGAAGAACGCAAAGCCAGCATGGTCAGCAACCTCATGGTTGTTTTGTGTTCAGACAAATCAACACAACCCATTGTCAATGCAGGTTCTCTATATTAAAAGCCGATGAGCGTTAAACACCAGCGCAGAGTAACCATTGTTTTTGCGCTTCGCTGGTATTATATTTGCGTTCCTATTCCAAATTACGCACGCCACCTGCACATACTTTATGTCCAAAAAAAAATCCATCCTCCTGCGCATCAACCCCGACCTCTGGCAAGACCTCAACGCCTGGTCACAAGATGAATTGCGCAGCCTAAACGCACAAATCGAATACGTCTTACGCGAAGCCGTGCGCCAACGTAAAAAGGGGAAATCAGAAGAAAAGTAAGTCATCGAAAACATAAAAAAGCCCGATAAAAATTATCGGGCTTTTTTTATACCAACTTCATTTTCTCATGAATCCTATTTCGCTTGTGGAAATGCCATCATATCCACAGCCTCCGCACTTTCAAACACCGAAGCAGGCAACACATCAAACACCGCAATATCCGTATGCTTACGTGGTTTATCCCCACGCATCCCGTGCCCATCTGCAATCATAACTTTCCCATGCTTTGTCCAATTTTCCCACGGGCTGCGAAATCGTGGTTCTGGGTCATCTGCGTTTCGATAATGCGCCCACTCTGCCACCATATTGGTTTCTTTATCCACATACACCTCATATTTATTTTGAGGTGTCACCCCCACCCCCTCAAACGTCAACGTCAACACATGGGCAGGGCGACCATTCATTAACGTCCCTTCGCCATACTTGAGCGTTACACCCGAGTCCTTCAACTTATAAGGCATAACCAACCAATACGAATCATTCACCCACGACCGATACCCATTGTTCAAATACTTTTTAACCGAGTCAGCTTGGGTTTCTGCAACCCCATTGCGATACACCTTGCCTTCTTTGGTATTGATATTCATCAACACCGTCAAATCACCCTGCTCAAACCGCGCATTCCCTGTCCACTTATCCCACACATGCAACCGCCCACCAAAAAACCGCCACGTCACATACCGCGTTTTATTCCAATTCTCCCACCCACCCATCGCATCCATCACCGCATCGGCCACTTCTATCGCCTTGGCATCAGACCCTGCCGCATTAAATCCTTCAGCCGGTGGATATGCCTGTGCTTTACCAAAACCAATAAACAACATCAAAACCATTACGCCATATCGAAAATGCATATCCAATCTCCTCTATCTTCAGGTTTTCTCCGCAATTCTCAAAATACCCTCAAAGACATGTAAATAACTTTTACCCCAATAACCAAATAAAAAGAAAAGCGTTCGCAACCCAATAACACCTTCAAGGGGAGATCTGCAAAAGGATTGTTTTTCACCAAAGCCGTTCTTCAATATTTCTCCTTGCCCTATTTTAACGCACACCCTATTTTGGCATTGCTTTTCCACTTTTGCCTTTTCACGTTTCACTTTTGCCTGAATCTTATGAACCCAAACATCCAAAACGGCATCGCCGTCACCGGCGCACTGGGCAACCTCGGTTGGAAACTCTTGTGCCACTTGGCCGAACACAGTGCCGCCCCTCGTCTTGTGGGCCTCGATCTGCGCCCTGCAGAACCTGGGCGCTTAGAACAACTGCAAACCATTTCCGAAATTCATGCCGACCCACCCCAAATAGACCTCATCACCTGCGACCTCTCCAACTGGCACGATCAACGCTGGCGCACCGTTCTCAATGAAGTCAGTGCTGTTGTGCACTTTGCTGCCCAAAACCCCTTTCCCGAAGCCTCTTGGGATGACGCCACTGTCTCCATCGATATGACCAACAACCTCAGCCAAGCTGCCGCCGACAGCCCAACCTGCACGCGCTTTGTTTTTGCCACCTCCAACCATGTGATGGGTCGCTACAAAGATGCCAACCTGCAAGCAGGCGAGCTCCACACCAACCTCGAAGCTGGTGTAGGCACACTTTGGCACACGGGCCAAAAAGACATGGATTCCACAGTCTATGCCATTGCCAAGTTTGCCGGTGAACGCCAGTGTAAAGTTTTGGCTCAAAAGAGCGACACCACTTTTGTTTGTGTACGCATTGGCTGGTGCCAACCCGGTGCCAATTTACCCAGCACGCTATCTGCCGCTGGCACACCCACCCAACAAAGTGATCCCGACCCAGCATTGGAACAAACCAACCGCTGGTTTCGCAACATGTGGCTCTCCAACCGTGACTTTCTACATCTTTTTGAATGTGCGCTGTTGGCCAATGCATCATCCTGGCCCGACAAATGTGTCGTTGTCAACGGCATGTCCAACAACACCGACATGGTCTGGGACCTTTCTCACACCCGCCAATATCTTGGCTACACCCCCAAAGATAACGTCCACGCATAAAAAAAACTTCGAATCTCTCCGAAGTCTCTTTTCGCATCACCAATCTTGTGCGCTATTGCGTCATTCTTTATCTGCCGACGCACTAAAATCAACAATATCAAGCCCTTCCACATAGGGCTTTGTCACATAAGCACGCATCTCACCCATATTCTTCACAATATCAGCAATCCGCTCTGCCGACCCATAAACCGATTTAATGACCTCTCGATGATCAGATTCCTGAGACATGCGCTCCATGAGCAATTCCAACTTACCCATCAAAACCGTCAAGGGTTGATTGATCTCATGCGCAGCAGCACCCGCCGTTTCGGCCAACACACGCAACTGTTCGGCTTCTCTAAGCTGATTTTGCAACCCCACCACCCGAGCCCCCACCCGAATGCGTGCCCGCAACTCTTGCCGATCAAAGGGTTTGGTCACATAATCATCCGCCCCCGATTCTAAGCCTTTAAGCAAATCTTCACGTTGGCTTTTTGCCGTTAACAAAATAATATATGCAAAACGCCCCTGTCCCTTGGACAACCCACGCACCCGCGTACACACCTCCACCCCACTCATCTCAGGCATCATCCAATCCAAAACAGCCAGTTGAGGGGCATCGGGTCGTTGAAACGCTTCCCATGCTTCGGCTCCATTTTTGCAAACCACAGGTTCATAACCCCAAGCTTCCAAATTGAGCTGCAAAACCTCGCGGGAAGAAATATCATCTTCAGCCATTAAAACGCGCATATTGTCCTCCAAAATAAGAATGACAAATAATAAGCCAATCTGCACCCTCTGTCCAGAAAAACGAATCCTTCACATTTGACTTTATTGCAAAAATGACTAAGTTGAAGAAACTTTTTCCATCACAACCGCGTCATGCATAATCACGAGACTTGTTTAAATCAACAAGCGATAGATTAAATTGGGTTTTTGACCTTGAGTCCGTAGGGCTTTCTCTATCAAAGCATTGGAAACGCACGTTCAGCGAAGCTAATTTATTCCGGTGCGGTTGGTCGGATCATAACCGAAGTCATTTTAAATCAATATCATCCGTTTTGGAATCTTGCACCAAGGGAGTTTTTATGGAATACCGCAATATGGGCCGCAGCGGTCTTAAAGTATCCGAAATTTGCTTAGGCACCATGACTTTTGGCCACGGAGCCGACGAAGCCGAATCCAAACGCATGGTAGATCTGGCCATCGACCACGGCGTCAACTTTTTCGACACAGCAAACTCCTATGCCGATCAACTTTCTGAAGTTTACCTCGGCAAAGCACTCAAAGACAAACGCCGTCACGCCATCATTGCCACCAAATTCTTTAACCCCGTAGGGCCAGGGCCCAATGATTCGGGCATGTCACGCGTTCATATTATGCAAGCCCTCGAAGACAGTCTCCGTCGCCTCGACACCGATTATGTAGACATTTACTACATTCACCATGTCGATACACAAACACCCCTTGATGAAATGTTGCGCACATTAGATGATCTGGTGCACCAGGGCAAAGTTCGGTATATTGCTTGCAGCAATTATCAAGCGTGGCGCCTCATGGAAGCCCTTTGGATCAGCGACCATCACAACTTGGCGCGCTTTGCTTGTTATCAACCCCAATACAGTTTGGTCGTGCGCGATATCGAGCAAGAACTCATTCCGTTGTGCCAATACAAAGGCTTGGGAGTTGTCTGTTGGAGCCCATTGGCAGGTGGTTTCCTCACCGGCAAATACAAACCCGGCCAACGCACCCAAACCGGTTCACGTTCAGAAGAATCATGGGCGTATCCGCAAAAATACTTTGCCGCCAATGCCGATGACACACTCGTAGAGCTCACCCAAGTGGCCAAAGAACTCGGTCGCAACCCTGCACAAGTGGCCGCACGTTGGGTACTGGAGCAACCAGCCATCACCTCAGCAATAGTTGGTGCACGAAATATCCAACAGCTTGAAGACAATTTACAAGCAGGAGCATTTCGCCTTGAAGGTGAGCATTTAAAACGCCTTAACGACGTATCACATCTGCCCGACCGATATCCCGAGGCCATGCAAAAAAATATGCACGAGCGCAGAAACAGTGCCGTACAAATGCCCGGTGCCTAACCAGTCATCAATGTGATCCAAATCACAGAGGTCATTTAGCAAAACCTTGATATTTGCCTCAAAATTCTACTTTTCACCTTTTATGCTTAGATCAAAATATGGCTCTTGAAAGTTCAGATAAAGAAATCAGCAATGTCATTCAAGACATTGGCGAAGCAACCAAAATGCTCATGGGAGAATTAGACAACTTCCAAGACATTGCCCGTTATATCAAACCCTCATCAGGCGAAATGCCCAAGCTCAATGGCATCGACATTTATGGCGATCTCATACCGCTCAATGGCATCATCGGTGGTGATCACATCATTTATGTCGATTTCAAACAACGCTACGACATCAATGCACGCATTCAAAAAGCCAAAGAACGTGGGCGTGAACACATTATTCCACAACTCGAAAAATGCCGTACCAAAGCAGGCATAGTTGTTGCCGATGTATCGGGCCATCAAATCACCGATGCCTTATTGGCCGCCATGTTACACCAAGCATTTTTATTGGGCGCCATGTACGAGATGGACTATTATGGCAACATCACCGAAAAGCTCTTTGAAAACCTCAATACCCGCTTCTTCAATTCGTCCAGTGTCAGCAAATTTATCACCATGATTTATGGCGAAATATCTGAAGATGGACGATTCAAGTTTCTTTCAGCTGGGCATCCAATGCCGTTTGTCTATTCCTATAAAAACGAGCGTTTGGTCGATTTTCCCGAAGAAAAAACCATTTCATTTCCACCTATTGGCACCCTGCCATCTCAACGCGACATTGACCGCAGAATCCAAGAAAGTGTATTGGGTTTTAAGGAAGAATACGAAGTGAATGAATGGAGTCTCTTGGGTGCGGGTGATATTCTCATTCTCTATACCGACGGGCTTATCGAACACGAGCGGGGTGAAGAACTCTATGCGCCTCACCACCTCGAACAAAAATTGCATGAAGTAAAAAACCGATCCTCCAAAGAAATCTTTAACGCCATCAAAGATGATCTGCTCGATTTTGCCGACCCCCAAGACGACATCAGTTTTGTTGTGATCAAATGGCATTGATCGTGCCGGATATCCCATAAAAAAGAGCCATGTCATCATTGACATGGCTCTTTTTTATGCCCCATCTTAAGTCGGTTGTAGCCCCACATATCGCGCCCGTGGCCGAATCAACTGATCCAATTCATATTGCTCAATCGCATGTCCAATCCAACCCGCCACCCGCCCAAGCGCAAACAACGCCATTGCACTGCCATCTGGCAAACCCAACACACGCACCAAAGTGGTCAATGCCAAATCAATGTTATAATGCACCGTGGTCAATCGCTGGGTTACATCTATAATCTCATGGGCCAATGCCAAATGAGGTGAATCAGGAAACCGTTGTGCCATACAATCCAACAACACCTTGGCACGTGGGTCCACATCGCGATACACCGCATGGCCAAACCCCGAAATCTGCTCACCCAAGCGCAACCGATCCACCACCGTTTGCTCAACATCACCGCGCATCTCCGCCTCGCGAAACAACAACTCTGTGCGCTCACTGGCCGCACCGTGTTTATACCCCTGCAAAGCTGCCAACCCCGCACACACAGCACCATAAGGTGTTGCACCTGCCGATGCCGCACACCGCGCCGTAAATGCCGATGTATTCAATTCATGATCGGCATACAAAATCAAAACCATGTTGATCAAATCAACCGCTTCGGGCAAATTGGGCACCCAGGCTTGCTGAAGCGTTTGGGCAATGCTGTTGCTCATTTGACCTTGTGTGGCAACCTGCACCAGCAAACGTAATATGCGTCCGCCCGTTTGTATCACAGCCTCCGTGCGCAAATCATATGCCGCCAAATCTTCAGCCCCAGCCACAGGCAATACAGCCATAAATCGCTCAACGGGTTTTAGTGTTTGCACACCCTCCAAAACCACCTGCACACGATCAGACAACTTCATATCCGGGCTTTTTAAACTCGGTATATCCGCATTCAAGTCACCCGTCCAAATCAACGCCGCCACACGCTCAATCGACTCCGATGTGGCCAAGTGCAATGTATTTTGACCCCGATAATACACACAATCATCTTTAATCAATGTAATGGCCGACTCTAAAACAGGTGCACCCGCACGCAAGGCTTTTTCGGCCACCCGTTCTGGGTTTCGACGCGCTTCTTTCCGGTTTTGCAACTGTTTCACATCTTCCGCATAATACAACCGATCTCGCTTACTCCCCACCCCCGCCTCCGACCGAATCAACCCGCGACTTACATAAGCATATAACGTCGATAAGCTAATATCCAATGCATCAGCCGCTTCTTTGGCCGTTAAATAGCGTGATTTTTTTATCATGTAGCCCTCAATATATTGATTTTAAAATCAAGATTGACAACATATAAAATCAACCTATTTTTAAACCAAAGGTCAAGACCTTAAATAACATCTCCCAGCACAATCAATCGCCACACAGCATTTTTAAAAGGACACCATGAAATCCACCGTCACACAAATACGCCAACGTTTCGACAACGATGTCGAACGTTTCTCCAACCTCGAAACAGGGCAAACATCAACCATTGACGCCGCTTTTGCCATGAATCTCATCGGTCAAACAGCCGCAGTCACCAATCCCAATGCCACTCACATCCTCGACATCGGATGCGGTGCCGGAAATTACACCCTTACCATTTTAAAATCACTTCCCAATCTCAATGTCACCCTTGTCGATTTAAGCTTGCCCATGCTCAATCGTGCCGTTGAACGCATTTCAAACGTCACATCAGGCACCATCACCCCCTTACAAAATGACATGCGTGATCTCACTTTTGAACCCGAAACATTCGACATCATCGTGGCCGCATCCACCCTCCATCACCTGCGCACCGATGGTGAATGGCACGCCGTTTTTTCACAGTTTTACAACGCACTCAAACCGGGTGGTTCTTTCTGGATCTTTGACCTCATCGAACAATCCACACCTGCCATACAAAGTCTCATGTGGCAAAAATATGGCGACTATCTCACCCACTTTAAAGACGAAGCCTATCGCGATCATGTCTTCAATTACATTGCCGAAGAAGACACACCTCGCCCACTCATGTTCCAATTGGATCTGTTACGCAAAGTCGGTTTCCAACAGGTCGAGGTCTTACATAAAAACGGATGTTTCGCCGCATTCGGTGGCATCAAATAAAGGAATCATATATGACATACATACCCGGCCTCAAAGGCGTCATTGCCACAGAAACCAACTTAAGCAGTGTGGATGGTGAAAAAGGTGAACTCATTATTGCAGGGTACCCGCTTGAAGAGATCGCCCCCCGTGCCACATTTGAAGAAATGGCCTATTTGCTTTGGCACAACAGCTTGCCCTCAAACTCACAATTAGAATCATTCTCAGAAGCACTCAAAACACATCGACCTTTACCCGATGCCACAATCGTTCTCTTACGTGAGGCCGCCTCACAAAACGTTTCTGTCATCGACGCCTTGCGCATGGCAACCGCCACCTTAAGTCTCACATCCATACATGACGATGCGTCCGATGCCAAATTGCTCATCGCCTCCTTGCCCACAATCATTGCAACCTATTGGCGGCTCATCAACAACCAAAAACCCATTGCGCCCAATCCCAATCTGAACCACGCGGCCAACTACTTTTATATGCTCACAGGCAAAGACCCCAATACCGCACAAACACGCGCCATAACCACCTATCTCAACACCATTACCGACCACGGCATGAATGCGTCCACATTCACCGCACGTGTCATCACCTCCACACGCTCCGACCTCATCTCAGCCATCGTGGGTGCCATTGGCGCACTTAAAGGCCCCCTTCATGGCGGCGCACCAGGTCCCGTTTTGCAAATGCTCCAAGAAATCCAATCAGCCGAAAACGCCGAACCCTATTTGCGCGCCAAACTCGAAAAAGGCGAACGTCTCATGGGTTTTGGCCACGCCATTTACAAAGTACGCGATCCTCGTGCAGATGTTTTATACAACGCGCTTGAATCCCTCTTTGCCGACAATTCTGACCGCGATTTCTACACCTTTGCCCAACACGTCGAAAAAACCGCCATCCAACTCCTCGAAGAATTTAAACCCGGTCGCCGTTTACAAACCAATGTCGAGTTCTACACCGCGCTCTTGCTCCACAGCTTAGGTCTACACCCAGATCTCTTCACACCCACATTTGCCATTGGTCGCGCCGTGGGTTGGATTGCACACAGCCTCGAACAACGCGCCTTAGACCGCATCATCCGCCCCGAATCGGTTTATACTGGGCAAAAAAATAGCCAATGGATACCATTGGCAAAACGTGATATATAAAAATCTTCGGATAATAACTGCATTCAGCTATAACAAAACTTGCACTGCATAACTGTGCATCTGGCTATCTACAGTTGCAATAACCAAATCATGCCGCAATGCTTGGCAAATCAAAATACGGTCAAAAGGATCACGATGATAATTGGGAAGATCTGATAGGCGGGCAACACTCATCTCATCAAGCGTTAAACTCTCAATTTGGTGTTTTTCTCGTTGTAATGGCAAATAACTTTCTGGTGACTCAGGTAGAGGTAGTTTGCCAAGTTGATATTTAATCATAACTTCCCAAACAGATACCACACTCAAATAAACAATATTATTCTGGTCGCGAATATGATCCCGTATCAACTCAGGAAGCCGACGGTCACCGCTGATATACCACAGAAATACATGGGTATCTAAAAGGAGATTCATGATCCCTCAAAAGCAGTTATAATATCTTCAGGCAAAGGCACATCAAAATCATCTGGCACGACAAACTCACCTTTACAAAGCGCAAAGGGACGCAACTCATTGCTGTCGGATTTCTTCTTAAGCTGTAAAATCAAATGCTCCGCAAGTGCCTGTTGATCTTTAAGAGAAAGTTTAGCAACAAGTTCTTCAACTTGCTCAAGTGTGGTATCTGCCATTCCATTGCTCCTAATTATAAAGAGTCTATGTGATGATATAAGTATAGCCATTTTAAATCGACAATTCAAGATTTGCGACCTTTTGCCACTTACCAATATCACCCCACAACCTGTTTCTCTTCTTCTGCTTTCACCTCGTGCATTGCCCCCACCCCACGCAATCTCGGCGATGCCAATGCAGTGGTCACCACCACCACAATCGTGCCAATGCCCCCACTCACCACCGAAACCACCGGCCCAAACCAGTGTGCCACCAACCCCGATTCCATTCCCCCCAACTCATTCGACGCACTCACAAACACCCCATTTACCGCAGACACACGCCCACGCATCGAATCGGGCGTAATCAATTGCACCAATGTATGGCGAATGACCATGCTCACATTGTCAAACATACCTGTGAAAAACAACATTGCAAATGACAACCAATAATTTTCAGATATCCCAAACACAATGGTCACCACACCAAATCCACCCACAGCCAAAAGCAAATTGCGCCCTGCATGTTTCATCGGTGGCAAATGTGCCAGCGTCAACGCCATACACAATGCGCCAATAGCAGGTGCAGACCGCAACAAACCAAACCCTTCTGCACCCACATTCAAAATATCTTCGGCAAACACAGGCAACAAATACACCGCCCCACCCAACAACACAGCAAACATATCCAACGACATCAGCCACAACAACAATCGGTTCCGCCCAATAAACCGCAACCCACCAAACAAATTTTCCATCGCCGACGGTTTAACAGCTGTCTCATCACGCTCAATGGGCCGAATGTCCATCCGCAACAACATCATCACAAACCAGCCCGTACACGCCGCACTTGCCACATAAGCAAACGGCACATTCAGCGCCACAATAAACCCGCCAATCGCAGGCCCCACCATCCACGCCGATTGCATCATACTCGTGCTCCACGTCACCGCATTGGGAAACACATCGCGCGGCACCAACTGGGGTAAAAGCGACCGTCGCGCAGGAGACCCCAACACCGTCACCGACGCATCCAACACCAAAATCGCATACTTCCAGCCAATCTCCCCTTGTTTCCACGACAACACAGCCAACGCCATTGATGTAAGGGTGGTACCCGTCAAACTCAATATCACCACTTTTTTTCGGTCAAACGCATCGGCCAAATACCCACCCGGAAGCGCCAAAATCATCGTCGGCAACGCAATGGCCAATCCTACAAACCCCAATGCCAATGCCTCCCCCGTGCGCTGATACATCTCCCAACCAATCGCCGTGCTCTGAATCTGATTGCCAATGAGTGCGGCAAACCACCCCACTACATAAAGTCGATAGGCTTTTACACGAAAAGCCGCATAAGGATCGTGTTTATCCAAAAGTATTCCTCAAAATAAAAGGTCGCTGTTTTTCACAAGGCGATAAAGATATATGACCCATCCCAATTCAGAAAGCACAAAAAAATTCTAAATAGACTTCACCTTTTACATGGCCAGTTCACCCTTGACAGACCCCAAAACAATAACTATACATGTGTGCAGTATGCAAAGAGAAAGAAGAGAGAAGTAAAAAGGAAGCAAGAGTATGGTCAAATCATCTTTCCTCTCACTTCTTTCTTCTCACTGCTCAAAGGAGGTCATGATGCCCATCGCTGTGCAAAACGCCATTCAAAAACGTTACGAACAAGCCCTTGCGTCCCTCACCGACAAACTTGAGCAAGACCGCATTGTGGTTGCCGCCATTCTCTTTGGCAGTTTGTCATACGACGAAGTCTGGGAAAACTCAGACATCGACATGTGGGTCATTGTAGAAGACGACCAAAAGGAGGGCGGTCATACCCTCACCGAATACGACATCAATATTCATGCCCAACTCGTCAAACGCAGCGAATTCAAACGCCGTATCGAAGGCGACCTTACCGGTGGGTGGCTCGACTTTTCCTTCACCAAAAGCACCCTTCTATTCACCAAAGACGACTCCATCAAAGAATGGTATAACACCATAGACCGTGTGGGCACACGCGACCAAGTTTTTCAACTCATGCGTGCCGCCGCATCTGCCATGCCATCCCTCAACAAGGCCGAAAAATACTTCCACCTCAAAGAAGACTACGCCTACAGCTTTTGGTGGCTCATGCAAGTTGTGCGCAGTTTGGCCATCATCGAAGTTGTCTCCCAAAACGAAGCCCCTGCCCGCGAAGTCATTCACCAAGCCCTCAAGTTCAACCCCGAATTCTTCAACACCGTCTACACCAAACTCATGGACCAACCCAAAAACAAAAAAAATGTCCAACATGCATTAGATCAAATCAACCACTACCTCGAAGAAAAAGCATTTGATCTCTTTCGACCCTTACTCGACTATCTCACCGAATCAGGTGAAGTGCGTGCCCTATCAGAAATCAACGATCACTTCAAGAAAAAAATCCAAGGTGGCGGCCTCGAAGAAGCCTGCGAATGGCTCGTCAAGCAAGACATTATCGAAAAACTTGCCAGCCCCATTCGCCTCACCGACAAAAGCCGCATCGCATTTGAAGAACCCGCCTATTACTACGACGAAGATGCCATTGACTTAATTTGACCATCTTAACCCAGATCGCATAATAGGCTTTCATATCTAAAGCACCAACACCGTCTTCCCTATTGCGAGAGAGAAAACGAGGGTGAGGGCCAATCAAAACAGGAGATACCATGGCAGATCATGATCACACAGAAAAAGTTGAAAACACCATTCCAGTCTTAGGCGTCAAAAACCTACAAGCCAGTAAAAAATTCTATACAGAAAAGCTTGGGTTTAAGCTCGATTGGGAAGGCGATGTTGTTTGTTCTGTTTCAAAAGGTGGCCACCCAATCATGCTCTCTCAAATAGATGCTCAAAATTGCCGTTCATGGGTCTGGATAGGATTAGAAGATGATACGTTGTTTCAAACCTACAAAGACAATGGCGTTAAAGTCTATCAAGAACCCAAAAATTGCACGTGGGCATATGAAATGAAATTTGAAGATATAGACGGCAACATCTTATGGCTTGGCACAGAAACAAAAAAGAACCTGCCACTTGATGAATAGATTCCGCTTTTCGATTCGCATTTTCGCATTTTTGAGGTCATCTCATGAGAACCACCATCGAAGTTCAGGGCGCACGTGAAAACAATCTGCAAAACGTCAACGTCGAAATCCCACGCGACAAACTCGTAGTTGTCACGGGTGTCAGTGGCTCAGGCAAATCATCCCTCGCCTTCGACACCGTCTACGCCGAAGGTCAGCGTCGCTTTATGGAATCGCTTTCCACATTTGCCCGTCGCTTCGTATCCCAACTCAAAAAACCCGATGTCGACTTTGTCAACGGCCTCTCACCCGTCATTTCCATCGAACAAAAAACGGTCATGAAAAACCCACGCTCTACCGTAGGCACCATGACCGATCTGTATGACTACTTGCGCATGCTTTTTGCCACCATTGGTCAACCGCATTGTCCCATTACCGAAGAAGGCGTCAAAATGTGGACCGCGCACCAACTCATGGAACACATGCTCGCACTTCCCGAAGGCACCGAAGTAGAGGTGCGCGCACCCGTTCTCAAAATCTACGACGAAGACTATCCTTATCTGTTTGATGATATTCGCACCAAAGGATATCGCCGTATTCGCGTAAATGACATAGTCTATGACTTATCCGAAGAATTTGAACTCGACGAAGACAAAGACCACACCATCGAAGTCATCATCGACCGCTTTATCATGCGCAAAGGCCTCGACAAACAAATTGTCACCTCCCTCACACACGGCCTCGAAGTCATCGGTGAAGGATTCCTCAGTTTTCACATCCTCACTTCCAAAAATCAAAATATCGTTGAAACATTTCACAAAAAACTCGGTGGATCATCCAAACACATCGTCGCAGGCCGCATGCACCACGGCATGTTCACCTTCAACGATCCCGCAGGTGCTTGTGTCACATGTTCAGGACTTGGCACATATCTCAAAGCCCATCCCGACCTCGTTGCACCCGACAAAGACCGCAGTCTTAAAGATGGCGCCTTTGTAAAAGAAGCCCTCAAATACGATGTCAACACATGGGGTGGGCGCATTCTTTACAGCCTCGCCAACAAATACAAATTTGATCTTGATACACCTTATAACGAACTGCCCGACAAAATAAAAGACCTCCTCCTTTACGGCACCAAAGGTGAAAAAGTGGCCATCGAACAACCACCAGGTGCCAAAACGGGAGCCAAATACATTGGCCGCGAATTTCGCTTTGACGGCGTCATCAACCAAATTGAACGCCGCTACCGCCGCTACCGCCAAAAAGGCACCGCACATGGTGGCATGGAAGACTACTTGCGCAAAGTCATGGTCGAAAACCCTTGCCCCGATTGCAAAGGTCAACGCCTCAAAAAACAACGCCTGCTCGTCACCATTCAAAACAAAAACATTTATGACCTCGGCCACATGCACCTGCAAGAATTGCTCGAATTTCTGACCAAACTCAAAGTACCTGCCCGACAAAAAGAAGTGGCCGAACAAATCATTCACGAAATCACATCGCGCCTCGAATTGCTCATTGGCATTGGCCTCGATTACCTCAACCTCAATCGCCCATCGGCCACCCTCTCAGGCGGTGAATCGCAACGCATTCGCCTCTCCACCCAAATCGGCTCAGGCCTCATGGGCATGCTCTATGTGCTCGATGAACCCAGCATTGGCCTCCACCCCAAAGACAATGTCAAAATGATTCACACCATGCGCCGCCTACGCGACATTGGCAACACCGTCATTGTGGTCGAACACGACGAAGACACCATGCGCGCCGCCGATTACATCATCGAAATGGGCCCAGGTCCAGGAGTACACGGTGGTCACGTTGTTGTTGCTGGCCCAATTGAAAAAGTGATGAAATGCAAAGAATCACCCACAGCACAATTTCTCAGTGGTCGAAGAACAATCCCCATGCCCAAACAACGCCGTCAAACCAATGACAAAGTTATTCGCATCACTGGGGCACGCGAAAACAACCTCAAAAACATCGATGTCGAAATCCCTCTTGGCGTATTCACCTGTCTCACTGGCGCATCCGGCTCAGGCAAAAGCACACTCATTCACGAAATCCTCTTTAAAAAACTCTACAACATCTACCACGACAGCCGCGTCATGTCAGGTGAACACGACGACCTCACAGGGCACGAACACTTGGGCGACATCATCAATATCGACCAATCGCCCATTGGCCGTTCACCGCGTTCCAACCCAGCCACCTACATCGGCTTTTACGACAACATTCGCAAACTCTTTGCAGGCACAGAAGACGCCAAAGAACATGGTTTCAACGCTTCTCGCTTCAGCTTCAATGTCAAAGGTGGGCGTTGTGAAGAATGTTCTGGCGAAGGCGTGATCAAAACCAGCCTCGCATTTATGCCCGATGTCGAAGTCTCTTGCCCCACGTGCAAAGGCGCGCGTTACAACGACGAAACCCTTGAAGTCACCTACAACGGCAAAAACATCTCCGAAGTCCTCGATATGTCCATCGAAGACGGTGCCGAATTTTTTGCAGATGAAAATCTTATCGCCCACAAACTCAGTGTGCTCAACAGCCTGGGCTTGGGATATCTCAAAATTGGTCATCCAGCACCCATCCTCTCAGGCGGTGAAGCCCAACGTGTCAAACTCGCCGACGAACTCTCCAAAATCAAACGCGGCAAACACAATCTCTACATCCTCGACGAGCCCACCACTGGCCTTCACTTGGCCGACATTCAAAAACTGCTCGATGCACTCAATGGCTTAGTCGATGCCGGTCACACCGTCGTGGTTATCGAACATCAACTCGACATCATCAAAACCGCCGACCATGTCATCGACCTCGGTCCCGAAGGCGGTCACCGAGGCGGCGAAGTCATTGCCTGTGGCACACCCGAAGTCATTGCCAAAACGAAGAAGTCTTATACAGGTCAGTTCTTAAAACCATATTTAAAATAAACAGTTAGGAAAACCAGCATGAGCCAGGATGAGAATATTTGGAAATTCAGAGCCGCGTGCATGGATGGAGATGTTGATTTAATGCATCAGATATGCAAAGAAGACCCATCTTTCATCGCGTTTGAAAACCCAGACAATTTAGATTTTTCGATACTTGCGAAATATTGGCAAATCCAATTTATGAGTGGCACAGGAAATTTAGATGGGGTTAGGCGATTGGTTGAAAATGACCCCAATTTGGTAAACTGCCAATGGACTCACGAACGGAATACCCCCCTCCTTCAGGCAACACAAATTGGAGCGATTGAAGTATTCAAATATCTGATAGATAAAGGCGCAGATATTTCACTCACGGCAATGGCCGAAGGACAAGAGGGGTACAGTGTACTTCATGCTGCAGCTTGGTGGGGTAACTTAGAGGCAGCCAAAATTTTGCTCGAACTCGGTATGGACAAGAATATAAGAAGCGCTTACTGGGGAACACCCCTTAAGATAGCTACGGATAGAAATCGCAAAGAATTCGCCAATTATTTCCTTGCCCTTGGTGCAGATATTTAAATAACAAGTCACTGGAGAGTTGAAATGACAGTAAATGAAGTTGTTCCATAGCTTGTAAACTTGCTTTTAGAATATGGTGCAACAGTAACCATCTGCGAAGCATCGGCATTTATAAAACGTTTGCCATCAAAGACCCCGATAGATATGTCATCGCCTTTGGCCAACATCACAAAGCTTAAACCATGATCACCGTACAATTCACCAGCAACATTCAGCGACACGTCTCGTGTCCCACACAAATCGTCTCTGGCAAAACGCTCAAAGAAGTGTTGAATCGCGTTTTTGAAAACTTGCCCGAAGCAAAAGGATATGTCTTAGACGATCACAATGCCGTGCGCAAACACATTGTTATCTTCATCAACGGTGAGCGCATTCAAGACCGTGTTCACTTATCCGATCCCACGCCCGAAAACGCAGAAGTCTACATTTTTCAAGCCCTCTCAGGCGGATAGGCCCCATCATCACAATAAGAGTTGGAGAAAGAAATGCACAACATCCTCATCGGCACCCGCAAAGGGTTGTTCATCTACGAAAAACAAACACAAGGCTGGGCACTCACGCACAAAGAATTTCTCGGCATTCCTGTCAACATGGTCATGGCCGATCCTCGAGACAAATCGCTTTATGCCGTTTTATTACACGGCCACTTTGGCACCAAAATTCACCGCTCCACAGACAACGGACAAACCTGGGCAGAAATCGCAACCCCGCAATACCCATCCGATCTGCCCAAAGAAAAACGTATGTCATCCGAACCCGAAGAAACATGGTACCAACCCAAACTCGAAAAAATCTGGAGCCTCACGCCCGGTCACGCATCTCAACCCAATGTATTATGGTGTGGCACCATTCCCGGTGGCCTCTTCAAATCCACCGACAAAGGCAACACTTGGGAGTTGATCACTTCATTATGGGAAAAAGAAGAACGCAAGCAATGGTTTGGTGGTGGCGAAGACTATGCCGGTCTTCACTCCATTTGCGTTCATCCCACCGACCCAAATGACGTCATCATCGGCGTCTCGTGTGGAGGCGCTTGGCACACACCCGACGGTGGGCAAACATGGAACGTGCGCAGCAAAGGCATGTTTGCCGAATATATGCCCCCCGACCAAAGAGACAATCCCATTTTCCAAGATCCCCATCGCATCGTACAATGCCTCAACAATCCCGACACACTCTGGACCCAACATCACAATGGCGTCTTTGTCTCCCAAGACCGTGGCCTAAACTGGTCATCCATTGAAAACCTCACCCCATCGGCCTTTGGATTTGCCGTCTGTGTTCATCCTCACAATCCTGACATCGCGTGGTTGGTCCCTGCCGAAAAAGACGAAATGCGCATTCCCGTTGATGGCAAAGTCATTGTCAACAAAACCACTGATGGTGGCAAAACATGGCAAACCATTCGCACAGGATTACCTCAAACAGATGCTTATGACATCGTCTTTCGCCACGCGCTCGACTGCGATCCCAAAGGCAACACCCTCGCATTTGGCTCCACCACAGGCAATGTTTGGATCTCTGAAAATCAGGGCGAGTCATGGAACACGCTCTCCAACTATTTACCACCCGTCTACAGCATTGCCATCACCTAAACGTCTAAGGAATTGCACCATGAACCAAACCATCTTAGAACGCGCCGAAACATTCATCTATAAAAATGCCCGCTTAATTGATCGCCATCTTTTTGCCTATCATTTCAAAAATGGCTCAAGTGAAGCCGTCATCTCAACCCTACTTGCCTATCAAAATGCAGATGGCGGATTTGGTCACGCGCTCGAACCCGACATCAGATGCCCAAACAGCCAACCCGTGCCCGTCGAACACGCACTCAAAATACTCGACACAGTTGGCTTTGACGCCCCAATAGCCCAATCGGCCTGCGATTATCTCCTCACCATCACAACATCTCAAGGAGGCGTTCCTTGGCTCATGCCATCTGCACACGCCTATCCGCGTGCACCGTGGTGGAACGCCCAAGAAAATCAACCCGCATCTCTCAATCCCACAGCAGGCCTTGCCGCCTTGTTACACAAAAATAATTTCCAACACAATTGGCTGGCCCCCGCAACCGAATTCTGCTGGAAAGAAATTGCCACATTAGAACCCAACGAAATGCATACCATGGGTGTGGCGCTCTCATTTCTTTATCACGCATCCGACCGAGATCGCGCAGAAAGAGAACTGGCACGCCTCATTGACCCATTTTTGCAATCCGATCTGGTTGCCGATATTAACGACACCGGTTATGTGCGCAAACCCCTCGACTGGGCAGGCACACCCGATCACCCCCTTCGCAAATATTTTAAAACAGAAGACATCGAAGCAAACTTAGACGTCCTGATTGCAGACCAACAAGAAGATGGCGGTTGGAATATCACCTGGCCTGCAACCAGCCCCGCCTGCGAACTCGAATGGCGTGGTTGGCTCACCTTAGAAAATTTGCTCACCCTCAAAGCCAACGGGCGATTGTCCTCGCATTAATCTCAAACGCATCGTTCACATTTATACACAAACCTCTTAGATCAAATGACCAACTCCAAAGCCATCGTCCGCGAATACTTCGACCGCTTACTCAACAAAAAAGACCTCTCCGTCTGCGACGAACTGCTCGCCCCCAACTATGTTGATCACGATGCAGGTCCAAATTCACCACCCGGACCAAAAGCAACCAAAAAATGGGTCGGCCATTTCTTATCCCAGTATCCCGATCTCCAAATACACATCACAAAAATCACATCACAAAACCTTCGCGTAATCGCACACATAACATGGACAGGCACCCACAAAGACACCTCAGAGCTTTTTAACAAAACAGCCACAGCCATCATAAAACTCAACAACCAAGGGCAAATCATCGAACGCTGGACGACATAAACATAAGGAGCGTTTATGAACACAAATGGCACCTACAAAGTTGCTGACCTGTGCAAAGCCGCCACAGATGGCAACGTCGATAAAATCCAAGAAATCCTCGCTACACAACCCGACCTTGTCAATGTACACATGGCCGAAAACAACGAACACCGCGCCATTCACTACGCCGTCATGAACCAACACACCGACGCGGTGCGTGTGCTCATGGAAGCGGGTGCCATTCACACTTCAGGCATCTACCCCCACCGCGATGCCACAGACGCCTTCACCATCGCACAAGAACGCGGTTATGACGACATTGTCAACATCATCCGTGAAGAAGACGAAAAACGCAAACTGGCCGCTTGTGCAAACATCACCATCAGCGAAGAAAACGACGCCCTCTTTGAAGCCGTTCAAAACGCACAAGACCAAAAAGCCTTAACCATCCTCGACCAAAACCCCGACCTGCTCGATGCCTGTCACAGAAACGGCGGCAGTGTCATCTACGCCGCCGCCTCAAAAGGCCGTTATCAACTTGTGCAAGAACTCCTCAAACGCGGTGCCGACATCACCCACCTCATACCCGAAGGCCAATCGCCCCTCGACGGAGCCGTTCACAATGTGCGGGGTCGCAACAGGCCCCTAAACGAAGGCTGTCTCATTTGTGCGGGCCTACTTCTCCAAGCCGGATGCACACTCTCCTTAGAATCTGCGATTGCTCTAAATGATCAAGCCTTCGTCAAACAATATGCCCAAAACCATCCCGAGCGTTTCCAATCCAACGACAGCGACCGTGATGGCCTGCTCCAAATAGCCGTTCAAAACAACAACATCGAAATGCTAACCTTGTTATTAGACCTCGGCCTTCACCCCGATGATCGCCACCAACTTCACCATTACGAATCCAAACCCTACAGTTGGGGCCAGCCCCTTGGCCATGCCGCAGGCAATTCACAATATGAAATTGCCGAATTGTTGCTCAAAAGCGGTGCAGACCCCAATGCCAGCATGTATGCCAGTGGCAACCCCATCGCTGCCGCCTACAACAACCGCGATGACAAAATGAAAGGCCTGCTCTTTCGCTACGGGGCCACACTCGACCACACCACCGCCGGTCTTGAAGGCGAAACCTCAGCCGCCGCCGTTGCCCTCCAAAACGATCCCTCACTGGCCAAACAGTTGCTTTGGTCTGCAGGATGTGGGGGCGACATCAACATTGTAGGCATGTGTTTGCGCCAACTCGACTGGGCACCCGACGACAGCCGTTGGTTCAACTTGCTCGAACAACCCCTTCGCCTGTGGCGTGTCGGTCCACATCGCAAACACCGCGACTTTGATCGCTCAGTCTATCCCGAAATCTTTCGCATGATCCTCGATCATGGCGTCAGCACCAATCTCGTGGGCCGTTATGGTTATCGCATCGCCCACGACCTCGCCGCTTGCGGTGTGGTATGGGGCGAACCCATTATGACCGAAAAAGAACGTGTCACCTTTGCCGAAATCCTCTGTGATCACGGCGCAGACCTCAATGTCATAGATGACCTCTTACAATCTACCCCATTGGGTTGGGCCGTTCGCTGGGGCAAATACGACCTGGCTTGCCTCTATCTCGAACGCGGTGCAGATCCCACACTTGCCGGAGAAGATTGGGCCACACCTCTTGCCTGGGCACAAAAAAAGGGCCACACAGAAATCGCAGCCCTCATTCAACGCTACTTATAAAGAAAGACACCACCATGAAACTCGCCATCGTACTTTAAATATCTTCCAAAAATAACGCACACACGCCCTCGGAATCTCTTTCCGAGGGTGTTTTCTTTTGCTATCATTGTACTTCATAATTAAATCTACGAACCATCACAGAGGTAAATTTTTTATGTCAAATTACGAACAACGCAAACGCGCCTTTCTCGAATATTCAGCCCAATCCAAATCAGGGGGTGGACGCACAGGCTTTTTATCTCAGCTCTGTCGCCTCGAACTCAGCCAAGGCCCCATTGACGAAGACTGCATCCGAGCCGCACTCGAACACGTCAACAACCGCAAAGATTGTTCCGACTTCACCTTTGTTGGCCTCATGCGCCTCTGTTATCAATACCCACAACATTCACTTCTATCTCCCCAACTCCTCAAAGAAATACACACCACCGTTCTCAACTTCAAATATTGGGTCGATGAACCCGGCCACGACCTCATGTTCTTCTGGACAGAAAACCACCAAATCCTTTTCCACAGTGCCGAATACCTCGCAGGGCAACTTTTTCCAACCCACACATTTCCAAACGCCAACCTCACTGGCGCACAACACATGGCCAAAGCACGCACCAAAATCCTCAACTGGATCAACCTACGTGCCCGCATTGGCTTTTCAGAATGGGACTCCAACTGTTATTACGACGAACACATGGCCCCGCTCATTAACCTTGCCGACTTTGCCGCCGATCCCATCATTGCAAGCGCCGCAAGCAAATTGCTCGACGTTATGTTTTTCGATATCGCCGTAGACTCCATCAACGGCGTCTTTGCAACCTCACATGGTCGAACCTATCCCCGTCACGCACTCAACGAAGATGGTGATGCACTCACCACCACACAAAAGATCGCCTTCGACAAAGGCGCATTCACAAGCGCAAACAGCATGACCGCTGTCAGCTTGGCCACCAGCTATCGCTATCAAGTACCCGAAATCATCCAACAAATTGCCAATCATTCCCCCGAAGAAATCACCAACCTCGAACGCCACAGTTTCAATCTCGAAAATGCAAACGCCTTGGGCATTCATCCCAGCGACCCAGAAACCGCCATGCCCATGTGGGCCGCTGGCATGTTTGCCAACCGAATCACCGCGCATCAAACCCTCCAACTCGCCGATCAATTTCAGTCGGGGTGTTTCAACCTCATCATTCGCCCCTATGTCAATGCCGTACTCAAATCCTATGAAGCACTCGACAACGCACACATAGAACACGATGGCGACATGGACAGACGCACACTCTCCGAAGTCAACAAAATCACCTATCGTACACCCGACTATCAACTCTCCTGTGCACAAGATTTTCGAAAAGGCAAACTCGGCTTTCAACAGCACATTTGGCAAGCCACACTCAGCAACAACACACCCGTCTTCACCTTACACCGTGGCTCCGAAGACAACAAAAGCCTCAAATATTGGCAAGGCCGTTTGCCCCGCGCCGCACAAATTCAAAACTGCGTGATCGCCATCTACAACATCCCCGATCAACCGCCCTTAGGCCCACCCACCGAATTCCCGCCCGAAGCAGAAGGCAACGCCGCACCATCGCCCGCACCCTCAGAAGAAATTCTGTTGCCCTACACGGTGGCAGCTTTTCCCCGTCAAAAATTCGACAAAGTCATCGAACAAAACGGTTGGATCTGCGCACAAAAAGACAACGGTTATATTGCACTCAAATCACAACATCCCACCGAATGGACACCCGACTTTATTTTTGACACCGAAGGATTCATTGCCCAAGGGCGTCAAAACATATACATTTGCCAACTGGGTCGCCAAGCCATTGATGGCAATTTTGAAACATGGTGTGAAAAAATCACATCCTCATCCGTCACTTACAATGACCTAACCGTCACCTATCACGCACCCAACCTTGGTGAAATCCAATTCGGATGGAACAACCCCCTCATCTACAATGGAAAGGAAATATCACTGCGCAACTATCCACGCTTCGAAAATCCCTATTGCCACACAGAATACAACACAGGTATTTACGACATTCAATTCCAAGATCAACAATTACAACACACATTTTAAGGAGATAAAAATGGCTTACCCACGCAGTCCTTATGACCAAGAAGGCGGTATATATTACTTCCCACGCATGATTGACAAAATTCGCCTGCACCTGAAAGGCGATTTACCAGAAGACTATCATGAACAATTTGGCAATGGGTTTGACGGCCGTTGTTGTTCTTTTCTTCAAGTCAATCATACCGATGTCATTGAACAAGTCAAAGCAGGTAAAAGTGATGCAGAAGTACTCGCATGGTGTTTTAAAAATGGCCATCACGCCAACGAAGGCGATATCCTCATGTTCAACGACTTTATGTCCAAACGCGGTTGGCGAGACAGTGCCAGCGACTACATTGCCGAAATCAAAGCAAAGCATAACATCTCAGACCGAGACGATGTTCAAACCTTTTTTGACCTGATCGAATTAGACGAAGATCGATTAAAATAAATCACTTTTAAAGGAGCACCCATGGCTTTTCCACGAACACCCTACGACCAAGAAGGGGGTCTTTATTATTTCCCCCGAATGCTCGACAAAGCCCGCCTGCATCTTAAAGGTGAATTACCTGAAGATTATCACCGCGCGCTTGGAAAAGGCTTTGATGGAGCAATGTGTGAGTTTTTACGTGTCAACTACGACGATGTGGTTCAACAAGTAAAAGATGGGAAAACCGACGCCGAATTACTCACATGGTGTTTTGAAAATGGGCGTAAACCTTCCGAACTCGACATCAAAATGGCCAATTCCTTTTTCTCCAAACGCGGCCTAAAAGACGATATTGCCGAACGTTTGGCAGAACGAAAAAAAGAAAGCGGCATTGCCGAACGAGATGATATTGCAACCATGTTCGATTTCATAGACTACGACGAAGGCCGTGCTTAAACATTCATGTGCATAGAAAAAAGCCGTTAGAATCGTGTTCTAACGGCTTTTTTTATTTTTTTAAACTTTTTTTACCAGATCCTATCCCATAGTGGTGCTTTATCTACAGAGGGCCTTCTAAACGTTGTGAACACAATCAACAAACCGTGGAGTTGCAATGTCTGTTCAACAGGCGGATTTACCCACCTTGGTGATAGCCGCACAAACAGGTGATCACCAAGCCTTTGGCCATTTGGTCCACAAATTCCAAGATATGGCCGTTGGATATGCATATTCTATCATCGGTGATTTCCACTTGGCCGAAGATGCCGCCCAAGAAGCCTTTGTGGGCGCGTGGACAAACTTACCACGCTTACAAAACCCCAATGCCTTTGCAGGCTGGTTTCGTCAAATGGTGTTTACGCGTTGTACGCGCTTCACCCGAAAAATGCGTAAACACACCTCATCACTGAGTGAAAACACCTTTGACGTGCCCGACGATACAGACATTAAAAAACGCGCAAAAACAGAAGAAAAGGCCGCCCTTTATCGCGTCTTAAACACACTTCCACAAGAAGAGCGCGTTGCAACCACACTGTTTTACATCTCACAATACACACACGCCGACATTGCCACATTTTTAGACCTGTCTCCCGATACCGTCAACAATCGGCTCAGATCGGCAAGGCGGCTCATAAAAGAAGGATTAGACAACATGGATCACCTCAAAGATCAAGCACCTTCGCGCAACAACACATTCGAAAACCGAATTGCCCAACTCACACAACCCGATTCCATGAACACCGAACAATACATCTACGGCACCGAAGTGGTTAATGGACACGATGCCTGGGCATTGTTCAATGCCTGTGCAGCAGGCGATTTATCACGCGTACAAACCCTTGTAGATCGCGACCCGGCACTGGTTCATGCACAATATTGGTATCAGTTCCCCCTTCACATGGCCGCCAAAGCAGGCCATACCGATGTGGTGCAATATATTTTAGAACACGGTGCCGAATTGGGTAAATCGCGCTATCTGTACAACGCCTGGCCAAAACTATTGGAAGAACTCACCCGACGCGGTCATCAAGCCGTCAAAAAACTCATCGAAGCCACATTGAAAGAACGCTACAATTACCACCCCAACTTTGATCACGTTCGCAATGCCATCCGGTCGCGAGATCCAGAAACCGTTGAAAAATTAATTGCTGAAAACCCCAACCTGGCCACCGCCTCCGATGCATTGGGCAACACAGGTCTGCATTGGGCAACCCTCACAAGACAAACCCACCTTATAGACCGCTTTCTTGAATGGGGTGTTCCCATTGATGCCAAACGATCCGACGGTCAAACAGCCATCATGTTGTCTTCCAATGGCGACTACTGGTATCGCTGGAACAGAGACCTCCCCCAAGAAGCCATGCGCAACCAATGGGTCATCACAGGTTATTTAATGGCCAAAGGCGCAACCATCACCCTCGGTCTCGCGTGTGTTTTAGCCGACCTCGAAAAAGTAAACGCCCTGTTAAAAGCCGATCCACAAGCAGCCAAAAAACTCGACGATCAGGAGGCAAGTCCACTCTATCACGCTGTGCGAGCAGGCAGTACACAAATTGTCCAACTGTTGCTTGATCATGGCGCAGACCCCAACCAACCCGAACACCTCGCGCCTCGGGGTCGTGCCCTTCATGAAGCGGCAGCCAAAAACAATGTTGAACTTGTCAAAATGCTCCTCGAAGCAGGTGCAAATCCCAATGGCGACGTCGATTCCAGTGGCAATGTGCTCCACATCAACAAAGTGAAAAACCCAAACAACTACGAAACCGTGGAAGCACTCCTAATCACTCACGGTGCACACAGAGCATCTTACGACTTCTCCGATGAAGAACTCAAAAACGCCATCAAAACCAACGATCCTATTTTACAAGACCAACAAATCATCCATGAAATGCTTGGTAAAGAAGATCCAGAAATTATCAATCTCTTACTTGAAACCCAAAGTAACATCATTGCTAAAATCTTACCGGGCAACATCTATGGTGGCAACGTGCCACCCAAACCCATCATGCAAAAATTGATTGATCACGGCTTGGATGTCAACAAACCCAATTGGATCGGTCGCACCTTTTTACATTCGTGTGTGCGCAAAAACCAAATCGACACCGCAGAAGCCCTCTTAGATGCAGGTGCAAACATAGACGCCATCGAATTAGAATATGGCGGCACCACCTTAGCCGAAGCCGTGCGCGAAGGCCAAATTGAAATGGTCAAATTCCTCCTCAGCCGAGGTGCTGATCCCAACGCGCCCGAAGAATCGACATGGGCCACAGCAAAAGCCACGGCCGAACGGCAGGACGATCCAGAAATAAAAAAATTATTCACCTGATCCACACACCCACAAAAAAACCGCCGTCAGATCTTACTCTGACGGCGGTTTTTTATCTCCATCCCAAACTTTAATCCGCATACGAATGAACCTCCTTCTCCAAACGATCTCCCAAAACATCTTCCGCAACATCCAACTCATAATCCATTTGCAATCCCATCCAAAATTGCGCCGACACTTTAAAATACTTGGCCAACCGCAAAGCCGTATCTGCCGTAATACCACGCTTGCCCAAAACAATCTCATTAATTCGACGAGGTGGCACACCAATATTTAATGCCAATCGATTTTGACTCAAATTCATGGGCTTCAAAAACTCTTCCAATAAAACCTCACCTGGATGAACAGGATTTAATCTTTCAGACATAACAATCATCTCCTAATGATAGTCCACAATCTCAACATCCAAAACATCACCGTCTTCCCACATAAAACAAATACGCCATTGATCATTGACACGAATGCTATATCGCCCAAGGCGATCACCTCTCAACTTTTCCAATCGATTTGCAGGTGGCACACGCAAGTCTTGTAGAGCAGTTGCTCTATTCAACATTCTCAATTTCCGCAAAGCAACTTGCTGAATAGACTGTGGAAATTTTTTAGAACGTTGCCGATGGAAAATATTTTCAGTGTCTCGGCAGGCAAAAGATCGTATCATACTTAAAATATATAACGACACCCATTAAACGACAAGCGTCATATATTTATTTTTCATAGATATTTCACTCGCGGTGCAACATATATAACAGATGACGTCATTAAACTTAAAATCACACACAACAGATGCGCAACACGTTCACGCTGTTCGCAAAGGCAATCGGTCGGCATTTGACACGTTGATGCAACACTACAAAAACCGTGTCTATGCCGTTGCGCTTGGCATGATCAGCGACTTTGACGATGCAGAAACCGTTGCTCAAGAAGCCTTTGTACAAGCTTATCTGTCACTCGACAAGCTCAATGACCCCACGCGTTTTGGCCCTTGGGTCTGTGGTATTTGTCGAAACATCGCACGCATGTGGCTGCGTCGCAACGTCAAAACCGAAAGCTTGGATCGCCTAAAACAAGAACAGCCTCAAATCACCGAATCCATCACTCCTATATGGAGCGACGCACCAGAAACACCACAGGCACACTTAGAAAAACGCGAGCAACAACACCTCATTCAAAGTGCACTCAATCGCTTGCCAGAAAAATCGCGTGAAGTGCTCATGCTCTTTTACCTCGAAGATCGCTCCTATGCCGAAGTGGCCGAATTTTTGGGCGTATCACAAGCTGTTGTTCAAAGCCGATTACAAACAGCACGAGACCGATTGCGCAACCACAAAGGACTTCAATCTATGATCCAAGATCAAACACTCAGTTCAAGCTTTGAAGAACGCGTCAATACGGTAATAGATGCCGTTCAAAAAGGTGATATTTCCAAAGTGAAAGCCCTCATCGAAAAAGATCAAAAGCTCGCCAACATCGCCAACAAAAACGCACAAAGCCTCATCCAAATGGCGGCCAACTATGTCGTATGGCATCGCCCACAACATAGAGAAATTGTACAATACTTGCTCGAAAAAGGGGCTGAATGTGACATCTTCACCGCCGCCAGAGCCGGACTACTTGATCAGGTGAAACACTGCCTCAATGAGAACCCCGATCTGCTCAACGCACAAAATGCACAAGGTATGACCCCAATGCAATGTGCCGCCTTAATTTATGGCAAACACGAAGAAAGTGAAGCTGTGGTATGGTATCTCATAGACCAAGGTGCCAAAATCGACATCTTTACTGCATCCCATTTTGGCCTGTTAGACCAAGTAACGGCACTTTTGGAATCCAACCCAGATCTGATCTTTGCCAAAAGTGCCGAAGGTTTTCAAGCCTTGCATTGGTGCGCACGCCCACTTGGAGATTTAGACAACTGTTTGGCCATTACAAAACTGCTCATCGAAAAAGGGGCTGACGTCAACTTTGCAGGCGAATGTGATTGGACACCCCTACACTGCGTAGCCGAGTGGTGGGAATTTGTCCCACAAGCACAATTGTTGTTGGACAACGGCGCACACATCAATCCCAAAGACAATGAAGGCAACACACCCTTAGATTTGGCCATTGATAGAAAACGCAAAAACATGATTCAAGCATTAATTGAAAGAGGTGCAAAATAAGGCAACCGCCTGCCCAGCAAAGGACTTGATTGACATCTGCCTTTCTCCTTCTTCAGGAGGCCTTTCAAAAAAGTCGTCAGATTGTATTCTGACGGCTTTTTATATTTGGCACCAAATTTGTTATTGATCATAAGTAGAAATCCAAACGCATAAGACACAACACCACCATTGAAGCATCTGGTCAAAAACCAATTTCATAATATACTGTAATCACGGGTATTTATATACAATCGCATAATATATTGCACAACCCATCACACCCAACCCTAACGTAAACATACACATGCCAGCAACAGAGACAGATAAGGTTTAATCATGGATGAAAAAGGCAAAGGTATTTACAACGCAGTCGTCATTGGAGCTGGAACAGCTGGTTTGGTCACAGCCGCAGGCACAGCAGGTTTAGGAGGGCGCGTTGCCCTCATTGAACGCCACAAAATGGGTGGCGATTGTCTCAACTTCGGTTGTGTGCCCAGCAAAGCGCTCATTTCATCAGCCCGCGTCATTGACCAAATACGCCATGCCGAAAAATGGGGCCTCGACAAACATGATCCACAATTTGACTTCACAAAAATATTCGAACGCATGCGAGAGCGCCGAACCGTTATCGAACCCCACGACTCCCGAGAACGCTACGAAAGCCTTGGTGTAGACGTCTTTCACGGCAACGCCAAATTCATCTCGCCATACGAAGTTGACGTAGATGGCACACACCTCAAAGCCAAAAACTTTGTCATTGCCACAGGTCGTCGCGCAGGTATCCCTCCAATAGAAGGCATTGAAAACGTGCCTTATTACACCAACGAAACCTTCTTTGATACACTCAATGAAAAACCCAATCACCTCATCGTCATCGGTGGGGGCCCCATTGGGTGCGAACTGGGCCAAACCATGCACCGCTTTGGTGTTGACGTCACCATTGTCGAATTTGCCCCGCAAATATTCGGAAAAGAAGATGACAATGTTGCCGAGTTTATGCACAAACGTCTCGAAAAAGAAGGCCTCAATATCCGCACCTCCACAAGCGCAAAAAAAGCCGAATACATCAACAACGAAATTCACCTCACCGTCGGCTCTGCATCAGGTGAAAGCGAAGATCAAATGATCAAAGCCGACGCACTCCTCATCGCCGCTGGACGCATTCCCAACATCGAAAACCTCAACCTTGATGTTGCTGGTGTCAAACACGACCGCAATGGCATTACCGTAAACAACTACTTACAAACCTCCCAAAAACACATTTATGCGTGTGGCGACATTGCAGGCCCCTATCAATTTACCCACACCGCCGATGCCCAAGCACGTGTGGTCATTCGCAACATCATGATGCCACTCCAAGTCCTACGACAAAAGATCGACCACTCTGTCGTCCCCTGGAGCACATACACCTCACCCGAAGTTGCACATGTTGGTCTGAGTAAAACAGACGCCAAAGAAAAAGGCATAGAATACGACCTCTACACCCAAAAATTAAGTGAAGTGGATCGCGCCATTGTCGAAAGTGAAACCGAAGGATTTGCCGAAGTCCTCACCGAAAAAGGCAGTGACAAAATTCTCGGTGTCACCATTGTATCAGCACACGCAGGTGACCTCTTGCACGAATTTGTCCTCGCCATCAAACACAACATTGGCCTTGCGGCCATCTCTTCCACCATTCACGCCTATCCCACATTTGCAGAAATAGCGCGCAAAATCGGCGACAAATACAACCGCACCCGCCTCACCCCACGCGCCATGTCGCTATTTACATGGCTCTACAAAAGAGCCCGTAAATAAAACACACACACCCTTCGCCGACGCATTAAACGTAGGGGTGCGGTCTCCGCGCCCACGTTTTATCACCACGATCTAAGAAGGCGTGGAAATCAAGTCCAGACAGCCAAAGGACACACCCGTGACCGAAACCATCACCAAAGAAGCACCTCAAAAAAAAATACCCTATAAATTGATCGGCAGTGCCATCGTTATCATCGCACTCTTCGCCATGTGGCGCATCTTGCCCTTAGAACAATGGCTCACCCAATTTAACCACTGGGTATCAGACCTCGGCACCAGTGGCATGATCGTCTACGGCCTCTTTTACATTATCGCCACTGTTCTCTTTGTGCCAGGCGCCATCACCACCATCGGTTCGGGTTTTCTCTTTGGTCTGTGGTGGGGCACACTGGTGGTCAATATCAGCGCCACCATAGGGGCTGCCTGTGCATTTCTCATTGCCCGATACTTTGCCCGTGATTGGGTGCGTGCAAAAGCCGAACAAAATGCCAAATTTAATGCCATAGACAAAGCCATTGGCAAACAAGGCGGCAAAATTATTGGCCTCCTACGCCTCAGTCCTGCACTGCCCTTTAGTCTCAGCAATTACCTCTATGGCCTCACCGCCGTCAAATTTTGGCCATATGTGGTTGCCACTTGGCTGGGCACGTTACCAGGCACCGTCATGTTTGTCTACTTAGGTGCCATTGGCAAAGCAGGGCTCTCAGTTGCAACAGATGGCACAACAACCAGCTCACCAGCACAACAGGCCTTTCTCATCATTGGCCTCCTCGCAACCGTTGCCGTGACCATCATCATTACCCGTATTGCCCAAAAAGCACTCAAAAACACCGAAATCGCTTCCTAAAACCAAAAGAAACACATCTATCGACTTGTACGATTCGCCTATAACACCCATTTAGAAATCAAACACAAACAAAACGGGCATATTCACTGAATACGCCCGTTTTATGTGACCCAAATGTAACACATTCTTCACATAGACTTAATCTCAACATACTCAAAGTTTAGTATATTTAATGAACGCCCCTTACCACAACATTTTACAAGGAGTTTTTATGCGACGCGGTTATCTCATCGATATGGACGGCGTCATCTATCGTGGTGGCGAACTCATTCCTGGTGCAGAAAAATTCTTTGCACTGCTTCAGGAACGCGACATACCGTTTCTTTTGCTCACCAACAACAGCCAACGCACCCGGCGCGACGTCGTACTCAAAATGGGTAACTTGGGCATCAATCTCACCGAAGACCACGTTTTTACATGTGCCATTGCAACAGCCCGCTTTTTAGCCTCTCAAAAGCCCGGTGGCAGTGCCTATGTCATTGGCGAAGGCGGGCTGCTCAACGCCCTTCACCACAATGGGTATGCCATTAACGAAACCAACCCCGACTATGTGGTCATTGGCGAAGGCCGTACCCTTACTTTCGAAATGGCCGAAAAAGCCCTGCAACTCATCCTCAAAGGTGCCAAACTGATCGCCACGAATATGGACCCCAATTGCCCAACCGACAAAGGCATGCGCCCAGGGTGCGGTGCCATTGTGGCCATGCTCGAAGCCGCTTCAGGTTACAAAGCCTTTAGCGTAGGAAAACCCAACCCCATTATGATGCGCATGGCCCGTAAGCAACTCAACCTGCGCACCAACGAAGTCACCATGATCGGTGACACCATGGAAACCGATATTCTCGGTGGTCTGCAAATGGGCTATCGAACCGTATTGGTCTTTAGTGGCTCCACACTGCCCGACACACTCAGTCGTTACCCTTATCAACCCACGTTGGCGGTCAACACACTCGTCGACCTCATTCCCGAAGTAGAACAATTACCCGACGGCCCGTGGCAAATATTTGAAGAAGAAAACGACCCCGATGAAATGCAACTGATAACAACAGTCTAAAAGAAGGTATCGTCAAACACGCCTCGAAACACGCAACAATCAAAGGCCGAGATTCAAAACAAATCTCGGCCTTTGATGTTACATTCCAGCATCTCACAATACATACTCACTTACCAAAAACCCCATAAAGCTAAAATCAAGCTGACTGCTAATCGCTGACCGCCGATTGCTGATCCCCCCAACGCTCAACAAATTGTGCCATATGTGCAACCGCCTCACGCGCCACCTCGCTTGTTCCCACCTGATGTTGAAAACTATGTCCCTGCCCCGGATAAACCTCCAGCGTCACCGCACAACCTGCACGCGCGGCAGAAGCCGCAAAAGACGACGCATCATCCAACATCGTTTCATGCCCACCCACCTGAATCAACAGCGGTGGCAAACCATGTAAATCACCAAACAGGGGCGATGCATAAGGATGTTTGGCATCCGCGCCACCCAAATAAACACCCGCCCAATGACTCAAGTAATCTTTCTTAGGTCCATATTCTGCATTCGTCTCAAAAGAAATGCCCGACTGCGTCATATCCGTCCATGGCGAAACCGCAATGGCACCCGCAGGCAAAACACCCCCTTCATCTCGAATGCGAAGCAACAAGGCCAAACACAGCCCACCCCCAGCCGACGTCCCACCCACCACCACCTTGGACGGCGCAACACCACCGCCATCTGCACGCGTGAGCCAACACCAAACCGCATACATATCATCCACCGCTGCAGGAAACACCCCTTCATCAGGTGGCCGCCGATAATTCACCGACAAACATCGCGCACCTGTTTGCTCACACAAATGAGAACAAATTGCCGCATCCACGCGCGACGAACCCCTATAATAGCCTCCACCATGCGCGTGAAGATACACCACATCACCACCCGCATTCGGCACATCAATCCACTCACACGAAACCCCATCACACATCACAAACTCAAATGTGGTGCCTTTGGCAAGTGGCCATGTTGCCGCCGTTTTTTCAATCACCTCGCGCAATTCTGAAACCGGTTTCACTTCATATTCAAGATCTGGCATAGTTCCTCATGGTTAAAATGAACATAAAAAATCTCCGCCGAATTTACACTCGACGGAGATTTTTTTCAATCAAAATAACGATCCAACAACAACCGATATTACTTCAACAAAATCATCTTACGCATCTCAACCTGAGTGCCCGCAACCAAGCGGTAAATATACACACCACTTGTCACCTGAGCACCCAACGCATTGCGACCATCCCAACGCACAGAGTATTGACCAGGTGCCTGAGACGCATTCACCAACTCACGCACCTGCTGACCCAATACATTGTAAATGATCAAACGCACATCAGAAGCTTCACCGAGGGCATAACCAATCACCG
Organism: Candidatus Latescibacterota bacterium; assembly: GCA_038279365.1. Classification (GTDB taxonomy): domain Bacteria; phylum Latescibacterota; class UBA2968; order UBA2968; family UBA2968; genus JABIFK01. The sequence goes on along the minus strand of JAYODI010000034.1, from coordinate 7,031 downwards.
TTTCGGGGTTGAAGGGGTTTGGATAATTCTGAGACAGTGTGAACGCATTGCGTTGCACCAAACGATCTTGCACAGCGGGTGCAACTTCGGCATTGTCAGAAAGATCAATAAGCTGATCGGCAACAACAGGACCAGCACCAACAATCGTCACCGACTCACCTTGTGTCACCAAAGTGCCAGAGGATTGACCTGCAATCACCTTCGCTTCTCCCACAACAATAGAAGGTGTCACGCTCTGACTCACAACCACCAATTTCTTGGCTTTGCCTTTACCTTTGCCATTATCAGCAGAAGCAACTTCCTGACCGTGAGGCACATCAACCGTGCCTGTTACTGTGGTTGTATTACCTGCTGCATCGGTGGCAACAACGGTCACGGTATACACACGACCGTCTTGACCACCATCGCGTTCGGCACGCAAATACACACTGCCATCAATCACTTCCCAATCTACTTCGGTATTGCCATCACCTGTGCCATTGATGTCTTCATCACTCGTCACGGTAATTACAACAGAAGGATTTTCATCGGCAATATCGCTGGCTGAAATACCACTGGCAACTTGCACCATCTTATGATTGGGTGGCCACAATGTCCCTGTGTTTAACGAGAAATTCACATCAGGAGGTGTGGTATCCACAACATTCACAAGCTGATCACCACTTGTGGCATTACCAGATGCATCGGTTGCCGTCCACGTCACGGTTGTAGAACCCAAAGGATAAACACTCAAGGCACCATCGTTCGTAATCGCTGGATCAGGATCACAAATATCTGATGCACTGGCTTCACCCAAGTCAACTGATGCACCATCTGGGCTTGTTGCTTCTGCTGTGATATCACCAGGAACCGTCAGCTCTGGTGAAGTCGTATCTTGAACAATCACCGTCTGCTCTGCACTTGTGGCATTGCCAGAAGCATCGGTGGCAGTCCACGTTACCACGGTTGTGCCCATTGAAAATGTATCGGGTGCATCATTTGTGATCACCGGATTGGCATCGCCATTATCCGTTGCACTGGCTGTGCCAAGTTCGATCGATTCGCCATTTGGACCTGTGCATTCGGCTGTGATGCCACCGGGAATCGTCAACGTAGGTGCCGTTCCATCCGTAATGGTCACCACAACCTCATCGGTAGACGTTTCACCATTGCCATCATCCACCGTCAACGTCACTGTGGTTTCACCCAAAGGAAAAGCACCTGTTGGCGTTGCACTGGCAGCATCGTCAAAATCAATACCAGAGGCAGACCACACATACGTCAATGCATCGTTGTCAGGATCTGATGAACCCGATCCATCCAATGCGACAGGCGTACCTGATGAACTGGTCGCTTCTTTTGATACATCTTCGCCAGCTTCTGCTACAGGTGCACCATTGGATGTTTCAGGGACGATGAGCTGAATCTCTGCTATGGAGATCCAAGAAGCGTCAGGATATGGCGCAGCATTTTGAGCTTCGATACGAATCTTTGTGTAGGAGGTGAACCCCAAGCCAAGATCAAAATCCTTGATGCCGACAGCAGGCGCTAACGGGATCGTGAAATCATCCGACACAACAATAGTGTTTCCGTCTGCTTTCGTTGCAGTGATCGTATAAGCCTCAGTGACGGCTGGAACGGCAACCCCTGTCACGTGCAATCCAGAGAAGGTTCTGGGTTGGTCAAAAGTCACTTCTATCCAAGAGGGTCCCCAATTGCCAGAGTTCCAACCCGTATTCACGTCACCATCAACTGCCAAGCTCGCCGCTGTCGAATCTGGATAATTACTTGAAGCAATGGCCGTCGCTGGTTGGGCATTCTCATATTCAGTCGCAGGCTCTGATGTACCACCCAACTCAAACACATACATACTACCCGAATCCTGACCTCTATCATCATTTCGCCCAGAGCCAACAAAAGCCTGACTTTTTGACAGAGCAATTTGACCGTGACCAAACAAATCATCATCGGCCCGATTACTCGCTGTCAGTTTCTGAGTCTCAACCCAAATACCACCAACGTTTTCAAATATATATGCACTTCCCGCTCTGCCGTCATCAAAACGAGCACTGATTGAGATGCGATCACCAATCCGAGACATAGTCCAACCAAATTGATCACCAGCATCACCATCGCTGGCTGTCAACTTTTGGGATTCAATCCAAGCACCACCAACATTCTCAAATACATACACAGCACCCCGATTCCCATCACCTGGTGCGCCCACCAACAAAACATCGTCTTCAAGCAACACGTCGTGACCAAAAAAAGCACCTGCAGACCCGTCATTGGCTGTGAACTTAACTGTTTCGACCCAGCTACTGCCATTGTACTCAAATATGTACATACTACCCGAGTCTGTACCTTTATCATCATCAAAAGCTTTACCAATGGCTGCGCGATCGCCAGATAAAGACACACCGATTCCAAAATTATCTTTTGCTGCTCTATCGCTTGGTCGCAATATCGCAGATTCCGTCCAAGCGTGTGTGGCAGCATTATAATCGTATATATAAGCACCACCTACAGCACCGCCGATTCCATTATCCTGCCAACCGTGTGCACTAATCAATGCACGATCACCCGACTGAGATATTTTATTTCCCATATAAAAACCCGGACGTTTGCTGGCAGGGTTAAAATTAGCACCAACTTGGTTCCAGTTGTTGCCATCATATTCATAGGCATACACAGTACCTTCGTCTATCTCCGCACCATTATTGCGTGGCACATCATACCCTGGAGATCCAATCAAAAGACGATTACCCAATAAAGAAATAGCTTGCCCATAATTCATCGTTGATGAATGTTGTCGACCAGTTCTGTTGCTGGCTACCATTTTTCCATTCGGATTCCAATTCACGCCATCAAATTCATAAAAATAAACACTTCCTGCCCGAACTTGATACACTGTCCCATTATTGCTCCTAAACGTCGAGACAACGTCGTCGCCTGGTGCACCAATGATAGCCAAGTTGCCTGACACCGCTACCGCGTCCCCAAATAGATCTTTGGCGGCCCCATCACCTGGCACAAGTTTGGCATCTTCAGTCTGCATCTGGGCATAAACCGAATCGCCCATCAAAAAGCCGAATGCAACCAACCCACTCAAAAGAGCCCATCGCTTTAACAATTTATTCACCGTTAATCCTCCCACCTGTTTAAATTTTCCAACATAAAACCCGCGAATTTTCTATCTCGTTTCCAACTGACTGGTCTGCTTCACAAACTCCCTCCTTGATCCCGACGATCAGATGTAGATTTTGCCCACCTTGAGTACCTTTATTGATCCATCTCGAACAATAATTGGACAAAAAAATTCCCCCATTAAAGTGCCCTGGTTATTCAGGTGAATGGACACTGTAATGGGGGTATGATAAACCCATTTATATGTGTATTTAATTGACGGGTCTGCTTTGTTGCACAAACAAACTGAGTCTGACATGCGTTACACGCATATTCTTAACGCAAATACGGTGCCACGCTTCTTAAAACTATAATCCCCTTAAAAACAGAGGGTGAAGATTTTGGTCATCTTCAGTTAAACATAAAAAAAGAACAAGTGTAACCCAGTGATCACTTGTTCTTTTTTTGTGGTAAAATACAGAATTCATTCACGCACTTAAGATGCATTGACATCCTCTTTCTCAACCGCCAATCGCCGATGGATTTTCATGCGGTTAATACCCAAAAGTTTTGCCGCTTTCGCCACATTGCCACCCGTTTGTTTCATAGCCCGCTGGATGAGCACCCATTCCGCATCCGCCATATTCAAAGGCAAATCGTCAAACGAGATCCGTGCGTTTGCATCTGACATTGACACCCCCACACCCAAATGCAAATGCTGAGGTCCAACCCTTTTCCCACCACTTTCTATCAGCGCGCGTTCAATGGCGTTTTTCAATTCTCGCACATTACCCGGATAAGCATATGCAATGAGCACATCCATAGCCGCGTCCGAAATATCTGGAATGGGTATCCCCATTTCATTGGCCAATACACTCACAAAATGCTTTGCCAACAATGAAATGTCTTCCTGCCGCTCTCTCAGTGGTGGTATGTGCAACGGAAACCGCGCCAAACGAAAATACAAATCTTGTCGAAATTCTCCCTTGGCAATCGCCTCCGCCAACGCCACATTGGTTGCAGCCACCACCCGAACATCCACCACTTTTTCCTGTTTTCCACCCACGGGCAAAACCGCCCCTTCTTCCAATGCCCGCAACAACTTGGCTTGCAAATCCACAGGCATATCACCCACCTCATCCAAAAACAACGTCCCACCATCGGCCAGTGCAAAATAACCTGCCCAATCTCGATCTGCCCCGGTAAAAGCCCCTTGCACATGACCAAACAGCAGAGAATCAGCCAATTCACCCGAAATGGCAGAGCAATTTACTGGCACAAAAGCCCCTTTTGCCCGATCAGACCCAAAATGAAGCGCACGCGCAACCAGCTCCTTACCTGTGCCACTCTCCCCCATAATCAATACCGATGTGGCCGCACCCAATTTCTGCAACCGTGCAATATCATTCAACACTCTCTGCGTCGGGGCACTTTGTCCCATAAAACCACCAATGCCCCAATGCTTGGCATCTTCATCTGACATCACCGATATACGATCCGCCAATTGATCTCGCTCTTTAACAACAACCTTTCTGCGATTGATCTCTGCTTCGAGCATCGCATTTTTTTCCTGCAAAGCTTTCACCGTTTGGCGCAACACCAAATGCGTCTTAACCCGCATCAGCAACTCTGCTTGGCGAAAAGGCTTTGAGATATAATCCACCCCACCGACTCGAAAACCTTCTACAACATTCTCTTGATCAAAATGAGAAGTCAAAAACAACACGGGGATATCGTGCAGACCTGCATCGGCCTTCAAATGCTCACACATCTCAAAGCCACCCATCATCGGCATCACAACATCCAACAAAATCAGATCCGGAGCAAATTCTCGTGCAAACGCCAACCCATCAATCCCATTTGTTGCAACTTGAACCTGATATCCCTCTCGCTCTAACATCTTAGACAAACCCAACAGACTTTCGCGTTGGTCGTCCACAATCAGAATCTTCTCTTGTTTTATAGGGACTTTATTTACAGACATAAGTTGAATCCAAATTCGTTAGAGAAACACACCACCTTACACCACAACACGATACTTCATCGTCAACCCGTAAAAGAAAGTCCCTATCGAAGCTACTTACGACAGGGACTTTCTCCTACTTAAATAACGAACTGCCAACCCATTACTTCAACAAAATCATCTTGCGCATCTCAACTTGTGTGCCAGCAACCAAGCGATAAATATACACACCACTGGTTACCTGAGCACCCAACGCATTGCGACCATCCCAACGCACAGAGTATTGACCAGGTGCCTGAGACGCATTCACCAACTCACGCACCTGCTGACCCAATACATTGTAAATGATCAAACGCACATCAGAAGCTTCACCGAGGGCATAACCAATCACCGTTTCGGGGTTGAAGGGGTTTGGATGATTTTGTGACAAAGAGAATGTGTGGTTTTCTACCACAATCTCCTGCATACGAGACGCAACATCAGCTTCTCCTGAAATATCCAAGAGCTGATCGGCAACCACAGGACCAGCACCAACAACCGTCACAGATTCACCTTGGCTCAATGCAACACCTGAAGACTGACCGGCTATCACCTTGGCTTCACCCACAACCAACACAGGGGTCACACTTTGACTCACAACAACAAGCTTCTTCGCCTTGCCTTTACCTTTGCCATTTCCTGCATCGGCAGAAGCAACTTCCTGACCGTGAGGCACTTCAACGGTGCCAGTCACTGTCGTTGTGTTGCCAGCAGCATCGGTTGCAACAACGGTCACAATATAAACACGACCGTCTTGACCACCATCACGTTCGGCACGCAAATACACACTGCCATTGTTCACTTCCCAATCCACATCTGTGTTGCCATCACCAGAACCATTGATGTCTTCATCACTGGTCACGGTAATTACGACGGAAGGATTTTCATCGGCAATATCGCTGGCCGAAATACCACTGGCAACTTGCACCATCTTATGATTGGGTGGCCATAGTGTGCCCGTATTTAATGAGAAGTTCACATCTGGGGGTGTGGTATCCACAACATTCACAAGCTGATCACCACTTGTGGCATTACCAGATGCATCGGTTGCCGTCCACGTCACGGTTGTAGAACCCAAAGGATAAACACTCAAGGCACCATCGTTCGTAATCGCTGGATCAGGATCACAAATATCTGATGCACTGGCTTCACCCAAGTCAACTGATGCACCATCTGGGCTTGTTGCTTCTGCTGTGATATCACCAGGAACCGTCAGCTCTGGTGAAGTCGTATCTTGAACAATCACCGTCTGCTCTGCACTTGTGGCATTGCCAGAAGCATCGGTGGCAGTCCACGTTACCACGGTTGTGCCCATTGAAAATGTATCGGGTGCATCATTTGTGATCACCGGATTGGCATCGCCATTATCCGTTGCACTGGCTGTGCCAAGTTCGATCGATTCGCCATTTGGACCTGTGCATTCGGCTGTGATGCCACCGGGAATTGTCAACGTAGGTGCCGTACCATCCGTAATGGTCACCACAACCTCATCCGTTGACGTTTCGCCATTGCCATCATCCACTGTCAGTGTCACTGTCGTTTCACCCACAGGGAATGAACCCGTCGGTGTGGCACTTGTGGCATCAACAAACGTAATGCCATCAGCAGACCACATATACGTCAATACATCATTATCAGGATCCGAAGAACCCGACCCATCCAAAGTAACTTCTGTGCCTGACGGGCTAACTGCTTCCAATGGTGCACTTGTACCAGCATCTGCAATGGGTGCACTATTAGATGGTCCAGGCACATCAATGATAGGATCATACTCATTGTTAAACTGCAAACCTACGATATCGTGGTTGCCATAGGCACCACCTGTGCCAGATGAAAAGCCGACATAGACACTTTCACCCAACGATTGAGCCAAGTCTCTCACCACACTAATGGTAGGTGTCTCTGGGCGTTGAGGAGACAACGA
>JAYODI010000132.1:0-9691 GCA_038279365.1 Candidatus Latescibacterota bacterium | reverse complement strand
CTACATCATTCGTCGCCTCATTCGCATGATACCCACCCTCTTTGCCATTTCGATTATGGTCTTTGTCATCATACAACTGCCTCCAGGCGATTTCTTCGACTCTTTACAAGCCCAGCTTGCTGAAAGCGATTCACAGGCCGATCAAGAAGCATTTGATGCCCTGAGACGCCAATACAACTTAGACAAACCCATGTGGCAACAATATATCTACTGGATCACAGGATGTATTCAAGGCGACTTTGGATATTCCTTTGAGTGGCGACGCCCCGTTTCTGAACTCATTGCTGAACGCTTGGGGCTGACCTTCTTAATGGCATCGGGCGCACTCATTTTTATGTGGTGTATTGCCCTGCCCATTGGCATTTACTCAGCGCGCAACCGCTATTCCTTTGGTGATTATTTTTGGACATTTATGGCCTTTATTGGTTTGTGTGTGCCCGGTTTTATCATTGCACTTGTGGCCATGTACATTTCGGTCTTTTGGTTTGGTGGCAGTGCCGGCGGGCTCTTTTCACCCGAACTTAAATATGCCGATTGGAGCTTGGCCAAAGTATGGGATTTGCTCTTGCACCTTTGGGTGCCCGTTGTCGTTATTGGCGCGGCAGGAACCGCAGGGTTGATGCGTATTATGCGCACCAGCATGTTAGACGTGCTCGATGAGCAATACATCACCACAGCACGTGCAAAAGGCTTGGCCGAACGTTGGGTAATTTATAAATACGCCGTGCGTGTGGCCATTAATCCCATGATCAGTATTCTCGGTCTCCAACTGCCCCAATTGGTATCCGGTTCGATCATTGTTGCCATTGTGTTGGGTTTGCCCACCACAGGGCCACTGTTTTATCGTGCTTTAGAAACACAAGACATGTATTTGGCAGGTACCTTTTTAATGTTACTTGCCATCCTCTTACTTTTGGGCAATCTCATCGCCGATATTCTATTAGCCTGGGCCGATCCTCGTATTCGCTTGGAATAATTTTCATTTTAATTGGGTAGGTACACATATGGCCATACCAGCGCCAAATACAACACATCAAGTTGACGACTCAGAGCGCATCTATACCGCAGGTCAATGGCATTTGGCTTGGCGAAAATTTAAACAAAACAAACTGGCCCTTGTCTCTGGGGGAATTCTCAGTGTGATGTACCTGTGTACTTTATTCTCAGGTTTTATCGCCCCCTATGAAGCCGACCATCGGTTTGGTGGGCGTGATTTTGTTTCGCCACAGTCCATTCATTTCTTTTCCGACGAAGGGTTTCATTTACGCCCGTTTGTCTATGGACTTACCACCGACTTCGATCCCCTTTCGGGTCGAAAAATTTACCAACCAGACCACACCCGCCGATATCCCATTTACTTTTTTGAAACCGGTGATACCCACTCATTTTTGGGGTTTGATACCCAACTTCATTTTTTTGGTATCCGTGGACAAAAAAGTGAAGGCATTTTCTTATTTGGCACAGATCGCCAAGGCAGAGATCTGTTTTCCCGTGTGTTGTATGGCGCACGGGTCAGCCTCACCATTGGGCTCATTGGGGTGTTCATCAGTATTATATTGGGCAGTATATTAGGTGTGATATCGGGTTATTTTGGTGGCTGGGTTGACGAATTGCTCCAACGCCTCATTGAAATATTACGCGCATTTCCACAAATCCCATTATGGATGGCACTTTCAGCAGCCATTCCCGCCGATATCGATCAGCTCAAAACATACTTTCTTATCACCCTCATCCTGTCTTTCCTTGGGTGGACGTCACTGGCACGCCAAATTCGTGGTCGGGTGCTGTCTTTGCGCAATGAAGAATTTATTATTGGCGCCTTGCTCATGGGAGCCAGTCATTCGCGCATTATCTTCCGCCACCTCATTCCTGCAGTGTTGGGTCACATCATTGTCATTGGCACCATTGCAGTGCCACAAATGATCTTGGCCGAAAGTGCGCTCTCATTCCTCAACTTAGGCATACGCCCCCCTATGACAAGCTGGGGTGTCTTGCTCCAAGATGGCCGCAGCCTGACCACCCTTTATTATTATCAGTGGCTTCTCCTGCCTGCCAGTTTCATCGTCGTAGCCGTACTCTGTTTCAATTTCCTCGGCGATGGGTTGCGAGACGCTGTCGATCCTTATTCCAAATAATACCCTATCGGTTTACCCGACGCGTTCATACATGGTGACCATCGAATCACTGTATTTTTTTTGACGTATCATTGTCATTCCAGTGACCTCATTGCCTAACAAAACCCGCATATCGTGTTGAACAACCACACGGGCATGAGCGCGCAACAGCCCCGAAACAACCACACGGTTCAAAAACGAAACGGCCATCACCTCTCCATCGAGCATTTCGTGATAGGGTGGGTCTAAATACACCACATCAAATGCCATCTCTTCTTTCACAAGCTCTGACAGCAATCGTTCAGCTGGGCGATTGTAGAGACGAATTTCACCTTGCAAATCCCACTCTCTTAAAACATCGCGAATAAACAAATGACGGCGCCGGTCTTTTTCATTCATCACCACCACAGCCCCGCGGCTATATGCCTCTAACCCCATTTGTCCCGAACAAGCAAACAAATCCAAAAAAGACAAACCTTCCAACTGCCCCAACGACGAAAATACAGCCTCTTTGACCATACCCGACGTGACCCGTGCATTGCCTTGCCGTCGATTATTAAAAGCCAGATGTCGCCCACCCAATTTGCCACTGACAATACGCATAACAGACACTCCAAAAAAGAGAGCAGTTGGTAAACGATCTACCCACTGCTCTCTTTATCATTTTAAATATGTGAATCGAAATTATTTCCCGTAACGGAATCGCACCTCACGCTCAACACTCTTGCCCGAAACCAAATCCGTAATGGTCACCTCAAGGGCATTGACCCCAGGTTTGGCTTTGCTCAAAATAATTTCAACATATTCATGTTGATCAACTTCACGCCCAACTTGTTCATTGGTCACTGAAACTTGCGCTTTGCTCGACTTAAAAATGGTTCGCAAACCCGAAGCCACCGCCCCAAAAACCCCTACAGATGGCATGGCACTGGATCTTACCTTGTATTCTGTTTTATAACGTGTTTGCCCAAAAGCATCTGGTGTTAAATTATACACTTCAAAATAGGCATACACATTTTGTGCCTCAGCATAACTGCGTGTGGGCATCGGAATAATCCACACATCTTCTTTTTTAAACTTAGGCGATCCCGCATCTGCAATGGTAGACGCCAACTGAATATCACTAATTTGCAAATCGGCTGGTCGGTAATCATCAATATCCAAATCTTGTCGATAAATGCCCGTGCGCCCCGAAACCAAATCTTTCATTTGCACCTGAAGCTCATATTTGCCAGGTGGCACCTGCGTAGATAACAACTCTGGAACAAACGCCCCTTTGCTGTTACCTAAAGTGCTGTTTGCCTGATAGAAAAATTCTTCAGCCGCACGATAGATCGTGGTATGTCCCTCATCGGCCAACGCCACAGCCAACTGCACATGAATAAAGCTGGAATCCGATTCTTCGATCACTTTCACCTGCTCAGGTGGAATACCATAATAAATTTCGACATTGGTCTGCCCATTTCCACCACGAAATGCGGCCAAATCATAGTAAAAATTGAGCACATCGCCAGGTAAACCTGGGCGGTAAAAATCTGGCGTTCGGGAAACTGTCGATTGATAAATCACATCGGGGGTGTGCTCTGTCATGCGTGTGATGTATGAAATCGCTTCGGCATCTTCAATGGTGGCTTCTGGCAAAGGCGCAAAATCGTAACGTCCATTGCCCATTTCGTCGGTAAACGTAATTTCAATACCACCATTTAATTGCACATATGTCCAAGTTTCCCAAGGGACGGTATCAATTTCGTTATCAATCGTTACGGGTGCATAACCACCAAACTGCAAACGTGTATTTAACCGCCCCGATTGCTCATCTACCCGACTGGAAACGGTGCCATCAATGGAAAACGGATCACGCTCAAAACCAAGGGCATATCCATCTGCCTCGCCACCTTCATTGCGATCGAGGTTTCCCACATCGGGGTCAACCCCAGCACCTGCATCATCATCAGAAGCATAAAAATCATTGTTATCATCGGGTGAGTTGGGGTCAAACAGCGACTTTTTTTCTTGTCGATTTGTACGCACAGGAAAAACAGGCCCCGTAAAGGTCAAAAAAGCGGCTTCAGGGCCATAAATATCAACGGCCATTTGCATGCGCACCGTTTCAACTTCTGGGCTTTGCACAAAGTTAAGATCCGTAGAGCGCGAGCGAAAATCAGGCTCACCATATCGAATGTAGACCTGACCGCGTTTGTCCCAAGGATATACATTGGATGAGAAAAACGTGCGTGCATACCAAACGCGTCGATAATGCTCAATAACGCGCTCGTTAATCTTTGTCAAAATATCGGGGTCACGTCGGGCCCAAAATTGTTCGCGATAAGCCTGTCGCTCTGGGCCAACCAGTGCCTGATATTCGGCCAATTCTTTGTCAGAAGCGATATAAGATATTTCTGTATAATGTTGCCGCTCACTGCCTTCACTGTTTTGTAAAAAACGCTCAAACAATTCCAACGCTTTTTGGGGCTCTTCTGTAAAAAAGTAACCTTGTGCCACTATGGGTAACAACTGTGCCACATCTGGGTGATCTTGAGTATAGGGCGCAATATACGTTTTTATTTTGTCATACTGACCTGCCTGTATGGCAGCCAAACCAAAATAATACAACCCTTCAGGGTTATTGGGTTCTAATTCAACATATTTCAGATAATATGCCAATGCACGGATATGGTCTTCTTCAAATCGTTCATACACTTCACCCAACAGCCGATAAGCAGGACCATAGTCGGGATTAATTTTAGTGGCGCGCTTGGCTTCGGCAATAGCGCGTCTAAAATTATACAAAGACTGAATACCACGTGTGGGTTTCTCGGCATAGGTCAATCCCAACCCCACATAGGCCTCAACCTTGTCTTTATCCAATTCCTTGGCTTTGTTAAAGACCTCTTCAGCTTCGTTGAAATCGTCTCGCTTGAGCAACACGTAGCCCAAACGTGTATGCAAATGTGCATCATCGGGGAAATCGGCCACCAAAGACTGAAATGTAGCCAACGCTTCATTAATCTCACCAGCCTTAAACTGACGCTCTCCCAAAGCCATCATCGTATTGCGATAGGCTTGTGTTTTTGGCGATTCATCAGGTGTAACCACTTCTTCTGCCACAAGCGGTGAAAACAGAGCCAAACAGCCAAAAAGAAAAACGTAACAGCCTCTCAAAGAGACACGCATCGCAGACACCCCCTCAAACATCGGGTAAGATAAAATTCTTTGCTTTTTTATCACGAGAATTATACCAGACACGAAATCCTTTGTCAATAGATTTCAGGATGTTAGGTAACATCTCCTTCTCCATTTGTGAACGCTTGATCCCTTCCCAAGTTCCTCATTTCCACATACCAACTTGACCTTTTTTTATAATTTGCCTTATGTTGGTCAAATAGACCATCATCACCTGCCATAGGAGAAAAAATGCGATCTTTTTTGATACGATTGTTCGTCGTATTTGTCGTTTTTGGAGTGCCCAACCATATCGAGGCGCAAGATTCCAATTGGGCATTGTCGGGTCTATTGGGCACAGTTACGGTTGGGCAAACCCAATGGCAACGCCTCGACATGCAACCCTATATACGTTTAGGGGCCTTAGAAGCCGTTTTGGATATCGAATTGTTCTTAGATGAAACAGGCAATATCAGGGACTTAGGCTGGGATTTTTCAACACGCAGAAAAGGCCTTGAAAGCCTCTTTCGAAAAATCCACTACATACAATATGGCCAACCAACCGATCCAGATCGACGCATGTATTTTCGCTTAGGGGCCTTAGAGTCTGTGACCCTTGGGTCGGGCTTGCTGATGCGCAACTACCGCAACACACAAGATGCCCCCGGCATCAAACGCACAGGGCTCGACCTACAAATACAACATCTTTTTAACCAACGTGTTACCGCTCGCGCCATCATCAGCGATCTGCTCGATTTGGATGGTGGGGGGCCAGTAATTGGCGGGCGTGTGGTCTTTCATCCCACAAAACAATGGGATTTGGGTGTCACCTTGGTTGTCGATACAGACCAACTCAACGCACTGCCCGATTCCATTCGCAACACCCACCCCCGTGATGCCTATGGGTCGATCAGCTTCGATATCATTTACCCAATTATATCCAAAAGCAATCTCCAAGTGCAGTTCTATGGTGCCATTGCAAGAGCGCTCAACAGCAATGGTGGCACAGGTATCAGTGGGCCTGGCCTCAAAGTTGCCTTAGGTGGACTGCATATACAAGGTGAGTACCGCTGGGTGACGGGGCGGTTTCAACCTAGCCATTTTGATGCACTTTACGACTTGAACCGAGCCGTTATCGACTCGACAACATCAACCATCATCACCCGAGAAGATGCCCTACTCGATCAATCGATGCATGGATTTTTTGCTGATGCATCATTAAACATGGGGCGTTATTTCCAGGCAGGTGCCACATATCAGTTTTTGACCGGCACACACGCCGATGCACAAATCTTAGAAGGCCGTGCACAACTCTCCCCAGACGCATTGGCACACGTGCCCAAAATGAGTCTGGCTGAAGCCTATTATGAAAAACGATTCGACAGCTTTGACCTGGGTAGTTTTTTTGATGGCACAGCCAACACCCGCTTTGGATATCGCTTAGGTCTCTCACCCATGCCGCAACTCACACTGGTTTCCGATGTTGAATTTACCTACGAGCCAGATGGGCAAGGGGGTTATTTGCGCCGTCGCACATTAAACATTCAGTCTAAAATCAACTTTTGATCCGCTGATATTTTTATTGGATGACAATCAAAGGCCAAAGGTTTAAACCATTAAAAAAACCTTTCGGATCGAAACCGAAAGGCTTTTTGATTTATATAAATCAATACGTTATGTTTATGCAGGTGGTTTGAGTGGCAATTCAAAAATAAAATTGCTGCCCTCCCCTTCCACACTTTCTACCCAAATTTTACCTTCATGGGCCTCAACAGCCATTTTGCAAAATGTAAGCCCCAAACCAGACCCCGTACGCTGGCGCGATTCAACTTGACCAAATTTTTCAAAAATCTTGTCTTGAAAACCTTCAGGAATACCATGTCCCGTATCTTGCACTTCTATACGCATCGTGTCATTGGTATTGGATGCACGCACGGTAATGACACCACCGCGCCCGCTGTGTTTCACCGCATTTTGCATCAAATTGGACAATGTGCGATAAATCAAATCACGATCTAAATAAATACGTGCCAAATCTTCTGGGATTTCATAGACCACTTCTTTATCTTCTGCTTTTGCAGGTACAGAAACCTCACGAACCACAGGCGAAACAATTTCGATCAAATCCAATGTTTCGCACGTAAGCACCAACTTGCCTTCTTCCATCTTGGAAATATCAAGCAAGTCTTGAATCATATTAAAAAGCATATCACAACTGCGCTGTGCGGCATCCAAACACTCACGCGTTTCTCCCAAATCTTCCATGCCCACAATCTCAATATTGGCTTTCACACCCGTGAGTGGGTTTTTTAAGTCATGAATGATCATTTGGGTAAGGCGTTCTTTTACATTTTGAAGTTCTTGTAACGCAACATAGCTTTTTTCCAAATCATCGTGCAAAAATTTCACACGAATCAATGAACGAATGCGTGTTAAAAGCTCAACACGATCTATCGGCTTTGTCAAAAAGTCATCGGCGCCAGCCTCAATGCCTCGTAATTTATCATTGCGTTCTTTTAACGCCGTCACCATCACAACAGGAACAAATTGCGTCTGAGGATCGTTTTTGAGAATTTGACAAACCTCAAAACCATCCATTTGTGGCATCATCACATCCAACAAAACAATATCAGGCGGTGTTTCCTTTGCACGTTCAAGCGCTTCAATACCATTGTGTGCCGTCACCACTTTATATTTTTCAGGAACGAGATAAGCCTCTAACAATTCTACATTTTCGGGAATGTCATCAACCACCAATATTGTTGGCTGACTCATAAGATATTTAACTCTCTTTTGAAGGCGACTCAGTCGCCGCATCTAAAAATTGACGAATGGTCTGCGGCAATGATCGCGTATCAATAGGTTTGGAAATATAACCATCACATCCTGCTTCCCGTGCCTTTTCTTCATCACCACGCATCGCATGTGCCGTGAGTGCAATAATGGGCACATTGGCCGTTTCTGGATTGTCTTTGATAATACCCGTTACGGTTAAACCGTCTAAGCCAGGCAGTTGGATATCCATCAAAATCAAATCGGGCAAATGTGATTCCACTTCCCGAACAGCCTCTTTGCCGTTTATGGCTTGACGCACGTCATAACCATGAGCTTCGAGAATGTCGGAGACCAACTCCATATTCAATGGATTATCTTCGACCACCAGTATGGTTTCCCCAGCCATATAACCCCACAAGTCGGCAATTTAGCACAATGACTACAATAACATACGAGGAAGAATTTAGCCTATAAAATCAATAATTGTCAAGTGTTTATTGATCGTTTATGTTTGAACAATTCATGTCGCTCATACTTTTTTACATCAGGATTGTTATGAATATTCCGTTTGGTGACCTCAATAGGCAATATGCGGCTCAAAAACCTACCATTGATCAAGCCATCCAAACTGTTCTCAATAAAGGCTGGTTTGTATTGGGCGAACAATGTCGCCATTTTGAAAATGCCTTTGCCAAGTATTGTCAGGCCAAACAAGGCATTGGCGTGGGCTCTGGTACCGATGCCCTCCATCTTGGCCTTAAGGCTTGCGGCGTTGATGCCCCTGACGAAGTCATTACAGTGGCCCACACGGCCACCCCTACCGCATCGGGCATCTCATTGTCAGGTGCAAAACCCGTTTTTATCGACATAGATCCCCAAAGCTATACCATAGATCCCAATCTCATTGAGCAGGCCATCACCCCACACACAAAAGCCATTGTGCCCGTCCACATATACGGACAACCGGCCAACTTGGTTCCCATTCTCGCCATTGCCCAAAAACACCATTTACACGTCGTAGAAGACTGTGCCCAAGCCCACGGCGCTTTATATCAGGGCAAAAAAGCAGGTACTTGGGGCAGCGTGGGATGTTTTAGTTTTTATCCCAGCAAAAATTTAGGCGCATTTGGAGATGGGGGTATGGTTGTGACCAATCAGTCACAGATCGCTCAAAAAGTCCAATTGTTGCGAAACTATGGTTCCATAACCAGAGACATTCACGAAATTGAAGGAACAAACAGCCGCTTAGACGAAATCCAGGCTGCTATCCTTAATGCAAAACTTCAATACTTAGACATACACAACAAGCGTCGTCGAGAAATCGCCCATATCTATCGTACACAAATCACACATCCAGAGATTGATCACCCCATAGAAAAAGATTGGGGCACCCACGCCTATCACCTCTACGTTATCCAAACCCCTCACCGAGACCGCTTGCGCAGCCATTTAGCAAAATGCGGTATTGGCACTGGCATTCACTATCCCACCCCCGTCCACAAACAACCTGCTTATGCCCACTTGAACACCCCTCCCCTTCCAATAACAGAACATATTGTCAATCGCATTTTAAGCCTGCCCATTTTTCCAGAACTGACAGATCTTGAAATAGATCACATTATAAAATCGGCAAATGCTTT
>JAYODI010000131.1:1217-9724 GCA_038279365.1 Candidatus Latescibacterota bacterium | reverse complement strand
AAATCTTCAAACAATCAAATTTTATAAATAATTGTATTATAATAAAATACATTTTTGGCACATCCGTTGCGTATATAAACACATCATACAAAATCTAAAAAACCATCACCTTCCAATAAAACACACGTTTACCCAATCCATTACCTCCAACAACCCACTGCCTTTCGTCCCCTTTAGGGAACCGAGGGTGCCTTTCGAGGATGATTGCATGTTCAAAAACTACCTCACCATCGCCATCCGCAATCTCAAACGTCAAAAACGCTACGCCTTCATCAACATCTTTGGTCTTGCACTCGGCATCGCTTGTTGCATTCTCATGACCCTCTTTGTCAAACACGAATGGTCACACGATCAGTTTCACAAAAATAAAAACCAACTGTATCGGGTACTCACAGAAGAGAACCGCACCAATGATCAAATCAAACACATCTCTTTGCAACCACACACCTTAGTAGAAACATTCAAAGACGATTTACCAGGTATCATTTTGGCAAGTGCATACTCAAAAGCATCCAGTTCCTTGAAATATGAAAACAAGGAATTTTACACAACCATTGGACTCGTCAGTCCCGACTTCTTAAGCATGTTTACATTTCCACTTCTATCCGGCGACCCAAGCACCGCACTGGATCAACCCGATGCCATCATCATCAGCCAAGCCATTGCTCAAAAAATCTTTGGCAGCCAACAAACCGATAACAGCCACATTTTGGGACAAACACTTACAGCAGGTGGCTTAACATTTAAAATCACAGGCATTCTTGCCAATCCCCCAAATGTTTCCAGCCTGAAATTCGAAGCACTGGCATCCATTCAAAACCGCCCTCATTTTGGTGGCAACAACATGGGCGATGCAAATGCTTCCATTTATATCCAACTCGCCGAAAATCAAAAGGCCCAAGCATTGGATGGTTCACTCAAGGCGTTTGCACAAACGCATTTAAAAAAACGTATTGACGATTTAATCAAATGGAAATCCATTCCAGATGCAGAGGCATTCACCTTACGTTTACAGCCATTAACAGATGTATACTGGACACCATACGATTTTGCGTATGAAGCATCAGGAAACCTTCAGGCCGTATACATTCTCTGGGGGTTGGCCGGTCTTGTCTTATTGATTGCCTGTTGTAATTTCACCACCCTCTCTATTTCAAATTCTACCAGCAGATCCCGTGAAATTGGTATGCGCAAGGTTCTGGGTGCAAACCGCATCAAAGTCATGAAACAGTTTTGGGTAGAAGCACTACTCCTGAGTTTCTTGAGCCTCATAACGGGTCTTGCACTGGTCGAATTGTTTCTCCCCATCTTCAACAGCCTCATACAGCGCGACCTGCACACGGCCAATTTGATCAATCCCACATTTAGTCTTTTGTTGCTGTGCATTGTTATCATAGTGGGCATTGTCTCTGGCGGGTATCCAGCCATTGTCTTGTCCCGTTTCCAACCCGTCTCAGCACTCAAAGGTGGCATACACATTGGGGGGCGCAATCACCTCATACGTACGCTCATTATTTTACAATACACAGCCGCTATTGCCCTCATGATCTGTCTGGGTGTCATGTTTAGACAACATACGTTTATCAACAATAAAAGCCTGGGATATGAACAGGATCACATCATTGCCATATGGAGTGGCAATCAAAAGATGGCCCAAAGATACAAACAGGCACTCCTGTCCCAACCATCAATAACAAGCGTCACCTTGTCAGACCGCGCGTTTACCAATGGTTCCAGTTCTACCAGTTGCAAATTAGACGATGGCACACGCATTGGTGTGCGTCTCTTAGCCGTCGATGCCGATTATCTGTCAACCCTACAAATACCTCTGTTACAAGGACGCAACTTTTCCAATGATTTTGCATCAGATCAAGACAATGCCGTACTCATCAATGAAAGCCTGGCCAAAAAACTGAACTTGGAAAATCCTATTGGCTATACCATAAAAGGGTTTGGCTATGATGAAATAACCCCCACGATCATTGGCGTGGTTCAAGATTTTCATATCGACTCACTACACCGCACCATTCAACCTTTGATTCTACAAATGAAATTCTTTAACAGTGGCCCCTATGTGCTGGTTCGCGCACAACCTCAAAACCTGCAACAAACC
The DNA here is from genome assembly GCA_038279365.1 of Candidatus Latescibacterota bacterium. Classification (GTDB taxonomy): domain Bacteria; phylum Latescibacterota; class UBA2968; order UBA2968; family UBA2968; genus JABIFK01. The sequence continues at coordinate 7,611 of JAYODI010000131.1, read as the reverse complement.
ATCGAAATACTCAAAACAACCTGGCAAGAAATCGCACCCAACAGACAGTATGGTGGTCACTGGTTCCTCAATGAAAGTTTATCTTCACAATACCTCAATGAACAACGCTGGCAACGTATTATGACTTACTCAGCAGGTTTTGCAATCCTTATATCATGCCTTGGCCTTTTGGGTCTGGCCTCCCTCGCCGTCTCTCGCCGCACCAAAGAAATTGGCATTCGCAAAGTGCTCGGTGCCAGCGTGCCCAATCTCGTCAGCTTGCTCTCCATAGACTTCATCAAACTGTTACTCATCGCCAACATCATCGCCTGGCCCATCGCCTATTATGCCATGGACAAATGGCTCGCCAATTTTGCCTATCACATCGAATTGGGCATTGGCATCTTTGCACTCTCTGGCGCACTCGCACTTTTTGTTGCCCTACTCACCGTCGGCACACAAACATTCAAAGCCGCACGCAGCAATCCCATTGATGCTTTGCGATATGAATAATTTACCCTAATTCATGATCGCCTTTCACCCCCATCAGAGGCCGTCCCAAGGGTACCATTCTAAAACAAAAGGGCCAACCTCTCAAGAAGTTGGCCCTTTTATCTCATATATCTTTTTAATCATTCAGGCGAAATCAAATCCACCGTAGGAAAATCGGTTTGATACCGCGTTGCATCCCGTGTCAATAAGGGCAGTTTCTCAACGGCTGCATGCGCACCAATAAAAAAATCGGACAATGGTGATCGCCGTGAACCGCCTTGTTTGCGATAGGCCAAAAACGCCTTGCCCACTAAAAACAGGGCCTCTTTTGGTATTTCACGCATCATAAAACCGCCTATTTCAAGCACATCTTCCAACTCTTCAACATCGGCAAACCGAATAGAAATTTCAGCATATACAATCGGGTTAATAAAAAGCGTGTGATCCCTTCGACAGTAATCAAGCCGAGACTCTGACCAATTCATCCAAAGTTTGTCTTCGGTAAAAATATCCAACAAAATGTTAGAGTCAATCAAAACCCCTTTCATTTTTCGCCCCGTGTCAACGCCATAATCTCATCCGTTGTCATTTGAACAGAACCAGCCCCTCTTAAACGTCGAAAAGGGCTGTCTTCCAATTCGCCCGCTATTGTCCCGCGACCAAGAAAGCGTGAACCTTTCTCCTTGCTCCCACGCCAAAATCTAACGATCATGAGCCATCCATTGCGATACACTTTCCCAAATTCAAAGGAACACCATGTCCATCATCGACCAAGTCACCATCACCGAATTCCAATTTGAAGTCACAAACATCGGTCTCGAACAAGCTGCCGCAGGTGTGGGCAACATGGCCTACGTCAAAGGCAACACCTTCCCCGCCAAACGTTTCGCCGTACAAATTCACACCAACGATGGCCTCACGGGCGAATATGTCACCCACTGGGTTGGCACACCCGCTTCTCTCGCCCAAGCCACCATGCTCGCTCCCATCCTCTTAGGCCGCAACCCCGACCACCGCGAGCAAATCTACGACGACCTCAAACGCGAACTACGCGCCTACGACCACATGGGCCACGGCCCCCTCGACATTGCCCTCTGGGATCTCGTTGGCAAAAAATACAACGCCTCCGTATCCGCCCTCTTAGGTGGTTTTCGCACCCACTTACCCACCTACGCCAGCACCTATCACGGTCAAGAAACCACAGGTGGCCTCTCGTCACCCGAAGCCTTTGCCGACTTTGCCATTGCCTGCCGCGACCAAGGTTTTGCAGGCTTCAAAATTCACGGCTGGAACACCGGCGAAATCACCCGCGAAGTCAAAAACGTCTTGGGCGTACGCAAAACCGTCGGTGATCAATGGCGCCTCATGGTCGACCCCGCCTGTCAACTGCGCACCTGGACAGACGCCCTCACCCTGGGCCGTGCCTGCGACGAAGCCAACTACTTCTGGTATGAAGACCCCTACCGCGATGCCGCCGTCTCTGCCACAGGCCACCAACGCCTACGCGAAAAACTATCCACCCCCCTCTTGGTCAGTGAACACGTTCGTGGCCTCGAACAAAAAGCCAACTTCCTCCTCCAAGGTGGTTGCGACATGATCCACGCCGATCCCGAATACGACATGGGCATCACCGGCGTTATGAAAATTGCCCACTTCTGCGAAGCCCTCGGCCTCGACCTTCAGCTTCACGCCTGTGGCCCCGCCCACCGCGCCTGCATCAGCGCCATTCGCAACACCCACATGTACGAAATGGCCCTCATGGGCCCCAACATGCCCAACATCATCCCCCCCGTCTACACCTGCGGCTACTCCGACCATCCCCAAGACCTCCCCACCAATGGCCAAGTCCCCGTCCCCACCGGCCTCGGCCTCGGCGTCACCTACGATTGGGACTTCATCAACACCCATCAAACCATCCAACAAACATTCAAGTAACCAACTGTTATTGTGTTTTTTACCCTTATTCAATCACCATAACCATCAAAAAAAGCGATCACTCCAAACCATCAACACAGCGCACCATTCCCACCACACCAAACGTTCTCTCCCCTCCCCATCCCGTAGGCCACTGTCTAAATGTGTACCCTCAAACGGTATTTGCGCTGTGTGAGCCCCACGCAGTGGCGACTTTTTGCCTACTTTTTAGTCGTTTAAAAAGTAGGTCGCCGAAGGCATTTCAAGCAAACAAAAAACAATCTACATCCTCGCGCACTTCCCCCTCCTAAACATCCCCATCCCTCAATCCCACCTTACCAACCATAGAGACACCCACGCCCCTCCCTTCGCGCCACATCTGCCACACTTCCCCACCATTAACGCATATAAATCCTCAATTTAAGCCTCTATTTACCCAATATCCCATGGTACGCCTTTTGCACGAATAAAACCATCAGGAGGCCATGCCATGACACCCAAAGAACGTTGGTTAGCCGTTCTCAACAAACAAACGCCAGACCGCATCCCCACAGACTACTGGGCCACTCCCGAAGCACACAAAAAACTCATGGCCTATCTGGGATGTGCCACCGACCAAGAACTCTACACCCGTCTCCACATCGACCGCGCCATAGCTGTGTCTCCCCGCTACATTGGCCCCACTCTTGGCCCAAATTCCGACGTATTTGGATGCCAACACAAAACCGTCCAATACGGCAGTGGCACATATCGTGAATGTATCTCACATCCCTTGGCCAAATATCCCACTGTCAAATCCATCGAAACCCACTACATCTGGCCCCATGCCGATTGGTACGACTACAGCCACCTCCCAGAGCAAATTGCCCCTTGGGAAGATTATCCCATTCGCGGTGGCGGTTCAGAACCCTTTCTCATCTACAAAAAATTGCGTGGCGACGTACAAGCCTTTATAGACCTCATCGAAAACCCAGACATCGTTCACTACTGTCTCGACAAACTTTTCGACCTGGCCTATGCCAACACCCAACGCATCTACGAAACCTTACCCGGCAAAGTGGACCTCAGTTATGTGGCCGAAGACATGGGCGGGCAAGAAAGCCTACTCTTTTCGCCACAACACATCCACACCTTTTTATTGCCCCGCATGAAACGCATGATCGACTTGGCACACGACGCGGGCGTGTACGTCTTCTTCCACAGCGATGGTGCCATACACGACATCATTCCCGATATGATCGCATTGGGCATAGATGTGCTCAACCCCATCCAATGGCGTTGTCACAACATGGATCGAGAAACACTGATCAAAGACTTTGGTCAACAACTCGTCTTGCACGGAGGGGTAGACAACCAACATACCCTCGCCTTTGGCACCGTTGAAGATGTCAAAGCCGAAGTGTGCGACAACATCACCATTCTCAACCAACACAACCAATACATCCTTGCCCCTTGCCACAACATTCAGGCCATAAGCCCACCCGAAAACATCGTGGCCATGTACGAAACCGCACATGAACTGGGTACACACCGCTAAAAAAATAGGAGAATGTCATGGCCAATTTACAAGCCCTTGCCGACAGCGTCATCAACGGACAATCACCCGCCGTATCCCAAGCCGTCCAAGAGGCCTTAGATGAAAATGTACCCGTCCAAGACATTTTGCACGAAGGCCTTATTGCAGGCATGAACGTCGTCGGCGTCAAATTTAAAAACAACGAATTTTACATTCCCGAAGTCCTCATTGCAGCACGTGCCATGAAAGCGGGCTTAGAACTCATTCGCCCCAAATTGCTCGAAGCCAAAGTCAAATCTGCGGGCAAAGTCTGCATCGGCACCGTCAAAGGCGACCTGCACGACATTGGCAAAAACCTGGTGGGCATGATGCTCGAAGGAGCAGGATTCGAAGTCATCGACTTAGGCGTAGACGTTGCCCCCGAAGTCTTTGTCAATTCCGTGCGCGAACACGGCATCCAAATCGTGTGTATGTCTGCTCTGTTGACCACCACAATGGGGTCTTTGCAAACCACCGTAGAAGCACTCAAAGCTGCGGGTCTCACCGACAATGTGCGCGTGATGATTGGTGGCGCACCCATCACCCAAGAATATGCCGACAAAATTGGCGCACACGGATATGCAGCAGATGCGGCAAGTGCCACAGAAAAAGCCCGCGAATTGGTTGCCGAACTAACAGCATAGCCCGCCCCAAAGGAGCAACTCCATGAAACGCCATACCTTCGACGGCCTATCTCACATAAGCCTCTTCGTAGGTGGGTTCATCATCGTTTGGGTCGTCAGTTTAACTGTGCAAAATCTCAATGACGAAACGGTTTTCCATTTCTTATTACCCGGTGTCATGATGGCTTTACCCCTGCTTGTCTGGTTTGTCATCAAACAGCGTACACCTTCTAAAAAACAAAAAAAGTGGGGCCAATTGCGTGTTTCTAAAACTCATCGCCTGTGAAGTGGCCTTTCGCGAAATGTGCTACTGCGCGGCCCGATCCATCAACCAAATTGAGCACGAGTTCTTAAGCCAAGGATACCACGACAACCCCGATGTGGGTGTCCAACGCATCCAAGAACACATCAACGCCGTTGAAGCCAACCGCTACGATGGCATCCTCATCGGTTATGGCTTGTGCAACAACATGCTAAATGGTTTACAGGCCACACACACCCAACTCATCGTACCGCGCGCGCACGATTGCATCACCTTTTTTTTAGGATCAAAAGAAACCTATCACAAACACTTTCATGCCAACCCTGGCACCTACTACTACACCGCCGGCTGGCTCGAACACAGACAACGAGGCAACGAACGCCCCGAACGCAGACAAGGTGCCGCCTTAGGAGGCGACACCTCGCTTGAAGCCCTCATTGAAAAATACGGAGAAGAAAACGCCCGCTTTCTCATGGATACCCTCTGGGATTGGACCAGCCATTACTCACGTGGTGTTTATATCGACTTCGATTTTACCACACATTTGCCATACAAAAAAGAAGCCCAAGACATTTGCGAAAAACGTGGTTGGAAATTTGAAGAACAACAAGGTGACCTCACACTGCTTCAACACTGGATGGATGGCCCGTGGCCCCAAAAAGACTTTCTCATCATACCACCCGGGCAAACCATTCGCCCCAGTTATGATGAGCACATTATACAAATAGAATCTGCGCAATAAACCCGCCCCATGCATAAGGAGATATCTCCATGACGGGCAAAGATCTGTTACTCCAAGCATTACACCACAAACCCGTATCACGCGCACCGTGGGTACCCTTTGCTGGTGTACACGCAGCAAGCCTCACAGGCTACACCGCCTCCGACTATTTACAATGTGCCGACAAAATGGTCGAATCACTCATTGCCGTCAACAAGCAATACCAACCCGATGGCCAACCTGTTATTTTTGACCTTCAAGTCGAAGCCGAAATCCTCAACTGTGACCTTGTCTGGGCCGAAAAATCACCGCCCACAGTGGCCACCCATCCCCTTGCAACAAACAAAATCGTTCCCACCAAACTGCCTTGCCCCGCAGATGGCCGCCTGCCCATTATTCTCAACACCATGCGCCGCCTCAAAAATGAAATCGGTTATCAAACCGCGCTCTTTGGCCTGGTCTGTGGTCCTTTCACATTGGCCTCCCATTTACGCGGCACCGAAATCTTTATGGATATGTTTGACGACCCCAATTACGTGCACCAACTCGTCCAATTTTGTGCCCAATTTGGCAACCGCATAGCCCAATATTACATCGACGCAGGCATGGATGTCATTGCACTAGTCGATCCATTGGTCTCACAAATTTCGCCCGATCATTTCACCCAATTTCTCGCCCCAACATTTACCAGCATGTTTTCATTGCTTCGCAAAAAAGAAGTCTGCTCTTCATTTTTTGTGTGTGGCGACGCCACCCGCAACATCGAAGTCATGTGCCAAACCAAACCCGACAGCATCTTCATAGACGAAAACATCAATATGCAATTGGCAAAAAAAATCACCGATCAA
>JAYODI010000131.1:0-1117 GCA_038279365.1 Candidatus Latescibacterota bacterium | reverse complement strand
GGTTGCTTCAGGAGGCCTAAGATGCAACTGCATCTTGTAGGTGGTTTTTTAGGCAGCGGCAAAACCACCGCCATCATCTGCGCCGCACAACAGCTTATAAAAGCTGGCAAACGCGTGGGCATTGTCACCAACGACCAAGGCAAATATCTCGTTGATACCGCATTTGCAAAAGCATCACACATTCCAACGGTGGAGGTCACTGGGGGCTGTTTTTGTTGCAACTACAACGACCTTGAAACCGTGCTCAAACAACTCCAAACCGAAACCCAACCCGACATCATCTTTGCCGAGTCGGTCGGTTCTTGCGCAGACTTGGTCGCCACCGTGGTCAAACCCTTGCAAACATTTTATCAACAAGGCATCGAGGTCACCAGTTTGTCCATCTTCACAGACATTCGGTTGCTGCGCAGGCGTCTCCAAAATCAACCTCTGCCCTTTCATGAAAATGTTGTGTATATCTTTGACAAACAAATCGAAGAGGCAGGTCTTATTATACTCAACAAGTCTGACCTTTTACCCGACCAAGAGGTCTTTGACACCCTCACAATGGCACAACAAAAATATCCCAACAAGCCCATGATTGCCCAAAACACATTAACCCAAAAAGGCATCCAACATTGGGTAGAACGCATTACAGCCAATACCAACTGCCTGCCCACAAACACACTCGACATAGACTACAAAAAATATGGTGCAGGAGAAGCCGAGTTGGCTTGGTTAGATGATGAACTTGAAATACAAGTCAACCCTGGTGGCGGTCATGAGGCCATTGTCTGTTTCCTAAACGAACTGCTTCAAAACATGGAAAACAAAAACATTCCCATTGGCCATTTTAAAGTTTGGATCAAAGCCTCAGACTGTTCATTTAAACAGAGCTTTACCAGCACACACGAAGATCATTGGCAAGACAACATCCCACATTTTTACGCCGATATATTCACCATATTAATCAACCTACGCGCCCAAGCCCCCAAACGCATTTTGCGAGAAATGATTTGCGAAAGTATTGAAGTACTCTGTTGGAATGTGGGTGCCACCTGTTTGGAAAAAAAATCGGAAGCATTTCATCCCGCGTTACCCATCCCCACACATCGGATGTGATCATGTCCAAAACACT
>JAYODI010000033.1:41274-52790 GCA_038279365.1 Candidatus Latescibacterota bacterium | reverse complement strand
GGATATGGCGAGGTGGACCCCAATTATTATATCACGGCCGATTTGCAGGGTGGGCGATTGCCTGAGGTGATTGATGCAGGTGATCCGGGTGTGTTGATTAGCCATTGGCAAGGGTTTTATGGTATTCATAACGATGATCGGCGTGGGTTTCGTGCTTTTCAAACAGTTGTAAGGCGTTTAGAAGAACGCGACCCTAAGGGAGAACGCACGCGTTGGCGCAAATGCAGTGAAATTACCAACTATGCCATTGCACGCGAGATGGCTCAGGTGGTTGTCGATGGACAAACGATTTTGATGACTCTGCCCGTTCAGGTGCCTGAGTTGACTGTGTGTGTGAGAGATGTACTGGTAAATAAAGTGACGGTTGACGGCAAGCCCTTGACACACGCACTTACGCGTTCCGGCTTTGAAGATGGCACGTTTTATCGGGAGAATGATGTGACATATTTGGCCTTTACACCAACAGGTAAAGATGTGAAAGTAGAGGTGGGTTAAATTTTGTAACAGAGAGATTTTTGTGAAACGTATGCGGTGCAATATGGAATAAGGTGTATTCATTTATTTGGGGAGATTTGATTGGTCGAGCGCAATAAAAAAGTAAAATTGAAAAAAGAAATAGGACTTTTGGGTGTTTATGCCATTGCCACAGGGGCAACTCTGAGTGCCGGTTTTTTTTTGTTGCCAGGGCTTGCAGCAGTAGAAGCGGGACCCGCGATTGTGTTGGCATATATTGTTGCTGCTATTCCGTTAATACCGGCAACGTTTAGTATTATTGAATTGGCGACTGCTATGCCACGTGCTGGTGGGGTGTATTATTTTTTAGATCGGTCATTGGGCCCTTGGATGGGCACGATGGGCGGTATTGGCACATGGTTGGCACTGGTTTTAAAAGTATCGTTTGCACTTGTGGGAATGGGGGCCTATATCGCATTGTATGTCCCTGAGTTACCCATTGTTCCTGTTGCAGTGGGGATAGCCATTGCACTGGGTGCATTGAATTTATTGGGTGCAGATAAGACGGGTGGTTTTCAAGTGGCATTGGTGGTTGGATTGTTGGTGATTTTGACTTTTTTTGTTGTGGGGGGTGTGCCACAAATTCAGATGTCGCGGCTAACGGCTATGTTTGATGTAGAGGCAGAAACGATTTTGTCGACGGCTGGGTTGGTGTATATCAGCTATGTGGGCGTGACAAAGGTTGCAAGTTTATCTGAAGAAGTAAAAGATCCTGAACGCAATTTGCCATTGGGAATCATTTTGTCATTGATTACTGCAGTTTTAATATACGGTTTGGGCACGGCTGTGATGGTGGGTGTTTTGCCGCTTGGGCAATTGGTGGGCGATTTGACACCTGCGGCTTCGGCAGCGGGGGTTTTGTTTGGCAATTGGGGCGCATTGTTGGTTTCAGGTGCTGCATTGTTGGCTTTTGTTTCTGTGGCCAATGCGGGTATGCTGTCGGCATCACGTTATCCATTGGCGATGAGCCGTGACCATATGATGCCACAGTTTTTTCAGCGCTTAAATGCAAAGGGTGCACCTGTTTCTTCGGTGGTTGTGACAATGGGAGTGATCATTTTGATTCTCATATTTCTCGATCCTACAAAAATTGCAAAATTGGCCAGTGCGTTTCAATTGTTGATGTTTGCTTTGGTTTGTTTGGCAGTGATGGTGATGCGCGAGAGTGGGTTGGCCTCTTACGATTCGGGTTATCATTCGCCGTGGTATCCTTGGATGCAGATTTTTGGCATTTTGTCTTCGGGTGTTTTAATTTTGGAGATGGGGTGGATACCGTCTTTGTTTTCTGCTGGACTGGTCATGTTAGGCACTGTTTGGTATTTTAAATTTGCCCGACACCGCGTGGTGCGCAATGGTGCCATTTATCATATGTTTGAGCGGTGGGGGCAATTGCGTTATAATGGGTTAGATGCAGAATTGCGTGGTATTTTAAAGGAAAAAGGATTGCGAGAAGAAGATCCTTTTGATGAAGTGATTGCACGCAGTTTGGTTATTGATTTGGATGGGCCGGCTGAGTTTGAAACTGTTACACGCCGTGTTGCCGAGTGGTTGTCTGGGCATGTGCCTCATACGGCTGATGAAATTGAAAAGCAACTTTTGGATCGTACACATATTGGTGCCACACCTGTGACACATGGGGTGGGTTTGCCACATTTGCAAATAGATGGCATTGAACATGGTGAAATGGTATTGGTGCGCTCTAAACAAGGTATTCATATTCAGTTTACTGATCCTTTAACAGGGCACGAAGCGGAAGAGCGTTTGACTGCCATTTTCTATTTGTTTAGCCCAGAGCACGATCCTTCGCAACATTTGCGCATATTGGCACAAATTGCTCGTCGTGTAGATGATGAAAATTTTTTAACCGAGTGGCAAGCGGCGGAGAATGAGCAAGAAATTAAAGAAGCTTTGTTACACAGTGAAGGTTTTTTGTCTTTGACCTTGAGAATGAATTCTCCTTTGGCAGAATTAATTGGTCTTCCCTTGCGAGAAGTTGACTTTCCTGATGGATGTTTGGTTGCGTTGTTACGACGTGGGGGAAGTATGCTTATACCACGGGGTGATACCCGCTTGCAAGAAGACGATCGTTTAACTGTTTTAGGCGAAAAAGAGGGTTTGGAGACATTGTCCAAACGTTTTCAACCATCATTAAAATAGTTTGTTTTGACGATATTTCATTTTGATGCCACAGCAATTGTTTGGCGAGCAGTGCAAACAGTGATTTTTTCAGGACGTGTGGTTTTATTTTTATTGGCAATGAGGATGATTTATGGATCAGTTTACACATGGCATGTTGATGACGCTGGTGACAGCTATTTCGGCGGGTATTGTGTTGATTGTGTTGTCTCGGCGTTTGAACATTTCAGCCATTGTGTTGTTGTTGGTGGGCGGGGTGTTGTTAGGACCAGAAGGTATTGGAATTGTGCGGTCCGATCAATTGGGAAATATGCTGTCTGTGATTGTGTCTTTGGCTATTGGGCTCATTCTTTTTGAGGGTGGGCTTACACTTGATCTACAAGGTTATCGGTCTGCATCGGGGCTTATTCGGCGCTTGCTTTCGGCGGGTGTATTGGTGACTTGGGGGGTAACGGCAAGCTTGATTTGGTTGGTGTTTCGGTTCGATTTGTTTTTGTGTTTGCTGGCGGCCAGTTTGGTCATTGTAACTGGGCCTACAGTTATTGCCCCTTTGCTTAAGCGTATAAAGGTAAAAAGCAACTTACACAATATTTTGCATTGGGAAGGGGTGTTGATTGATCCTGTGGGCGTGTTTATTGCCATTTTGTGTTATGAATGGATTGGTGAGGCTGGGCATAATATTGCAATGGCAAAGTTTTTAATGCGTTTTATTTGGGGGTTGGCACTGGGTGTGGGCGGTGGCTTGCTGATTTATCAATTGATTAAAAAACGTTTGGTGCCCGACGATATGATCAATGCTTTTGCGTTGGGAGCCGCAACGTTGGTTTTTGGATGTGCGGAAGCGTTTTTTTCAGAATCGGGTTTGTTGGCTGTGACCGTTGCTGGATTTGTTTTGGGTGTTAAAAAACCAGGCGAATTAAAAGAGATTCGACAGTTTAAGGCTGAGATTACAGATCTGTTGATTGGCACCCTGTTTATTTTGTTGGCTGCTCGCCTCGATTTACAGCAGTTTGCCGAATTTGGATGGCAAGGCATTGTTGTTGTGGCAGGCGTAATGTTTTTGGTGCGCCCATTAAATATTCTGGTATGTGGCTGGGGGCTTGGGTTGTCTTGGCGTGAGCGATTGTTTTTGTCTTGGGTTGCCCCACGTGGTATTGTGGCGGCATCTATGGCCTCTTTATTTGCTTTAAATTTGGCAAAGCAAGGTGTGGCTCAGGCGACATATATTGAGACTTTTGTTTATTCAGTTATTGTTGCAACGGTTTTGATACAGGGTTTTACGGCGGGGCCTTTGGCTAAACTTTTGCGGTTACAACGGCCCGACCCAACTGGGTGGTTGATTGTTGGCGCACATGCTTTGGGGAGATCGGTTGCTCATTTTCTAAAAGATGTGGGGAAGCAGTCTGTTGTTTTGGTTGATACCAATCCACAAGCTGTTTCTGTGGCACGTTCCGAAGGACTCACGGCATTGCGAGAAGATGCACGTGATGTGTCTTTGGAAGGATATGCCGAAATTCAGTCGGTTGGTCATCTGTTGGCCTTAACTGATAATGAAGATCTCAATATGTTGTTGTGCCAGCATTGGGGTGATATTTTGGGAAAAGAGAAGGTGTATCATTGGCGCAGGCGCAGTGACAATGGGTTTGGTGGGCATGCTGTGTGGCGTGGTTTGCCAAAACCTTCTGTGATGAGTGGTGAACTTGAGCGTGGTGAAGCGGTTTTGATGCATTTAAAAGACCCACGGCGTGATGAAGATAACCCAGCCCGATATTTGATGGGTGTGGGGGATGGTATGGTTCATTTGTTAGAAGAACAGTTTGATGAGGGTTTTGATGTGTTGTTGTTACGGCGTGAAGCCGAATATTTGTCGGCGAGTTTGCGACCAAAATTGGTGTCAAAAATAGATGCCGAAAACTGGCAGACTGTGTTGTCTGTTTTGGTGAAAAATATAACGGAATTGTTGCCCAGTTTATCTGATGAACAAATTTTAAAAATGTTAATCAATCGCGAAAATATGTTTTCTTCGGCCTTAGGACATGGTGTGGCGGTGCCGCATGTCTATAGCGAAGATATTGATTTTCGTATTTGTGCATTTGCGCAAGTGCCCAATGGTGTGGATTGGTTGGCACGTGATGGTGAATTGGTGAGGTTGGTTTTTTTGCTCATTAGTCCGGTGGGTGATGCCGAAGGGCATTTGGAAACCATGGCCGAAATTGCACGCTTGGCAAGCAATGAACAAAACCGTGAACGACTTTTGAATGCCGATTTGCCCGATGGTGTATTGCGTTTGGTTCGCGAGTCTTCTGCGGGATAGGTAAGAGGTGAGGAAGATGTATCAAGGACATGTATTGACTGAAAATGCATCTTATGACGATGTGATTGCTGTTGGTCAAGACTATGAGCAAATGTTGGTGACGGTGATGCAAGCGCTTTGTGATCGTTTTGATCCTTCGTATCCATTTGTAAATACCAAACTGAGTTTGCTAACGGGCAAAGACTTTGGGGAGCATGATCCCATTCGAGGGCGCAATGCGGTTTATGGTTGGATTCAAGGACGTGGGTTAGAGGCTCTGGCCGGACATTGTGTGTGGTTTCATAAAAAGGGATTGGGCGAGCACTTGGTTTTGCAGTTGTCACAGATGATGCGGTTGGTTTTAAACAGTGTTTATGACATGTGGCAACAAAATGGTGAACGGTTGTGGTTTTTTATGTTGCCCGATGGACGTCCTTTTGGTTTGGGTGGTGATGGTCTGCCTGTTCCTTTTGCGCTCACAAAAACAAATCCCTATGGGTTTAGCGACTTGTTTGCCTCCAAAGGTATGTATGCTGCGGCCTGTTATTTGAATGATGACGCAATACGACAAGCGGCTTTAAAATATATATTGGCGGTTGACAAAGCCATTTGGAGCGGTCAATTTGAAAATGACCAGACAACCTTAGATCCGCAAAACCCCGTGAAGCCGTTGCCTGGGCGGTTGATGCAGGGGCCATTTATGATCCAAATGGGGACAGCGGCCATGTTGGTGCTTCAAAAGGATGTGTGTGGCATTGCGATGGGGCTGCGTTTGATTCGCCATGAGTTGGATCATTATGTGAATTTGGGTGGACGTGTGCCGGGTTTAGAGGATGGGGATATGTGGGAGGCTATTGGCGAAGATGGATTGCCCTATCGCGAAAAAGATCAGACCGTGTTGTCTGATCCTGGACATGCGTTGGAGTTTGTTGGGTTGGCTTTGAAGTTTACAATGGCTGCAAAAGCTTCGGGTTTTTTGGATGAAAAGCAACGTGGAGAGATCGCTGATTTTGAACGGGTGATGGCGTTGGTTTTGAGGCAAAACTTTAAGAATGGATTTTTGGGCAAGGGAATTTGTAAAGCGTTTGATCTGGTGGGGCGCAAACCGATGAATACCGATTTGCCGTGGTGGAATTTGCCTGAGACAATGCGTGCTGCGGCCTTTTGCAAAAAAATAACGGTTATAGATGCTGATGCGCGGATGTGTGATGATATTTTTAGAATGTGCCACAACGCATTTGTACAATACTTTGTTCGACCTGATTTACACCTGATGGCCTACCAAACGATTACACAAGAGGGGATCCCTGTAGATGTCATCCCAGCCACAGCAGATGCCGATCCAGGTTATCATACGGGTTTGAGTATCATTGATGTGTTGGATACTTTATTTTAAACCATATCCATTTTGTTGCAGATAGCTTCTTGCACGGTCTCGGCAATCGCCTTGAAGCTCTATTTCACCCTCTCGGGCGGTTCCACCTGTTCCACAGGCCGTTTTAAGCGTACGGGCGAGGTCTTTTAAGTCGGTGTCTGATAGGGCAAGGTTGCGAATGAGTGTAACTACTTTGCCCTTCTTTCGCTTTTCAAAGCTGATGACCGCACGTTGTTTTTCAGGGGTTTTGATTTCTGTTTGTGGTGTGGTTTGAGATGTGTCGGCAGCGTTGAGCGACCATCCTTGTCCACTGGTGCGTTTAGACATATAAACAATCCTTGGTGGGTCATTATTGGGTAAATGGATGCGACGGTTGTGGAGGGTGTGATGAGATTCTCTAAAAGGTATGTTTACCCAACATGGTTTTTCAAATAAATAAAAAAGGCAACCTATTGGGTTGCCTTTTTTGCAGATGTGATCTTTTAGCTTGCTATGCGCTTGAGGAATGCCTCAATGTCGATTTTAAACTTAACAGGATCCAGCACTTGTTTAATTTCGCGCTGTTCCCCTGCTGTGGGGTCATCTAAGTCAATAACGACGGGCACATGGCGCTCTTTGCCATAGCGTGTGCGAATGATGCCCACTTTTGGTTTTTTGGGGTTGAGCGGGTTGGGCTCATACACAATGCCGACTTCTTCGGTATTGAGCAAAACGAGGCTGCCAACAGGGTATAGCCCCAAGCTTTTAATGAATAGGTCTACAATATCTGCCGAAAATTCTTTGTCGCGATTGCCATAAATGCGGCTGAGTGCAAAATGGGGTGGCAACGCGGGTTTGTAAACGCGTGCAGCGGTTAAGGCATCGTACACATCGGCAATGGCGGTCATTTGCCCAAAACGGTGAATTTGCTCACCTGATAATTTGTGTGGGTAACCCGATCCATCCCACATTTCGTGGTGTTGGGTGGCAATGAACATCATTTCTTCAGATATACCACCCATATCGGTTAGGATTTGCTCACCATAAAGTGTGTGTTTGCGCATTTCGGCCAGTTCGTGGGGTTCAAAACGGCCCGGTTTGTTTAATATTTCAAGGGGTACTTTGGTTTTGCCAATGTCGTGCAAAAGCGCGGCGTTGGCCAGCATTTCACAAGTTGATTGGTCCATGCCATCGGCAAATGCAACGGCTAAGACCAATGTGGCAACATTTACACAATGACCTGCTGTATATGCATCGTGTTCTTTAATGCGTGTGAGACCCACCATGGCGTCTACATTTTGAAAGACGGCCTGGGTCATGAGCTTGCCCGCGACTTTGAGCTTTGCGCGGTCCATAGTGCCCCCCATTGCCACATTGCCCATGACGTCTTTGAGGGCATTGCTTACAGCAGCTTTGGTCTTTTTGGCAACTTTGAGGGCTTCTCGATATTCTGTTTTACGACCAGGAGGCAAAGGTTTCTTTTTGGGTTCTCGTTGTTTTGGGGCTTCGATGGGCCCTTGAGGGATAACCTGCCCCCCCTCAATATCTGTGCCTTTGGCTGTATCAATCGTAATATTGGCCAGGCCAGCCTCTTTGATACGCCGGATCTGATTTTCCGAGGTGATCAAAACGCCCTTACCTAATAACTTGAGGTTGGCGCTGGATGACCCTTTGACCGCTTCTTTGATGTCGGCTTCCATATACATGCCGACTTTGAGCTGGTCTATGTTGATCTTTTTCTTTGCCATATGTGCTTTTTATGAGGTGGGTTTGGATAAAATTTTACACGCTTCAAAATGTAATGAGAAGGAGCAAGCATGTCAAGCAACAGATGATGAGGTCTTTTTAGAAGGACGTTTTGTAAAAAATGCCCCATTTTTTATAAAAATGAGGCATTTAAGTTGAGAAAGTATAGGGATATTATCACTCTGTTTCTTCCATTTTAGATGCCTCAATCTCTGCTTGCTGATGTTCATAAAGTTGCCTGCGCAATTGCCGAAGGTTATACATGTCGCGACGGTGTTGCTCGGCCATCATTTGGGTGAGTGGCATGAGGATTTTGAAGCCAATATTGGGATCTGTGTCAATGAGGCTCATGAGGTCGGGCTGAAAAAAACCGACAAGTGTGCTGTATTCGGCAGCGACAATGCCACTGGAGCGTGGAGAGGAGTCAAGCAGTGAAAATTCACCGATCAATTCGCCAGGATGCAAAGTGCCAAGTATGGTGGGCGCATGATCTGCCCCCCGACGTACGACATGTACGGAACCTGATTGAATGGCATACATACCCAACCTGGGCGCTTGGGCACGTATGATGGTTTCACCAGGACCAAATGTGCGTATATGAACAATGTCTTCCAACTTTGAAAGCTCTGACAGGGTAAGCAGTTCAAAAAGAGGTAATTCGCCTAATAGATCAACGACAGAGTGAATTTGTTGATCTTGCTTAAGCATGTCCCATTCAAAGTCTTTGGCTGATATCGCCATCAATGGCTCCAATGATCTATTTGATATACCATACAATTAATATTTAGGTTCTTGTGTGGTGCATATAGATGAAAAACAAAATGTTGTATAAAAATCTGTCTGTCAAGTGCATGTTGTATATTTTTTGTATTTTCAATCTATCAATGCTTGATAGCTGTCTTCTTTAAAACCGACAAATCCAGTAGATGAGGTAAGCAAGAATGGACGTTTGATGAGCTTGCCATTTTGAGAGAGGAGATCAATGGCTTCCGTTTCGGTCATTGTGGGGAGTTTGTCTTTGATTTTGAGTTCGCGATATTGCACCCCTGAGGTGTTGAACAGCTTGCGCAATTCACCATTTTGATGTTTGAGCATTTGTTTAAGCTCTGTTTTGGTGGGTGGATTTTCTGTGATGTCAATGGCTGTGTATGGTATATTGTGGGCATCGAGAAATTTGAGGGCTTTTCGGCAGGTGCTGCATTTGGGATATTGGTAGACTTTAAGTGACATGGTGGGCTCCTTTGATCTGTTTAGACTGTCATATTGGATGAGCAAACAACTTACGTTTGTTTTTGTATCAGGTCAATTTGGTTTTGAGAGGTATTTTTCGGTATATTTGGCATTCGTGAGGTTGTGGTTGGTTCATAAATAGAGGATAATTACTTTTATGGCTTTGATGACGCTGAACAATGTTGCACTCTCGTTTGGTGATCCACCGTTGTTGGTCGATGTGAGTTTGCAAATTGAACCCAATGAACGCGTTTGTTTGTTGGGGCGCAATGGCACCGGGAAGTCGACGTTGATGAAGATGATGGCGGGTGAGGTGTTGCCCGATGAAGGGGATGTGATTCGCCAAAAAGGGATTCGTGTGGCGATGTTGGGCCAAGATGTGCCTGATGGATTGAATGGAACGGTGCATGAGGTGGTGTCTGAATATGTGCCCAAAACACAAACGGGGCCGCCTGTTGTGGATGTGATATTGACACGTATGGGGTTAGACGCCGATGTGGCTTTTCAAACGCTTTCGGTTGGACTCAAACGCCGTACGTTATTGGCCAGAGCCTTGGCAACGGCGCCTGATGTGTTGTTGCTCGATGAGCCGACAAACCACTTGGACATTGAGGCGATTACGTGGTTGGAGTCGTTTTTGTTGAAGCAACGCAGTGCTTTATTTTTTGTGACACACGACCGGATGTTGACCCAACGTTTGGCCACGCGCATTGTCGAGCTTGACCGCGGGTTTGTGTCGAGTTGGGCGTGCGATTATCATACTTATTTGCAGCGTAGAGAAGCGCAACTTGAGGCTGAAGATGCGGCACAGGCGCAGTTTGATCGCAAGTTGGCAGAAGAAGAGGCGTGGATTCGGCAGGGTATTCGGGCACGGCGCACACGCAATGAAGGACGGGTGCGTGCGCTGAAGGCGATGCGAACAGAGCGACAAAAACGCAGGAACGAAATGGGCAAGGTACGTGTGGCGGCTCAAGAGGCAGAAAAAACGAGTCGTTTGGTGGTTGAGGCCGAAGACATTTCTTTTGCGTATGATGGCAAACGTGTGATTGATCAGTTTTCAACAACGATTTTGCGTGGCGATAAGATTGGCCTCATTGGCCCCAACGGGGTGGGCAAGACCACGTTGTTGCGATTGTTGTTGGGAGAGCTGGAACCGCAATCGGGCACAGTCAAACACGGGATGCGGTTGCAGGTGGCCTACTTTGATCAATTGCGTGAACAGTTGGACGAAAATAAGACCGTTTTTGATACGGTGGCCAATGGCAGTGATCGAGTGACATTTAATGGCAAGAACAAACATGTGTTTGCGTATTTGCAAGACTTTTTGTTTGATCCGGCTCGGTCTCGCAGTTTGGTTAAGGTGCTTTCTGGTGGAGAGCGCAATCGGTTGCTTTTGGCCAAGTTGTTTACGTTGCCAGCCAATGTGCTGGCCCTTGATGAACCGACCAACGATTTGGATACGGAAACGTTGGATGTGCTTGAATCGGTATTGGTCGAATTTTCTGGAACGGTTTTGTTGGTGAGCCATGACCGTTCATTTTTGAACAATGTGGTGACCAGTTCAATTGTGTTTGAAGCCGGTTCTGTGCGTGAGTATGTGGGGGGATATGATGAGTGGTTGCGTCAACGCCCTGTATCGGATGAAGAAATGGCAGTTGAAAAACCTAAAAAACAGGCTTCACAACGCGTGTCTGTGCGCAAATTGAGTTATAATGAAAAAAGAGAGTTGGATGCTTTGCCTGAGAAAATTGAGACACTTGAAGTTGAGCGACAAACCTTGCATGAAACATTGTCGAACCCAGCCATTTATCAAAATGGAACGGATATTGGTGCATTGAAGGAACGGCTTGAAACAGTTGAAACGGCACTGGAAGAAGGGTATGAACGTTGGGGGATTTTGGAAGAGATTCGTGAGGGTAACGTTTCGGCGAGTGCGTAAAATTGTTTTGGCAGATGGACTGTAGGATCTTTATACAAGAAGCGGGGGACACAAAAATGTTAGCCGCGTGATTTGTTTTGATGAGAAAAGCGAACACCGGAATATTTTTAAGCGTTTCGCGGTTGCCGGGCTGCTTAGAAAAGAAGCGTTTGATAAAGCTTACCTGTTCCACCGTTCAAAAACGCGCGCGTTCTTAGCCTTATGCGCGGGAATCAAAGAAAGAATCGGCTTTGATTGCGGACGGCGTTTTCTTTTAACAAAATCGGTGCCGGAGCCTTTGAATGACCAGCCCCTTCACCATGTAG
>JAYODI010000033.1:2939-41264 GCA_038279365.1 Candidatus Latescibacterota bacterium | reverse complement strand
ACTTTTCGTATGTTTATCCACCCAGGGGCTACCCCTTGTGTGTTCGCCGCTTCTTTTGTTTTGTGAGTTGCTGCGTAGCTGTTATTCTGGTATCTCCACCAGATCCTCATTATCTGCAAGTTTCCAAGTTTTTCCACCATCGGGTGAGGTAAGCAGGCTGCGACGTCGCCCTTTGTGGTCGGTGCGGTAATACCAGAAGGTAGACCAATAGTCGTAAGAGAGAAAGAGACGTCCTTTTTGGTCTATGGTGAGGCGATGGTAATAGATGCTGTATTCGGTATAGGGTGCAACCACGAGCACATTGGGTTCTGACCAAGGTTCGTTGGGCTTTTTGGACATATGAGATAAGGTGGCACAGTAGCTTGTGGGGTGAAAGTCTTCTCGCCACAAACGGAAAACGAGGTGCAATGTGTCGTCGGGATCACACACCAGACCAATGTAGGTTTGGCGCAATTTTTCACCTACAGGAATGGGGTCTGTCCAGCCCCCAGTGACGTCGTTGGGTTTGAGTGATTTGGAGTAGTGAAAGGGGCTGCCATGTGTGCCTGTGAGCACGTGGAGATACCCTTTGCTGTCCATGGTGATACACGGCGTGTTGTGTACATCGTTGGCAGGGGCTCCATAACCGATGAGAACAGGTTCGGTGAGCTCACCTGTTTCACGATCATAGGTTGCAACATAAGCGGGAACACCAGGGACATCTTCATCGGGGTCGGTGGCTTCACCCCAAGCGACGTGTATTTTGGAACCACGCGAAACGATGGATGACGGAATACCTGAGTGTGAGGAGACACCGAGGCTTTTGTCGGTAATAAAAATGGGATCAGACCATTCAATGCCATTTTCGGTTTTGCGTGGCAGGAGCAATTCCATATCGCCAAATTTGCGCCAAAAGAGATTGGGGTCGCTTTGGGTTCGGCGAAATTGCACAATGGGTGGTGGTTCATCGGGAATGTTGTGACCAGAAAATTGCTCGATGTCGAATGATGTGGGGCTGTCTTTGGGGAGTGGGTATGTTGTAAAGGTTTGGCCGTTGTCTTTTGAGTAGAGGAGTGCGGGGGCACCTTTGGTCATTGCGAGTACATAGATGCCGCCCTCACTGTCAAAGGCGACTTTTGTCCAGGGGCCTGCATGGGCGCTTGAAACGGCTTGTTCTGTGCCTGAGGTTGCCCACGCATTGTTGCGCCAAGAGGCAATGCCTTGGGAAGCGCGAATGAAGGGTTGGTTTTTGGCGTTGAAGTAAACTTGGTTTTCAGTAGGATATTGGGGCAAGTAACCAAATTGTTCGTTTTCGTGCTGAAAGGGTTTGAGTACCAAGGGCATTGGGATGGGGTTTTGGGCGGGTGCGATACCGGCTTTTGCAATGAGTGTACTGTAGGTTGTATAATGACCCGACGTGGCGCGTAGGTGAACGGTTTCGCTTGTTTCTGGTATTGCAAACCAAACCACCACTTCGGCGGTTTCTTGGGGAGATAGTTGAACCTGTTTGTCAAAAAGTTTGACGGGCCAGTTGGTGTTTGGATATTCTAATGAGAGATCAACGGTGATGTTTTTGTGGCCATTGTTGTGAATTTCAAAAGCGTGTGATTTTTCTTCACCGGCTTGCCCATAGATGGTGCGGTTATACGGCGTGAGCAGCCAACGGTGGGCATGGAAGTCAAACCAGCTTTCAGGATGAGGTGTCCAAAGTGAAAGGTCTGGATAGAGATCGTGAGTGGCCCAACGCGTAACGCCATCTATTTGCACTGTGGCTTGCGCTTTGGGAAGATGGAGTTGCCAAGGTACATCACCGCGGTCATCGGTTTCAAATTGATAGGTTGCTTCACCGTTGTTGGGGCTGATTGTGGCGATTTCTTGCCCCGATGCATTGGTTACTTTAAGGGGCGTGTTATCGGTCAAATCGGTGATGTCTATTTCAAATGCGGTTGGGCGCGGTAAAAAGCAGATTGCACCTTCTTGGTCTGGGTTGAGCAGAACGATGGGCTCTTGATGGGCCGCGTCTTTATGACCACGAGAGGTTTCAATGAGATATTGGTCACAGTTGGTACGAAAGCGCCAAATGATGTCTTCGCCATAACGATCAGATGCAACCATAACATGAAGGCCATAGACACCAGCGCGTTTTACAATGGTAGAGAGTTCAACACTTTGTGCAGGACCGATACCAGAATCTGCAGATTGCCCGTCATCGGGAATGATAACTTCTTGAATGACACTGCGATCGGGTGCAAAAAAAATGGCACGCAAGTCGGTTTTTCGGTTTCGAATGTTGCGGTCGCGTTTTTCCAATTCTATTTTGAGTTCGCCGGGTTGTGCATAAAAAAATGCGCCACCGACCCCACCGATGCCTACGGTCCAATTGTTCATGGCGTGTATCTCTCCCTTTGAGGAACACAGTGTGATGATTGTGGTTGTGAGAAGTATGTATTTCCAATTCATTGCGCAATATAGGTTTGTAATGGATGGTGTGCAAAGCAAAAAGACCGTGGGGATTCATAAACAAAAAGGCGAACGATACGCATCGTTCGCCTTTTAAGGTCTTATTTTAAAAGATGTATTCTAATCAATTTCTAATGAGACCTCTGCATTTAATTGCTCTCGTTCAGACTTTGCATCTGATGTTGCAAAATGGAGAATCAATGCTTTGCGCCAGGTATTGGTGTTGTTGTCGGCACTGTTGTGTAAGGTGCACCCATGGTGAAATATAATGGAGCCTGCAGGTACTGGGCATGGCACAGCTTCTGGCAACGTGAGACCATTGGTCTTGGGAATATGATGTACGGGGCGATCTGGATCTGTTTCAATTTCAAAGATGCCGTGTTTGTGCGATGTGGGGACATAATTCATACAACCATTATTTTCTGTGGCTTCATCTAAAGCAATCCAGGCGGTTACCAAGTCATTTTGAGGATGAACGAGAAAGTAGCTTTGATCTTGGTGTAAAGGTTTGGCTTGCCCGCCTGGGGGTTTGAGCAACATTTGGTCGCGAAAGACTTTGATGCGCGGCCCAATGAGCCCCCGTACGAGTTCGAGTAGTTTGGGTTGTTTGGCAAATGCGCGAAACAGGGGATCGAAACGCACCAAAAATGCGAGGGCACGAATGGATGTGTTTTGTGCGGCTGTGGTGTTTTTGTTTTTGACAGTGTCGCCTTCTCTGCCAACGGGAACCCCTTCAGGTGCTTTTGCGGGGTCTGATATAATTTCTTCAATGCGTTTGTGAATGGCGGATAACTCGGTGGGTTGGAAAACATTTTTGACCACAAGATAGCCATTGGTATCGTAGAAAGTTTTCATAGAGGCTTGGAACATAAATATAGCTCCTAAAAGTTTTTATTTGGGGAAAGACGGATACAAGTTAAATCACAGTTTGTTACCTGTCAATGTGGTATTGTGGGTCGTTATTTGCACATTTGTGTCGCAAAAGTGAGCAAAAATAACCATTTTTAGCAGATAAAATATGGATTGAAAAAACGAATGACAATTTAACCTATTGATTTTAAATGTAGTATGATAAATGGGCTTGGTGTGGCACAAATATCGCTTTAAAACGTTTATAAAGTAAGTAATGGTTTGTTGTATACATAAATTGTTTTCTGATTGGGTGTTGGTACACGCGCACTTTCACTGTTTTTTAATATTTGTTTTCTCCCCCGCTCGGGTGTTGCACGACCCTTATCTATAAGGAGGTTGCTGTGAAAACAATGATTGGTTTACCCGAAGCGATGGTTCATACTTTTGTGGCAGATGTGCCTATGCCAAAGAGGCCTTATGTTGATCCTGTAACACGTGAGGCCTTAGATTTGCTTTTTGAATGTGACCGTATAGATGCGATGTCTGGTTCTGAAGCACAACAAGTGGCTATGACGTCACTTTTGGCGCGTGTTCAAGAGTTTGAGGCGGCGGTTCCTGGATCTGTGCAACGTGCTGTGTTGGGTGATGCATTGGCTGTGTTGAGCTAATGTGTATAAGTTTATGAAAAACGGCAATTTGGATAAAACGTTCCAGTTGCCGTTTTTTTATGTTTATGCTCAAAGTAATTTGATACACGTTTGTTTGTAAGTTATACCACGCATGGTCAAGCAATAGGCATTGTCATTTTGGAGGGGATGTGTTTTGTGTGCTCAATGAAATATATTTTTTGTCTAACCTATTGTAGTACAACAACTCAATAAATATGTCCTTGTTTTTTGGCGATGTTCTTTCTTGCATTATATGAATCAATGTGTATATTTACCGAAAGTGGGTGTAGGGCAGACGGCGTTTGGGTGTGTCAGTTATCTCCTTAATAGACAATTCCCCTTTGTGATGTTTTTGTAATTTCTCGTTGTTTCCCCCAACAACTGTGGTATACATCTATTATGTTTTTAAACTGCACCATAAGGAGCGTGTCATGGTGGACGACAAAGCGCTTTTAAAGTTGTTGGCAACGGGTATTGGGGAAGAAGCTGTTGCTGCTCAGTTAAACATTTCTCCCAAACAAGTGCATCAATGTTTGCGTACCTATTTGACGGCTGGCATTTTAAAGTGCACGGGCGAGCGCGAAGTCATTGATTGGAAAGCTTTTGGGCAATGGAAAAAAGAACAGGCTGCAGCACAGGCTGTAGAAGCTGCTTAAGGGACAGGTGTTTTTTAATGTATTAAAAAAGGATTGTGGGCAGTAAGGCTTTATAGCCGCTGCCCCATTTTTTTGTTATGTACAAATACCTCTTATCTATCATGTTTTGGACTTTAGGTGCGCAAACGATATTGGCGGCACCGGTGCAGATGGGTGTAGACGTTTTTTTGAATGGCTACACACATACGGTGCGTGGTTTGCGTGTGGGAATTGTGACAAACAAGACGGGCATCACGGCGAATGGTACGTTTATGGTAGATGCGCTTGTGAACCATCCCGATGTTCAGGTGGTGGCGTTGTTCGCTTTTGAACATGGTATTTATGGCAATGTTGAAGCTGGTAAAAAAGTGGACGATTCACAATATAGAAATTTGCCTGTTTATTCGCTTTATGGCGATGGGGTACATCAATCGCATAAGGCATTAAAAGAAAGCGTTGATGTTGTCGTTTATGATATTCAAGATGTCGGTAGTCGGTCTTATACTTTTGTGTGGAGCCTAACTAAGTTGATGGCTACTCTGGCATCGTATGATAAGCGTATCATTGTTTTAGATCGACCCAATCCTTTGGGAGGGCTAACTGTAGATGGCCCTATTACGGAAGAGAAATGGTTGTCACTTATTGGATTATATCCGGTTCCACGTGTATATGGAATGACTGTAGGAGAGTTGGCCGAATATGTGAATAAGGAACATCATATTAACTGTGAACTAACTGTAATACCCATGGCAGGGTATCGGCGTAACATGACGTGGGAAGATCTTGGGCGTAAATGGGTGAGTCCATCTCCCTACATTCCGTCATCTGCATCTGCGGTGTGTTATGGCGCAACAGGAACAATTGGTGAATTGTACACATTACGTATTGGCATTGGTACTGATACACCTTTTCAATTAGTGGGGGCGCCATGGATGAATGCAGAGTTGTCTGCGCGTGAATTGAATATGATGCGATTACCGGGAGTACGATTTCGGCCGCTTATTTATGTAGCTCAAAAAGGATCACTTAGAAATAAGAAGATACAAGCTGTGTTTTTAGATGTGGTAGATGCGACTCGATTTCAACCGACACGCACAGAGGTAGCCATATTGGCTCATATCTTAAAGCATTATCCAAAACAAGTAATTTTTAAAAAAGAACGATATGATGCTTTTGACCGAGCAATGGGAACAAGTCGTGTGCGTGAGGCGTTGATGCGCGGTGATGACCCACGAGTGATTTGGTCGCGCTGGCATCGTGAAGTGATGCACTTTTCTATTGCGCGTCAAAAGTATTTGCTGTATCGCAGTGGTGAAAGATAAGATATCCTGATTAAAAAAAAGGCCGTCATCTTTATAGATGACGGCCTTTTTAATTGGTTATCGCACTACAGAATCAGTGGTTGGGTGATGTCTGTTTGGGGCAGTGATGTTTCAATTACGTGTTGAAGCTGCTCGGCGGTTTTGGGGTCTATACTTGCACCAGGGTGGCGCACATGACTGCTTTGTATGAGGCCTCGTAAACGGAATATTTCTTTGCGAATGGCAACACCCGGTTGTTGTTCGTAAACGAGGAGGGGGAGGTGTTGTGCATATATTTTTTGAAGGCTTTCCCAATCTTCTTTTTGTGCGGCATGCACCATTTCCATTAAGATTTCTGGAAATGCAAAACCAGTCATAAAGCCATCTGTGCCACGTTCCAAATCGAATCGACCATATAGTGCACCCAAACCTGTGAGGATGGGCACTGGGCGATCCATGCCATTGCGTAGGGCTGTTATTTTGGGCGGTGTGGGTGTGGCTTCTTCTTTTATGCAGGCAATTTGTGGAATTTCTGAGATCATGCGCAACATGAGTGCTGTGGACATGTGCACTTGTGTTGAGGCTGGGTGATCTTGTAAGACGATGGGAATTTGAATGGCATTGCCAACGTGTTGGAAGTATTCAAATATCCGTTGTTCATTGGGTACTGGCTCTCGTGAGGGGGTAACCATCACGCCGCTGGCACCCAACTTTTCGGCCATTTGACTGAGGTATATGGTGGCTTGTGTACCACTGTGGCTTGTGCCTACAATAATGGGTAATTGACCTTCTGATGCTTCGATGGCTGTTTTGATCAGGGCTTCTCGTTCGGCATCTGTTAAACGATTGGATTCACCCAACACGCCTAAGATGGTGACCCCATTGACGCCAAGTTTGGTCATAAAACGAATGATGCGATCAAAAGAGATATGATCGACATCCCCAGTGTCGTCAAAGGGTGTGATGAGGATGGGAAAAACGCCTTTAAATTCTATCATCTATTTTGTTCCTTCATTTTTTATAACTGTTAAAAATGGTTTCAATCCAGCGGTCTGTTGAAATAAAACCACTGCCCCACTCGGACCATTTTTCGAGTGGTTTGGCTTGTTGAATGGCTTCGAGTGATTTTCCTGCATCTATTTGTTTATGAATAATTGCGACGGTTTCGGTAAGGGTTTTGTGAAAAATTTTTAGATCGTCCAATGTTGCCAAGTTGCCATGCCCTGGAATGATTTGGGTATTGGAGGATAGTTGGTTAACAACTTTTTCAACACCCGCAAGATACCCTGTTATGGTTCCACCGCTGTTGAGATCGACAAATGGAAAACGGCCATTGAAGAATAGATCACCCATATGTACGATATTGGACTTTGTAAAAGTAATGACAGCATCACCGTCGGTATGCCCATGTGGAATATGAAGGGCACGAATTTCTTCTCCATTAAAATGAATGGATAGTGCGGCATCAAATGTGATGACAGGCAATGCTTCTTTGGGGGCGGGGGGGGGTAGGGCGACTTTCGTTGGGACGGCCTTCTGCCAAACGTTTGCGTACGTTGGTGTGGGCGATGATGGTACCGTCTTTGCCAAATTCTTTGTTGCCACCGGTATGATCACCATGCCAATGTGTGTTGAGTATAAAGGACGGTTTTTTCCCGCCAATGTTATTGAGGGCTGTTTGTATTTTTTCGGCCAGTGGTGCAAATTGATCGTCGATAATCAGTACGCCATCTGGGCCAACAGAGACACCGATGTTGCCTCCTGATCCAGTGAACATGTATACGGTTTCTGTGAGTTTGATGGGGGTGATTTCTACATCTGAAAAGTTGCGTTGTGCATGTGCTTGTGTGTGCCAACCGATGAGGGTAATGAGAGTGAATAAGTATGATATTTTTTTCATATGCTTTCCTTTATGTGTTGATGCTTAAAATACATCGAGATGTTTTTAACAGCGTGATCTATTTTCTATGTTTTTGAAAAGTGTTGCCATTGATTTTCAATGTGATCGGTATTTGTGCGTCCACAAAATATAGATAGACGATATCGATTGGTTGTGGTTTCGTTTTGAGCAAGTGTCCAAGCACCTGCAATACATCGACTGGGTACAATACCCAATTGGTTGTCTACGCGCCAAGGATTGGGGTGTTCGGGGTTGGTGGGGTGATCAAACATGGCAATGCCTGCCCAATCTTTGCGCCCTTCAATAGGCATGGATACAGAAACCCAACGGGCGCGTTTTGTTTCGGCATCTTTGTTGGTTTGACCTTCGCTGTTAATGGCTTCACCACCCAAGTCTTTGTTATAGGGCATTCTCAAAAAAAGACCGCCATAATCGTATTGCCCAAATGTGAGTGGTGTGTGGGCCAACAGTGACCACGTGATGTCTAAGTTGTAAGATCTGCCCTGATCGGTGAGGGTCCAGGCTTGTGTTTCTGTGAGCATAGTTTCACCTTGTGGGCTGTGCCAATCGGAGATGATTGTCCAAGTTACTCGGTTTTGTTGGGCTGTGATATTGGTTATGGGATGCGGGTGAAATGTGCCATCTGTGGTTTTGTATTTTTCGTGCAGGCCTTCCATCCAAAATCCTATGTTGTTGACATCATTAAGGCCCACATAAAGGCCGTGTTGCCACGGATGGTGCGACGGCGTGTCTTCGGTAAGAATGCCAGTGCCATCGGGGGCAACAATGGGGTGGATGTAGGCGCGGGTGTTGGCTTTGGCATGTTGTGTGAGGATGGGATCGTTTTGATTTGGGCGAAATATGGAAACCGTGTTTTTGGTTTGTGCAATGTGTAGATTGTTCATGATCTACTCCAGTTATGTATTGAGAACGGGTTTGGTGTGCCATTTTTTGCGATACCAATCCAAATATCGGCCATACGGTCTGCCTGTTGCCAGGCCAAATATGAGTGCAAATGGCAGTGCGATTTTGGCTTCTTCTAATGATGCACCTGATAAAGCCAGTGATGCCGTATAGGATATGGATGTGACGATGAGACCTGTAAGCGTGTCTAAGAAAAATTTTTTATATCGCGGGCTTTGTATGGTGATGCCCGTAAGCGCGCTGAGCCATTCTCGTATTTTGCCGTGTAAACGACCAATGCCAAGGTTCCACGCGACTGCTGCGGTGCGCGATATAAAAACTTCTGAGT
This sequence comes from Candidatus Latescibacterota bacterium, assembly GCA_038279365.1. Lineage (GTDB taxonomy): Bacteria > Latescibacterota > UBA2968 > UBA2968 > UBA2968 > JABIFK01. The sequence goes on along the minus strand of JAYODI010000033.1, from coordinate 32,217 downwards.
TGTCCATGCCTACAATAAATTTTTCCCATAAACCGAGAATGGGCACATACCATAAGATACGCGCGGAGGTGTCTACCCAATAGGCTTTGAATGAACCGATGGATTCATAAGTGGATTGATCGGTTTTCATTGTTTTCTCAAAGGGTTGCCCACTCATCTCCCTCATTTTTTTGCCAAAGCATATTCACGGGCCTTAAGTTTGCATCCATCTCACGTAACTGTTTGAGGATATTGCACAATGCGATGCGGGCGACGATGATTTCGCGATCGCGGTCATCATTGAGGTAAACGGGGTCTATAAGGGTGTTGATGAGGATGCGTTCGGCTTTTTGGATGCGTTCGAGCAATGGGGTGATGTGTTCTGTTTTTAGGTGTGTGCTGGCAATATCTGGGTGTGATATCTCTGAGAGCAGTTGGTCAATGTTTTCGGGTGGCATGGCCATGCCGGGGCCACGCAAGGTGTCCCACTCGTGAACGAGTTTGGAAATCCGGTGGGCATGATACAGGCATTTTGAAAGGGGAGATGGGCTCATCGATCACTCCAGATGCATTTGTCTAAGTCTGCGTTGGCAATATAAATGTTCATGTGGCCATCTCTGTCGGAACCCCAAACCACTTGGTTGCCATTGGGGGTGAAGATGGGATGAGGATGGCTGCTTTTTTTCCAAGAGGTGCCGTGTTCGCACAGCAGGCCCACTTTGGCTTGGTGGTGTTCGTCATCGTATTGGATGAGGGACATATAGTTGCGCCCGTCTTTTTGATCTTCGCGAATGTGGGCACCATCTCCTACGCCAATATTTTGAGTGGGATGGGCTTGTACATGGGATGTGCGCTGATACGGGTAGTAGTAACGGCGTTCGTTTGAGCCGTCGGTGTTGACATAGATATCGGCATGGTGAATGTAGTTCATGTCGGGGCGGTAGCGATAGGAATATTGGGCACCAACGCGTCCATCGGCGCAGAAGAATTCGTGTCCTGCCCGTTCGAGATTGCGTTTGGTTTCGATAAGTGGGGTGACTTCGTCTGTAGATACTTTGGCAACCCACATGCGTTGAACCAGTTGCCAAGGACCTTCGTGGCAAAAGAGAACGACGTTGCCATCTAAGGGATGAATGATGACGTGGGTCATGCGATGGAGTTCACCTGTGACCACATAGGGGCTTTGTTTTTCTGTGTCAAAGCGCATGATGACGCTGCTGGGCCAACGAAAAAACTTTTCGCGAAACCCTTTGGAACCCCCTTGGTATTCGGATTCGAAAGGGAAGGTACACAATTCCATATTGGCCACTTCCATCATGGTAAAAGCCACATAACGGCCATCATTGGTGCATGACAAACTGGCCGCCTCAAATCCTTCGGGTATGTCCATCAGTTCTTCTTCAGTGTGGTCGTCGAGATGGACCGATTTGAGTGTGCGACCACCAAAATAATAGGCTTTTCGATTGTTTATATCCAAGCACCCACTGTTGGTACCCTTTGCTTCTTGTGTGAGTTGTATCATTTTGCCTTCGTTTAAGCTGATCGCATAAAGTTGTTTGACCCCTGTGCGGTTATTAAAGACAATGAGCTGTGTGCTGTCTGATGTGATTTGTGAGGCTGTGAAATAAGGGTGGTCTGTTTCTCCTTGATTATCGGTTACGCGTGTTACTTCAACCCCTGTTTGTGGGTCTTTGCGTTTTTCTACATCAAATGTGATGATGTCGCCTTTCATGATTTCTCTCCAATATAGGTTGGTTATTCTACCCGATGCAGTATAAGCAACCAAATGGTATAGGCAATAAAAAAGTGCCCTGACGGTGGGCACTTTTTTATTGTGTTAGAAATGTGGGGATGTGAATTATTTGCCACTGAATTCGACGTTTTCGAAAACCAAAGTGGGTGTTTGCATGCTGCTATATGGGTTGGGGTCGTTGCCAACAGCAACGAGATTGTTAAGCAGGGTGATAAAGTTGCCAGTGACATTCATTTCTGAAACAGGCATGGTAAGTTGGCCATTGCTTATTTGATGGCCTCTAAAACCAAATGAGAAGTCACCCGTTGTTGAATCTGCATTGCCACCCAACCAAGATGTAATATAAAATCCTTGCGCAACATCGGCAATAAGTTGGGTTAAGTTTTGGTTGCCCAAAGCAAATGTGATGTTGGATGACCGGCCTGTGGTGGGTGACCAATTGAGTTTACGACCGTAGTAGGTGTCGACATAGAAGTTTTTGAGTACACCCTTTTCAATGATGGGCAGTTGTTTTGCAGAGATGCCTTCACTGTCGTAGTGGCGTGATGCCAACCCTCTTATTTTAAGCGGATCATCAGTGAGGGTTAAGAGGGGGTTTGCAATTTGGGTGTTGTTTTTGTCTGCAAGAAAGGAGCGATTTTGTTGTACGGTATGTGCTTGTAAGGCACTCAAAATGGAGCCAAATATGCGCCCGCCTGCTTCGGGATCTATGACCAACGTTGATTTGATGCTGTTGGCTTTGGTGCTGCCTAAACGTGATAAAACACGGTCTAAACCTTCTTGGGCAATTTGATCGGGTGAGGGTAAGTCTGATAGATGTCGACTGCGTACAATACGAGATGCTTCGGGGCGACCATGTTCGCCTTCTTTGAGGGTCACGCTTACGCCATAACCTATAGAAGTGCCAGACTGCGTACCTGAAAAACCATTTGAACTGATACGGGCCGATGTGTTCCACCCATACCATACATAACTTGATGCACTGATTACACGTTCGTGGGTATGGGTCACTGCATCCATGGTTTTGAGCCAGTCTAAACAAATTTCGCGGGGCAAGTCGCGCACGGTGGGGTCATTGTTTTGTAAGTCGATGGCGGGGCGATTGTTGTATAACACTGTTTCAGGAATAACGCGATAAGGGTCTTGTGACAAGTGTTTGGTGAGGGCCACGGCATCTGTTACAAATTGCGACAAGGTTTCTGGGCGCAAGTCTGTGGTTTGGTGGGTTGAATAACGGCCGTCTACATAAATTTGAAGGCTGAGTCCACGGCTCACACTTTGTTTGACTTCTTCAATGTGACTGTCGCGATAGGTGTATTCTGTGCTGTTGTTGTCGCTCACATTGGCAATGGCATCTGCCGCACCAGATTGTTTGGCCAAATCAACGGCTTGTTGGGCTTGTTTAAGTAAGTCTTGTTCCATCGTTGATCCTATTGGGTGATGTGATGAATTTTAGTGTTATTGGTTAACGCCACCAACAGTCATGCTTTTGACCAACATGGTGGGCACGCCCATAGATACGGGAACACCTTGGCCACTTTTGCCACAGGTCCAACTGCCATCGTCAAGTTCTGAATCATTGGCAACCATAGCAACATTTTTGAGTGCATCGGGGCCATTGCCAATGATATTGACGTCTTTAATGGGGGCGGTAATTTCGCCTCCTTCAATGAGCCAGCCATTTTTAATATAGAATGTAAAATCACCCGCACCAATTTGAACTTGGCCATTTGTAAAGGTGTCGGCAATAATGCCGTGATCTACGGAAGCAATGATATCATCTTTGGTGTGTGGTCCATCGAGCAGGTAGGTTGATCGCATGCGTGGTAAGGGCACGTGTCGGAAGCTTTCTCGACGCCCTGAACCTGTGGTTGAAACACCATAATGTTTGGCTGAGATGCGGTCGTGAAGATAATTTTTGAGCACACCCTTTTCAATGAGTACGGTGCGTTCGGTGGGTTGCCCTTCATCGTCTATATTGAGTGCACCGCGGTCGTTGTCTTGTGTGCCGTCGTCAATAACGGTAACAAAGTCGGGGGCTACTTTGGTGTTGAGCATTGTGGAATAAATGGATGTGCCTTTGCGATTAAAGTCGGCTTCTAATCCATGTCCGATGGCTTCGTGAAGCAAGATGCCCGAAGCGCCCGCAGCCAAGATGACCGGCATTTCACCTGCTGGTGGTCTGCGTGCGTCAAAGAGAATCATGGTTCGATCAACGGCTTTTTGACACACCTGGCGAATGTGTGCCTCATCAAACCAGCTCATGCCTTCTCTTCGGGATACGGATGCACCATTGCTTTGACGTAGGCCATTTTTTTGTGCCGTTACAGAACAATAAAGGGTTGCCATTGGGCGACGGTCTGTGGTGTAGATGCCATCGCTGGTCACAATGAGTACACGCTCGTCACTGTCTGACCAGCTTATGGATATTTTTTCAACTGCGGGTTCCATTTGGCGAATGATGGTTTCTGCTTGCGATATAATGGGCAGCCTTTCGGCAATGCTTACATCATCCCAATGGCGGTTTATGGCGTAATAATTTTGAGGTTTACGTAATTGAATTTTTTGGGGAGGCACATGTTGTGCGCCTTCTGCTATGGCTGCTGCTGTATGTGCTGCGGCTTTCATGGCTTCGACGTCTAAGTTTTCACTATAGGCATAACCGACTTGGTCACCCAATACTGCGCGAATGCCCACACCTTGCTCAATGTTTGTATTGGCGCGTGAGATAATACCATCTTCTAAACTGAGTGAAGTGGCCTTGGTGTGCTGAAAATACAGGTCGGCAAAATCTGCACCACGCGACAAGGCTTCGGACAAAATTTGTTGCGCAATGGTTTCATCTATGCCAAACCAGCGGGTGAAAGGATTTTGATCAAACATCGAAATCTTCTTAAGGGACGCGAGCATAATAAAAAAGACGAAGCTTCCCCGATAGCTCCGTCTTGATGGCACGTTCATCATTGCGATTTAAGTGCTTACCAAATATAGCAAAAACAGGGAGGTCAAATCCAGACAAATATTGGGATTTTTTGTACGTATTTTCTGCAATTTTGTAGGTAATTATACTTACAAAATTGATTTTTAGCGATCTGTCAAGGGAATAAGCCCTGTCATGATGGCATATCGTGTAAGGTCTGCTTGGCTGTATCGATCGAGTTTTTTACAGATACGGCGTTTGTATGTGTGTACTGTTCGGGGCGATAAATCCATTTCTTCTGCAATTTGTGTGGCGGATTCTCCCAGTGCCACACGGCGCAAAACTTCGTTTTCTTGGGCAGAGAGATTGACTTCTATGGGTGGACGATAGGCTAAAAAGCGTTGTTCCTTGAGCAAGCGGAGTGTTTTGAGTTGGGCGGAGATCAGTTCCAACAATGGCATGGTGTCTTGAATCCAATCTAAAGCGGTTGCTTCTTCATCTAATGGACAAGCCCCTGCTAATACGGCCACACATTCGCTGTTGTATTGCAAGCGCTCAAAGTAAGCGACTTTGCCTTCCCATTTATCTTCTTTGTCAACGGGTAATGACTGAACCCGTTTGTCTTTGCCATCTACAATAACAATGCGTCCATTTAAGGCAGCAAAACAGGCAATGGAATCTGTGTCTGTGAGATTGGAACGTCTATTCGTATATCGTTTTATACTGGGTGTTGAACGTGGGGTTAAGCGTCCTTCTTCTGTGAGGTTGTTAAAACTGGCAACCCTGACAACTTCAAGAAAGTTTCTGTCTTCGTAGACCAATGAAAGCATTAACGAACGGATTCGTGCAGCACGAATGAGTTGCTCTACCATAACATCTAAAATGCGGTCTTCGTCTTCTAAGGGTAAGACCAGATTTCCAACAATTGAAAAAGCCTGATATAGACGATTTTGTTTTTCGATAAAGGCATCATAGTTTTCGCTGTTGAGCATGATATTTTCTTCCAAGTTGTTGGGTGAAATCAAGGGCGATCCATATGTGTGCGCAGACCTTCAGCTGCGTCGATGATCGGATCGATAATATGTTTTTCCAACCACTCACGTCCCGTGTGTTGGCGATATAATGGCAGGTGCCCCGATTCGAGTGCTGTGCGATAACTGCGCGCAATTGTTGGAGCACGTGCGGCTTGGGTCATATGTGTGCCGATATAGCCACCACACCCTGCGATGGCAATGGTTTTTGATGTGTTCATTGGATGGGTTTATAAAAGTGATAAAGTGGTTTTTATGATATTAAGTCAACGATAACGGGCGCATGATCTGAAATGGTGAGCCCTCCATCGCGATGGATATGTGATGATTGAAAGCGTTTGGCAGTGGCTGCGTTGCCAAGTAAATAATCAATTCGCCAACCACGGTCTAATTCGCGGGCTTTTCCTCGGTTGGACCACCACGAATAAGGCCCCTGAATATCACCCACACTTTCACGTAAGAAATCATGCCATCCTGAATGAATTAAGGCTCCGATCCATTCGCGTTCATGGGGCAAATAGCCCGATGTGTTTTCGTTGCTTTTGGCATGAAAGATATCTTGCGCGGTGTGTACGATATTAAAATCTCCTCCCATTAAGACGGGAGTATGTTTTTTGACGAGGGTGTCGGCCCAAGGCCGAAATTGGGCCATCCAGTTTTCTTTGATTTGTTGTCTGTCTTCGCCAGAAGAACCCGATGGCAAATAAACACTGACCACTTCTACATCGGCTGTAGATACATGGATGACACGACCCTCAACGTCTTCTATACCGATACCACGTTCTTTTTCTTGAATGGTATGGCGTGACCAAATGGCTGTGCCTGAATATCCTTTTTTTTGTGCTGGATGCCAAATGGTGTGCCACCCATCGGGGTTTGCCCATTTTGAGGGGAGTTGGTCAGGCAGTGCACGAACTTCTTGAAATAAGATGATATCGGGATTGAGCGCAATGAGGTGCTCTTGAATGCCTTTGCGAATGGCTGCGCGTAAGCCATTTACATTCCAAGTGATGATACGCATAAATAAAAACTCCTGGTCTAAAAACGGATAAGGGCTTGGGCTTTCAAGATAACACCAGTGATGAATAAAATCAACGTCTCACACAACGTATTACTTTTAAGAAAAAGTAGAACGTTTTGTTATAGGCCTTTGGTGTTTACAAAAAACAAAATTATCAAACGAAAATGTATAAGATCTTAAAAAACAAATACTTAATAATTTTTTAAAACAAAGGAATATTTTTGGCACAAGGGTTGCATTATGACAAAAACATCTGCCTCTTGCCCCGTGAGCGCACACTGGTGATCTCGCGAGACAAGAGAGAGAGCGATTCTCTTTTGACCTGTTTTTGAAAGGATGCGTCCAATGGCAACTGTTTCTGCTTGGGATAGTGAGATTTTAGATATTTATTTTCAAGATATTTCTGATGCCAAACCACTGCCTTCCGAAGAGGAGGTGCGATTGGCCAAGTTGATTCGTGAAGGCAATGAAAGTGCTCGTAACGAATTGGTGGCTGCTAATTTGCGTTTTGTGGTGCGTGTTGCCAGTGAATATCAAAATTGTGGTTTGCCTTTAGAAGATTTAATTGGTGCTGGCAATGTGGGATTGATTCAGGCGGCAGAACGGTTTGATGAATCGCGCGGGTTTAAGTTTATTACTTATGCACATTGGTGGATTCGGCAAGGGATTTACAATGCCATTACATTGGAATCGCGTTTGGTGCGTTTGCCTGCAAACAGAGTGAAATTACTCAGCAGTATCACCAAACTGTTAAAGCAACTTGGGCATGCCAATGTGATTGATCCTTCGCCTGATTTGATCGCAAAAGAGCTGGGTGTATCGGTTGAGATGATCGAAGATACTCTTTTGCGTGCCCAAGATGTGTGTTCACTTGATGCCGATGTGGACGAAGATGATCACGCGCCTATCCACGTGTTGTCTGATGATGCTCAAGCCATGCCTGATGCGGTTATGATTGCACACTCAGATAGGCGTCTTATTGAACGCGTCTTAAATACATTGGAAGAACGAGAAGCACAAGTTTTGCGTTTGCACTTTGGTTTGGAAGGGCAAGAGCCACGTACATTGGCGCGTATTGGCAAGGCGTTGGGTTTGACCAAAGAACGCGTGAGACAAATTAAAGAAAAAGCGTTGAGCAAGTTACGACATCCCATGCGACGCAGTCATTTGGATGAAGTGCGAAACGCTCTGTAAGGGCTGTTTGAATGAAAAAGGGGATTGGGCGCAAGCCCAATCCCCTTTTTTTAGTTACCCTCATTTGGGTTTGATGTATTCTTCAAATGTGTTGCGGTATTTTTTTTCTTGGGGTGCCAAACCCATTGCTTGATGAAAATAAAATTGTGCGTTATCGGTTTTTTTTTGCATGTCATATGCTTGCCCCATCAGATACCAAGTTTCTGCATCTTTCAAGTTATATATGAGTGCTTTTTCTAATAATTCGAGTGCTTCTTGGGGTTGGTTTTGAAGCAGCGAAATTTTGCCGAGGGCTTGATAGGAGAGGCCGTGATTTGAGTCGTATTCAATTACCTTTTTAAATGCTGTTTTTGCTTCTTCGTAATGGTGTTTTTGGATGAGTTCAAGGCCCAAAGCATATCGACTTTCTGCTAATAATTGAGGGAGCCACAGCGGTGGAGATCCTTGTTGCGCATAAAGGGCCAAGCTGCGTTCTAAGTATAAAATGCTTTCGTAATACAAGCCTGCCTTAGACAATCCCATTCCTATTTCATCGGGAATACCACCAAATTCTGTTTCTAATTTTTTCCATAATATATCTGCTTCTTGAGCGTGTCCTGATTTTAAGCGTGAGTTGACAATCATGATGTGGCTTAGTAGATAATTGGGGCGTATGTCACAGGCTTTTTGGAAGGCTTTTTGGGCTTCATTCCAACTTTGATTTTTGTAGGCTTGAATACCGGCGATGAACGCGTGGTCTGGGTAGGCCGAATCTTGTTTGATCTCTTTTTGCCAAGATGCAATGATTTGATCAACATTACCCGTGCGTTTGTAGATGGTTACTTGTGGGTGATCATAAGCTGTCATGGTAGGATCTGAATCGGTGTGGTGAAAGGACCATCCCCAAAGTGTGGGCATCACTTGAAATTGTTTGTCAATGGTGAAGCCCAGATGACCTTCTTTGAGCTTTTGATAATAGGTATGTCCAATTGGATATTGGGTAGGGACACCTGCAAATTGACGCGCGCGATTTTCATCTACGGAAATGATCCAATCGACGGTTTTAAGTTGGTCTTGGATATAGGTGATTTGTTCCCAATAAGGAATAAGACCTTCGGTATTGAGCAGATAACTGGCTTGATCTGTTTTGACACGGTATTGATGGGTGGGTGTCATCCAGGTGGTTGGAAATCCTCCGGGTTCTGTGAGCACGCTGGCATTTTGTGGTATGTTTTGTGTTATCCATTGGGCAGCGCTTATGCGGCTGTCTTCTTTGCCGTAGATGCTTGTTAATGCAAGGCCATACATTATAGTAGGCAGGGCAATGATCATGCTGGGCAATAAAGGGGCTAATGGGAGGTGTTTGGGAAGTTTTTGACCGATCAAGTTTGTTGCATATGCACCCAATATGCAAAGTGAGGGTAACAATGGGGTCACATAACGAATGGGTTTGGTATGAAGTCCGCCAACCGTCAAAAAATACGGAATAATCCAACCTAATAAGATGAGACCAATAGGAGCGCGATGGTAGATGGCCAATAGGAGACCTATGCCAGCAGTTAGTTCTAAGGGGTAGCCCAATGCATCGCGAAGGAGATGTGTGAGATAAAACAGATAGGGTGTGGTGGAAAAATCATAGAGTGTCCAAATACGTATCAATTCGCCTTGGGCGATTTGCATACTGGGTACGAGTTGGCGAGTGTCTGTGCCCTTAAAAAAGAGTGCAGGATCGAGTATCAGAAAGGGTTCACAAATGAATAAAAAGACCATACCTGTAGCAACCGCTATACCCGTTTTTTTCCAAGTGTTAGACGATTGCAGATGTAAACGTGTGAATAGGGATGATTCGGATTTTTCTAAACTTTGGTTTTTTTGTGGCCACTGTAAGATGTGAATGAGTGCAAAGGGAATGGCCATCCAAATGCCAACCAAACGGGTTCCTGTGGCCAAGCCAATGGCGATGCCAAATGCGATGTAGGGAAGGGTTTTGGATGTGGGTAATTGGAGCGCGATGTAGAGGGCCAATGTGATCCAAAATGTGAGTGAGATGTCAACGGTATAGTAGTGGCTTTGTTGAATGTGGCCTGCACAAAATGCAAGGAACAATGCGCTGACCAAACCTGTGGTTGTGTTGCTTATTTGGCGACCAATTAAAAAGGTGAGACATACGGTGAGGGTGCTCAATATGGCCGAAATGTTGCGTGCAACGAGATGCGTAAATCGCGTTGTTTCTTCAGTAAAAGGCGTGGTGTTGGTGATGTATCCGATGGTGTGGGCTGTAATGGACAGCAGATACATGGGGGCTTTGCCATATGAGGCAACAATATCACGCATATTGTGCCCAATGTGTGAAGCACTGTCTATGAGGGTTTGTTCATCGGGGTGAAAGGCATAAAAATGGCCTGTTTGGTGGTTTGTTCCCCAATCGAGGCCATAAAATCGAAGACTTATTGTGCAGATGATGATTGTGATTAAGACACCAATGTGTATTCTTGTCACGTGAACTCCTGAACGATGGTTTCTCAAACGTTTAAAAATTTGGGATAGGTCGTCAAGTTTTCACACCCATTTGAAGTTACGACCACAAGGTCTTCTATGCGTACTGCTCCTCGGGTGGGATAGTATAGGCCTGGTTCTACAGTCACCACATGTCCTGTGCGCAAGGTTTGTGCAGTTTTACCAATGCGTGGTGCTTCATGTATTTCTAAACCCACGCCATGACCTGTGCCATGAAAGTAGCCTTGCATGCGACCATTGATTTCACCCGTTTTATAGTGATGACTTTCGAAAAGGTCTACGATTTTTTTGTGAATAGCTTGGCCATCGGCACCGTCTTTGATGTGATCCAGTGCAATTTGTTGCCCTGCAAGGACGGTCTCATACAGATGTTGAAGTTGTGCAGACGGTTGCCCTTTGACAACGGTGCGTGTAATATCTGCGAAATAACCCGTGCGGTTGGAGCGCGGAAAAATATCGATGATGATGGCTTGATGTGCTTTGAGTGGCCCTTGGCCTTCGTTGTGTGGGTCACAGGCTTGATTGCCACAGGCCACAATGGTGTGAGACGCATTGCACTCACGTTCGAGCAATATCGTTTGAATGCGATGTTTGACGATTTCTGAGGTTAGGGGTTGCCCATTGAGGTAGAGGAGATCGTTTTGGATTTCTGATTGGCGAATCAGATTAATGGCCTCATCTATGGCAACTTCTGTGTGTTGCTGTGTGTCACGAATGTGAGCGATTTCTTGTGGTGTTTTAATTTCGCGTGCTTCCCAATAGGCCTCTTCGGGAAAGGTGATGGTGTATCCTTTGGTACGCAAATGATCTGCTGACGCAACTGGAAATGTGCGTGGCACGTGCAGTTTTTGTATGTTTTTTTCACCCAGCAGTTGGCATAGTGCATCTAATGATGTGGGTGTTTCATGGCCTGCATTTTTGGCACGTGCAAGATAATGTGAAAGAGACAGTACATTGTCTATCCGAGATTGAGATTTTGCTCGGTCAATTTCTAAATCTGATATGAGGAGTAATTTTTCAGATGGTGTTTGTAAAAAAATAAAATCGTCGGGTGCAAAGAAGCCTGTGGCATAATAAAGGTCTGCATTGGTTTCACTATCTGCAATAATGAGTCGTGCTTCTTGAGACAATGTATGATCCTTTGAATGGTTGAGATTAAAATAATTTAGGGGCAGGTTATAAAAACCTGCCCCTAAAAATTACGAACTATTGACTGGAAAGTCTATTGTGGTATACGCATTTCAACTGGTCTTCGTCGCCCACCATTTTCAACATAAAATACGGCATATCGGCCTTTTTCTAATTTTTCAAGTGCGGTCTCAAACTCTTTTACAGAGCGAATCTCTTGTTCAAATGGGTGTTGCAAAACACTTTGTATGACATCGCCACGCACAAAGCCTGCGCGTCGGGCTTGGCTTGAAACTTCGGTGACCAAAACACCTTCTGTGTTTTTTGGCAAGCCTGCTTCACTGGCAATTTCTGGTGTAATATCTTGTACGGTGACGCCAATTTCTGACACTTCTTCTTTGGGTTCTTGGGTTGGGCGAGACGCTGTTTGTTGCATTTCTTCAGATATTTTATCGCTGAGGGTAGCTGTGATAGTACGGCTTTTCCCTTTTCTAAAAATACCCAATGTGACAGTGTCATCTGGTCGCTTACGACCAATAATGCTTTGGAGTTGGTTGGGGCGATTTACTTCTTTTCCATCTACACTGAGTATGATGTCGCTGTTTTGAAGGCCTGCTTTTTCTGCGGGCGTATTTGAATAGACGTTGCTAATTAAGACGCCTTTGGGGCGATCAAGGCCATAGGCTTCGGCCGTACCGGCAGTGACTTCGTTTAATGCTACACCCAAAATACCGCGTTTGACCTCGCCATATTTCACAATGTCATCCATGACCTTTTTGGCCAAATCGATGGGAACGGCAAAACTATATCCAACAAAACCCCCTCTCATTTCAGTGGAAGCAATGGCCGTGTTGACGCCGATGACTTCTCCGTTAAGGTTGACCAATGCCCCTCCCGAATTACCAGGGTTTACTGCTGCATCTGTTTGAATAAAGTCTTCAATGCTAAAGCTGTCATTGCGAAGGATATTAATGTCGCGGCCTATTGCGCTGATAATGCCTGAGGTGACTGTGGACTCTAAGTTTAGGGGTGCACCTACCGCTAACACCCATTCGCCAATTTGCACTTTGTCAGATTGGCCTACAAGTGCGGGTTTTAAATCTTTGGCCTCTACTTTGATAACTGCAATATCTGTGCGTGGGTCTGAGCCTACCAATTTGGCATCAAACTCCCGATGGTCGCTTAAACGCACAGTGAGTTTGTCAGCTTTTCCAGCAACATGGTGGTTGGTGAGGATATATCCACTTGCGGTCATAATGATGCCTGATCCGGTACTTTCACGTTCGGGGTTGGTTTCTCCTTCGGGCATAAAAGGTATGCCCCAAGGGTTGATGCGTCTGCCTCTTTGTTGATTTTCTTCGGGTTTTGAGATGACATTAATGGTCACAACCGAGGGTGTGACTTCGCGTGCAATGGCTTTAAATGCTGTGTTAAAGGCTTTAACTTGTGCAACGGCTTGTTTTTCTTCTGCACTTAATGCAGCATGGGTTGTGTTGAACGAGGACAGACACAAGAGCAGTGCCCACACCCAAATGGTTTTGTGCGTTTTCATATAGAAGCTCCTTGATAGAAATGATGAGATAGGTGTGTATGTTATGTATTCTATACGCGCTGTGATTTTACCGTTTGCGCCAATTAGACCCACGAGACCCGTGGAAGGTTCCGGAAAAATATGGGAAGCCGTGAAAGGGCAATGGGCAAACGTGAAACGGCAAATCAAATCTGATTTGTGAGAGACTGCTTTTTGCCTTTTCGCGTTTACCGTTTGTTCGCTTTATAGATTGTATTGCTGAATTTTTCGATAGAGGGTGCGTTCGGCCATGCCAAGGAGTTTGGCGGCTTTTTTGCGGTGGCCATCTGTGGCGCGTAGAGCATTGATAATGGCTTCTCGTTCAATGTCTTCAAGCGGGCGAATGACATCTTCAACTGGGGGGAGAGCTGTTTCGGTATATTCAACTTCTGTTCCGGGGTCAGACAGGTCGGGCTGAAAAATGGGTAATGATTGCAATGAGCGTGTCGATGGATTTTGACGCATGAGAAAGGCTTTGAGTTCTTTGACATCTCGCGCCACTTCAAGAATGGCCCAATACAGCAGGTCACGATCTGATTCAGCAGATGTGGTACCCAAATGAATGGGCAAATGGGATGAGGATGTGGGTTGGATATTTTGTAAGTGTTCCGATATGTTGGCAAGTGACAGATGACGTGATGGCGATAAGACCATTAAGCGATTGATAAAGTTGAGAAGCTCGCGCACATTGCCTGGCCAAGTATGCCTTTGGAGGGCTTTGAGTGCTTCTTCATCAAAGGTGATAGGGGGCACGTTGAGTTCTTTGCTGTATTTTTGAATGGCATGTTCTATCAAGATGGGAATATCTTCTGAGCGACTGCGCAAAGGTGGAATATCTACTTCAACCACGCGAAGGCGTTGGTAAAGGTCTTGGCGAAATTTTTTTTCAGAAACCGCTTGTTGGAGGTCGCGATTGGTGGCTGCTATGACACGCACGTCAACGTGAATGGGTTGTGTGCTACCAAGGCGCGTGATTTCGTGTGTGTCTAATACGCGCAAAAGACGCACTTGTGCAGACAGGGTCATTTCTCCTATTTCATCGAGAAATATTGTGCCTTCATTGGCCGATTCAAAGATGCCCTGTCGTTGGGTACGTGCGTCGGTAAATGCCCCTCTTTCGTGGCCAAAGAGCTCACTTTCGAGCAAAGTTTCGGGAATGGCACCACAGTTAATGGTTTGAAAGCTTTTGTCGCGTCGGGGGCTTTGTTGATGAATGGCTTCGGCTACGAGATTTTTGCCGACACCACTTTCACCTGTGATGAGTACACTCACGGGTGTTGGGGCAATTTGTCGAATGGTTTGCCTGATTTGCTGGGCACTTTCTGAACGACCCAATATTTGACTTTGAGAAGTGGCGTGCCCCATTAAGGTATGGAGTGCGTCACGAAGATCTTGTGCACGAAATGGTATATCTAATATGGCATCGGGTCTTAGACTGCTGTTTTGTAACTGAATGCCATTTTCTGTGGCGACCAAGATAAATGTTTTGTTGTTAAACGCGTCAATCCAAGTAGATGTTAATAGAGCGGGAGGCATTGACAACAGTTTTTCATCAAGCAAAATCAGATTGCTTTGGGAGAGCAGATCTTTGGCTGGGCCAATGCTATTGGTGAGTGTTGTTTGCCAACCGAGTAGATCCAGTTCTTTGCGTAGGGTTTGGCCCAATGTGGCATCTGGAACAACGATAAGTGCTTCTTTGGATGTTTTTTCTGGCATAGTTTAAGAATCAGATATGGGAAGGTCTGTGCCTGTGATGAGTAGGTCTTTGCTTTTGGGAATGATATATCCTTGTGTTTCTAAACGTTTCAATATGCGTGAAACGGTTTCGCGGGTTGTGCCTGACATATTTGCCAGGTCTTGGTGGGTGGGGCGGTTTTTAATGAGGATACCTTCTTCTGTTGGTGTGCCATGTTCTTCGGCTAATTGTAACAACGTTTGCGTGATGCGACCTGTTACGTCAGACAATGCCAGACCTTCTATTTTGCGATCTGTTTTACGCAACCGTTGCGCCAATACGGCCAAGAGTTTAATGGCCACTTGCGGGGTGAGTTGAATAAAACGCAAAAAATCAGCTCGGCGCACCATCAGGAGTTCTGTTTCTTCCATGGTGGTAACATTGGCTGATCTGGGATTGCCATCGAGCAAGGCCATTTCGCCAAAAAAGTTGCCTTGGGATAAAATAGACAGAATGACCTCTCTGCCATCTTCACTTACTATGCTTACTTTGACCCTGCCTGTATGGATAACAAAAAGGCTGTCACCTTCTTCTTCGGCCATAATGACAACGCGGTCTTTGGGAAAGACACGCAATATAGCAACTTGCGACAGTCCTTCCAGTTCTGCTTGGGTGAGACCCTCAAAAAGAGGTACTTTTTTGAGAAGTTCACTATGCATGGTGTTGCCCCCCACCGTGCGATTTTATAAGGAAGGCAAAATACAGTGGATGGTGATGCTTCCCCATTTTTGTATTGTGCCAGTGGATAATGAATTTATCTGGGTAAAAATTGAGAACCACTACGACTTTTTAGGCTTTGGATGCGTTCTTCTGCCGCTAAACCAAAACTGCTTGTTGCACCAAACCGAATTTTGACATCTTCAAGTGCTGCAATGGCTTGTTCTATATCACCTTGTCTGGCATAACATTCTGCAATCATGGTCTGGGCAGAAGCGATCCAGTTGGTGCTGATTTTGGTGTTGTAACGCAAAGACAAAAATTCACGGCGTGCGTTGTTGTAATCACCCATTCTAAAATAGTTATCACCGATGCTATAACGAATGCTGGCGCGTTCATCTTCTGAAGTGACCAGTTTGAGCAAGGGTAAAAATTCGCGAATGGATGCTTCGTAGTCGCCTTTGAGTTGAAGCATTTCTGCTATTTTTTGGCGCGCATCAATGGCCAATTTGTGTTGTGGGAACTCCTGTACGAGTTGGCGTGCATAATCAATGCCGACCGCATAAGATTTGAGATAATTGAAGCATTGAGACAAGTCATAAAGGAGTTCTGGTTTTCTGGATTTTTCAACCCCTTTGTCTAAGGCGTTGCGATAAAATGTGGCTGCGCTGGCATATTCTTCATTGTCTTCCCACAACTTGGCCAGCTCTAAATTGGCATCTACCCAATGGGTGTTGTCGGCAAAATTGCGTACAAATTGTGTGAGTGCGTCGTGATAGGGTTCGTTTTTGCCTTCTTTGTCAGGGCCTTCGTTGTAATAGGCGCGAATGATATAATAACTGGCTTCTGCTCGTGCTTCAGTTTGTGGGTATTTTTTGATGACGTCTTCAAATATTTGCCGTGCTTTTTTGGGGTTTTTGGTGGCCAGTTGATATTTGCCTTCTTCTACTTCAAATTGGGCCAACCACTCGGTGGCTGTTTTGTAAGTCTTTTTGAATTGCCCCGCAGCCTGATCGGCTTCTTTGATGCGTTTGATACGAAAGAGGCTTAAGACCTCATGTGCAGCAACGGTTTCATTGCGCGACGTTTGGGGTATTTGTGCATAAGCCTTAATGGCATTGGCATAATTTTCTGTTTGGAAAAACAAATCACCCACGGCCTGATTGGCCTGTGTTTTGAGTGAGCTGTTGGGGTATTTGCTCGAAAACTCTTGAAAGGCATTGATGGCTTCGGGAATGCGGTTGAGATAGGCCAGTCTTTCTGCTCTAGTAAATGCAATGCTATCGGCATCAGCTTCTTTGGGAAACTTTCGCAAAAACTGTGCATAGGTTGCCACGGCTTTGTCGTGTTGGTTGTTGTTAAAATACGATTTTGCAAGGCGTCGTAAGAGGCTTGGTGTGGCTTCTCTTCTGAGCAATGTTTCGTCGATAGAAATGGCTTGTGCATAGTTTTCGAGTTGGAAATAACACTCCGCCAACAAAGCACGACTGGCGCGCTCGAGTTCTAAAGATGAGGGTGCGGCTAAGAGTTCTGTAAATTCTTCTGCTGCACTGGCATAATATTTGAGGTCTCGCAACAAAATTTGACCCAATTGGAAACGTGCATGAGCGGTGAGATCGCTTTGTGGATATTCAAAAAGGAAGTCGCGCAAAATGTCTTCAGCTTGAGATGGATTACCCAAGCGGGTTTGACAGATGCCAATGCCATAGGTAGCACGTTCTTTGTCGGATTGGTTGTTGGTTTGGGCTTGTATGGCTTGATAAATTTTATATGCATTGGCGATGTCGTTGGAACGCAAATAGGTATCAGCAATACGCAATTTGGCGTCGTTGAGACGGTTGCTTTTGGGATAGGTGGTTTGGAAATTGGTGTATAAATCCAACTGTTGTTTTACACGCGTAGAATCTGGCAATGTTGCTGTTTCAAGGTCGATAATAGACAAGGCTGCATCATCTGCCCAGTCACTTTGGGGAAATTCTTCTACGAGCTTTTTGAGATGATTGAGCCCATTTATTTCATGTATTTTGGCCTGTTCCAATTGTTTTTCAAGTTTCCTTTTTTGGGCCAATTTAAGATGGTTTTCACCCAATAAATAATGGGCTTCATCGGCCCATTCGGGTGTTGTTTCTTGTGGAAATAGGGCTTCAAGCTGTTTTGATGCTTGTTCATACATTTTGCGTGCATGTAAAGATTTGGCCAATTGAAATCTGGATATGGGGTCGGATGTCAGGGCGGGTAAATTGGCCAGTAATTCTATCCAAGTGATTTCTTGTTGGGTGGGCAAGTAAAACATCTCAAGCAGTTGGATACGCGCTTCGGCATTTTCGGCTTGAGGGCTGTCAGCATAATTTTTGAGATACGTGCGATACTCGCGCAAGGCCAGTTGGGTTTGGCCTGTTTTTTCGAATACGCTGGCCAAGCCAAATTGGCCTTCTGATGCATAATGGTCAACTGAGCCACGAATGAGTTGGCGGTAGCTTTCGGCTGCCAAATCATACCAGCTTAAGTCTTCGTATATATGCGCAATTTGGAGGCGTGCAGAAGCTTTTTCGACATCAGACTGTATTTTGGTTTCATATGTTTGGTAGGCCGATAGGGCTTTTTGGGGGGTACCCAATATGCGCCAAATGTTGCCAATGTCTCCGTAGGCTTGCGTGCTGACGTCGGTATTGGGAAAAGACTCTTGAAGGCGTTTGAGGGCTTGTAATGCATCTCGGTAATTTTTGAGATCTGCAAAAGAACGCCCGTGCCCGAGTCTGGCATGGGCATAAAAGGGACTGTTGGGATAAGCTTTTAGAAAGTCGGTATAGAGTTTGAGGGCTTCGTCACTGCGGTTGAGCTGGCGCAATGCATTGGCGCGCCCTAAAATAGCTTGTTCTCTTCGGGTGTTGCGGGGTAAGTTGGTGGTTGCAAGTCGATAAGTGGTTTCTGCCCCGGCCCAGTCTGCTGTGTTTGCATACCATCCTCCTAAAACGAGATAGGCGTTTTCGGCCGACGGGCTTTTGGGAAAGCTCGTTCTTAGGTTTTCAAAGATGCGATTGGCCTCGGCAATATCTTCGCGTGCCAATGCAATCTTGCCTATTTCAAGGAGGGCATCGGGTTTGCGTTCTGCTGGGCCTGAATAGTTGACGATGGCATTAAACTGTATGCGGGCTTCTTCGGCTCGTTGAGCATCGAGCAACACAAGACCTAAGTTATAGATGGCTTCATTGAGCAATGGCGATTGTGGATATTGACGGATGAGTATGCCAAAAGCCTGTTCGGCGGCTTCCAAATTTTTGCTGCGATGGAAGTTTAAACCCGCCGAAAGCAAGTCTTGAATGGCATATTCCCCTTCTGGATAGGTGGCATGTACATCTTGGTAAGCCACGCCCGCTTTGTTATATTCTCCAAGTTGTTCAAGTGCTTGGGCTTTGGACCGCATGGCACTTGAGACGGCAAAATGACTGGGATAGCGGTCTATAAACTGCTGATAGGCTGTAATGGCTTCTTCTGGTTGGTTGCCTCGGGCATAAGATTCACCCAGCCGAAGGAGGGCGTCTGGCAAGCGTTCACTGGTTGGAAAATTGATGATAAATTGCTTGAATTCTTGTGCCGCATTGGCATAAGCACCATCGCCAAACATACGTTGGGCAATTTCAAAATGGTTGTTTTCGACTTGGGTTGCTTGTGCATAAAGATGGGGAGATCCGAAGCAGGAAAGACAAAAGAATAAGGAGACGACTTTTTTAACTAAAGTATGCATAATTTGAAATTTTCCTAGTGTTTATGTATGCTCACGTGAAATGGTTTCTCCAATGTATTATATTTTTTTAGAGGCGTCAATTGTTAAAATGGCACCATTTTATATTGCAGGTGTGTTGTCCATTGAGGTTGGTAAACCGTTTTTTAAGGATAAACTGCAAGTTTGGCAGTTAGTGAGAGAGGTTGGAGAATATGGTTGTTGAAAAAGCACCCGCAAAGTTGAATTTGGGTCTTCAGATAATGGGAAAGCGTTCTGATGGTTTTCACGATCTCGTATCTATTTTTCAAACCATAGACTTATATGACAAATTGGTTTTTGACGTTGCCAAAAAGGGGCAAATCGAATTGTCTTGTGACGATCCCAATTTGTCTTGTGATACCGATAATTTGGTGTGGCGAGCCGTTGACGTATTTCGGCACGCAACGGGGATTGATAACGGTGTTAAAATTCACCTTGAAAAACAGATTCCCTATGGTGCAGGTTTAGGGGGGGGCAGTTCTGACGCGGCAACGGTATTATTGGCTCTAAACCGCATTTGGAAGTCTAACTTGTCTTTGGATACACTTCGCGATTTGGGCTTACAGTTGGGCTCCGATGTGCCTTTTTTCTTACAAAGGGGCACTGCTTTGGTAAAAGGCCGGGGTGAGCATCTAAATTATATCCCTTGGTTGGCAGCGTTTACCTATGTTTTGGTTGTACCAACATTTGAGATTGCCACAGGTTGGGCTTATGCAAATTATAAAAAAGCCTTGACAGAAAATAGGGGATATGCTACTTTCCTTGACTCTGTAAGTCCTGAAGAAATTTGTGTTTCCGATCTTTTTCAACACCTTCAAAACGATTTTTTGCCACTTATTCTTCAAACCCATCCTGAGGTGGCTCAAATTCTCATAGAATTTGAAAAGGCTGGTGCTGTTGTGGCCTCTCTTTCTGGGAGTGGTTCGACGCTTTATGGCGTGTTTGAAGATCAACAAAAAGCGCGTGAAGCACACACGATATTTCAAAAAAGTGGATATCGGGTTTTTTTGTGTCATCCAGTGTTGGCGTAAATATCTGTTGTAATACAATAAACAATGTGATTTAAGTCTCCCCTTTGAAGGTTGTGGTATTGAGCCCAACTTTTGTGGGCGAAATGGAGGACGGTTGTTATGTCTGAACAAGTGATTTTAAAAGCAGAGATTCGTTCTGGGGTGGGCAAACAGGTTGCAAAAAGATTGCGTGCTGCGGGCAAATTGCCTGCTGTTGTTTATGGTGCAAAAGTAGCACCCATAGCCTGTTCTGTAGATGCAAAGGCATTGGAAGCGGCCCTTCACAAACACGGTCGTAATGCCATTATTAATTTGGAAACAGGCGATCAAACACAAAGTACGATTGTCAAAGAATTACAACAAGATTTTTTGCGTGGAAATATGATCCATGTTGATTTTCACTGCATTGATTTAACGCAAAAAATAGTTGTGGAAGTGATGGTAGAATCTGCAGGGATTCCCAATGGTGTGCGCAATGAAGGTGGTATTTTAGAGCAAATGTTGCATCATATCGAATTAGAATGTTTACCCACGGAAATTCCTGAGCGTGTTGTAGTGGATGTTTCGGCTCTTGGTATTGGCGATTCGTTGCATGTGTCAGACATTACATTAGAAAACCCAGAACATACCATTATTACTGATGCCGAACGTACTGTATTTGCCTTGGCTGCACCTACTGTGGTGCGTGATACGGATGGTGAAGAATCCGAAAGTGCAATCACGGAACCTGAAGTGATTGAACGTGGCAAAAAAGACGACGAAGACGAAGCTTAATTGGAGTGCGTTTGGTGAAGGCTGTTGTTGGGTTGGGCAATCCGGGCACCCGTTATGTTCATACACGGCATAATATTGGTTTCTGGGTGGTCGAGCACTTGGCATCTGGTGCTGTTTGGCACGAAGAGCCATCCTATTTGTGGTCCACGCTTAAAAGTGATGACCGCTTGCTCTTGGTTAAACCCACCACATATATGAACAGCAGTGGCAAAGCCGTTGTTGATTTGACTGAAAAGTTTGATTTGGCTCTTGAAGATGTTTTGGCTGTAGTAGACGACATTCACTTAGATGTGGGTCGTTTGCGTTTTCGGCGTGATGGCAGCCATGGTGGACATAATGGTTTGCGATCTATTGTAGATGCGTTCAACTCATCGTGTTTTCCGCGGCTTCGGATAGGTGTTGGTCTACCTCCCGACCCTCAAAATTTGATAGAACACGTATTAGGGGTGTTTTTGCCTGAAGAATTGGATGCATTAGATGTGGCAAAAGCAGGTGCGGGTGTTTTGAGTTGGTATCATTTGGGCATTGAAACAGCAATGAATCGGTTTAATTAAGCGGGTTTGGGAGGATTGGTATGGTCTGGGCTCCTATATTAGGTGCTGCAGGACTTCTTTTTGCTGGCATTATATATGCATACGTTGTGAAGCAGCCTGTTGGTACAGATCTTATGCGTGACATATCAGAGGCCATCCACGAAGGTGCGATGGTTTTTCTTAAGCGCGAATATCGGGTTTTGGCTGTGTTTATTGTTGTTGTCAGTATCTTGTTATACTTTGGCATCAACCATGCAACTGCTTTGGCTTTTTTGTGCGGTGCCATCTGTTCTATTTTGGCAGGTTTTATCGGTATGCAAGCGGCAACGCGTGCGAATGTCAGAACGGCTTTTGCCGCCAATCAAGAAGGGCAAGGCAAAGCTTTAAATATTGCTTTTTCGGGTGGTGCCGTCATGGGGTTGGCGGTTGCAAGCTTGGGTCTTTTTGGCGTGGGCTTGCTTTTTTATTTTTATCCTCACCCCGATCAGTCTGCGGTAATTAATGGTTTTGCGATGGGGGCCAGTTCAATCGCTTTGTTTGCGCGTGTTGGGGGGGGGATTTACACCAAAACCGCAGATGTAGGTGCTGATTTGGTTGGCAAAGTTGAAGCGGGTATACCCGAAGACGACCCACGTAATCCAGCTACCATTGCGGACAATGTGGGTGACAATGTGGGTGATGTGGCGGGCATGGGGGCAGATATTTTTGAATCTTATGTGGGATCCATTATTGCAACCTTAGCTATTGCGGCTACTGCTGGTAGTGGTTTGCTCACTGTCTTGGGTGGTAATTCTGAAACGGTTCGTATGGCCGCTATGCAATTTCCATTGATTGTGGTCATGATCGGTTTGGTCGCTTCGCTTATTGGTGTTGGTTCTATTCGTCTTTTACAAGCGATGAACCCAGAGGCGGCATTGCGTTATGCGACTTATATTGCTGCCGTATTAATGTTGCTTGGCACGTATTGGGCTACGGGCTTTTTGGGGTTGTCACAGGGTGTGTTTTGGGCCATTTTATCGGGTTGTATAACGGGTATTGTTATAGCCTTGATGACCGAATACTATACGGGTGGCCCCCCGGTTCGTCGTATTGCCAATGCTTCAGAAACGGGTGCTGCAACCAATATGATTGCAGGTTTGGCCGTCGGCTTAGAAAGTGCCGCATTGCCTATTTTAGCAATTTGTGCGGCCATTGGTTTGGCATTCAATTTTGCGGGTCTATATGGCATTGGTATTGCCGCGGTGGGTATGCTTTCTACAGTGGGTGTGACCATGGCGGTAGATGCTTATGGGCCTATTGCTGATAATGCGGGTGGCATTTCTGAAATGGCCGAATTAGGGCCTGAAACGCGTAAGATTACAGATAGTTTAGATTCTTTAGGCAATACCACAGCTGCAATTGGTAAAGGTTTTGCAATTGGTTCTGCTGCACTTACGGCATTGGCTTTGTTTTCTGCATATACTGTAGCGGTTGGTTTGGAGTCTATTGATTTAACCAAGCCTATGGTGGTGATTGGTTTGTTTATTGGTGGTGTGATTCCATTTGTTGTCGCCGCACAAACCATGACGAGTGTGGGCAATGCAGCATTTAAAATGGTTGAAGAAGTAAGGCGCCAATTTCGGGAAATACCTGGCTTGATGGAAGGCACGGCCAAGCCAGATACCCGTCGATGTGTGGATATTTGCACCGTGGCGGCTTTGCGTGAAATGGTTTTACCTGGCTTAATTGCAGTTTTGACTCCAGCCTTGGTTGGTTTTGCACTTGGGGCAGAGGCGTTGGGGGGGATGTTGGGTGGTGCGACGCTTTCGGGTGTGTTGTTGGCATTGATGATGTCGAATAGTGGTGGTGCATTAGATAATGCCAAAAAGTTCATTGAAGAAGGTCATTTGGGTGGTAAGGGATCTGATGCTCACAAAGCTGCAGTGGTTGGAGATACTGTGGGAGATCCCTTAAAAGATACATCGGGACCCTCGTTAAATATTCTTATTAAGCTGATGTCCGTGGTTTCATTGGTGCTGGCACCTTTGTTGGCATAAATGAAACTTTATTTTTAAAACCCCGCTCAAAAGCATGTTTCTTTGAGCCGTATGTCCAAGGGGAGGCTTTATGCCAAAGAATTACGAAATGACGCTGATCGTCGATACACAACTTGCCGAAGGCAGTGTGGATGAGATTGTTGCGCGTTATGAAACCCTCGTTGGTGAACATGGGACAATTTTCAATGTTGACCGATGGGGTGCCCGTAAGTTGGCTTATGATATTCGTAAGCGTCAGCAGGGTGATTATACATTTGTTCAATTTCATGCAGAGCCTGCAGTCATTGGAGAAATAGATCGTGCCTGTCGTCTTGACGACACGATTTTACGTCATCTCATCATTACTGTTCCTGGTGGTTTTGAAGCCAAAAAAACAAGTGCGGCTGATTTAGATGATGAATCGGATGAAGATGATTTGGATTCTGATGATACAGAGGAGGATTCGGAATGAATCGGGGACGCGTAAAGGTTTGTCGTTTTTGCGAAGATAAAGCATTGGTATATGACTATAAGAGTGAACGCATTTTGCGCCGGTTTGTAACTGAGCGAGGCAAAATTATACCGCGTCGTATGACGGGTACTTGTGCGCGCCATCAACGTGTTTTGGTGCGTGAGATTAAACGTGCACGTCAAATTGCATTGATGCCTTATGTGGCAGATGCCGTTAAGTAGAATATTTGAATGGTGTTTTTGTTCTCTTAAAGTGATAGGAATGGAATCATGAAGGTTATTCTAACAGAAGACGTTGATCGGTTGGGCGACGCTGGTGAAATTGTGGCGGTTAAAGATGGTTTTGCCCGAAATTTTCTGTTGCCTCGCCAATTGGCACTTATTGCCAATAAAGGT
The DNA here is from genome assembly GCA_038279365.1 of Candidatus Latescibacterota bacterium. Lineage (GTDB taxonomy): Bacteria > Latescibacterota > UBA2968 > UBA2968 > UBA2968 > JABIFK01. The sequence continues at coordinate 7,771 of JAYODI010000033.1, read as the reverse complement.
AATATGGCGGTTTATAAAGAGGTAAGACGCCAACGGGATGAGCAACGCTCTCGTGCCAAACGCGAAGCGGAAGTGCTGTCTGAAGCTTTGGGAAAAGTTTCTTGCAATGTGCCTGTTACTGCAGGTGAAGGCGATCGTATTTTTGGCTCAGTAACTGCGCAACAAATTGCTGATTTGCTGAAAGAGCAAGGGTTTGATATTGATCGACGTATCGTACAACTCGAAGAGCCTATTCGCGCCTTGGGGGTTTACGATGTTGCTTTGCGCTTGCATCCTGAGGTAGAAGCAAAAATAAAGGTTTGGGTTGTGAAAGAGTAAGTGTGTATATAATAAAAAAAGGTGCGGGAGGACTGAGGTCTTTCCGCACCTTTTTTTATGTTTTTAGGTTTCTTTATTTGGGTCGTTTAAAAATGGATATGACAACTTCTCCTCTTAAAGTATAGGAAGAGGCCAATTGCCAACCCTCTTTTCCTATTGCTTGAATTTCTTTAAAGTCTGTACCTGTTTCTGTAAGATGTGGGCTGTGTTTTAATAAGGTATATTCCCATTGTTGTACTTTGCTTGCGGTTTGCGCTGTGGCATAATTTCCTAAGATAAAAATTCCTAAAAAAAGACCTATGACAAAGAGTGTGGTTAGGCGGTTTTTATTCATTTGAAGCTCCTTTTTTGGCTTTAAGCATCGCGGGCACATCGGAAACCAAGGTTGCCTGTTGAGCTGTCTGGTGTATTGGCACTGCGAGCAGCTACGCGATAACGATTGCAATAGGATTCATGGCATAAATATGAACCACCTCGCATCACGCGAGACTGTCCAAGCGAGGGGCCTTTTGGATTTTCTTGTGTGTTGCTGATGTGGTGGTCTGGGCTAAACCAATCGGCACACCATTCCCATACATTTCCCGATACATTATAAAGGCCATATGCATTGGGCGGAAACGACATAACGGGTGCTGTTCCTATATATCCGTCTTCTTTGGTATTGGTGTCTGGGAATTTTCCTTGCCAAATATTACACAGATGTTGGTTGTTGGGCGTGAGATCGTTTCCCCAAGGGTAACGTAAATCTTCGTGTCCGCCTCTGGCGGCTCGTTCCCATTCGGCTTCTGTGGGCAATCGTTTGCCTGCCCAATCACAATAGGCAACAGCATCATTCCAAGAGATATGTATGACAGGATGGTTCCATCGGGTTTTGATATGCGATTTGGGGCCTTCTGGTTGATGCCAAGACGCACCTTCTACGGCCCACCACCATGGTGTGTCAATGACGGTCTGTGAAATATTTTTGGCGTTTTCTACAGATACCAGCAAATGAAAAACAAACGACCAGCCAAATAATTCGGCTTCCGTTTTGTATTTTGTTGCAGTGACAAATTTGGAAAATTGTGCATTTGTTACAGCGCAACTGTCTAAGTAGAAAGATTTAATCGTGACTGGGCGAATGGGTCCTTCTCCATCTTCTGGAAAGCCTTCAGCATCATTGGTTCCCATTCTGAATGTGCCACCAGGAATCAATACCATGCCTTTGAGAGAAGTGTCTTTGCGCGATTTAGACCGGTGTTTTTTGGATATACGTTTTGTAGATGTTTTGGGGCGTTGGGCACCACAACATGGTGATGACATGGGCACTCCTACTGAGTATTTTTATAAATAGAATTTGATTGGTTGCCAATATTTCTTACCTTTAGACAGCATGATACATTGCCCTATTCCATCTGTCAAGATTTCTGGTAGGAACTTTATGATGAAATATTATTGTATTATAATATTGTTATTTTTTTTAGTAATTCAAAACTTGCAGGCTGATACATTGATGAATGGTGTTCGTCATAAACAAGCCATCCCAGCCCGTATTATATTGGTGGGCTCTTTGGATATGGGATTGCAAACAGGTGTCATGTCTAACAATATTCATAGCCTTTCTGTTGGGCTTGTTTCTCAATCACAACTCTCCAAAATACCGGCAGACTTTAATGGCGATGGTGTTGTTAATTTTTCGGACTTTATCATTTTTGCCAATGGATTTGGGCACCGTCAGTCAGATGCAGGATATAATGTCGCGCTGGATTTAAATGGCGATGGCGAAGTAGGTTTTTCCGATTTTTTGCTTTTTGCTGCGGCATTTACTGGTTAATTATTTGCTGTATGCGCGCACTGTTAATATGCCTGTTTGAAAATTACCCAATCCCTCTATACGACCTTGCACAAAAACACGGTATAATCCTGGTGTTACTTTTACAACACCCTGATTGCTGAGGCTACCAACGTCTGATGTGTTATGGGGCACAAATCGGGAAATATTGCTGACATTTTCCAATGGATTATTTTTGGGGTCGATGGGTTCAACGACCAATCGTGTTGCGATGGTGCCACCTATGGTCGATGTTGTTGTATGAAATTCGATATCGAGAAATGTGGATTTTTTGATGTTGATGAATATGGTGAATACATCAGATGATCCATCGATATCTGTCCAGGCAACAGAGCCAAAAGACAATGAATCTTGAAAATTTTTTACGATAATGGTGTCCAAAACCATACCTGGCATTTGCACGTATATGGGGTCACCTGTCCATTGCCCAAGACGATTAATAACGCCCTTTTGCCCGATGGTTAAACTGTCTGTTGTTAGGTGCGATGTTGTGACGGTACCTGTGGTATCGATTTTTGTAGATCCGATGGTAAGACTTTTCGGGGTTATCGCACCTGTTGCATTATTGGCTGAAATCGCATATGCCACGCTGACAATGCGTTGTCTGGGTTGGAGAGCAGATTCATTTTCAAGGCGAATTTCTAAATATCGATTGTCTTCTGAGAATAAATTGGGGGGTATGGGAGAATCACTTCCTAAAAGTGTGTGAAAGATGCCGTTGTTATGTGTGATGAGTTTCGTTTCTTGCCACAGGGGTTGGCCCGCGTCGGGGGTGTCGTAAATCGCAAATAGGATGGTTATGGGGTTGGCAAGTGTTTCATTATTTTTTGAAGTGAGTTGTCCTTGATAATTTAGCAAGGGTGGGCCAGCGGATATGATAGTTGGGGGTAAATACATCAGGCTAAGAAAAAAAAGAGCGAATCGTTGTTTCATCTATAAATCCTTAGGTTGGGGATGATCAAGCATTTCAGTTGGAAGGGTGTCGATTTATATCAATATATAATCTAATATGGCAGGATTTTATTGACAAGTTTTCTTACTATATAAAGCCTAATTTTCGCTTGATTTTTATTTGTTATTCAATCTATATTAAATCGTGACGTATTTGGTAATTGTAGGTATATTTATAATTACGTATCTATTGTAGAGGAAGGTCTTATACCATGGTTGAAATGGAAGTGGTAGCGGTCCAGCCTGAGCCTAATAGCAACCACCCTTTGGTTTGGTTGCAAGATAAAACACAACGTTTTTACTTGCCTATTGCAATTGGTAATTTTGAAGCAACTGCCATTTTTATGGCATTATATAACGATCCACCGCCACGCCCGATTGCCTATGATTTGTTGGGGTCTGTTTTGGATGGGTTTGATGTCAAGGTCGGGCAGATTTTGATTCATACGCTCAAAGAAGAAACATTTTATGCTGAGATTGAGCTTATAAAAGGTGAAGCACGTTTGCGCCTTGATTCTCGCCCGAGTGATGCCATTGCCTTGGCTTTACGGATAAAAGCCCCTATATTTGTTGCAGATAGTGTCATTGCCGAGGCGGCACTGCCTATAGAAAATAACATACAAGAAACAGATGTGGCATATGTAGACAAAGAAGAAGCGTTAATTGGAGCAGAAGAAACAAGTTCTGACCTTACTGAACAGCGCGTGATGGTGTTGAGGGCAAAATTACAGGACGTTGTTGCCCGTGAAGAATATGAGGAAGCAGCTCAGTTAAGAGACGAAATAGATCGGTTGGAACTGACACTTCAAAATCGATGAAAATACATGTAAAATGGTCATTTGGACGTCATTGACATGCCCTAATTGCACTTAAAAAAAACTTGACACAGAGTTTTTGATTGCATATACTTAGTCCATCTTTGTAACCTGTGAGAGACTATATTGTGGCTTGAATATTTAAAATGACTCACGAGGTATAAGTGATGTGCCCTTGCTACGCGTTTTGGCATTTTTAAAAGACGCGTTGTATTTAGGGCTTTTGGTGTGGAAGGAGGTGTCGCGGGGCAGTTTGTAATGTGTATGTTTATTGCAAATTTTTTAAAAACAGAAAGTTAAAGATGTTTAAGAAAGTAAAAATCCTGAGGAAGGGAGGGATGGTATCGTAAGTTAAAATTGTTGTTGTAGTATCTGTGTATTTCAAACTTCAAATCAGATTTTGTTATGGCTCTCACCCCGTAAGTTGTTGTTTTTTTGAGTCATTTGTGGTTTGGATAAGGAATGGACAGAATGTTTTTAATAATTAGTAGTTTAAAGTGAATAATTTCCAATAAATCAATCAATGTGATATTGTATCGATCCTATTGGTTTGAGGAGGTCGATAAGATGCGTTTTAAAAAGACTCTGTGCCTTTTAGCTGGTTTGCTTCTTTCTTTCGGTGCGAACAATTCGTTTGCCCAAGAAGCTGCCCCAAGAGGCGTTCGTGTTCGTATTGTGTCGCCAGATAGTGCGACATGGGTGGGCATTTCAAAAACAATTAAGGTCAATGTGCTTCGCACTAAGAGCTTGGCACCTGGCCTTGATACCGTAATTGTGGCGTTGCGTGCAGATACGCTTGCGCCTCGTAACACGTCTTCGTTGACAACTGGTTCCTTTTCTGCCGACTCGCTCGGTTTGAATGGTCGTTTTGTTGATACATTGTTTGCTTCAAGTGTATCAACCGGTAGTGCTGTTGA
>JAYODI010000033.1:0-2839 GCA_038279365.1 Candidatus Latescibacterota bacterium | reverse complement strand
GTCGTTTTGTTGATACATTGTTTGCTTCAAGTGTATCAACCGGTAGTGCTGTTGACACATTCAAGTTCACATTTACCGTGACCGTTGGTGATCCAGAAGCAAATAGTGTGGTTGCTACTGCTTTTGTGAGCACAACGGCGAACACGTCGAATGCACTTGATAAGTTGAACAACTTGAATTTAACACCCATCAGTAGTGTATCAGGGTTTACGGATCCTGTGGGTGACAAAAAGTTTGTGAAAGTTGACGGTCAACGTCCTGTAAACGGTGCGGTTTTTGACAGCGTTTTGGTTGATACAGCTGCTTCTAAGACCAATTTCCCAGGTACAACAAGCCGTGCTTTCAAAATTGGCGACCAAGTTAAGTTGAAAATGAATGTACAAAACTTCAACGCAGAGTCTGTCAAAATGGGTCTTTACGAAATCTCACAAGTCCATCCTGATAGTGCCATGTACAGCAAGTCATTTGATGCTGCTACAGTTATTACAAAAGCAGGTGCCTTGCGTGATTCGTTTAATGTGGCCGCAGGTCAGTTCACCATTGCAGGTAAAAAAACCAACTTGCGTACCAAAGTTGTTGCCTTCTTGGTTGACAATGCTGGTAACTTGGGTGCTACTGCTGCAACATCTGCTTCTGCCATTGGTTTCTCCCAAAATATCACGTATGTGTTCGACTCCGATGCGCCAACAGTTACATTGTCATATCCTGACAGTACTGGTAGGCGGTTTACGGGTCGTACTGATACAACAATCAGTTTGGTGAATAATGATGGTAATGATCCTGGCAATACCCACGCCCTTCAACCTTTGAAGTTTAAAGTGAGTGAAGGCGTTTTGACACGTTGGGCGATTGTTGGTAAAGATACCGCTAATTACGGTCAAACCAGCACAACCGTCGACGTCTCGTTTGTGACAACTGATAGCTTTTCTGCCTCTAAGGCTCAAAAAGCTGGTAAAGAAGTTGATTTGAGTGTGGTGGTTTTGGATAGTGTTGGAAACAAGTCAACAAAAACCGTTACCAAGGTTATCCATGACCAAGTAGCTCCTGATGTGACGAATATTTTCCCAACTTCTGCTTCATTGCCTGAGAATAAGATCAACAACATCACACGTCATCCTATTTTCCAAATCAGCGAAGTGGCAGATTCCATTTCTGTGCGTTTTGTGCAGGCCAGTGGCTCTCCACGTGATGTGACAACGCAATCGGTCAGCGCTTCTCGCTTGACAACGGTTGGTTCAGATATTCAAGTAACCGTACAAGATTCGTTGTTGAATTTGGAAAAATACGTTTTCCAAGTCTTTATTCGTGACTTGGCCAAAAACGTTAATGTGACAAAGAAGGACACCTTGACATTTGACAAAGCCTTTAATAACCCTGTCGCAGACTCTTTCATTGTGAAAGAAGCTGAAGATTCGGTCTTGGCTGGTCAAGGTATGAAGTTGACTGTTACCGCAATTGATAGCAAGTTGACACGTCAAGCTGCTGGCACTCGTGCTGCCGTTACTTATGGCAAATCGGGTGTGTTGGTACGCGTGGATGAGAACGACGTTAGCGGTGTCTCTTTCTGGGGTAGTGGTGTAACAGACAACAAAAATGGTACTGCCAATCTCGATGCAGAGAATTGGGTACTCGGTACACGTGACATTTGGGTGAAATCAACCAAAGCATTGAATAACTTCTCTGTTGTGGTTGAAGATACCAGCACGACCATCGTTGATGGCAATGCCACAAAGGTTGTTAACTTTAAAGGTAGCAAAGCAAAACTGACCGTTGACGAAGCCGATATGCGCAAGTTTATGGTTGTCGCAATGGAAGGTGGCGAAGTTGCCGCTGGTGTATCTGGTGACTTCCAAGTGAAAGTCACACCAACAGACTCTTGGGGCAACCCCTCATTGAAGGTATTTGAAGGTGGTGGCTTTTCCACTGCAACACCAACAGGTGCTGACTCATTGAAACTGTTGGATACACGTTTGGTCAAACTCAACTCAAGGAATCTTCTCGAAGAAATCTTTGTTGAATTTGGCTCTAACCAAGGTGGTGCTCAAGTACCCAGTGGTGCACAAGCTGTGATGGCCAGTGGTTCAACCTTCACTGCCGTTGCGCCTCAAGGTGATGGCACAGGCTTGACCATTTCTGTTCGCACCATCAATGTGTCTGGTGACACAACGGGTGCCCTCAAACACTTGCAAGCCAAAGGTTCGGTAACTGTGTCTTGGAGTGCCAGCGGTGTTGTTATTGGCCCTGGTGGTGCCCCTGCAGCTCCTAAGAACCTCGTGGTTCAAGATTACCAAGGTGCCAATGGTGCAGGTGACCAAGGCTTCTACGTAATGGTGAACTTCCCCCACTCAACAGATCATAACAGAGTGCATTCTTATCGCATCTGGCGTGAATTGGATGTGACCACTGGTTTGGATGCAAATGGCAACGTTGTTGTTGTTTCTCCAGCAGTGAAGAAGTGGGTTTCTTGGACATCGATTGACGCTGTGCCTTCAACCGCCACAACTGGTGAAGATATTGCCCGTGCTGTTGTTCCAGTTACGGATAATGTAGCCACACGTTGGGCTGTAACCGCTGAAGCTGGTAATTTGGCATCAAATCCTGTTGCCTCTGGCAAGCGTGTCTTTACACAAGAAAGCGTACAACAAATGGCTCAGTTCTTTGGTGTTGACCCCAATCGGGTTGTCAATCCTGAAGTGCTTGGCGACATGTTTGTGCCTTCTGCTGATTATGTGAAGTCGATCATTGGTGATCAAAAGAATGTGGTCTTTGGTGCATTGGATCCAGATATTGCCGCTTTGGCCGCTGGCACCGTGCCCAATAGCATCCGTACTTCTGGTGC
>JAYODI010000130.1:0-9927 GCA_038279365.1 Candidatus Latescibacterota bacterium | reverse complement strand
TGTGGTCATCTTTTTCCTTTGATCGAGAGAGACTATTGTGTGACTGATTGATGCCACGCATTAAGTGTGTTGAGCATGTCTTGGGTTCGGTCGGGATGTTCTTGTGCGACGTTGGTGGTTTCGCCGCGATCTGTGTCGAGGTTGCATAAGTGAATGTCGTCGCCGTCGAGATGGAGTTTCCAGCGGTCGCGTTGAATAACGCGGGTTTCGCCTTTGTTGCCGCGTGTCCAAAAGAGGTCGCCGTGTGGCGATGGTGTTTCGTTGACGACCATAGGTAAGATGTCTGTGCCGTCGAGGTTGTATTGTGAGGGGGCACCACCAGCCGCGGTGAGAATGGTGGGGAAGATGTCCATGCCAATGCCTATTTCATCAATGGTTTTGCCACCTTCAAATTTGTTGGGCCAGCTCATGAGGGTGGGCACACGAATGCCGCCTTCCCAAAGTGATGCTTTGTGACCACGCAGACCGCCTGTGTTGCCACCGGTGTAGGGATCGTCGCGTCCATCGGTCCAGTTGCGCGGTTCGGATGAGGGGCCGTGATCGGGTTGGAAGAAGATGCAGGTGTCGTCGTAAAGGTTTAAGTTATCAAGTTCGTTGATGATGTCGCCAATGGCGTCATCCATAACGGTGAGCATGGCGACCATGAGTTGGCGTGCGCGTGGTAAGTGTGCAAAGCGTTCCATATATGTTTCGGCTGCGTGGAGGGGGTAGTGCGGGGTGTTGAAGGGAATGTACATAAAGAAGGGGCGACCATCGGCTTTGGCTTGGTGAATGTATTCGATGGCTTTGTCGCGCATGAGGTGAATGAAGTATTCACCATTGCGATATATTTCTTTGCCGTCTTCCCAGAGATCGTGACGGGCTTGGTTGCCCGAAGAGAGTGCCCAATAGATGGTGTGTGAATAGTAGTCGATACAGCCATTTTTAAAACCAAACCAATGGTCAAAACCGTGGTTATGGGGCAAGTAGGGTTCTTTGTTGCCCAGGTGCCATTTGCCCGACATATAGGTTTGATAACCGAGTTCTTTGAGTGCTTTGGGCAGGGTGGGCACATCGGGTGACAGGCCATCGGCGTTGATGCCTACGTTGCTTGGTATGCCGACTGAGATGGGATATCGCCCCGTGAGAATGCCACAACGCCCTGCCGAGCAGATGGGGGCATTGGAATACCAGCGTGTAAATTTGGCACCGCGTGCGGCCATGCGATCAAAGTTGGGCGTTTGAAAGTCTGTTGCGCCCATACACGAGAGGTCGGCGTGACCGTGGTCGTCACTCATAAAGACGATGAAGTTGGGTTGGGTGGCCATATAAAATCCTTTTGGGAAAGACGAGAGGCGAATCCACGAAACTGCAAATAAAAACCCGTCTATTCGTCTATTTCTTGGAAGCGAGCGATTATCTGATCTGGAGACGCAGTGCCTGTGGTGCCTATTTGTTGAATGGTGATGGAGGAGGCGATCACGCCAAGTTGAGCCGCTTGAGCAAGCGATGCCCCTGCACACAAGGCTGAAACAACCGAAGCTGATACGCTGTCACCGGCTCCAACGATGTCTATGGGAGGTGGTACTTTTATGCCGGGTATGTGTGTGATGGTATCGCCATTGGTGGCCAATATGCCGTCTGCATCGAGGGTTACAAAGGCGGGTTTGCCTGTTTGTTGCGAGAAGGTCATCGCACATTGTTCGAGAAAGTTTTGGTCGATGCCACCTGTGTGATTGGGCGCAATGGCCTGGATGGCTTCGGTGCGATTGGGTTTGAGAATGACGTGTTTAAAGTCGGCTATGCGGGTGCGTGAATCGGCAAAGAAGATTTTATGGGTGTGGTGTTTGGCCAAGTGCGACAAGTGGGTTGTGACACGATCTGTGAGTGTGCCACAGTTGTGTTCCTGTACCTGGTCTAAGGCGATGATGCCGTGCATTTGGGGCACGAGTTGGTCTAAGGCTTGGATGAGTTTGTCTTCGAGTTGTTTGGCAAGGGGGGTGCGGTTTTTGATGTCTTGGCGTTCGTGTTCTTGGTTGGTTTTTTGGTTGATGGGTTTGGTATATGTGGGCGTGAATCGGTTGGGTGATGCGATGAGGTGGTCGGTGTTGACGTGTGTGGTGTGTAGACCGTTTTTGAGATCATACCCTTGTCCATCATCACCGATGATACCCAGTGCAAAGATGTTGCCCACGCCAAGTGCATTTAAGTTGGAGGTGACTGTGCCTGCAGCCCCTGGTTGGTTGCGAATGGCAACCACTTGGTGTGCGTCTAAACCTGTTTCAATCGATGTTTCAACAAGGTCTGGATCAAGCATGAGGTAACGATCAAGAAAAAAATCGCCAATCACGAGGATGTTGAGGTTTTTGAATTGTGCAAGGATGTTTTGGAGTTCGATCCGTGTCATAGATTATGTGGTCATTTGGTTTGGGATTGTAGGTTATAAAATCGCAGTTGTTGTGACAATGCTTTTGATCTTCAATCCGAAGGATTTCCCAATCGTAGCCTCAGAATTTATTCTGAGGCTATTGTCATGTGATGGTGAATATCACCCATAGCGTTCAAGAAATGCCGTTGGAAAATCAGCGGTGTGTTGTATCCATTCGTCGGGGTCTTCTCCTCGGCCATCTTCAAAAACAAAATCGCTTGCGTAATTTATGTCGCTAAGGGCGGCAAAAACTTCGCCCCATTCAATGATGCCATTTTTGTGCATGGGTGGGCGGTGATCGGGTTTTTTGTCGAGGTCAAAAGTTTCGTGGAGGTGCACGTGTTTGACGCGAGAACCGCATTGGGCCAACCGTTGGCGGGCTACATCGTGTTTGACAAAAGGATTGATGCCATCATCGTCGCGAGCATGGCCAATGTCAATGATCATGCCAAACCGATCTGAGGCGATGTTGTCGACGATTTTTATATAGGGTTCAAAGGGTTGGTTCGTTTGATTTTCGGTGGTGAGGATGATGTTGAGGTCTTGGGTGCGACCTAAGAGCTCGGTGACGGTTTTGTACCCGTGATCTAAAAACCCAAAGTGTGCAACATAAACAGACGCCCCCATCTCTGCGGCAAATTGAATGGCGATATAAGATTCTTCTACGACTTTTTTACGTACGTCTTCATCGGCGGTGTTGTAGGGCAATTTAAAGGGGCCGTGGACAGAGGTAACCTCAATGTTGTGTGATTGACACGCACGTTTGAGTTCGGCTACTTGTGCGTGGTTGTGATAATCGAGACTGTTGGTGATTACGGAGAGTTCAATTTTGGGAATGCCCGCTTCACTTATTTTTGCAATGTGTTGCTCGCCCAATTGGAACTTTTGAAAAATAGCGGTGGAAATGGCGAGGCGTTCTGTCAGTTGTTCTTGTGTCCAAGTCATATACTATTTTGGCTTTCTGCCAGATATGGGCAAGTTCACCAACACTTGAGGAGCACCTCGCATGGGTGAGGAAATGCCTTTGCCAATGCCGCGATGGGCTTTTGGGGGGCGGCCCAGTGCGGTTTTGATGCCTGCTGTGAGAATATCTTTGAAGTGTTTCTTTTTGGAAAAGCCGTAGGCATAAGCAACGCCTTTGAGAATGCGCATATCGGCCCCTGCTCCAATGCTGGATTCGGGGCAGGAGGTGTAGTGGAAAGATTTGGTTTTGTTGACCCACATGCTGTTGATGCAATAGTCTGCGGCGTTTACAATGGCGTCGGCCACACGCTTTTCACCCGTGGCTTCGTGATAGCGTTTGAGGCCGACCATGAGAATGCCCACCATAAAGCCAGCATTGCCCATGTGACGCGGTGGGTGACAATAACAGTGACCGGGCACCATGAGACGGTCCCATCCGCCTGAATCGCGTTGGCGTTCGAGCACACGGTCTACAATAATACGGGCGGCGTTGAGGTAGACACGTCGGCCGGTTGTTTTGTAGGCGGCGGCCAAATGGATGAGGTGCCAACCTGAGTTGCGACAGTTGGTGAAGTCGTAGTCGTTGAGGATATTGCCCACGAGCAATTTACATGTTTTCATGGCGCCTTCGAGGGCGCGTGGTTCGCCTGATAAGAGATGATAGAGAAAAGGGCCTTCGACCCAAGTGTGTGACGGTTTCCAGTTGCCTTTAAAAATGGCGCGTTCACGGTATCCATCGGGGTAATAACTGCCCACGTGACCCACGCAGTGTGTGTATTGCTCACCGGTTTGTGGGCCATAGTGACAGGTGTCTACATCAATCAGGTGGCGAATGGCTTCTTGGGCATAGGTATAAAATTGTGGATCACCTCCGCGCAGATATTCTTGCAAAAAGCACCAGGGTGTGTCGTATTCCATGTTGCCCCAGTTGTAGGTGCGTTCTCCAAACCAGTCGCCAAAGTTTAGCATGCCATAGGCCTGTGATTCTTCGCGGTCTTCACCATAAGCGGTTAAGGCTGCATCAACCCATTTTTCATATTGGGGGTAAGGAGATGGGGTCTTGCTGGGCAACAGAGTAACGGTTTGGCTCTTGTTGAACGTGTCGAGGTCGATGCAATAAAGAGGGGGTTCTTGAACGGGTTTGATTTGTGTGTTGGTTTGGATGTCGAAATAGAATTCGTGTGTGCGAGAAACCCCTTGTCGAAATTTGTATTTTCCGTCGAGGAGATAATAATAGAGCCGATCTTCGAGTTCGCCCCCTTTGGGATAGGCGTTTTTTTGAAGGGGTGGACACAGTTCAATGGTAAACCCTGTTTGATCGACACTGAGCCCTTTGGGGTAGTTTTGCCAAAAGCCTTGAATGCCAAAATGGACAGTGGTGTTTCCATTGGCCAATTGTGCGGTGCCCAATGCGCGTTTGCCTTTGGAAAGGGTTTTGCGACCTTGGGCAAGTTCAAATGTGTTGTCGTGGGTTTGTCTGAGCAATGGCGATTTATTTAGGTCTACAATTTGGTTTTCGATTTGGCCTGTGCTTTGTGTTCCCAAATCAAAGTCGGCACGCAGGTTGAAGCTGCGCAAGGTGGTAAAGGGTTCCTTCATATTGTTTTCAAAGGTATGCACAACCCGAATGCGACTGCTGTTGCGGTAAAGGTGAATGCGAAAGATAGATTTAAAACAGGTGCGAAGCGTACCGGCGTGGTGTGTGCAGTCGATGCGGATGCAGGTGCGTTCGGAGCCGACTTCTTCAACGGTGAGCGCATCGGCTTTTTCGGCAATGAAGACTTGCCCCTCATCGTTGGTAAGTTGAATGGCAGGTGAGGTGACCCCGGGGGTGATCCATTGGTATGAACCGTCGGCTTGGCGTGTAGAGACAATGCCAGGCAAGGCGAGTTTGTCGCGGTGAAATTCAACGCGTATTGGGCCTGTGGTAACGGTAATGTCGCTTTGTGATTCTACCACATCGAGGGGTTCGTCGGGTGTGATGGGTTTGATGTCTTTGCCATACTCTGCAATATAATCGGATTGTCCATCTGCAAAAAAATCGAGCAGCGCCCACTTAACGGATCCATCGTCCCAATGTGTGAGGGCGCGTGTTTGAACAGGGATTTCGGTTTGCTTTTGAAGGAGGCGTATTTGACTGGTGCGCCCCAGTGCGCTTTTGGAAAATGGCACACCGACAGAGACAGGTGATGGCTGCCCCGATCGACGTAGGCAAATGGGTATCCGCGCTTTTTTGATTTTGCCTTGGGGTTGGGCGATGTCTGTGCGAAATCGACCTTTAAAAATGGCCGTAAGATGACCCGTGCGGTCTGTGAGCGCAATTTCGTATTGAAAAGATCTTTTGGCCTGTAAGTTGGTGATCACCACTTCGTGGTTGACGTGTTGGTTTGATAGCTCAACAGTTTCGGTCGGTTTTGAGTTGCCCCATTTTAAGGTGCCTGTTGCGGGGCGATTGGTGATAAAGGTGATGTAGGCATTTACGCCTTCATCTGCGTGGCGTATATCAACGTAGGGTGATACAATGGTGAGTTTTGGTGTGGTAAGGGGTGGTTTTTTAGGTAAAAGAACGATGTTTTCGATGCGACAAGGGCCTGTGGTTTCGTTGGTAACAAACCGAATGGGTTCGCCGCCCCGAAACGGAAATTTGTCGGGCACCACAAAAAGGTGTACGCGGTTATCGGGGTCGGGGTTTTGGGCTTGGGCGACGTGGCGATGGCCAATATAAATGTCGATGATTTCATTTTGCCCCGCTGTTGTATACATCGTAAAACCGAGGTGATAATTGCCGGCATTGCGAATGGTATCAGTGATGGTGCTGACCAATTTGGCACGACAAACAGAGGCCGGGCGATAAATAGATGGGTTGGCATATTCGGTGAAGGTGTCATTCACAAAGCCATCGAAGCGACAAGATGATGCGGGTTGAACGATTGTATATTTTTGTTTTAAAAGAGCTTCAATGCGTTCATCACCCGATGTGATAAGCGCGCTATGTGTATCGGTATTAGATGCCATTTCATATCCCAACATATTATTTTTATATGGTTTATGTGTTTTTCGGCTTCGTCACACCCACTTCCCATAAATTGCGCTGCCAATATACGGCACACGATTTTGAGAATCAAGCAGATTGAAAAAATAAAAATTACCATAAAAAAAGCGGACAAATCTGAATGATTTGTCCGCTTTTCTTATGCCCCAATATGATGGTTTAAGTTTTCAGTTTATCCCGTATGACATTTCGTATTTTTTGCGCCAGTTGAATGGCCATCTCCGCATCTTCGATTGTTGCTTCTTCGCCTGGGTATCTGAATCCAACAGCATAAGGCGTGAGTTGTTCACATGATGCGCGCAAGTTTTCCAAATCGGGGTGGACTTCGAGTAAAAGATCATAGGAGCACTGTGAGGTGGTGGAGTCGCGGAGGTTCAGTATCTTCGTTTTGGATGAGTGCTTTGAGGTACTTTTCAGCACATTGTTGCGAAAGAAAAGAAATAAGATCGGCGATATCTGATAAACCGCCTGTTTTAAGGCGCTTAATACCCGTCCAATCTTCTTCAGCCTTTTTAATCCATTGTTGTACCAGTTCATTGGGCATAAAGAACACGCCCTTGTTCGAAAATGCGTTTGAGGAATGGATCGCCAATTTTGAGGCGATGGGCAATTTCGGCAGGTGTTTTGACCAAAAAATCGACAGGTAAATTGCGTGGGCGACACACAAGGCTGATTTGTGCGCTTCGTTGTGCTGGGCGTAGGTCACTTTCTAAGATAACGAGAAGGTCCACATCACTCTCTTTTTGAGGTGTTCCCCAAACGTGTGATCCAAATAAAATCACTTGTTGAACATCAAAGGAATGGACGATTTTTTGCACCATTTGGTTCAATAGATCTTCTGTGATTTCAGGAATATCAAGGGTTAACACGATTGCCTCGCTGGTCAGTTTTGAGTTGTTAAAACAATAGCGCATTTGTGATCTGGGGTCAAGCAATCAAAATGGTTGTCATGATCTGTTTCCTGAAACGAATGATTATCGGAAAACTGGGTTGACAACCATATCTGGTGGGGTATTTTCGAGGCACTTTCATAAATGATTGGGAATATGATCATATTCGGGGGTTTTATGAATCACAGGGTCGCTATGTAGAAGCCGAGCCGTTGTATAAGCGCAGTATTGAAATATGCAAAAACAAACTGGGTGAAGAACATCCGAATACCCGTCTGGTAGAGGCAAATTATAAACAATTTTTGCAAGACAAGAAGGCGACAGAAGAACAACTGGAGTGATATATTTTTGAGGTAAACGTGTTTTAAATTGCTTAAAGCGTGTGTTGGGTTTAAGAAAACAGATGTGTGACTTGACTGGGTGGGGGTAAAGGTCTATTTTGAAGGCGGTTTGTATTTTATCTTGTTCCTGTATGTGGGTTTTTGTGCGTTACTTCTCCGTTGTTTGAAATAGATTGAGAGATCGATGGCATTACCTAAAATAGATGACGCATCATTTGCTGAAGAAGCGTTTGTTCCCCGTAGAGGGATTACCGTACGTTCTGTGGTATTGGGAGCGGTAACGGCTGCGAGTTTGTGTGTGTGGACGAATTACACCGAATTTGTGATGCATTCGGCGGCGTTGGTGATGTCGAATTTGCCCATGTCGGCGTTTATTCCGTTTGTGTTTTGGCTGTTTTTGAACACGCTTATTCGGGCATGGCGACCGCAAGCGGCCTTGAGTGGCACCGAGTTGTTGGTCATTTTTGGCATGAGTTGGATGGTGGGCAATGTGCCAGCCATTGGGTGGACGGGGTATTGGGCGGGCATTATGACCGCGCCAGAATATTATGCTTCGCCAGAAAATGGATGGCGGGTTTCGTTTTTTAGTGTGTTGCCCAAGTGGTTGTTTCCCGATCCGGCGGTGGTGCCATGGTTTTACAATGGTTTGCCCCCCCAAACCACATTGCCCTGGTCGGGGTGGGTGGCCCCTTTGTTTTGGTGGGGCAGTGTGTCATTGGCCGTTGTGGGGTTGGGCATTTGCACAACCGTCATCTTTCGTCGGCAATGGATTGAGCATGAAAAGCTGACATTTCCACTGGCGATGATCCCGATGGATTTGACAGATGGGTTTAATGAACCGGGTCGGCGTGTTCCCGCATTGTTTCGCAACCCTTTGTTTTGGATTGGATTTGCCATTCCGGGCATTGTGATGGGGTGGAACATTATTGGATATTTCAATTTGGGTATGCCACGCATTACCTTTTTTGATGGTTATTGGGCCAAACAAGTAACTTTTGCCCGACAGTTTCCGCCCTATGCGTTTCGGATTTTGCCGTCGTTGGTGGCGTTTACATATTTTTGTAATTTGGATATTTTGCTGAGTTTTTGGTTGTTTGGGTTGTTGGCCACGTTTAAAATTGGTGTGATGAATCGCTTGGGGGTGACCATTGGCTTGCCAGGACAACCCGCCAAACCACCCGAAATTTTGGGGCTTGAAAGCCATGGTGCCCTCATTGCTTTGGCGGTTTGGTCGTTTTGGGTGGGGCGCAAGCATTTGGCCGATGTGTTTCGGCGGGCTGTTTCATCCGATCGCTCGGTAGACGATGGGGGTGGGTTAATGTCGTATCGCTCGGCTGTGGTGGGGTGGGTGGTGTCTTGGTTGTTTTTGGTGGGGTGGCTCACCGCGGCAGGACAAGGGGTGTTTTTTGCTATTGTATCGTCTTTGTTGATGTTTGCGGCTTATTTTTGTACAACGAAATTTTTGGCGGCCTCTGGGTTTGCCTATTTGTTTCCGCCCGATGTCAATGCAGGCGGCTTTTTGAAGACGATGTTTGGCACTGCGCGTATGACCAATGAGCAATTGGTGGGCATTCAACTTCATAACAGTGGGGCATTTGTTGGTGGTGGGCGCATTATGGGCATGCCCATGATGCCGCATTATGTGAAGATGATGGAGAAGGTTAAAGACAAACGCTGGTTGGTGCCTTCGTTGTGGATTGCGTTTGTTGTGGGTGTAATGGCTTCTTTTGTGTATACGTTGGATTTGTGTTATACCGAAGCGGGTTTAAATTTGCGCACGTATACCCTGACGTCGGGCAATACCATTACGTTTAACGCTTTAAAGAGTTCTATGGATGGAGCCAATCGCACGGTTCCCGATATTCAAAAGTTGATTGTGTGGCTCATTGGTGTGGTAGAGGTGCTGCTGTTGAGTGCGTTGCGTACGTGGTTGCCGTGGTGGCCTCTCCATCCGGTGGGGTTGGCTTTTCAAAACTCTACTGGGGTGCGGGTGTTTGGGTTTAGTGCGTTTTTGGCTTGGGTGATTAAATTGGTGATTATGCGTTTGGGTGGCATGGGGTTATTTAATAAGTTTCGCCCGATGTTTTTGGGTATCTTGATTGGGTATGCGGCCATGATTGGGGTTTCGGCGTTGGTTGATGCCACTTGGTTTTCAGGGCAGGGGCATTGGGTGCATGGGTGGTAATATATTGCCCCCCAAAACGAATGGACAAAATTTCAAGGGAGAGTTAAAGTATGAAAACCCTTGAAAGGAGTCCTCGCTATGAAGCGTCG
>JAYODI010000129.1:0-9993 GCA_038279365.1 Candidatus Latescibacterota bacterium | reverse complement strand
AGGCGTAATGTCCAAAATCCAAAGAACAATCAACCGCTTCAAATCCTGCTTTTTTTAATGCCTCCAAATGCCAACCCACTTTGGCTTTTCCCCCATCAATATCTGTTTCAGAATCTGCTTCGACAACCAATTCTGCATTGAGAAACAATCCATTCGGTTTAATCATTTGCGCCGACTTTTGATACACCGCTTCTACAAATTTTAATTCCTCCAAATCGTGTAAGGCCATATTCGAAATGATGGCATCCACAGGTGTCGGCAACGCATCCGCCCAGTTGTCTTCTCTTAAATCTACACAATAAAACTGACACCGAGCCTGATAAGTTACCGTCGCATTTTGAGCTGCACGAACCATCTCCTGTGAATAATCAACACCCACATATTGCAATGTTTCCATGCCCTCTAATAGCGACAAAGCCAACAACCCTGGCCCAGAAGCCAATTCAACAACCGTGGGCGACTCAGATACCCCAGTTCGAACTTGCTCCACAATATGTGCAAACATTTCAATACGCTCAGGCCTGCGTGTATTAACCGTTTTGGCATAATTTTCAACCCACTCGCGGTCGTGAAAGCGATGGTTCATACTCGCCCCTTTCTCTCAGGCAAATCGTCAATCACAGGATCTATCGCCTGTGCAAGTTTCACGGTCATATGTGTCAATTCATCCAAACGATCTAAAATATCTTCGTCTTGAATAAACATTTCCGCTGTACGATCATTGCCAAAAGCACTGCCCAAGGCATAAACAAAACGTGGCACAATCATACACCGAAAATCCAACATCAACGAATTGGCCATATTCATAATTGACATATAACTCGCTTGCCCACCTGCCGCACACATAAAACCCACCACTTTATAAATCCAAGAACGACCCGTCAATTCAATCACATTTTTGGCCACTGCATTGGCATAAAAATTATAAATAGGCACCGACAATAAAACAGCCGATGCGCCTTGAATGGCAACTTTGAGTTGATTGACAATTGGCAAATTACGTGCCTCAGGTCGCCCACAAAAATCCATCTCATAATCGCGCAAATCGTAAAACGCCACATCCACATCCAACTTTTTTAAATTGGCCTCCGCTTGCCGTGCCAAAATATACGACCGACTTTGCGGGTGCAACGAACAACTCAAAACACAAACCGTCATAAACACTCCAAAGACAAATGGTGATTATATTGAGATGGCGCAATATAAAACGTATCGAACACAATCACCAAACAAAAAGGGACGGCACATTGTGCCGTCCCTTTTCCGTCAGGACCTCCACCACACCTCACAAAAATCCTCTACAACAAATTGCTCGCCAACTCAGCCAATTCCGACCGCTCACCCTTTTGCAAATTCACGTGGGCATAAAGCGGTTGGCCTTTCATCTTCTCAATCAAATAACTCAGACCATTTGACTGACTGTCTAAGTACGGGTGATCAATTTGATAAATATCGCCCGTAAAAACAATCTTGGTGCCTTCACCCGCACGTGTAATAATCGTTTTCACTTCATGGGGGGTTAAGTTTTGTGCTTCATCTACAATAAAAAACACCTTCACCAAACTGCGGCCACGAATATAAGCCAACGGTGAAATCACCAACTTCTCTTCTTCTAAAAATTGCCGAATGCGTTGATTCTTATCATCCGACTCGCGAAACTGGCCTTTGATCACATTCAAATTATCAAACAAAGGCTGCATATAAGGATCAAGTTTTGAGTGAATGTCACCTGGCAAAAAACCCAAATCTTTATTGCTCAATGGCACCACAGGCCGCGCCATAAAAATTTGCCGATAAGATCGCCGCCGTGCCAACGCCGCCGCCAATGCCAACAACGTTTTTCCCGTACCTGCTTTTCCCGAAATGGTCACCAAATGAATATCGGGGTTCATCAATGCATTGAGGGCAAAAATCTGTTCAGCATTTCTGGGTACAATACCATACGCATCTTCTTTGTCTACCCGTTGAATGACATCTTTATTCAAATCATAAGCCCCCAATGCAGAGCTTTTGCCATTGCGCAAAATCACATATTCATTGGGCAACATCGCATTTTCAAACGGAAAAGTTGCAGGTGCAAATTCAAAGGGTACCTGATACATCTGCTGAATCACATCCGATGGAATATGTTCTTCGGTGCGATACCCCGTATAAAGTGCCGATAAATCTTTTACTTGATCCGTTTTATAATCTTGTGCCACCAAACCTATCGACTTCGCCTTCAGTCGCAAATTGACATCTTTGGTCACCAAAATCACCTCACGTGATTTATTTTCTTGTGCAAGGTGATACGCAACGTTCAAAATATGATGATCGGGTTTGCTCGGCGAAAAATTACGCGCCAAATCGGCATGAAAATCGCGCTCCAAAGCAATCGAAACCTTGCCTTGTTCCTTGCCAAGCTGTACGCCCCCATTAAAAATTTTGTCTTCACTCAAAAAATCGAGTGAACGTACAAACTCGCGCGCATGAAAGTTTAATGCCTGATTGCCCTTCTTAAACTGATCAAGCTCTTCCATCACCGTAATGGGGATCACAATGTCGTGGTGCTCAAACTGATAAATGCAACTGCTGTCGTGAAGAATAACATTTGTATCAAGGACAAAGAGCTTCTTCTTCCTTGGCATAGATGTCTTTCTAATGGTTATGTGGGGGATAATGTGGATGGATTGTGTGGATGGACCAACATTGAAATGAATATAGGATACATCATGAGTTGTTGGCAAGAGAGATTTTCAGATTTCACACAAATGTAACATAAACAATTAAAAATAGAAAAGATGTACATCATTCTACAAAAAACAAATCACCCTCATGATCCAATCACCACCATTTTTCTTAACTCTGTGAGCCACAAACATTTGGACACCACCGACCCTTTCGTAAACGTTTCCCAATAATAGGCATATGATTCAATTTGATCGGCAACCTGTGCCACCAATCCGTTCACCTCATCTTCGGTTTGCACCGCATCAGTTTTATAATCGACAATATACCAACCATCAGACAATTGATACACCAGATCAACCACACCTCGAATCACCGTGTTATCCTGCAAAACCGCAAAAGGCACCTCGGTATAAACCGCTGAGGCCATTTGTAAATCACGCCAAATATCCGACGCCCAAAAAGCCTGCAATGCATCTATTGCATCTGCCACATCATTTGCGTCACCACCTGCGTCAACCAGCAAGTAACGCACATAATTTTCGGGTGTGTCGGGCAACCGTTTGTGAATCGCATCGTCAAACAATTGGTGAATCACCGTACCATAAGCCGCACCACGCCGTGTGCCAGATCGCGTCACAAAAGCATCACTGCGATCTGTGGTTACCGTATTCACCGCATAAGTAGGTGTTTTAACACGTGTCCAAAATTGATCACGATCTTCTTGCAACTGTGTTAATGTCATAGCCTGCTTGTCATCAATCACCAACTCAGCAGATGGATAATCCGCCAGATCGGGTATGTCTTTTAAAAAGGGATACAACGACGCCCAAGGTCCTTTGTCTGTTTGTCCTTCGTACATTGACACCACCAGCAAATTTTCAGCGCGTGTGGCCGCCACATACAACAGCCGCAATTCTTCACCCTGCAAAAACCGCGCTTCTTCGGCTTCATCTTCGGCCCAACCCACTGGCTCAGCAATGATCTCTTGCGCATACGGGCCTTTTGGCTTTTGAATGGGCATCGACAAAAATGGCTCACCACTGGCGCGCGACACATGAAAGTCGGGGCCAAATCGTGTGGGGCTGGTATCATAAGGGTCTGCCAAAAACACCACCTTACCTTGTAGCCCTTTTGACTGATGCAAATTCATCAACCGCACCACATTGGTCTGCCCCGAAGCCAGCGTCATTTGCTCCACTTTGTAATCGGGGTCATCTTGCAAATCGCGCAACTCGGTCACCACCTGCCCCCAATGCATCCCCTCACTTTGCCACTGCCGAATCAGCGCCAACACACGCAACAAATTGCCCGACCGTGTGGCCCCCATTGGCAAGGCCCGCACAAACGACATCAAACCCAAGTCGTCCAAACATTTCTCAATCGCCGCTGCTGGTGTTAAAGCATGCAACCAATCTGCCACTTTGCGAAGCCGCCCAAAAGCCACCTGAAGTGTACCTGCCAATGTATCGCTTAAACCCTCGGGCAATGGCACCGCCCAATCAAACACGCCACCTGCTTTTTTAAACGCATACAAATCATCATCACCCAAACCCACCCAATCACCTCGCAAATAAGACAACAAAGCCAATGGATCATCGGGCGTGTAAATCGTCTCTAAAAAATCCACCAGCGCACGCACCTCATCCGTTTGCCCCAATCGCGAGCCTCCCGTCATATCAAACGGAATACCACGCGCTTCCAATGCTTCGGCATAATACGACAAATAACCTGCCGTACGTGTCAAAATCAAAAAATCCCCCGCCATCGCCACTGGGGGCAAAACCGCATCTTCACCCGAACCATTAAACTCGGTTTCGCCCTTCATTGCCGCCGCAATAAAATCACCCACACGCTCGGCATCCATCTTCACAATGTCACCACGGTTGTGCCGAAACACTTTACCTATTGGAATTTTGCGCACCGAAAAATCATCCGCCCCATCAGCTTTAAACTTAAACAAGGGGCCAAAATCAGCCTGATACTTCGGGTCATCTTGTGCAAACAAAGGCTCAAATGCTGTATTCACCCAATCGCACAAATGCCCCAAAGATCGAAAGCTCGAATTCAACTGCACCACCTCACCCCCCGTTGCCACAATTTTCTCATTCACCAACCGAAACGTTTCCACATCGGCCCTGCGAAACCGATAAATCGACTGCTTGCCATCCCCCACCAAAAACAAACTGCCCATCTTGGGTTGTAACAAACGCCAATCTTTTTCATGCACATCCTCACCCGTCAAATACATCAACACCTCGGCTTGAATGGGATCGGTATCTTGAAACTCATCTACAAACAAACATCGATATTTGTCTTGAAAATAGGCGCGCACCTCCGTCGAATCGCGCAACACCCGCGCCGTCATCTCCAACAAATCTTGAAACGTCAACCGACCGCTTTGCCTGCGCAAATTGGCATAAGCAATCACTGCATCATCGACAAAAGCCGCCACAAATTGAAACACATATTGGCGCCATTGTGTCAATACAGAGTCCAAAATATCATTTTGAAACTCAGGCAACAATTCATCGCGAAACAGCTTGGCAAAATCTTGATTGGGTGCCCACCCTTTTAACGTCACACCCAAATTGCCCGATAACATTTGCAACAATGTCAACCGATCCGCATCGGAGGTGATCCCGCGATTCACCAAAAACAATCGCGCCCGCATCAAAGCCGTTTGTGCGGCATCCCGTTTGCCAGGCAACGGATCGGGAATCTGCATTTCTGCACGTCCCAAAAAATCTTCCAAAGCCAATACGGCCGTTTCCAAATCGGGTTTGGTCACCCGTGTCGGTTTTAATGCCACATCGCTAAATTGACAGCGCTTTTGAAAAAAAGCATACAAATCTTCGGTTCGCAAACCCAGTTCTTCAAACTGCGCCAACCGTGGGTCTTCGGCTAAAAAACACGCCTGCACAAACCGATCCCATGCCTCCCGACGCATCACGGCTTCTTCGCGATCTTCCACCTCCGAAAACTCGGGTGGCAACCCCGCTTCCATAGGTCGTTCGCGCAACAACTGCCCACAAAACGAATGTATCGTGCCAATAAAACACTGATCCACTTTCTCCAAAGCCGCGTGCACACGTTTTGCCTCGGCACCCGAAACCTCTTCGGCACACGCCTTCAACTGCATAAAAAAACGGCCCCGCATTTCGCCAGCCGCTTTTCGCGTAAATGTAATCGCCGCCAACCGATCGACCGCCACAGCACCCGTGCGCACCGCATTGACCATTCGTTGCACCAGCGCATACGTCTTGCCCGCCCCAGCACCGGCAAGCACCATCAAATTCTTATCCAAAACATGCGCGATGGTATCTCGCGCCTGTTGATCTTTTAGTTCCATAAACCGATCTCAGTCTCAAAAATAACCAGTCAAACGCCCATCCACTGATTCAAACTGTCCAATAATTTTTCAAAATCTGCATTGTCATCCATCGCCACACGCAAATCTTCCAACGCATTGTTGTCAATACGCTCATCACCACACACACGGTTATAAGCGCAATACAGACACTCGTGCGATTTTTGCAAATGCAAAAACCCACCCTGAGCTACAAGCTCAAACAAAGGACGCAACACCTGTGCCAAATCTTGCGGTGCAGGAGGCGCAGCAGACAACTTGCGCCCGTGTTCCCGATCACCAGGAAACACATAACCCGATTCACGCACCTGACCCAATGTCTTCTGTTGCTTCAAAATCACATCCAAAGCATAAGCATACAATGCCCATTGCAAATGGGTGCCTCGTTTTAACAAATCACGCTCATCATATTGCGACATCGAACCCGTCTTATAATCCCAAATCGCAAACCCATCTTCCAATTCATCCACCCGATCTATACGGCCTTTAATTCGAAACTTCACATCCTTTGCCAATTCAACCGTCACAGGCGCTGCCATGCTCAAGTCACCTGCTTCATCAAACCCAAAACTCACCTCAAAACCCACAGGGTCTGCGTGTTCTTGATCTGATTCAACAGACAAAAACACCTGAGCCGCTTGTTCCATCCGTTTCATATCTGCACGAAAAGCGGCCTGATGAATCACGGGCTCCGTTTCCTTCTTTTCCTCTACATGTTTATCCAACATATCTTTTATGAACTGTGCGTGTTGTTCCCGATTGGGTTTTTCACCACGTGATTTCATCGTCTGCATAAAATCTTTAAACAACGTGTGTAACAACGAACCAAATGCCATCGGATCTAACCACCGCGTTGGATCATCTTCGGGCTCAACCAACGGGCGAATATTCAAAACCGCATTCAAAAAATACCGATAAGGGCACCGCGCCAACATCTCCAACCGCGAAGGCGAAAACACACCCTGCTGATCTGTAATGGCAAGCTCTGGTGTTGCCACACCCAACCACCCATCATAACGCGTCACCCCAGACCAAGCCCGAGCGTTTCTTGCCTTCTGACCATTAGCCAACCATACATACGCCTGACTCACATAACCCGCGTAATCCAAAAAGGGATATTGTGCCAACAACCCCTCCCCATCATCCAACACCACAGACACATCTTCAGGCATTGCACGCACCACCGCTATCTCTTTCTCCTCAATACCCATCTGCTGTGCCGCCTGCTGAAACAACGCGGCAGGATATCGCTCGCGCCCATCGGCCAAACTGCGTCGGCACGACGACAAAGTCACACGGCCCGATGCCATGGCCAACACACGCGCCAAATGCCAAACTTGCTCGGCAGGTCGTGTACGTTGCAAAACCAACTCCCCCGACAAACCCGCCCGTTCTCCATCCAACAACAATGGATCTTCCGTCGCGCCCCCCGGAAACGCACCTTCATCCATCCCCACCACATAAATATGTTTGCGCCCACTATAACCTGCCAAAGCAAGTGGTGTAACAGCCACACACGCAGGTTTTGCCGACGAAGCACCAAACACCTGTTCTTTTACCAACTCCGTTAAACGACTCGCCAAACTTCGCAAAGTGCCTTCATACGTCACCGATTGCATCTGCGTCAGCAACCCCATCAATGCCTCACTGGCCACATGTTCTTGCGCCGAATTTTCATCTTTCACCACAAACGCACGCAAAAACTGCAATCCCGCCGTTGCCATATCCCCCAACGTCACCGATTGCCCATCGGGAATCACACCCAACACACGCGTCAAAACATCGGCAACAGCTTCTATCTCTGCCACACGCACCCCACGAAATGAATCATCGCCATCGGGGTCGCGCTCCAAAATGCGATGTTTCATCCGTGCCAATGCCTCACCATATCGGGCACGACCTTCTCCCACACGCGCCACCCGCACCAACGATGCCACCGCATGAGGTGTTGGTGCATCCTCCCCAAACGCCACCAAACCCGCCCGACACAACCACACCCACTCCTCAGCCAAAAAACCAGACCCAATCCACCGATAAAACCCAATCATCGCTTGCCCAAC
Source organism: Candidatus Latescibacterota bacterium (assembly GCA_038279365.1). Lineage (GTDB taxonomy): Bacteria > Latescibacterota > UBA2968 > UBA2968 > UBA2968 > JABIFK01. The sequence continues at coordinate 1,896 of JAYODI010000129.1, read as the reverse complement.
CCGTGTGGTATTCACAGGCAAGCCACCAGCAAATGTCGCAGGCACATCAAACCGTTTCAGCACATCACACAACACACTCAAATATGGATTTTCAGTTGTATAAACAATCTCCACCTCATCCAATGCCATCTGCTCTGCACGCAAATCCCGCAATACCGCCCGAACCTCCGTCTCAATGCCCAAGGCTTCACGCAACCGCACCCCATCCCGATCTTCATCCTGCAAACCCAAACCAAACAAACGCACCCCCACCCCCACCTCACCCTCTCCCTCTGCAACGGCCACATCCTCAAACCGCACCCCCGCACAATGCACTGGCAAAGCCACGCCCATCTGTGTATACCCAATTCGACACAATCGCCCCTTTGTCTTTTCCCGAACATATTCAAACGCCAACCTCGGCAACGGCGTCCCATCCAAAATTGCATACTGCGTCCCATCCGTTTTCAAGTCTGCCAGCGCGCGCTCATAAATGGTGGCATTGTCATACACTTTATCTTGAACCAACGCCTCAACATAAGCCCGATACAAACCATCCAACAAGTGATGCCGAACCGATTCAGACCTGTCATTCACCCCCTCCAAACCCGCCGCCCGAATCGCCCGCAAGGTTCGCAAAAAAGACCGCGCCAAACTGGGTGCCTGCTGTGCAAAATAATCATCTCCCAAATCACGCACCACATCGGGAATCAACGCATCCACCAAAAACAAATCCGTATCCCGCACCAACTGCGTCCCCCCCTCCCCAATCACCTGTGGCAAAACATCTTCCTGTGCCAATTGAATCGGCGTCATAATCCGCAAATTCACCCACGACACCTCTGCCCGTGCCAACGCCACCGTCACATCATGCCCCACCGTCATCGCAGGTACAATCAACACCTTGGCATCAATTGGATACGTTTCACAAAACCACTGAATTTGCTTCAAATAAAATTGCATCTACAAAAACCCTTTAATCTTCGCGCCAACAGAATAAAAACCAAACGCGCCGGAATAAATTCCAGCGCAACAATTGAGAAGTCCTGCCGACTATAAACCCTATAAACCACACATAAATGATCCTTAACTCTATCCAAAACAAAAACCATCACAACCCCATCAGCCAACCGCTCATGATTTTCCGCACCATTCCATCCCACAACATACCTTATAACAGCACTTTCTCTCGTAGGCTAAAGAATCCGTTGTACCCATATACGGTATTTGCGGAAAATCAGCCTCCCCGGCACTTGAGGGGCGACTTTTTGCCTACTTTTGTGTCGTTACAAAAGTATGAAGACGCGAGTAATTTGAGCGTTTTCCGCCGAAGGCAACGAAACAAAATAAAACGCTTTCCCCAATATACTCATAAAACCACATCCATGCCCCGCAAGATTTCCCCACCCCCTACCCACTTAAATTGACACCCCTAAAATTCTTCATTACCATACGTCCCTGCAACCCATTCACCCAAACAAAAAAGAGGCCCACCATGCAATTCCCAAAAACCCGCCCCCAAGCCACCAACTACATCCGCCCCCGCAACAACGAAACCCTCACCATCTCACCCCCCGGATTTTGCTGGTGGCGTGCCGCCGAACGCAACGCCTGCCAATACCGCTTGGTCGTCACTCAAAACGGTTCTCCCCATTACACATCCCCCTTAACCCCCGATCCGCTCCACATCCCCAATGTCGCGTTTCCCGAAGGCACCTACACCTGGCACATCGAAGCCGTGGTCGATGACACCGTACAAACCACATCCGATCCCTTAACCTTCAGCATCAGTGCCAATGCCATCCACCAACCCTGGACCAACCCAGCACAACTCTTAAAACAAGTCCCACAAGAACACCCCCGCCTCTTCTTTCTCGCCTCTCAATTAGACGAAGTACGCGCCACCCTCACCACCAC
>JAYODI010000128.1:0-10113 GCA_038279365.1 Candidatus Latescibacterota bacterium | reverse complement strand
TTGGCTCCGGGTGAATCATCACCGTATCGGCAAACTTTTACTGAGATTGTGACCGATGAGGGCATCACGGGTTTGTGCCCTGGTGGTTCGGCTGAAGTAAAAGCTTTAGGCCGACATTTGATTGGAGAAGATCCTGCTTGTTATGAAGTGATTTGGGAAAAATTGACCACACGCCCCCATTCGCCAACTCGAAATTTGTCTGCGTTGTCGGTGCTCGATTTGGCGCTATGGGATTTGTTGGGGAAGATACGTGGTGAATCGATATGTCGGTTGCTGGGTGGGCCTGTGCGTGAAGAAATTCGTGCATATGCGGGTATGTTGGGGTTTGATACAGACCCCGAGAAAGCGGCTGAACGATCTGCCGAATGGGTCGAGAAAGGGTTTACGGCACTTAAATGGTATTTGCCTCATAATGAAGAAGCGGGCAAAGCGGGTTTAAGGCATAATGTGGATTTGGTGTGTGCTGTGCGCGATGAAGTTGGCCCCGATGTGGATATTATGGTGGATTGTATTTTGTCCAATTCGTCACGCAATTCTGTTTTGTATGCGATTGAGTTGGCAAAACAATTGGAAGAGTTGGATTTGACATGGTTAGAAGAACCTCTTAATCCCGACGATTTTGACGCGTATGAACAACTTGCGCAACACATATCCATTCCCCTTGCTTTTGGGGAACGCCTCAATACCCGACGCGTTTTTGCACAAGCCATAGATCGTGGTTTTGCGTCTGTTTTACAACCTGAGTTGTTTGTGATTGGTGGTATGACAGAGTTGCGTAAAATAGCGGTATTGACGTCTACACACAGTGTGCCCATGATTCCACACGCCAATGAGTCGTGTCGCCATGCCATGCATATGTTGTTTACGTTGCCCACCCGATTTAGCCCTTTGGGTGAGTGGGGTGTGAAGATCAATCATAATGTACAGTATTTTTATCGTGATTTCTACGAACCCATTGATGGATATTTTCATATTCCAGAGGGACCCGGATTTGGGTATGAAATTGATCCCGACAAGGTTGTGTCTCGCAAGGAGCTTTAGATATCAAAATTGAACAGAGGAGTCTGTGATGAATATTTTGTTTTTGAGACATTCGGCAGGGTTTGAACACAGTTATTTGCCCGATGCCGAGGTGGCATTTAAGCAAATTGGAAAAGCCAATGGATGGGGGGTGTTAACCACACATCGGTTGGATCGAATTACTGCCGAAAATTTGGAAAAATTTGATGTGCTGGCATTTGCAACAACGGGAAACTTGGCTTTTGATGATGCCCAAAAACAAGCCATTTTAGATTTTGTAAAAAATGGCAAAGGGTTTTTGGGCGTACACAACGCCACAGATACGTGTTATGATTGGCCTGAGTATGGTGAGATGTTGGGCGGATGGTTTAAAGGACATCCGTGGCATCAGGAGGTGGGGATTGTTGTTGAAGATACAAATCACCCCGCAACCAAAATGTTGGGTGAACATTTTAAGGTGAAAGATGAAATTTATACATTTAAAAACTACGACAGAAAAAACACACATGTCTTGATGCGCCTTGATAATGACACGGTCAATTTGGAAAAAGGGAACCGAGAAGACCACGACTATGCCATGGGCTGGTGTCATGAATATGGTCAAGGGCGTGTGATGTATACGGCTCTTGGTCACCCAGATGAATTGTGGCATCAAGATTGGTTTCGCGAACACATTACAGGATGTATCAAATGGGCGGCGGGTTTAGAAAATTAAGGTAGGGTTATGAACATTTTATTGATTACAGCAGACGACATGAATTGGGATGCGGTGGGCGCATTTGGTTGTGCCACAAAAGGCACAACGCCCAACATTGATCGTTTGGCGTCTGGTGGTGTGCGGTTTAACCACGGGCATGTGACCATTGCGGTGTGCCAACCGAGTCGCTCAGCACTGATGACGGGGCGCTATCCACATTGCAGTGGCGGTGAAGGATTTTACCATTTGCGGTTTGATGGTGTTCCCATTTTGCCAGACTTGTTGCGTCAGGCGGGTTATTCCGTGGGCATCTTAGGCAAACAAGGGCATTCTACACCGTATGCTCATTTTGAGTGGGATATGGCATATGATCAGGCCGAGTTGGGCATGGGGCGAAACCCCGAAGTGTATTATGGCCATGCGCGTAACTTTGTGCAAGACGCCGTGGATGCCAAGAAACCGTTTTTTCTTATGGCCAATTCACACGACCCCCATCGCCCATTTTATGGCAATGATCGCGAAGAATGGTATTCAAAAACCGATCCACCGGCTGTGCCGCCTTCTTGCACGTTTGCACCCAGCGACGTGGTGGTACCTGCGTTTTTGGCAGACATTCCCGAAGTGCGTTTGGAAATTGCAGAATATTACAATTCGGTGAGACGCTGTGATGACACGGTGGGGCGGTTGTTGGATGTATTGGATGAAACAGGTGTGGCCGAAGACACGTTGGTGATGTTTTTGTCTGACAATGGGATGGCCTTTCCTTTTGCCAAAACCAATTGTTATCTCAACAGCACACGCACGCCGTGGTTGGCACGATGGCCCAAAGTAATTAAGGCGGGGCGTGTGGATGATGCCCATTTTATTTCTGGTGTCGATTTTATGCCCACAATTTTAGATGCTGTGGGTGTAGAGGTGCCTGAAGGTGTGAATGGCCATTCGTTTTTGCCCGTTTTGCGTGGTGAAAAACAAGATGGCCGAAAGTTGGTTTTTACACAGTTTCATCAAACATCGGCACGTCGAAACTTTCCTATGCGGTGCGTGCAAAACAAACGATTTGGATACATTTTTAATCCGTGGGCAAATGGCAAACGAGAATTTCGCAATGAATCTCAAAGTGGGCGCACGTGGCAAGCCATGGAAAAGGCTGCCGAAAATGATGCACAAATTGCTGCGCGCAATCGGTTGTTTTCATTTCGGGTATTGGAGGAGTTTTACGATTTTGAAAATGACCCCGATGCGTTGCACAATTTGATTGATGACCCCAATTATGCGGGTGAGATTGACAAATTGCGCGAGGCTTTGGAGTTGTGGATGGCCGAATTTGATGATGTGGCTTTGGATGCCTTTGTCAATAGGGGGTTTCAAAAAGCGTTGGATAGGATGATGGCGCAAGTTGATAAAGAGATTGGTGCACGCGAAGAAGAACGGTTATGATGTTTGATTGGATTTTTGTATGACGGCATCTCTCATTTTTTTGACCAATGCGCCACCAACAATTAATTTGGGGCAGCGAGGGGCGATGCAAATTGATATTTGGCATGGGGAAACGCAACGCATAGGTCATTTGGGGCTGGCTCAAGACGATTTTAATGTGTTGGGCTCTGTTTCTGAGGATGTTGTTGCCTTGTCATATGTGGTTGGCCGTGGTTTGCCAGTGCCATTAACAATTGGGCGCCATGCGCTGGGGTGTGGAGACACGCGTCGGTTGGCACGTAACGGGCATTTTAATGTGGATATACCCATTGCCTGTTTGGATGATGGGAAGAATGAGATCGTGATCACGGCACGAGATGTGGCGGGAAATGAAATTTCTGAACGTGTGATGGTTTATCGCGAAGCGGGGCATTGTAACTTGCCTGTTTTTATTGATTGGTCGCAGGTGACAAATCTGCAAGATGTGGGCCAATGTGTGGATGGGCATTGGGGGCTAATGGGTGGGGGCCTTCGCACAATGCATACGGGATATGACCGCGTATTTTTGATTGGTGAAACCACGTGGCAAGATTATGAAGTGACAGTTCCAGTTACGATTCATTGTGTGGATGAAGAAACTGGGCCGGTGAGTGGTGGCAATGGTGTGGGCATATTGATGCGCTTTTGTGGGCATGTAATTGGCGGGCCGTTGAAGTTTCCGCCAGGGCAACCCAAGTGGGGGTATCAACCCTTTGGTGCCATTGCGTGGTTGCGGTGGATGGGGCGTTCTCTTAAACCACCTCAAAAACAGTTTTATAACGGTGGCCATAATGGGATGATGGATCACGGTGATTATCCCATTGTGGAAGGTCATACCTATTGGATGAAAGCACGATGTGAAACGCTGCCTGATCACGAAACAGGTGCAGGGGTGACACGGTACAGTTTTAAAATTTGGGAAAATGATGAAGTTGAACCCCAGGCCTGGGCTTGGGAAGAGGTTCAAGCCAGTGAACATGCCCTACGCCGAGGCGGTGTTGTTTTGTTGGCCCATCATGTAGATGCCACGTTTGGAAATGTAGAGGTTCATCAGGTGTAAAGCTCAATTTGTGGGTCAAATGTTACACCTTCATCAAGTGGGTACATGGGACGTTGACAAATGGTATGCCCCAATGTTTTGAGGTTGGCGCTTGTGGCACCGGGCACGTCAATGTTGAAGTTTTCTTCGGCCCATTCGTCAAAAAAGTGATATTGGCAATGGGGCGATTTGACCACAATGACATCAAAGTGTTTTGGGTTTTGGCCGTGGGCAAAAAAGATGGATCGGTCAACAATGCTAATGGATCGGCTGTGAACGACAAGGGTATAATGGTCGTTTTTAAGAAGTGCCGTGGGGCCTGCGTTTTGGAGATTGCCCCAAGATTCGGATAGATAATGACCTCGAGTGAGCATTTCAACAGTTGCGTCTATTTGAACGGGGGGAAACCGTGTATCCAGCGTGCCACCCAGTTCAACGGTGATTGATTGACCTACACCTGCTTCAAAAGCTTTTTGAACGGCGGGTGCATCTACGATGGGCACAAGCGCCTGACCTTGGTAATTGTGTTTGATCAGTTCGGCAAGGATGGCATTGCTGTCGCCGGGTGCACCAGATGAGGGTGCATCGGCGGCATCGGTGAAGATGAAAGGCCCTTTTCGTTTTTTTGCTTGGGCAATGGCCTCTTCGATGGTTGTAAATTGGGGTTGCATTTGGGAGCGGCGCGACCAAAAATCATGGGCCATTTGTAAGGCCTCGCGTTTGGCAAGCTCGGGGTTGTTGTTGGTGACCACAACCGATTGGGTACATAGTTCTGGCACATCGGTAAAAGGGTTGCCAATCATCATACCAGCAGCCAAAACGTCATCTTGTTTTTCGAGCTGTTGGGCATAACGAATGGACTGACCAAAAACACCTGTTTCGGTGATGAGTTCGTTGCCACGCACCAATACGGGGATGCGCACTCTTGCCACAACGGGTTTTACCTGTTCATCTAAAATGCGCAAGAGCAATTTGGCGGCACGTTCACCTGTGTTGGCAAAATCGACATGGGGGTAGGTGTGATAAAGGGCAAGGCCGTTGCTGTGGGTGAGCATGCGTGCTGTGAGAATGCCGTGCAGGTCTAACGACAAAACGATGGGAATATTGGGGCCGATGATTTTGCGTGTTTCTTGGAGCAAATACCCTTCGGGGTCCAGTTCTTGGGTGGCGCCCATTGCACCGTGCATGGCAAAGTAACAGGCGTCTATGTTGGAAGCATTTTGTTTGATTGCTTCTAAGAAGGCCTGGGCAATGCGATCAAAGCTTTCTTGTGCCAATGGCCCAGCCGATGTGGAACGTGCTCCATAAGCAGGAATGAGCGTGAGGTCTGGGCGTGTTTGAAAAACCTTGAGTGCGCCACTGATTTCTGTTTCGATGCCATTGTGATAGGCAAACAATGCTTCACCAGTGTTGGTGGTGAAACTGTCATCGGTGCAAATAACAGGGTTAAAGGATGAGATTTCTTGTTTGCATTCGGCAATGAGGATGCGAGACATGGGTTGCCCTTTCTGTTGATGAATCGTTTGTTTTGATGTGTTATCATAGTGGATTTTGGGCAAAAGTGCAATATGAGAAAAGGGAGGATAGCCTCCATAATGGCGAGGTATGAAATCGTTGGGAATTGTATATAATTGTGTGTTTGTAGATGACTGACCAAGAGGGTTGTTTTATGGCTGCTGATCTTGTTTTTCCACACAAAATTTGGGATGAAGCGACGGCAATGGGAATGGGCAAACTGTGGTGCGCAAATGCGGTAAATGGCAATAGGGGCGTTTGCATGGGGATTGTTTGTGGCATTGTCATATGAGGGAAGAAAAGTGAAAGCATTGGTAAAGGAACGCCCCGAACCGGGTTTGTCGTTGAAGGATGTGGATGCACCAACCATTCAACACGAAGATGATGTGTTGTTTGAGGTGGAGGCATGTGCCATTTGTACGGGTGAATTGAAAGTATATGATTGGGGGGCTTGGGCGGCTTCTGATAAGACCATTCAATTGCCTACAATATTGGGGCATGAGGCTACGGGTGTGGTTTGTGAAGTGGGCGCAAGTGTGAAGGGTTTGAAGCCAGGTGATCGTATTGCGGTGGATCCTATTATGGGATGTGGGGTGTGTGCCTTGTGTATGAAAGGGGCATATCACATGTGTCCTCACCGTGAAATTTATGGCAAAAAACGAGGTGCATTTGCTGATTATGCGGTTTTGCCTATGCGTGCGTGTTGTCCATTGCCAGATGATCTGACATTTGAACAAGGGGCTATGCTTGAGAATTTTGGAATTGCGGTTCATGCAGTGGAAGGTTTTTTGCACGCACCGGGTGATGTGGCCGTTGTGATTGGCGCAGGCCCCATTGGTATTATGGCCGCACAAGTTTTGGCGGTTTGGGGATTGCGTGTGGTCATGACTGATTTGGTGCCATTTCGCCTTCACCTGGCAGAGCAGTTGGTTGATGGTGTGGTGGTGACGGGAGAAAAAACGAAGGTGGTAGATTTGGTTGCAGAGTTGTCGCAAGGGCACGGAGCCGATTTTGTCTTGGAAGCTGGCGCAACACAATCGGCATTGGACTTGGCATTTGAGGTTGCTAAAAATTGTGGTACTGTGGTGACTATTGGCACATTTGATGAAGATTTGCGGGTTAATCCATTTTTTTCGATGACGCGCAGAGAAATCACATTGGTCAGTCGGATGGGGCGAACCCACGCTACTTGGCAACGTATGACGCGATTATTAAATACTGGGAAATTTGACTTGCAACCTTTTGTGTCTCACATATTGCCATTTGAGTCATATGCACAAGGTTTTAATTTGGCGAAGACATCTCAAACAATGAAAGTGGTCTTGAAACCGTGATGCGGTGGGAAATATAAATGAGGTGGATTTATCTATAGGTGTTGGGGTGTTGGCGTAGACAATTGGATTTGAAAATGGAGTAGAATATGAATCGCCTGACGGAAGCTGCATATCAGCATTTTCAGGATGAAGGGTTTGTTTTGGTGCGTGATCTTTTAGATCCTGAAAAAGATATCAAACCTGTTCTTGATGAGTATGAAACGGTGCTGGATCGGTTGGCACACGAACTGTATGATGCGGGTAAAATCTCTTCAATGTATGAAGGACTGTCTTTTAATGAAAGAATGATTGCTTGTTATAAAGACAGTGGATTTGTTTTATCACAGTATTTTGATTGTTCTTTGCCACAGGCCGGAACGACCAAAACCTCTCCCATTTGGGTTGGCCCCGCTGTTTTTCAGGCCCTTCGCAATGAAACACTCTTAGATGTGGTGGAGGATCTCATTGGTCCAGAAATTTATTCAAACCCCGTACAACACATTCGGATTAAACCGCCACAGGATGTTTTACCAGATAGCCGTATGGATCCCAAAACGGGTTCAAAAGGTGGTTTTGATGCTGGTGTGACGCCTTGGCACCAAGATAATGGCGTGGTTTTACCCGACGCCGATGAGACAGATATGTTAACGGTGTGGTGGCCTTTAACACGTGCCACACTGGAAAACGGGTGTTTGAAAATTATTCCGCGCAGTCATAAGGTGGGGTTATTGCACCATTGCCGAACGGTTTCGGGGTTGGCTGTGCCCGATCCGATGTTGGACTTGGAGCGTGCGATGCCCGTGCCGATGAACCCTGGTGATGTGTTGTTTTTGCACAGACGAACGTGCCATTCTTCATTGCCCAATGTGAGCAACGAGGTACGTATCAGCTTTGACATTCGTTATAATCCGATTGGACAACCCACGGGTCGCGACATCTTTCCGGGGTTTGTGGCGCGGAGTCGGTCCCATCCAAGCAGTGAATTGCACGATGCAGAGGTTTGGGCACAAAGTTGGTATGACACGCGTGATCGATTGGCCATAAAGAATATTGCGCATTATAACCGATGGTTGGAAAACGATGGTGTTTGTGCCTAAATATCACATAAATGGATAAACATCGTTTTTAAAATGGATTGAGGCAGATACTATGTTTGGGATGGTTTGGGTATGGATTTGGATGGTTTGTCCTATCTTTGCTGAGGTGACACAAATGAATCAACACATTCAATGGGATGCGGGTATTTCAGGTGGAATTCCCGATGTGGTTATAAAAGCCAATGTCAAAGATTATGGTGCTGTGGGGGATGGGGTGGCAGATGATGCATCAGCCATTCAAAAAGCGATTGATGCGGTGGAAGAGGGGGCTGTGTGGATACCTGAAGGGAATTATGTGCTTAAAAGCGGATTGAACATTGGTAAAAGCGTTGTGTTGCGTGGCGATGGTGCAGATAAAACGCGGTTGTTGTTTGATATCACAGATCGTGTGGCCATCAACATTTCAAAATATGACCGCGGTGAATGGGTGGATGTGGTTGATGGACATGTTTTTGGTTCAGACCAAATTACCGTGGCTGATGGCCGTGTTTTTAAGGAAGGGGATTTTGTAGAAATTCAGCAAGAAAATGATCCCGAGGTGATGTATACCGACCCAAAATGGAATGAATCTTGGGCAGATGACTCCGTCGGACAAATTTTGAAAGTGAAGCGTGTGACGGGTAATGTTGTTGTTTTGGATAAACCACTTTATGTCACGTTTGAAGCAAAATTACGCCCGCAAATGAGAACGCAAGGATTTGTTGAGCGAGCCGGTGTGGAAAACTTGTATATTAAGCTGAGCTCAAAGGGTGACCCAGTGACCATTGCAATGCGCAATGCGGCGTATTGTTGGGTTCGCAATGTAGAGAGCGCATTTACCAGCCGCAACCATGTGGGTGTGTCGTCTTCTTATCGGTGTGAAATAAGAGACAGCTTTTTTCTTGATTCGTATGATTATGGTGGGGGTGGGCATGGGTATGGGGTCAATTTGGGCCAGCACGTGACAGATTGTTTAATTGAAAACAATATTTTTAAGCACTTGCGGCATGCGATGTTGGTTCAGGTGGGCGCCTGTGGTAATGTATTTGGATATAATTATTCCATTGAAACACAATCTGAAGGACAGTGGGTGCCTTGCGATATTTCTTTACATGGGCACTTCCCATTTATGAACCTTTTTGAGAGCAACACGGTTCAAAAGATTGATGTGAGTGATTATTGGGGGCCTGTTGGGCCGGGGAATACATTTTTGAGAAATCGGGTTGAGGCATATGGTTTTCGCATTCGAGATCACTCGCATTTTCAAAATGTGGTTGGCAACGAGTTGCTTGATGAGGCACAGGAGATTGCCATACACAGTTCTGTGAATGGCACGTATGTTCAGGGCAATTATGTGAACAATGCGGTGATTTGGAATGACGAAGTTTCAGATCAAAAGATTCCCAATTCTTTGTATCTTTTAAAAAAGCCAGATTTTTTTGGTGATATCAAATGGCCCATTATGGGTGCTGATCTGATCCCTCAGGCGGGAAAGATTCCGGCGCAGATCAGGTTTGAAAAAATGGATGTACGTTGAATGGCAATGTGCATCCATGCTGGGGTATGTTGGTAGGACATCATTTACCCAATTGGAGAGTGTCTGATGAACAATAGCAAACTTAAGGAATCGGCTGAAGAAAAGGTGCGGGATTATGGTGATATGGTCAGAGATTTGGGGACGCGTTTTTTGCAAGATCGAAAACGATTTAAATCGGCCATCAATCGGGTGTCTGAAATGCTTGAAGGGCGAGAATTTAATCAATTTCAGGCACTGAGTCGAAATGAAGAATTGAATGACGTGGGGAATTTTGAAGACCGGTTTGAGGAGATTTGTGGCGCAAAAGACAAAGATGAAAAAAGAGAATTGGTGCGGTTGATTTTACGACATATGTAAAAATGAAAGTTTGTGAACGGATACTTTTAAAAAGTATCCGTTTTTTTTATGTTTTTGTATCTGTAAAGAGAAGCATTTATAAAAAGAGATGCATGTCCATTTAA
>JAYODI010000032.1:13914-55010 GCA_038279365.1 Candidatus Latescibacterota bacterium | reverse complement strand
TCACCCGCTCAGCCTGACTCTTCTCCTGAGAAAAATCCTCAAAACTCAACCACCCCTCATACCCCACCTTCTTCAACCCCCGCAAAACCTCTGCATAATCCACCACCCCTTTTCGCATCGGTGTGGCCACCCCCTTCCATTTCACCTCACGTGGTGCCTCAGCAGGTTCCGACGCCCACCCGCCATTCTTCACATGCACGTGTGCCAAATAAGGCCCCAAAATCTCAAACCCCATTTGATAATTCTCAAACCCCTCATTCACCATATTCCCCGCATCGTGAATCGTCCCCACAAAATCGGGCGAAAAGTTCGACACAAATTGAAACGCCGCACTCGCCGACGGCGTGATATTGCCCGGATGCATCTCCACCAACAACTTCACCCCAAACCGCTTCGCCAACATCTGCGACCGCCCAAATGCCGACACCCCCTCATCAAAAGCTTCGCGATAATGTCTCGATCCATCATATCGCCCAGGGTTCACCCGCATCGCCTTTGCACCAAAAATCTTGGCCACCGTCATCATCCGCTCAATACCTTCAAAATCGGCATGCCCCAAATACGTCCCCAAACACGGCACCTCAAGCCCCAAGTCGGAAGTCATCTTTGCAACTTCTTCAAACTGTGCATCTGACCACGATGCTTGCAAGGTACACCGATTACCCTTCCAAAACCCCGGTGTCGATGTGTCACCCTCATCATTCGTAATACGCCACTCCACCCCATCATACCCAGCATCTTTCAATTGCTTCAATGCTTCTTCTGGTGTTGATTCTGGCTGACCAACTGTAAAACAAGCATACTTCATATTATCCTCCCAAAACAGGCTGAACCAAACACCAGGTTCGCCCTTCAAATAAAACACCTGTACACAAATGTGTCACACATCCTTGATCATCAAAAATAAACTGTGGTCGTTCACGACGCTCAAACGTTGTTCTAGTACCATCATCCCACACAACCGTATGCGTATAAGCAACCACAGGTGTTCCTTTTTGCCAATCTGTTACCCCATCATCAGACACCAAATGAACACCCCAGCGTTCATGCCCTGAAACCTGTGCCCGATTGTCTTCACACACAATATGGTGGCGTCCATCTTGAAAATAAAAATATGCATCTTCCAACTTCACGTTGGGCATAATATCAAAATCACGCACACGATAAGGTCCATCAACACCAGATGCTTCTGCAATGCCCATCTTCAATTCACGATCGCGAAACACCAGTTTGAGAGATCCGTCTTGGGCAAAACAAGCCCCTGGGTTATTGGCATCATCACTCAATGGTATCGGTTCATCCAAACGTGTCCATGGCCCATTCACGGTGGGCCCCGTTACATACCCCACCTTGCGCACCCGACTGTTCACCGCACACGCATTGTGAAACAAAACAAAACCATCTCCTACACGATAAATAGATGGATTGTGTGTCATCTGTCCATCCCAATAGGCCTCACCACGTGTAGGTGTTACCACATCTTGAAACGAATAGGGCCCAATTGGGTTATCAGACACAGCGTGAACAATCTCTGATTGGGTCATATATCCACTGGGAAAGGAACTCTCGGCAGGCCATCGCGAGGCAAACATATGAAACAGACCATCTGCTTCAATAACCGACCCACCCCACACAAAATACCCATCCATTTGCAACCCACTGTTTTTGGGAATGGGTTGTAAACCATCAAAAAGTGTTTCAACTTTTGTTCCGTTTTCATCCAGAGAAAATGCCATTTTATCACCCACTCAGCCTAATGACCCCGTTTGGTCGCCCACACCGGTTTTTCTTGCCACGACTCAAAATCAGAATTTACCTCCGGAATTTTCGCCTCCACCGAGTCGCGCCAGGCATGCAACATCGCCCACAACCGATCGCGCACATCGGGCAAAATATCGGCCAAATCATTTTCTTCACCGATATCTTCACGCAAATTATAAAGCTCCACATGCCCCGACTCAAAAAATTCAATCAGCTTATAATCACCTGCCCGCACAGACGAACCTGGCGTGCCACCCTGATTGCCATAATGTGGGTAGTGCCAAAAAATAGCCTCTCGATCCAAAGTCTCACCGCGCAACAAGGGCGCAATGCTCACCCCATCAAAAGCCTGTTCCGAAATGGCGTCCACACCCGCAATCTCCAACAACGTGGGATAATAATCGGGGCTTGTCACGGGCACCTCACAAACACTGCCTGCCCGTGTCACCCCAGGCCACTTCACCAACAACGGCTCACGCGTGCCCCCCTCATACATCCACCCCTTCCCTTCGGCAAGCGGGGCATTACACGTGGGCGACCCTTCACTCGTCGCCAACCCACCATTATCAGACGTAAACACAATCACCGTATCGTCTGCAATACCCTCTCGTTCCAACACATCCAACAACTTCCCAATGCCCTCATCCATACTCTCAATCATAGCCGCATATACAGGGTCAGATTGCACCAAACGCCGCTTAATCCGTTGATCTTTTTTACGCACACTCGGATGAAAATCCCCATCTTCAAATGTTTTCACCTGATCCAATCCCAAAGCCTTCGCTTTGGCCACATACTTCTGAATCTTCTCTTCTTTGGCTTGAATGGGCGTATGCACCGTGTAATACCACAAATTCAAAAAGAAGGGCCGATCCCGATCTCTGTTCTCCACCAAGTTGACCACCTGATCACTCAAATAATCCGTCAAGTAGGTTCCTTCAGGTACATCTGCATCTTTTAACACAGGAATAGACCACGGGCTAAAATACCCACCGCCTCCAGGAGACCCCACTTCGCACCCACCCACATTCACTTCAAACCCATGATCTTCGGGTTTATGCCCAGGCCCACCCAAATGCCACTTACCCACATGCCATGTGGCATATCCACCAGCTTGCAAAGCCTTTGCCACGGTATGCTCTGTCTGAGGCAAATCTTTCAAATAAGGCACATCAATCAAACGCCCTTTTATCGGATGTGCATTCCCTCCCCAATTAATCCAATCGGTAATCCCCACCGTTGCCGGATACTTCCCTGTCATCACACTGGCACGCGTGGGAGAGCACACTGGGCAAGACGCATACGCATCGGTAAACTTCATCCCTTGGGCACACAACCGATCCACGTTGGGCGTTTCATAAAACGAACTCCCATAACACGTCGAATCTTTCCAACCATAATCATCTAACAAAATAAATATGATATTCGGTTTTGACATAACACTCCAATCACACGCGTTCTAACACAGGTTGCGCTGGCCCATGTGTATGCTCCCACAAATGACCACGGCGTTTTTCGCGTTCCATAGTCGTTTCAAAATAAACAGCCTTCACAGGTATATCCACACGAGGAAAATCGTGATGCCACCCCATGCCAATCGCCAAACAATCCCCCACGCCCACATCGTAATGTTTCTTTTCGGAAACCACACTCCCAGCACCTTGAAACACAATCCAATATTCATCACAATCATGAAAATGATTGTCAATGCCCGTTGTCTTTACGTAGGGTGCGGGGTCACCTTTTTCTTTCGGATTTGTCACCGTATCAACAGAAAAAAGTCCCGAACCACCCACATCATCTTGCCACACACCAGCCATACGTATTAAGGTCGTTGGTTCATAAACGTCCACCACCTCAAAAACACCATCAGCAGAATCCAGATCCATGTTTGTCCGTTCTTCTGCATTTATTTTTTTATCCAAAACAGATAACAGACATCGCCCCTCACCCACAATAATTTTTTCTTTTGGACCTTTGCGTTCAAACCGATGAACATCCCCAGGCTGAAGAGTCACAATATCAAAAAACTTCAACTCGCACCAATCGGGTAGCACATCCCCACTCCGAAACACAGGCATCTTCACACTCCCACATTATTTTTTGATCATTGAAAACACTTTGGCACGCGCCTTTTGTCGCCAATCTTCATTTTTGGGAAAATCTTCAAAACTTTTCAAATCCGCAAACAAACGATCATCGCGATCCACACCCACAGTTTGCAACAAAGCATAGTCTTGTAAACTTTCCGCAAACACTTCCCAACGAATCGAATCTATCGGCCCATC
Organism: Candidatus Latescibacterota bacterium; assembly: GCA_038279365.1. Lineage (GTDB taxonomy): Bacteria > Latescibacterota > UBA2968 > UBA2968 > UBA2968 > JABIFK01. The sequence continues at coordinate 50,961 of JAYODI010000032.1, read as the reverse complement.
AATCCCTGGATACACCACAGACGTATCACCAAATGCCCATCCCGGCCAACGCCCACCATCTTGCACCACAAAAGGATCAATCAACTCACGCGTTTGTGATTTGTACCAATAATTATAACCCCAATGCAAAAAACCCTTAAAAGGCCACCGATAAAACAAAAATCCGTGCATCGCAATCTTTGGCAAAGGTGTGTCCATCAATCGATTGAGATACTTCCCACGTGGGTTGCAACAATAATAACACCAACTGGGAATACCTTCGTGGTAGAAATCCAATGCCGTACGAATGCTCGGCACAGGAATATCCGTCAAATTTTCACGTGCAAATCGAATATCTGTCAACGCATCCATCACCGTCATCCACGGTGCAAGCTCGGTCAACATCGCCCGCGCTTTTTTATAATTTTTCAAATGTTCATCCCCATGCGGTTCATCCGACACATGAAAAAATGAACGATTCAAAATTTTCTCTGCTTTCAAAAACCGATGCAACTCTGGCAAATATTGCGACAAAAAATGCCGATATGTCTTCGACGTTGCGCCCGTAGTAGGTCGCCACAACAACTTTTCATCCTGCCCTTGTCCTTCATAAATTCGAATGGCGTGTTTGGCCCCCCATTGTGTTATCGGGTGACACCATTCAAAATATCGAATGCCCTTCTTTTTGGCCAATGCCACATACCGCTTCACATCGCGCCAATCAAACGTATAATCACCCGTTCCATTGTGCGACACACGCAACAACTGCGTCGGGCGTTTCACCCCATCCAACGGTGGGGTAAACACAGGGATATACAAAGCATCCAATCCATGGCCCGTATAATTGTCCAAATACGTATCGGCCAACTGCCAAAACCGCGTATCAAAACCACCGGTATCATACCAGTCCATAATTGCATCGGTATAAAACCAATGCGTAATTGGAAACCCTTTTCGTTTCTGAAGCGATACCGCGTGTAATCTGACGCTCGCCTTCATCACTTTTTGTTTTTCACCATCGGGCATCACTGTCACCCGCACCGAATATCGCCCGGCACGCGCACCGCGCTTGGGCACCACAGTAACCCAAAACGCATGTGTTTCACCCCCAGGCAAAAGCACGTCAGATTCATCAAATAGCGGATCGGGCACATAACCCGGAATATGCCCCACCCCATCCACATCTGCCACATCGGGTTCAATGGGCGTGTTAAAATGCCGAACAGGCACATATCCCACTCGGCGCACACGCACAGACCACCCCTTTGGCCCATCAACAGCCACACTTACTTTTTGAGGCCGATCACCACTTTGTCGCACACCCACCTGAAAACTAAGCGATTCATTTCGTGCACCTTCCAAAGCCACCACCGTATTGCGCCCAGCCGAAGATTGCGGGAAATGCCGCACAAAAGAAGACGTCACCCAAGATTGTATGGCCATATTAGATCTCCACATCCAAACTCTTACCCGATGCACCCGATTGTCGCGCGGCCTCTAACACTTGCATCACGCGCAATGCATGATCGGCCGTAATAATTAAATCCTCACCTTCCCGCAAATGGCGGGCAATATTGGCATGCAGATTTTGTGCTTCAACCGCATCTTTTCGCTTCGTTTCATAATTTTCGCCATAAACCGTCACATACTCTGCCCCACCTTTTTCACACACCAGCGTGGCATCACTGCCCAACACCACCCACTTATAAGGCAAGGTATAAAACGAAATATCCGATTTGGCCGCACGCGCACGCACACCATTTTCAAACACCATGGTAATATCAAACAAATCGTCCGAATCACCCCACTTGGTATGGCGCACATCGGCAAATATAGACACCACCTTGTGTCCTTCCATTAAGTCCAAAACTTGCTCCACCCAGTGCGGGCCAAAATCCAACAACGTGCCCCCACCTGCCGCCGCTGTAATGCGCCATGCCTGATTGTAATCGGCCACACCATATCCCACAGCGGGTCTGGCACCCATTGTGCGATTTTCAATCGACACAATATCCCCAATTGCCCCCTCACGAACCGCCTTTTTTACCAACCGATAATCGCCATCATAATGTCGGTTGTGATGTGCCGTGAGCACCACACCATTGTCTTTGGCCGCCTGCACCATTTCTTCGGCTTCATGCCCCCGAATGGCCAAAGGCTTTTCAATGAGCATATGCTTCTTCGCTTTGGCCACTTTCAATGCATCAGCGTAGTGAGCCGACGAATGTGTGGTAATCAACACCAACTCAATATCCCAATTTAAAAAGTCATCCAAATTATCTGTCGCCTGCATACCCTCTGCTTTGGCGGCTTCTCGGCGCGATTCGGTAATGTCGCACACACCCACCACATCATACAACCCAGTCTCGCGCATCTTATTCAAATGATTGCCCGCCACCCGTCCAAACCCAATAATGCCTGCTTTAATCGGTTCCATTTGATCTCCATTTTCATGTCAGCAACACCAGCTATTTTTTATCGTCATCTCCATATGCTTCACCCTTATATGCCGCCCGAATCTCGGCCATATTGGTCGCTTTTTTAACACGCGATTGCAAAGCACCTTCACGCTCGGCCAATTTCTGCACGTTTCCCAACACATCCGCCAATCGGTTTGCAGGAAACTTCACCGCACCATTTTCATCCATATGAATAATTTCACCCGGCGCCACATCCATGCCACTAATCGACACCGGCACATTCACCGCATGCACCGCCTGTTCACCATGCCCAGGTGTGATGCCCGACAGCAAATATTGAAATTCCATGGGGCGAATCTCATCAATATCGCGCGACGGCCCATTCGACACACACCCCAAACAACCCAAAATTTTCATCGTTGTTGTCATATTCCCCCCCGCCAACCCCACCTTACCCGCAATTTCCGGTGGGAACTTTTGTTCCAGCGCCAAAATGGTCGGTTTAGGAGATGCATCTAAGGCTTCGGCCACATCCATAAACGTCAACCGATTAAAATAAGGATCGGGCAAACCATACACACAGGTCACCGCATATCCACAACGAGGACCAAGCTCAGGATACATACACTTAATACGCTCATCTGTATACCAGTTTTCAGTCCACGGATTATACAAGCCCAAGCACAAATCACTATTGGGATACGTGGCCACCACATTTGTAATCGACGGCGTATCAAATTTTTCCAACGCTTTCATCATCTCTTGATCGGTCATGCCACCACTCCTTTAAATGGATGGATATCTCCACCTTAAAATTGCGCTACCAACTCCGCAAATCGCTTCAACACCCCATACGCTTCAGGCGTTTCACGAATGCCCAAACGCAACGCATCCACATCCAAGCCTTCTGCTTTTAAATCTTTTTCTCGATGATCAATAAGTGCACGAATAAAATGAGCATCAAACTCGGGGTGAAATTGCACACCCCACGCACAATCCCCCACCACAAAAGCATGGTGCGGCTCAAGATCATTGGATGCCAACAACCGCGCTTCTTTGGGTAATTGAATCACCGATTGAGAATGTGACGCTTGCGCCCAAAAGTGCGTCGGCAAACTGCCCAACAAGTCATCTGCTTGACCCGCCTCATGCACATCAATCGCCACCGTGCCAATTTCACGTCCCTTAGGGTTATAATCCACAACGCCGCCCAAAGCATGAGCCAACAGTTGGTGCCCATAACAAATGCCCAAAAGAGGCACCTGAGCGGCCACCACATCTGCCATCCACGCCGCCGTTTGTTCACTCCAATCGGCCTTATCGGTCACCATCGCCGCCGAACCCGTCACAATAACACCCGCAATGTCTTCAAGCTTGGGAAATGTGTCACCCAAATGCGGAGAACACACCCGCACCAGATCCAAGGCCACACCCATCCCACGGACAATCCAATGTTCAAAATCGGGCTTATTGGGCCCCAAAACAGGTGACGCAGACCCCACCTTGATAATACATATCGGACGCATCTTTTAACCTACCTTCACAATATGTGAATCTTCCCAATCTTGAATCAAGGGTTCCAAATCTTGCCACAAAGCATCGGGAATCTCAATGCCACCTGCTTGGGCATTTTCAACCACCTCTTGTTTGTTTCGCCCACCCGGAATGGTCGTGGCCACCAACGGATGTCGCGTACACCACTGCAAAGAAACCGCCACCAAGGGCACACCATAATCACCACATAATGCTTTTATCTTTGCCACGCGGTCTAAGGTGGCCTCACCAAATTGACGGTTCAAATATTTTCGCCCAGGTATGGGCCCTGTGGCCAACAAACCACGCTCCAAAGGTGTTGCCAATGCCACCCCCACATTGTGCTTCTCAATAGCCGGAAAAACCAACGACTCGGCTTTGCGATTGAGCAAACTCCACGCATCGGGCACCACCGCCGCATCAAATTCACCCGTTTCAATATAAGGCCCATTGGCCTCTGGGTCGTTGGCTGCAATGCCCACATATTTCAATACACCTTCTTTTTGTAATGCACGCAACGCACCCAGCGCCCCATCACTGGCCATCACATCGGCCATCGGGTACCCCATGGGGTCGTGAATATACAACACATCAAAACCATCCAACCCCAAGCGCGCCAAACTGCCATCCACACATCGGCGAACACCGTCATACGTAAAATTGTGCCCACCATTGTCCATATCATAGCCAACCTTGGTGGTCACCGTACACTTTGCCGCCAAATCGGGTCGTTCTCGCAACACCCGACCAATAATTTTTTCACTCTGCGTGTTTTCATAAAGCGGTGCCGTATCGACCAATGTACACCCCGCCTCAATGGCCGCAACCACCGTCTCAGCCCCCAAATCTTCATCCACCACTTTCCACACCTCACCCGCTGGACTCACATCACCAATAAAAACAGTGCCCAAACTCACCACAGGCACTTCAAGCCCCGTTCGCCCCAAAACTTTTGTCTGCACTATAAAACTCCTTCAAATTGCCATTTTCCGTTTGCCGTTTCACATTTGCCGTTTGCCCTTCCTACGCATAATAGAGGGCTTCTCTCCATCTGTCAAACGCAAAAAAATCCCCACTCAGTCAAACCGAGCAGGGATCTTGATTGTAGCGAACTGCTGACAGCGGAATGCGGATCGCTATCAATAATCCAACACCACCTTAATCGCTTCATCGCGGTGATCAATAAACAATTCGAACGCCTTTTGTGCATCTTCAAATGGCAAATGATGTGTTATAATAGGCGACACATCAATCCGTCGCTGAGCAATCATATCCATCGCCAAAGGATAGTCGCGCAACGAATCGGGGCTCACCGAACCAATCAGGGTAATATTTTTGCGAAAGAATTCACCATAGTTAAAGGCATACACATCATCATCGGGCACACCAAATGCCAACACAGTGCCCATGCGCTTGGTCAATTTCAAACACAAATTCACCGTATCTTGGTTATGCCCCACAATCTCTACCACCAAGTCGGCCATCTTCCCACCCGTAATTTTGGCCACCGCATCAACCACATCTTCTTTTGAAGAATTGACCAAATGTGTGGCCCGCATCTTGTCCGCCGCTTGCAAACGAAAATCAACCGGATCCACCGCAATAACCGAACGCGCACCCATATTACTCAACACATGGGTCATCAACAATCCCATTGGACCTTGCCCAAGCACCACCGTATCTTGATCCAAAATATTGCCCAACTTTTTACATGCCCAAATCACCGTACCCAAAGGCTGAGACATCAGCATTTGATCTTGGTGCTCAAAATCGACCAAATGCACACCCACCGAATCATTCGAAATATAATACTCTGCCAAACCACCAATGCCCGCCGTGGGGCGCGACTGAACAAAATCGCCCACCTTCAACCGATCAGACGTACTCTCCACCACCGTACCAATGCACTCATGAATCGAAATACCAATATTCAGCGGATACCTTTCGGGTGGATATGTCAACACAAACCACGGCGAATCTGACCCACACAATGCTGTCATATGGGTTTTTACTTTCACAGAGCCTTTTGGAAAATCTTTAATATTGGGTTCTTCAACATCAAACATCTCAATCTGGCGTGGTGCCACAACATGCGCTGCTTTCACATATGCCTCCCAAATTTACAAGAACGTGTCAAAAAATATCTCGCAGAACATAGATGCCATTTGAATAGAAGTCAAACAAAAATCAAATCCCCGTTGGTCACAAACCAACGGGGATTTCAACCATCCACGCAGAGAGCACAAAGACCGTGCCTCTACGGATCATTCATTTCGTTATACATGCCACATCTTGGGAATCGAGAAATTCTTGCCCGTCTTAAAATAGCCTTCCATTTCGTGTGCTTTAATCAACTCATCACACATTTTGCGAATGGTATCTAAGGGCAACTCTGCCGATGTATGAGGGTCCAAATAGGCCGCATGATACACCGAATCGCGATCCCGGTTTAATGCCGCTTGAAGCGAGGTCAAATGCACATTGATATTGGTGCGATTCAATGCCGCCAACTGCTCGGGCAAATCGCCCACATAAGTGCCTTGCACACCATTTTTATCGACCAAACACGCCACTTCCACAATGGCGTTTTGAGGCAAATTGGTAATCAACCCATTATTCAACACATTGCCACCAATGCGAAATGGCACATCTGTTTCCATAGCTTCCATAATATACGAGCCATATTCGTGAGTACGTGTATGGGTGAGTTTGCTGTTGCCCACCAACTCTTTGCTCTGCGTTTTCCAGCGCTCAATCTGGCGGATACACCGGCGAGGATATTCATCCAAAGGGATATTGAACTCTTCAATCAACTCAGGAAATTGGCTCTTAATCCAATACGGCATATATTCGGCACTGTGCTCCGATGACTCAGTAATATAATGCCCAAAGTGCCGCATCATTTCAAAACGGATCATGTCGGAGTGTTTTTCAGCACCTTTCTTGCGGGCTTCGCGGTTCATCTTGGCACCACGGCGTTTGATCTCAGGGTACAAATCTTTGCCACCATCCGTAATTTCCAACAGCCAAGCCTGATGGTTAATGCCAGCAATCTTCCACTGCAAATCTTTCACATCATCCAACATCCCCACTCTGCGCAACAACCCACGCGCACACGCTTGCACCGAGTGACACAAGCCAACCACTTTAATATTGGAACCATGTTGAATGGCCCCAGTTACCGTACACATGGGGTTGGTGTAATTCAAAAACTGTGCATCGGGGCACACCTGCTCCATCTCTTTGGCAAAGGCCACCACCACAGGTGCCGTACGCAAGGTTCTAAAAATACCCCCAATGCCCAACGTATCGGCAATGGTCTGACGCAAGCCATACTTCTTTGGAATTTCAAAATCAATCACCGTTGAAGGCTCATAGCCCCCCACCTGAATGGCATTGACTACATAGTTGGCATCTTTCAAAGCCGCTTTACGCTGTGGCTTGCCCAAATGCGCCGTAATCTTTGCACGTCCCTTGTTGATATTTTTGTTCAACGTTTGCAACATGCGCTTCGATTCGGTCAAACGCTTTTTGTCCACATCATACAAGGCAATATGCGCATCATGCAAAGCTGGGCTCAACATACTGTCGCCCAAGATATTCTTTGCAAACACCGAACTACCTGCACCCATAAACGTAATTTTTGCCATGATCTCATGTCTCCTCTGAAACGTTATTAATTTTTAACTTGGGTTCCAATATACCAAATCTTAGCGAATGACTCAAACTTAAGATGCAACAATCACAATGCGCCGATAAGATGTCAATGGCGGTTCGCCATCATCCGTTACCTCTAAAATCACATGAACGGTCTCACCCGGTTTGGCCTCAGGCATCACCAATGAAGCATCTTGTTCATCGGCCCCAACAATCACAACATCACCCTGATAAAGCCCTGCTTCCCGATAAACATACCAATGGTAAGACAACGCATCCCCATCAGGATCAGACGAACCCTTGGCACTCAAATGAACCGTTTCGCCCGCCTGAGCCGTCATGCGCAAAAAATGTTTGCCACCATCATCATTCACCACAACAACAGGTTCGTGATTCGCCTCGTCAAAAGATTTGACACACCAATCCATACGCGCTTGAAACGCATTTTGATAAGCCGGCCGCCAACGCCACGTGGTTGCAATGCCACTTGTTTCATCACCCACCGTGTCTTCGGCATCTTGCCAAAACGTATCTTTTCGCGCAAATCGCCCACCCCATCCCCCCCAAGCAGGTTCAGCAGGCACATTCAATCCATTATTCAAAAAATAAAACCAACTGGGTGTATCCCCCTCTTTAAGTGCTTTGTGCGGGTTAGAGTTTGTATGTGTCTTTGGCGGATAAAAAGCACCCAAAGGACCATGTCTTTCCCTAACATGTTCATCCAACCACGCCAACGATGTGAGCGATTCATCTCCTCCTAAAAACATACCCCGAAAACACGCACGCCATTTGTTGCCATCAGGAGCCATATTAAATATGTAAAACAGATCAGGAAATTCCGCCCGAATCCACGGGCCCGTATCATCTTGATCGCCAATGGCATGCACCCGAATGCGCGACACAAACTCCGACACCTCCTGAGCACTGCGTGTTTCACGAACCTTCCAAAGCGCCTGTGCCAAATCAGCCGTACCACCCCACACATTCACATCTACTGGGCGTTCATCGTCTTGATCAACCACCTCAATGATCCATTCCGACCCTTCGGTATCTTTGCCCGCACCAATCCACTGCCAAACAGGTTCGGATTCCGTTTCATCCAACGTAAATCGAACATTCACCATACCGCGCTTCACCACAGACTTCAACGCGTCTGCTTCAGGATAAACTTCTGCGTGAAGGCTCAAATTGTCTTTCACCTGACCATACAAATCAATCGCCTCATACACCACATTCATCTGTGACGCAGGTGTTAAAACACCATGACGCCCTTTGTGCCCAGCCCACAACTCAGGCACAATGCCCACAATGTCCACCTCATTGGCATAAGTCAACAACCGCACCAACGATTGCTCATCATCAGGGTCACCACCAATATCCGTTAACACCATCAATCTGGGTTTTTGCATCCCCACTCCTTTTATTGAATCGCCCCAACCACCATTTCCAAAGTCTTTACCAAAGCGGGGCCATCGTCCACAACCTTTTTCCAATTATCACGGGGTGTTTCTGCGGCGGCGGCCTCTGGCAACACCGTCATCCCCGTATTGTGCGCACCATACTGATCATCGCGCCCACCCAATTTCCACACCACCAAATCCAATGAGGGCACCACATACAACGCATGCCCACCCGAACCCGCCTTCCAGTATGCATCTTCTGGCAATTCAGGATGGTCGTGACGACCATTGGTATTAAACTGAAAGCTATACGAAAAATGAGGGTTATAATGGTTGGGGTTGGCACACTGCACCACATATTCTTCTGGCACAATTTGCAGATCACCCCATCGCCCCCCATGTAACAGCATATATAAAAACCGCAACATATCGGTTGCACGAAGCGCAATACCGCCACCACCCGGTGTGTGATCCACTTCCTTGGCATTGCGATAAGCAAAATTCCATCGCCCCCACCCAAGTGGTTTCGCCACTTTTTCGGCAAGATAATCTTGCAATTCCATGCCCGTTATATGGCGCACAATAATCGACACAATATGAATCGACGCCGTCGCATACGAATATCCCCCACCAGGCTCACACCACAAGGTGCGGGTCGTAAACGGCACCCCATTCATATCTCCATCCGCAATGCCCAGCGCATAATGATCTGCCATCCCTTGCCATCCATCGGGGCCCACAGGATCTAAAATCACCTCTTCACCATCTACAATGCCGGGATTATTTCCGCGTATGCCCGCCGTCATCGAAAGCAACTCGCCCAATCTGATATGGGCCATGCGTGGATCAGGCAAAGGAAACGCCTTCTCTGGTAAAAAGTCTGGTGTAAACACCTTTTGATCCAATCCATCTGGAAAGCGTTCGGGATATTCACCCATCAAAATGCCCATCGCAATGCTCGTAAAAGATTTGCCACACGAACCCGAGTTGGGTGCCCAATCGCGATGCCCCTTGCCAAAATAACGTTCGTAAACCAAATAGCCATTCTTCACAATTGCCAAGCCGCCATTTTTGGTACTGCCCTGAATGAACTCAAATGTTTCATCCAATTTTTGCACATCCATACCCACTTCAGATGGTGCACAGCTTTGCCACCCGCCCTCAGAATCTGGTGGTGGAAAAAAATTACTCATACAACCTCCAAAACAATTGTTTGGCTATCATTTTTCAACACGCATTGACTTATGGCGAACCCATTCACCCACACATCAAACGGGCAAGTTTCGGCGATCTTTACCTGGCCAACGCTCCAAGCCACCATGCGAATAAGGCACGCGATCTTCAAATGTGCCCACATCGGGTAGCGCATCCTTTCGCCCAATTTGATACCAATAAGCCGTGCTTGTCCAATCGCCTTGCCGATCATTGGCATGACCATGCTCAATGGAAAACAACAACGATTTTTCAAAATACACAGGGTCTTCAATGTGGAATCGGTATTGAGAATGTTTGCCCGTATAATCGGCATTGCCTTTAAAATGATATCCGTAATAAGGTGTTGAATAAGGATGGTCCAAATGATTGTAATTCCACGCCCCACAAAAATAATCTTCTGTGCCCGTACCGTGCATATTGGGTGGCCATGTTTCACCATCAATAAAAAACATATCATCGCCCTCGCCCCACCACCCCGTCTCATTGGTATCCAAATGCAAACAACAGCCCACATAATGCCCTTTGCCCTTCACATCCAACATCACATAATTATCATCACCCGTTACATTCAAACGTTGATCGCGACCATACGCATTAGCCCCAACAGGTGCATCGGCCTTGGTCACCAACTCTCGCCGCCAATTGGCATGAAAACGCCCCACATTTTCAGGTGGTTTTTCATACGCTTCATAATCAATATAAAAATACAAAAAGCTGTCTTCATCAGAATCATTGGTCACTTCAAACCGCGCACCCTTTGCAAATGGCATAGGAAACCAAGCGTTTAAACCCAAATAAGACGCTTGTAAGGGCAAAGAAGAAAAGTAATTGGCCTTGGCATGTCCCAAACCAAAAAAATCACCCACAGGGCACAACACAGAAGGCGTGTCTTCGCCATCCCAATAAAACTTAAAAACCAACCGACGCAAATTGTTGTTGTTTTCCGAAGTGGTCACCCAAATATGTTTCACACAACCCGCGCCCCCCACCTCACCCAACACCCGTGTTTCCCCTGCCTTAATGGGCCAATTATCGCCATTGCCACCCTTCACATCATAAGACGAAAAACGCCGAGTTTTCACGCCATTTCCCAACTGTGCCAAATTGTTCAACGCACCCATTTCCATTTATGTATCCCTTCGTTTTATCAATTAAAAATTAAACGGTTGTCACGGGAGGTGACAAATAGATATAATATCCCGACCCAAATTGACTGCGATCATGGCGATATTCAAAATCATCCCACGGTGAATAACCACGTCTTTTTGCAACCGTCGGGTTCACCAACACCATCAAACACTTTCGCTCAGTATCTATTGCCACAATATTCTCTCTAAAATCGCCCAACACATCCACACAACCCAAATTGCGTCCATAACGTCCCCCTTCGGGTAACTTGCTTTCTGGCACATCTTCAATCTCACCATTCGCATTTAACCGAACAATGCGCTTATTTTCTTTTCGAATCGCAAACACAACCTCATCGCCTTCATCCCAATGCACAGGCACAAAATTCTTACGCTGCCAATCGGTCAAATTCAACCACGTCTCCCCATTGGGCAAAAAGATGGGGTAATGCGACTGCTCTTGCCTTCGGCTGTCTTCTGCCGTGTGCGGGTGCAACCCCGGCACACCTGGCGCATGACGAGCAACCCAGCCATAATGTGCATGGTAAAAAGCTTCTTTCCAAAGCGTTTTACCATCTTTATCCACAAGATACACCCCATTCAATTCGCGGGGTGGCCCTTCAACTGCATAATAAATCTGCAAGCCATCTATATCGGGTACAATTTTCGCGGGCTTTGAAATATCCGTGTGACCAAACGGTTCGGCTTCCCATCTGATTGTGCCATCCCCATTGTAACAAATTCCCCCACAAATCACTTCCTGCACCCCATCACCATCTATATCACCAATATCCAAATTGTGCCCGGCACCACGTTCTTGCTCAATTTGCCACTTCACAGAACCGTCAATGCCATTAAACGCGGTCAACACCACATCTTTATATGTCTCATCCAAAATCACAATCTGCGCCGGTTTGTCCACGCCATCCAAATGCCCCACCGTCAACATCACCCGCGATTTCACCGCCGGCCAAGGTGCATCCCAAACCAAATGGCCCGTCTCACCATCCAACACCGTCAACAATTCACCTTCTATAGCCAAATCATATTTTTCAGCCGGGTAATCACCCTTAAAACTATGAAACACCACCTCCGAACGCCCGTCACCATTCACATCCCAACACACAAAAGGACAGTGTAACATCGAACCATCCCACCCACCACTTTCGGGCAATTTTGTATCATGGGTCCACAACTCACGCCCATCGTGGGCATAAGCGGTGAACCGAATTGTATTTTCCCACGAATACTGCACCACGTACCCCAAACAGCCATCGTTTTCCAAATCACCAACCACCACATTCTGCACGCGATCATAAGGCTTTAACGAAATATCTCGCGCAACCAAAGTGGCTTCTGCACCCGCATCAACCACAACGGTTTCAGACGGATCACCATTGCCATCTACCACCCGATAGGTCTGGGTGGAACCAGACGGTGCAACATCCAAAAATGATGTCGCATCCACAATCGGCACATCATGCACACGCGTCCAAACCGCATCATCCAATCGCTCAATAAAAAATGGCATATTGGGCGCATCAGATGCCAACAATCGCCATGATAAAAATACCTTCTGATCACCTCTGGGTAATGCCACTAAAAATCGGTGCAACATAAAACCTCCGTTATTTTGGCCAATCCCAATGAACCAAATCTTCACTCCAAGCCAGTGCCAAACTCGCGTGCCCATGTGTTTCCCGTTCACGCGTTCCGTCTTCATCACTCCCATGAAAAAACATCACATATTTGCCCAACTCTTTTCGCAAATCCAACACATGCCCAGCCGTCAACCGCCCAGTAGCCCACGGCCACTCGGCTTGCCCCAAAGTCAGCAAACCACAATCTTCCCAACTTTGAAAGTCTGTGGTACGCTTTACACCCACCCCATTTTTCGGTGAATGAAACAACACATAGTCATCCCCATCCACCAATACACACACATTCTCCCCTGCCTCCACGCGCCCAAAATATGTCCACGTTTTTAAATCATACGAAAAAGAAATGCTCGCGCCATTTTGTTTGTACAAACACCACCACTTACCCGGTTCATCTTTGTCTTCAATCAAATATGGATCAATCATACGTCCCATATCTTCACGGGCCACATCGTCACCCTTCACACGCAACAACTCAGGTTCAGACCACGTTTCCAAATCACGGCTTCGCATCACAAACACCCGCGCAGTTTTGTCACCCGTCGGCTCATTGTTGGGCGTTGGATACGTTTGCAAACACAACAACCATTCATCACCATATCGAATCACATTACCAGGGCTGGAATAATTAAGCGTTTGATCCTTTGGCGTTAAAATTTTCGGCTCCGTCCAGTTCACCAAATCTTCACTCTGTGTCACAGCCGTAAACAAAAAACATCGGCCATCCGCTTCGCGATGCACCTGCGTATGAAACACATGAAAAACACCGTTATCATAAAACCCCGCCGGATCGCGATATGCAATCTGGCGGTTGCCCTGTAAAAAAACAGGCGACGAAACATCTTTCCAATCAATGCGCATAGTGCCTCACGTAAAATCCAAAACCAATTTCTGATCACCCTTGAGAATGTGTATCACACCACTATCCCATTCTGACTGCAAATACGGGCAATCATACAAAGGCCAATCCATATCCACAGCAATACCGTCTACCAAACGCAACCCCGTCATATCCATCACCAAAGTTCCTACACGTTTTGAAACATATGTCAGTTGCATCTCTTCTTTGTTAAAGATGTATTCATTTTGTCGTATTTCATTGCAAAACGACTCAAAAGACCCAAAAGTCTCCGCATCTCCCACTTCACATATCGCCCCATTTTGAGCCCCATAGCTGATCAATTCGCGATCTGCCCATTCACCCTCACGTGTCCATTGTTGCCCATTTAACATCTTGAGTGCCGCATAGACATCACCCTCTTTTACAAACACAAACCCATCCAACTCTTTGACCACATCAAAAGAGGCTTGAGGTAAATAGGCATGAATAAATTGCAACGGTTGGCTCTCTGGAATATCATAAAGCGACATGACCACGGTTTTATGCTGAAAAAACGAACCGCAACAACATCGAATATCCCCCGTCCAATAACCATGTTCTGGCCCCGATTCTCCTGGGTGATGTGTAAAAACACGCGCCGTTGTTCGCGACCCAATTGTCAAATCCCATTCGTGTTGCTCATGGTGAGCGTACCACCCACCGTCACAGTCATCGGGGTAAGGGTCTTGCAATACCAACGATCCCAAAATGAATTGGGGTGTAAAATATGTGTATTTACGAATACTCCCCTCAACAGGATGAATAGGCCGCACATCCGAACAATTGTGCAAATGCTTTCGCTCGCGATTTTCGTAAATACCATTCCGATTCAGGGCAATATCGACAACCAATTCATGCGGGCGAAAATCTGAAACAAGGGCATCAATCAAAGCGCCTTTTTTACCAATGGTATCGCGATCAACGTTGCCAAAATACAAATACTGCAACGTATACGTATTGCCCGTTGTATGATCTAAAGCATGGGGCTGATAAATTCGCCCGTGTGCGCCACCATACATGCCGTTTATCGAATCAACCGCCATATCCACCAACAACACCTGCATCATCTGTTCACTTAACCGATGAAGCTCTGCATCCACATCACCCGCATCACCGCAATAATCATAAAGTGAAATCAAACACTCCCAATCGGGCTGAAAATAACACGAAGAATCAAACTCGCCCCAACCGCGTTTGGCACGGTATCGAATAAAGTGTAAAAGCCATTCGGCATCTTCTGCTGCCAAATCTGCGCCCGTTTTGCCATACGCTTCAAACAGGTCATCTCGATACACCTTGGCCATCAAATAGCGGCTGGTGTGAAATAAAAACTCGTGATTCTCTGAATGGTGTCGGCTCTCAAACTCAGTCGTTAAAAAAAAGCGTCTTATGGCCACCAAGGTTTCGTCATGAAGTTTATCTGTGTGACAAAACAGATAATAGGCACGACACAGCTTCATAGCGGCAAAATCACATTCCCCTTTGTGATGGCGGTCATTGGGATGCGGATGGTCAAACCACTGGGCCGTTCGTTGCAATCTTGCATTACAGGCATCTTCAAAACGGTCTAAAACCAAATTGGCAATCGCCCGCCCCCCATAAATATCCTGTTTCACATCACATATATCTGCTTCAGAAACTTCCAAACCCGCAGTGTTTTGAAGCAACCAGTCACGTCGCACAGCATAACCCGCCATAGATTCGGCAACCTGTAATTGCGGGATCTCCAATTTTTCGCCCATCACACCATCTCCATTAAGCACAAAAATGGGACGTGGAAAATCCACGTCCCATTAACGCATTACCAATTTTTCGGCCACGAAAAATGTTCATTAATGTCTTCAATATGCTTCATCGGCTCATTGGGTTCAATATTAAACAAAGCTTCCAAGACTTCTTCGGCATGTTCATACGACTTTGTTTCTTTGGCTTCCAGCACACCATACAACATCATCGACTTATCACCCGACAACACAGCCTCAAGGGTGCGCTCCATATTCAACCAATCGGGCAACACACACTCCAACATAATCTTCTTGGGCAAAGGAGGCACACGCAAAGGTTGAATGCCCTTTTTGTTCACAATGGCGGGCACTTCAACGGCCACATCGTCGGGAATGCCAGGCAAGGCACCATTGTTGGGCACATTCACTTGAAACTGACCTTCCACATTGTTTACCAACCCATTCATAATGGGAATGTGTTGTTCGTGTGTCATCTTGTCGCCAAATTCATCTATGGGGCGCACTTTTTCATCATAAGCCGTCGCTTTCATCTGTTCATATTTCTTGGCTTTGCCTTCCAATACTTTATCGCGTCCTTCAGGTGTGTCTTTACTGCCATTGGGGTCATACCACTTGGCCCGCGTTTCCAAATCGGTGTGATACCACCATCCACCACGGCGGGGCGTATCACCAATAGGCATCAACCCATACATTTTATATTGGTGAATGGCTGCACGCGACATCTGCGTGGGAATCGACTTGCCTTCTTTTGCCAACTTCTCCCAATAAGCTTCACTTTCTTCAGCAATCCATTTGTCCAACACCGGATACATATCTTCATTGTTGTGAATAAAATCGGTCATCCAAATATTGTGATTTAAACCCGGCGCTTGCCAAGTCACCTCATCAGGGTCAATGCCCAGCACACGCGCCACCCCCTGATAACCATAATGCCCGTGACACAAACCACACACCTTCACATTGGTCTCGCGCGTCATCAATGTTGTGCCTGCAAATACAGGATTACCCGCCAACAACACCCATGCATCATTGCTATACTTTTCCACATCTTTGGCAAAATCCAACATCAATTGCAAATTGTGGTATTCGGGCATACCCGTTTTGTCGTAAAAATAGCCCATCTTGGCCGTCATTTTACGGCGGCGCTGCATAAAATATTCATTGTGCGTAATCGTTGCGGCATTGACCACAAAATCGGCATCTTTCAATGCCGTTTCTCGATCCGTTGTTTTTTCAAATGTCAAATCGGCACTCAAATCTTCGGCATATTTGCGCCCCAATTCGTAAATCACATCCAACACTTCTTCGTTAATATCCATAAAACACACATGGCTGCCACTGAGCTCTTTGGTCAAACACAAATCTTTTACCAAGCCCAATGAAAACACCACACTGCCTGCACCAAAAACGGTCACCTTGTTTGCCATCTTTTTACTCCTTTGTTGAGGAATTTCCCTCACGTTCATAAAGGGAATGGTGATAGACACTTCAATTATCCACGCCTCAATCCCAGCCGAAAACCCAAGTTAAAACATCCCAAATACAAATGCCACAAAATCAAAAACAGGTCATTCAAAGGCAATGCGATATTGCACCTGATCTTGTGCATACACCTCAACACGCTTTAGTTCAAATGGCCCGTGAGCCACCTCTGTGTCCAGTACATCCACCTTTACCTGCCCATCAAACACAATCTCCATCGTCTTTCCCAAGCGTTGTAAATGAATTTTTTGACCCTCTACACGCAAGACATCGTCAGCTTTGATCAACATCGGCAAATGCTCAACAAATGCACCAACATGATCCACCGTCACCACAATGTCTTCATCTCCAAATTGAACCCTCTTTTTCCCAACTTCTCCCAATGCATATTCAAAAACAATTTCTCCATCTAATAAATCGTGCTGACCTGGTATGGGCGAAAACGACGTCCCATTTGCCGTTATCTCCGTTTGCAAAGACGAGGCCTCATAATGCATGCCCTCAGCAGACACCGTACCCCACGGGCCATCATTTTGTGATTGCGTTTGCAACACACTGCCCATCTCTGGGTGCCACAACAGCCCTAAACCATAACGCTGTCGATCACAAATCACGTCACCTGCATTAAATATGGCATAATACAATGGTCTGCGTATGAACGTGTAATGCACCGCTATGCGATTGTCCATACGCAAATGAGTGTAACGATCTTTTGCCAAATAAGGCAATTGCTTTCGGGCAAGGTCCCGTTCCGATTTTTCACAAATCCAGTGCAATGCATTGCGCCCACTCTCAAAAATATGTGGGCTATACATCTCCAATGGGGCAACAGAAGGCCAAGTCTGAATAAGATTTTCTCGATTGGAAACCAAACTTTCCCGATAAGTTTCCAAAGATTGAGAAAATGCCCGTGCCAAGGGCACCTGTTCGGCCATGGGCGTTTCCCAATTTTCAAACCCTGGCAATGGCGTGCGTGTTTCTATGGCGCGGTTTAATGTAAAATACGATCCATCAGGTTCTAACACCGCATTTTGTGCCAACCAATCAATCCACGGACGCTCCATCGCCACAATATCAGGCTCAAGTTCTGTGCCACGCACATAATGCCATACATGTTGCAAATTGCTTCGATGGGTTTGCATCGTATAACGCCAATCACATCCTGTGCGTTCATAATGATAGCCCACTGGGCTTGTGAGTTTGTCGCGAAACGTTTTAATCATTTCAACAAATGACCGATAGATCATTTCATTGGGATAGGCCGAAAGAAAAGACATCATGCCCCCCCAAAAACCCGTATACTGATTGCTAAAATTTGTGGCATGGCGCAACAAATCTGGGTGCGTCAATAAAACCTCAATGGCCTTTTGTGTGGCCACTACGGCGCGTGCCAAAATATCGGCATCAACCGTTGGGCCGCCATTCACCTCAGACGTATGTAACCGCCGCAACGTCTCACCCATAAATTTGATCCCAAACCCAGTGGGAGCCAACGACCATTGCTCAGGCGCATATTCTGAAAACCGTCCATCGGTATGCTGAATGCGACACCAGAAATCCATCACCGCTTCTAACCGTGCTTTTAAAGCCACATCGCCCCGATACACATTCCATGGCCGATCTTCGGTATAAAAAAAAGCCAACGAGGCATGGTTTTCTAAAATCCGTGCATTATACGGCTCATTGTCTTGGGGGCGTCGCCAAACCTTGATATCAATAAACCCACGATGCGTGCCATTCATCACCACCGCATTGGCCACGGTAGACAAATGATGCAAAAAATAAGCATACCCCACTTCTTCTTCAGTAAAACTTGCCGGATCAATCTGTGACACAGGAAGTGGGGCAACGTCAGGTATCTGTTCCCAATTTTCAGTAGCCATTGTTAAGATTCCTATTTGAGTAAATGCACATCATTTAAGACTGATTAAAAAACAATTCCTCTACCCCATCACCATGTTTCAAAACCATTTCACCACTGCCAAAAGCACTTTGTGCAAATGGACTGTCTACCAAGGGATAACCAGATAGGGGGCGCGCATTGCCATTGACAGTTGCAGGGCCTGTCCAGCCAAACACGATTTCTCCAACAGAAGGCGATGCGTACACCAGTTGCCCATCTTTTCGGTGGGGTTTTGTCGCCACAATCGCGTTCATAAATTCACCAAAAGAACCATTGTCTTTTTTGCGCCCACATTCAACAATCCAGGCATTTTCTCTTGCACGACAAATCAACTCGCGCCCAGCATATGCCCCCAAGCGCCCCACCTCATAACCGTTTTCTGACCACACAGCCACATACCCATCTTCTTTTTTGGCAAACAACCACCCGGCCTTTTCTACAACTTCATCAAACCGATCACGCTCAAAAAACAGATGTGTCATCCACGTAATTTCATCATTTTGATAGTGCAAAATGGCCACATTCTTTTCGCCAAACACACGGGGTGTCGTACTGTTACCCGACCAATAATTGGGGCGCAACCCACCCTCTTCACTGGTTGTATTGGGTGCCGTAAAAAACAAAACCGTTCGTTCTTTCATGGTCACCTGAAACACATGCACCTGCCGTGTCAATTCCCCCGCCGAATGATCTTGCAAAGCCGACAGCATATAATCGGGTGTTTTGCTCACAATAAAGTTTGCCGATCCTTCCCCTCCTGCCAACCCATGGCGCTGACGCGAAACCATGACACCAGATCGGTCATCTGCCACATCAAACACCACCTTGGGTGGGCGATAATGGCTCACCGCAAGACTCGCCGTGCCCATATTGTGATTTAACACGCCCTCTCCCGTGAGCAACCACACCAACCCTGCCGTATTCTCCGTTTCTGGGTGAATGACGGCCGAAGCTCCCGTGCGTCCATGGATGGTACCAAACACACCTTCAAATGTATCTGCCGCCAATGTAAAACACATCATGGTTGCCACCTGTTGGGCTTGCATTTTCAGCGGAGATTCTGACCCTGGCGCCCAATCTAACAATGCCAACACAGGCATCAGTGACACAGGATAATACACATTCGAATGCCACTCATTAAACCCATATCGCCCACGCTGAGCCAACCACTCCATCAAATAAGGGCGGGCTTTGGCCACATGTTGCAAACCCGTTAAACCGCTGTTGGGAAACACATCTGTCGGATAAAAAATGCCCGCCAAATATTCCGACACATGAAACGCCATACGATGGTTTTCTGTACCTGTTACCATCGTGTCATTGCCTGGTTCATCCACCCAATATTTAAAACCCAAAAGCGTTTCACGAATCAATGCACGCACTTCAAAGGGCAACACTTCCTGATTGCGATCCATAAACATTAAACGCAACAAAGGGATTGTTTGAAAATCAGCACAATCAAACCGCCCACGCACATGTGCACAAGATTGTCGAATCGCCTCAAGATCAATCTTGTCATATTGCCCCAACCGATATCGTGCAACTTGCGCCCAAATCTCATTGCCTTCAGACAAATAAGCAAGCGCCGCATCGCATCGCGCCTTGTAATTTCCTTGCCCCAACAAAACAGATGTGGGTTTAGAAATACGCAGAGCATAATCTTGAGTATGGAGCAATGTATCATGGTGCATAAAATCCACATGCAATGTACAAACACCACCCTGTTCGGCTTTCCCCAAAACAACTTCACCCACAGAAGATGAGACAGCTTGCTCAAAAAGCGCCATATCTTTTTGCACCAAACGCACACGCAAAGAAATTGTGTCATCCATACCCGCATCAACAATCAGCCGAATATCCTCGCCTAAAACATAACCGTCTCGTGGCACACGCACTGCCATGAGTGCGTGTTCAAGTGCATCACGTTTGATGGGCAAATCACATAATGGCGGACGCACAGTAAAAGCTCCATCCAATGCTTCAATCATCAGCCCACCAATCACCACACGAGCCAACCGCACAACCGCAACCGTAATGACACTTTCGCCTTCAGGTAAATGCAAAGAAAATTCAAAATGTTGATCATTCCATCTTGGATCGGGTAAATCCCACTTGGGTGATTGAGCTTGTATCTCACCATTTACCGCAATAAAAACCTGATTATAAATGTGCTGGCGTGCTCGAAATCGAAATGTTCCCGCCATCTGAGGAGTGATACGAGTAGACAAAAATGTTGCAGACAAATGATTGCGGTTGTTATAACTGCCCCAATGTGGCATAGGCTCTTCAACACGCAACAGATGCCACGTTTCTGTTAAACCAAAACATGTCACCCCATCACCTTCTGATGGCGCCGTTTTTAATATCTCCCCCACCTCTTCAACGGCCCTATCATAGCGTTCTTGCCCATTATCTGTTCGGCCAGGTTGTTCAAACAATGTGGCGCCATCCACTTCTTTTGACACATCCACCTTAAAAGGCCCCACCATCACCCAAGGGCGAATCAGATCGGGTGAAAAAATTTCACGCGTGTTTATATAATCAGGTGCAACAAATTTAGACCAATCGCCACAAGCCATTTATATCTCCTAAATATTATGCGTAGGGGCATCGGGCCAAGGGTGTAACTCATCTTGCAATGGGCCTTCAAGCAATGGATCTTTTGTTTCTTTTCGCCACGCATCGAGGTCTTGCATTAATGCATCGCGCACAGTGGCATAAGCCGGGTCTTGAGCCACATTGTGCCAATCGTAAGGGTCTTTTTCCAAATCAAATAACTCCACCGTCTCGCGAGGGGCTGAGCACCCTGGAAATACCTGACTGGGGTACATATTAAACGTATCCCTGACCTCAGGTACGGTTTCAGGAGTCCAACTGCTTTTTCGTCCATCACCAAATGTTTGAATCAAATGGTACTTCTGCGTGCGCACAGATCGCATCGGATCCAAATTGGTCGGTGTGCCATCTGGATAGGTGCCATTTGATCCGCCATGAAAATTGCGCTCGGCAAAAATCTTCTCTGTGGGTGTATAATCTCCTCCCGTTAATAAGGGCCAAAAGCTGTGCCCTTGAATATCATTGGGCGTTGGAGCACCAATGGCATCTAAAAACGTGGGCACATAATCAATATTCTGCACCAAATGATCCACCACGGTGCCCGGTGTAATACCCGGCCCGCGCATCATACACGCAATCTCCATACCCAATTCATACAACGTGCCCTTACCGCGCAACCCTTCCATACCATGATCGGCATTAAACATCACAATCGTATTGTCACGAAAACCCAACCGATCAATGGCATTAAACAACCGTCCAAGGTGAAAGTCGAGATAACTGATACAAGCTTGATAATTGGCCATTTCACGCCGCACAGATGGGTGGTCTTTATATGTGGGTGGAATGGGGGCTTCATCTGCTTTGGACCACCCATATCGATCTACCAAAGGTTCAACACCTGTTTTTTCTCTGTTGGCATGCCAGGTACCCCATTGTGACCCGTGTACTTCAATGGTGCCCATATTCAAATAAAAAGGTTGTTCTTTGCCTTGTCGCGATTTCAAAAATTCAATTGCATTGTCCGCAGCAACAGCGGTTCTAGGATCTGCGGGGGCATATTCCAAAAACCGATGGTCTTCCCGAAACTTGCGCACATGATCCAAACCCACAAGCGCCGTGTGATAACCCGCATCATTCATATGATCCACAATGGTGCGCCGCTCAACTGGCAAACTCCATCCTCGGTTTACAAGCCCCATCAGGCCATTGGTATGTGCATATTGCCCGGTCCAAGCACATCCACGCGAAGGGCTACAAGCCGTGGTCGTACAATAGGTCTTATTAAACAACGCCCCTTCCGATGCAAACCGATCTAAGTTGGGCGATTTGAACCCTCGCCCATAACACCCCAACATGCGCCCCAAATCGTGCGCAACAATGTAAATGATATTTGGACGATCTGACATAACACACCCGCTTTTTTAAAAGTGAACAGATACCGAATACAATCGTCAAATTAAAACACTTATAAATCAGACGCCAGCACTTCAAAGACCGGTCACTATCCCACATAAACCATTTTCAACATCTTCATAAAACAAACTTATCTTTGTCTTTTTTGTCCTATCCTATCCGCTATTTTGGTTTTTATCTTATATTTATGCACGCTTAGATCAAATTGAAACATTTCTTGCTTTGCATATACTTCTTTCCAATATCTTGCACTTTGTTATACTATTAAGAGTTTTGTCCAACCTGACACACCGAACCTTTTTGGCCTCGAAAAAAGCTTCGCCCCCTCATTTCCTTTTTGTTACATACAAAATTTCGAATATTCATGCATGATTTGGAGAAAAATATGAGCAACACAAACGCGCGCTCCAAATTCCAGTGGCGCACGCAACACGGTACCCTAAGACTCACCATCTTACCTTTCATTTTTCTACAAATGTCTGTTTTGCTTGCATTTACAACCTATTTTTCTTGGACGGGTGTGCTGGTTTGTTTTGCATCTTATTTCATTCGTATGTTTGCCATTACAGGCTTTTACCATCGCTACTTCTCGCACCGCACCTACCGCATGGGGCGCATCATGCAATTTTTGGCCGCCTTTTTAGGTGCCACAGCCACGCAAAAAGGCCCCCTGTGGTGGGCCGCTCATCATCGCATTCACCACAAAAAAAGTGACACCAAGGAAGACCCACACAACTCCCACGAAGGTTTTTGGCACAGCCATTGGATGTGGTTTCTTTATCGAGAAAATGACGCAACCCATACCGAAATGATTCCAGAACTGATGCGCTTTCCCGAATTGCGCCTGCTCGACAAATATTGGTATGTGCCTTCTGTTATGCTGGGTGTGGGGTTGTTTTTAGTGGGCGGCTGGCATTGGACGGTTTGGGGTTATTTTGTGTCCACATTTTTGCTTAGCAATGGCACCTATACCATCAACTCCCTCATGCATTATTGGGGCAAACAACAATATTACACAGGTGATCAAAGCCGCAACCATTGGCTATTGGCACTCATTACCTTGGGTGAAGGATGGCACAACAACCACCACCGTTACCAAGCATCTACACGCAACGGATTCTTCTGGCACGAAATCGACATTACATATAGCATTCTTAAAATGATGTCTTGGATAGGCTTGGTAAAAGACCTCACGCCCGTCCCCGACAGAATACTCGAAGAGGGGCGTTACAACCGTATCCAACGCCGTATGGCTCAAAAACAAGGTATCGCATTTACACCTCAATTATTGCGTGATGTCAATCAAAAGGAAAAAGAAAAATCAGAACCCATCGATGTCCATTTGTAATAGAAACTTGACCTCAAAATCAAAAGTCCCGTGCCAAAAATGACACGGGACTTTTTTTATGGTCCAAATCAATTCTAAAAACCTGCTTAATCTGATGCGTCCAACATCATGCAACACCATACTTTTGGAATGCCAAAACCGTATTTAATCCACCAAAAGCAAACGAATGACTCAACGCACGGTCAATTACCATTGGCCTTGCCTGATTGGGCACACAATCCAAATCACATGCAGGATCAAAACCCAAATAACCTATGGTAGGTGGCACCACCGCTTCTCGAATGGCCATAATGGTGGCAATGGCTTCAAGTGCGGGGCTGGCCCCCAAGGCATGCCCAAACAATGACTTGCTTGCAGAAACCAACAACGCATCTGCATGAGCCCCAAAAACCCTACGAATCGCTTGTGTTTCTGTCGGGTCACCCAAAAGAGTTGCCGTGGCATGTGCGTTGATATAATCCACACCCGTTACATCCCAATGGGCATCATTTAATGCACCTTGAATAGCGCGTATTTGGCCTTCGGGTTCTGGCTGCACGAGGCTATATGCATCAGAACTCATACCAAAACCCACCAACTCTGCCAAAATAGTCGCACCGCGTTTTTGAGCATAAGGCAACGTTTCTAACACCAATGTGCCTGCTCCTTCGGCCAAAACCATGCCCGTTCGATCTTTAGAAAAGGGCCGGCAGGTATCTTTTGCCAAAACCCGAAGCTTCTCCCAAGAACGCATCAGACCACGCACAAGTGGTGCGTCTGCCCCGCCTGCCAGAGCCACATCTGCAACACCCGACCGAAGCATCATCACAGCCATTGCAATGGCATGCCCCCCAGAAGCACACGCACTTACCGTGCCAAATGCAGGGCCTTTGATACCCAAATCCAAACCAATTTGACTCACGCAAGCACTTGTCATCGCTTTGGGAATGGTCATTCCGCTCACACGCTTTTCGGGCGTACCATAAAACTGTTGATACGCTTCATCTTGTGTATTTTGAGCACCAATGGCCGTGCCATGAACAACCATTGTCCGTTCGGCAAGATCATTTTTAAAAATCAACCCCGCTTGTGCAACGGCTTCGCGCGCAGAAAGCACACCAAACTGAGCAAAACGGTCGAGCTGACCCAACTGACGTTTATCAAAGCACGCCTTCCCATCGTAATGAGGCACTTCTCCAGCGATACGCACTTTACAATCGTGGGTATCAAAAAGCGAAATAGGCCCAATGCCACACTGCCCCTCAAACAGACCTTTTTGAAAAGCATCACATCCGATACCCAGCGCAGAAACACAGCCCATACCAGTCACAACAATGCGCGTTGCCATATATACTTTCTGAACAATTCTAAAATTGTAGGAAAAATCTTAACATACGCCCAATAGGCTTTCAACCAAGCAAATATAAACAAAAAAGCCCTATTTCAAAAAAATAGAGCTCTTTTGTTTTGAAACCACCCATTTCACTTTGCAAGAAACAGATTGCTCACCCTTCTTGTTTCCCATTCTGATGCTTCGGTTGCAACCGTGTCTTCCACTCATCTCGATCAAACTGAGGGTGATAGACTTCATTAAAGAAGCGACGATGTGCCGGTGAAAGAGACGCCAACATTTCATCTGTAAACCCAGGTTTATGATGGCGCACATTGATATGGTTGTATGCAAAAAATAAAGCCATACGCGGATCGTTTTGTGTCCAATCGCAAGATGTATGTCGAACGGCCTCCGAAAAAACCAACAACGACCCTGGTGGGCATTCATATGTGTCCCACACTCCCGAATTGGGATCATCGAACAAGGGCAATTTTTTTCGATAGTTCGATTTGTGGCTACCCGGAATAAATGCCGTGCCCCCCTTGCCCTTCTCCACCCCATTTAACTCCCACACCACACGTGTCATACCCGAATATATTTTTCCATCATGATATTGATAGCTGTAGTTCGGATTCACAGACTTCCCACCCGCATGGGGTGTCCACCCCCTGTGATTGTCTCCTTGATGGCGATAACTCAAAAAAGCACCTTCGAGCCGAATCTTTTCCGTATCATCATCAATAATAGTATGCAACACCCGCATAATGGCGGGGTGATCAATCAACACCGAAGCTGCCCCACCTGGCAAACATTGTTCAGAGGGCGACAATGAAGCCTTATCTGTACGCAATTTTTCACACTGTTCTTTAATAGGCGCGATCTCATCTTCACTTAATACCGAAGGAAACAGAATATACCCCTTCAAATCGAACAACACCGTTTCCATTTCCGTCATGGTCGATGTCCATCCTTTTGTTGCCACACCCATAATAATCTCCTATAAAAAAGGATTAAATTTTGTTCGATATCTATTCTGGTCGTTTTTCAAAACCTGCCCCAACATCAATTCGCCTTTTCGACCCACCACATCTGCTTATGTTTCTCAGCATATGCTTGTAATTTTTGGGCCACCTCAGGATATTTATCAATCACATTGGTCGTTTCATATGGGTCATTTTCCATATCAAACAAAGACAATTCAATCGATGTGGTTTCATATCTTCCTGGTTGCCCATCATTTCCAGCTTCTACAAGCGTGCGATAAGGATGTGGCAAATGCAACTTCCACTTGCCATCGCCACTGACCACACCATCAAAGTTGCGTGCCGTTGACACGGGGTAATATGCATGTGGATTTTTGGCTTCAGGCTTTGCGCAAATAATATCCCAAACATCCACCCCATCAATCTCATATTCTGGCAATGCGGCACCCGCCAATTTTGCAAAGGTGGGCAACAAATCTACAGAGCAAAACGCCTGATGAGACACAGTGCCTGTAGGAATGTGCCCCGGCATACGCATCACACAGGCACTGCGTGTGCCCCCATCAAAGCCCGTGCCTTTTGCCTCACGATAGGGCGTGTGCCCTGCATGGTTGCCATACGAAATCCACGGGCCGTTATCTGATGTAAAAATTACCAACGTGTTGTCTGCCACGCCCGCCTCATCCAAGGCACCCATAATTTGCCCAACCGACCAATCGATCTCCATCATCACATCGGCATACAACCCATACCCCGATTTGCCTTCAAACTTATCGCTACAAAACAACGGCACATGGGGCATGTTATGTGGCACATACAAAAAAAATGGTTCATCAGCATGGCGCGCAATAAAATCTACAGCATGTTCGGTATACCACGTGGTTAAGTTGCGCTGTTGCTCTGGGGTCACATCTTCAATTTCAATTTCACCGTTGCGCCAAAATTGCAAATCAAATTTGTCAAAATTGCGCGACTCTGGGTGATGCCGCCACATATCATTGGAATACATTAATCCAGAAGATTCATCAAACCCGCGTGCTGGTGGGCGCGTTTCTTCATGATCACCAATATGCCATTTGCCAAACACACCCGTTGCATATCCCGCAGGCTTAAGCACCTCAGCTATCGTTGCAAAGTTAGGCTCCAATCCACGAGAGCGCGGTGCGATAGCACCATATATTTTGTGACGCCCCGGATAACATCCCGTAAGCAAAGATGCTCGCGATGCCGAGCAAATGGCCTGTGGCACATAAAACTGGTGATAACACGCCCCTTCACTGGCCAACTTTTCAACGTTGGGGGTTGGATATTTTGTTGGCCAAAATGGACGAAAATCTGCCCATCCAGAATCATCTAAAAAAATCACAACCACATTGGGCTTTTGACTCACCTCAAAATCCTTTCTGTTTATATCGTCTTAAATATCAACCAATCTGAATAATAAAATAGATTAGTGGGGCATTCGCCAGTCATTCTTGGAGTGGTATGTAATATACTGCCTATTCGCTCACTAAAAATAGTCTTTGCATATGGGTTAAAAAAAGTCTAAACTACATTATTAGAATATCAGAGCGTTTATTTAAACCATGTCCAAACCGAGTAAACGACCACGCCCTAAAATGAAATGCGTGACACACATCTTGCATACGTTCTCAATCAGAATACACAAACCCGAACCTTTTTTAAAAAAGTTCGCAGTCTAAAGAATAAACTCCCGATGTCCGAACCTTTTTTACGGACATCGGGAAGTTCTAAGACATTGCCTGGCTAAAAACCAAATCAAGGTTGGTGATACCCGACCAAAACGCAGGTGCAAAACGGACAGCGGGTTGCTCATAGTTCAGAGGCGAGAGAAAAGATCCCCGAAACCCAACCACCCCAGCCAGTCAACATCTTAGAACATGCGGTGGCCGTTCCCCTCACAACCACACAACCACCCACAAGCTGTTGACTATTTGCTTTACTTATTATCTAAAACCCGTTTATCATTTTACTCAAGCAACAGCTCGTCGGTCACCGCCGACGTTAAATGCAAGCGACAAAACAGTAATTAGCGCGTAAAATCGACACCATAAAACCTAAAAACTATCTTGCAGTGTATCTCAGTTTTCAGTATAATTTACACGAATACCGTTAATTCGATAATTTCAGTGAAAGTATCTTATGATCGAATCCTTTGGTGATCGTGCGACAGAAGATCTATTCCATGGCAGAAATACAAATCGTGTTCGTCGGTTACCCACCCAAATTCTTAATGCAGCATTAAACAAATTGGATGTACTCAATGCGGCACACAAAATTCAAGATTTAAGAGAACCACCCAGTAATCGACTTGAAACTTTAAAAGGTGATCTCAATGGCTTTTACAGTATTCGAGTCAACAATCAATGGCGGATTATTTTCCGTTGGTCAGATAGTAGTGCTACACACGTTTCTTTAGTTGATTACCATTAACCATAAAGACTGGACTCAATATGCTACCAGAAAATCGTATTCCTACGCATCCCGGTGTTATTCTGCTTGAAGAATTTTTACAACCGATGAACCTTACCCAAATTGCGTTTTCCAAACATATCGGTGTCCCGATTCAACGCATCAACGAGATCGTTAAAGGAAAGCGAGGAATAACTTCTGAAACGGCTTGGTTATTTGCTCAAGCTTTTGGAACAACACCTCAATTCTGGCTTAACTTACAAGCGAACCACGATCTGGCTCGCAAGCGTCCTAATAAAACGATAGAACCACTTGAAGTAACAATCTAAAACAACGATATGTAAGGGACGCGCACAAGGGCACTTGCTGATTGGCTTCGCCGTGATTGTGTCGCCAGCATTTAACATGCAACTCCCGCACCCCACCAAAACCCAACCCGCCCAAACCTTCCCTCGTTCCCCGGTCAGGTTCGGGAGTTGCCGACGTTACACGCCATAACAGTTTTGACCCAAACTAAAAAACATAATGGGGAAAAACAAAACCCTCACGAGCTATA
Organism: Candidatus Latescibacterota bacterium; assembly: GCA_038279365.1. Taxonomy (GTDB): domain Bacteria; phylum Latescibacterota; class UBA2968; order UBA2968; family UBA2968; genus JABIFK01. The sequence goes on along the minus strand of JAYODI010000032.1, from coordinate 21,358 downwards.
TTGATCAATTTTCGCCATTGACAATAAGTAACATTTATGTTACCATTTTAAAATGAAAATCACTGAATATATTCGGGCAGATGGCTCGAGCCCATTTAAGGTATGGTTCAACAAGCTGAATGTCCAAGCCGCTGCCAAAGTGTCCGTAGCTTTGGCCCGAATAGAACAGGGAAACACTTCAAATATCAAGTGGTTTTCTGGCCTTGGAGAATACATCATAGATTGGGGACCAGGATACCGAATCTATCTATTGCAAGATGGCGAGAAACTCATCGTTTTGCTTGGTGGTGGCACAAAAAGACAACAACAGAGAGATATCAATCGAGCGAAAGAACTTCTGCAAGAATACAGACGTAGGAGATGAAATGGCACTAACACGCGACTACAAACAAACAATTAGAGAACGAGCAGAAAAAGATCCCAATTTTGCTACCGCACTAATGAATGAAGCGGTTTCCTGTTTCCTAAATGGTGAACCTGAAACGGCTCGTTTGATACTTAGAGAATTGGTGAATTCAACGATTGGGTTTGAACTCTTAGCTGAAAAGTTGGATAAATCAAGCAAGAGCGTTCACCGTATGTTATCTCTCAAGGGCAATCCCACGATGGATAACCTTACAAGTATTTTTTCTGTTCTCCAGGACAAACTGAATTTCAATATCGAGGTTAAACTTTCTCCTCACAATAAAAGGGTGAAACAAACAGCCTGATTACAACGCATAAATCAAAAAACAGAAAATTGAGAGTCCCCGCCCTAAGGCATGCTCTTGATCTCTTGGACTAAAAGAACGCCAACGCCACATAACACACGGCATGCGGAACAAGAAAACCAATCACGCGGAAAAACCAAAGTAGCCCTTACGATTGAGCATCTCCCTAAAACACTCATAGCTCTATGCAATGCCGAATTGAATAAATCTAAAAATGGGTTATATTTGGGTTGGATATTAATCGCTTTTCCAACTGCCAAATTAAGGCTGCTGAATGGATATTCAGAATATTATCCGAGCAATAGATGCTCTACACTACCGTATTACTGATCATGCTGATGAAGAAGCTCAAGCCGACAGATTAAAATTCGATGAAATATTTGAATCCGTACGCCACGGTGAAGTCATTGAGTATTATCCAACAGATAGACCTTACCCCAGTTGCTTGATATATGGTTCAAATGAAGAAGGATTACCGATACACAGCGTTTGAGCTTATAATGAGGAGAATGGTTGGGCTGTCTTGATCACAGTTTATCGTCCAGATCCAACCCGTTGGATAAATTGGCGTGAGAGGAGAAAAGATACATGAAACCATTTGATAAATGTCCCATATGTGGTGGCGAACTTGCCGAGAAACAGGTCGAGAAGATTTTGCGAGGTGGGAATCATACCGCAATCTTGACCGTTCAAGCAGAAGTATGTCTCCATTGCGGAGAACGTTTGTATGCGCCTGAAGTTATCAAGCGATTTGAAGAGATCAGATCAAAATTGGAGCGAGAAGAAATTTCAGATTTCCAACCTGTTGGTCGGGCGTTTCAAGTAACGCGTTAGGCCTTGTGAATAGATTTCCCATTGCCCCAAAAGGGCAATGGGACGCGTTTTATAGATTTTCTTCTATTGGCTTCGCCTCTAATGGGACTGGCAACCCATAACAAGTCCATTGCCGCACCCTTCCATACCCAACCACCACACAAGGGTGTGGCATCTGATTTCATCTTTTGATTGCAAATTTACCTATTATCTTACTCGATAATGCCACACCCTCGTCATTAAATGGCAGACGTTACACGAAAAACAGTACAGGTAAAAAAAGCAACACCACAAAATCGCGTATAAAAAACATCAAATGTGTTTGGCAGTTTTCCATTTTTATAATGTCATAATGTTTCGTGAGGTACATAAGAAGAATTACGATTGCTTTCACGAATTGCAAAACTGCGGAGATGTTACTCAACATCCCCAACGCCATATACAGAAACAAAATCATTCAATATTGCATTCTTCATAGATTCGTGTTTTTCACCAAACAACAATCCCTAACAAGGAATACGTCATGGTACGCCTAATTCCTTTTTTTGTTCTTTTAATATTTTTTGCGTGTTCTAAACAACCGACAGAAAAAACGCCCCCCGTTTACACCACCGAAACAGCTCAATTGGTGAGTCATGTAAGCAGTGGTACCCAAGCATCAACAGATCCCATCACCGTGAGATTTGTAAATTCTATGGTCACACAAAATCAAATTGGGCAAACCCTTCAAAGTGACGTCTTCACATTTACCCCCACCATCACAGGTTTGGCAACCTGGCAGGATATGCGCACACTCACGTTTCACCCCAACGCCCCACTTGCCTTTCGCACCACCTATCGTGGGCAACTCAACATGGCGGCCTTGTTCCCCATACACCCTAACCTACAACCACTTGATATCCAAATAGAAGTTGCTGGTCGTGAAATCGTTGCCATAACGGCAGACTTTCAACTGCCCGACCCCAACACCCCCAACAGCATCATATTTGAAGGACAAATCAACTTTAATGCACCCACCGATTTGCAAACCCTTATCAATGCCACAACATACCGCTTAGATAACCAAAGACATTCGCTGCAATGGCAAGCACACCCCAATTTCAAAACATTCACATTCAAAAGCTTGCCCATATCACGCACAGCCCAAACCCAAACAACAACCCTCGTTATAGACCACAACCGCCTGGAACTTTCACGCACCTATCAAAATACCTGGGATTTGCTGCCATTATCACAGTTGGGCATTGTCAATATTGAACACACCAGTGATGCCCCCAACATCAGCATCATATTTTCTGATGCGTTAGATGCCAACCAAGACATCACGGGTCTCATCACCGTTGAGCCCACCCAAAACCTACAGGTCCAAAAACTGGGCAACACCATCACCTTAACGGGCAATTTTGAAAATGGTCACACCTATGCCCTCACCGTGCACCCTGGTATACGCAGTCGTTGGGGCAGTATCTTATCACAGATACACACCGCGACCATCGCTTTTGACGACATCAAACCCCAAATGCGTTTTTCACAAGACGGCGTATTCTTGCCATCATCTGGAAATAGAAAAATTCGGTTTCAAACTGTGAATGTCTCCCAAGTCACGCTCAAAATCCAAAAAGTATTCGAATCGAACCTCGGGCATTTTTTACAAGAACAACAACTCGATGGCCCCCGCACCAGACGCAACAACTTCCATGAATATTTTGTCAGACGCGTCGGCGTAGATGTTGTTGACACCGTCTTAACCATTGGCCCTGAGCGCAATATTTGGCGACAAAACGAACTGGACTTGGACCAACTCATTACCAAAGATCAAAAAGGTCTCTTTCTCATAGGCTTGCAATTTGAGCAAAAAGATATGCTCTATGGCGACCCCACCGAAGCCGGAACCGCCCGCCAACAACGCCAACGCTATCGCGGCTCCGATTTTTACAACCATCCATATTCACCAGGCTACATATACCAACACGCCCGCATCTTTAAACCCCTCATCGTGAGCGACATTGGCCTCACCCATTTTAAAGCCTTTGACCAACACATTGTATATGCCACACACATTCAGGATGCACGCCCACTGCCCAATGTGAGCATCACCTTGCGCACCTATCAAAACCAAATCATTGCCACAAAAACCACCGACCAAAATGGCCAAGCCACATTTGCCAACATCGATCAAGATGTCTTTTATATAGAAGCCGAAAAAGACAACCAACGCAGCATGGTCAAACCCAATGCCATGGCGTGGAACCTCTCCACATTTGACACTGGGGGGAAAGCATCGGCACCCAACGATATTCGCGCCTTTTTTTATACTGAACGCGGTGTCTATCGCCCCGGTGATGACATCCATTTATCTGCCATTGTGCGCAACCACACAACTACTTTCCCCGATGCACATCCCATAGAACTCAAACTGATCAACCCATTAGGGCAAACCGTGCACACTGAAACCCAGCGCAATGGCAAAGACGGCTTTTATACCTTTGCACTATCGACCGCACCCGATGCCCCCACGGGCAATTGGCGCACAGAAATCAAAGTGGGAAGCAAAACCTTTCACCACCCACTCAAAATTGAAACCGTTGTACCCTTTCGCCTTAAAGTCATGCTCGAACCAGAAAAAACGCACCTATCATCTACAGACCGAACCCTTAAAACTGGCCTCAACAGCACCTATCTCTTTGGCAACCCAGCTTCAAACCTACGCGCCGATGTCAACGTGGCCATTCGCAGCAATCCACCCACATTTCCAACACTCAAGAACTTTGTATTTACCGATCAAACCCGCCCCTTTACCCCTATCAGCACTCAGATATTCAACAAAAATTTGGATGACAATGGCAGCGCCAACATCGCTTGGTCCCTTCCATCTTTTGCCGAAGCCCCTTCGGCACTCATCGCCACACTCACCGCACGCGTATTGGAAAAAGGTGGGCGTCCCAACACCACCGTACGATCCCTATCTATTGACCCCTTTCCCGTTTATGTGGGCATCAAAAAACCAGATTTCGACTATGGCTTTGCCCCCACAGGCTCCCCTGTTGACATACCGTTTGTTGCCATCACCCCTCAAGGCACATTGAGCCCTGGGCGCAACCTGACTTGCCGTGTGTATCGCAACAGCACACACTGGTGGTGGGAATATGATGCACGCGATCAATTTCGTTTGCGCTTTAAACAAGACCGCAGCACCCAACGCTTAATTGAAACCACACTCATCTCACAAGACCGCCCCATCTCGTTTACATTTATACCCGAAGATCGTGGAGAATACCTCATTGAAATAGAAGACGCCGAGGGCCACATCGCCTCGCAATTTATTCAAGCTTCGCCCTGGGGGCAAGTGCCCTCAGGTGGTGATGATGCCGATGCACTTGTGCTAAAAACGGATCGCGACACCTATGTGCCAGGAGAAACGGCCCACATCACATTCCCCGTACCAGACACTGCCTCCGTGCTGGTCACCCTCTCACGCGCGGGTCACATCATCAAATCATATTGGCACCCATCCCATACACAAAACATCGCCACAATAGACATTCCCATCACCTCTGATATGGCTCCAAACAGCTATGTCTCGGTCTCCGTCATACAGCCTCACAACCAAACCCTAAACGACCGCCCCTTGCGCATGTATGGCGTGGTGCCCATCTCTGTGTCTGATCCACAAACACATCTCAACATCATCCTCAGCGCACCCAACGCACTCAAACCCAATGAACCCTTTGAAATCTCCATCCAAACCACCGACCAAAAACCCGCTCAATTTACACTTGCTGTGGTAGACGAGGGGTTGCTCGACATCACCCGTTTTGCCACACCCGCCCCCCACCAATCCTTCTTTAACAAACGCCGGCTCAGTGTTGAAATATGTGACCTCTTTGCACAAGTCATAGGCGTCAACGCTGGCGACATATTTAAAACCTTTGCCATTGGGGGTGACCTCATGGCCGCTTACAGACAAGACCAACTCGATACCGAACAAAAGCGACGCTTTAAAGCTGTCTCGCTCTTTAAAGGCCCCATCACAACGGATGACAAAGGCAACGCCCGCGTCTTATTCGATATGCCCGACTATGTCGGCTCCGTGCGCATCATGGCCGTAGCAGCCCGTGGCAATGCCTATGGCCACGCAGACAAAACCGTACCCGTCAAAACCGACCTCATGATCTTGCCCACGCTGCCTCGGGTATTGGGCCCTGGCGACAGCATCGCCATTCCCGTGACTGTTTTTGCTATGGCCGACAGCCTTGGCCCTGTTGAAGTCACCCTCACAACCGAAGGCTTTTTAGACGCAACAGGTGCGACCACACAAACCGTCACCTTTGAAAGTGCCGGAGAACAAGACATCACCTTCGCAGCCACAGCCCAAAAAGCCATTGGCTCGGCACGCATCACCCTCACCGCCAAAACAAACACCCTTACCACTACACAAACCACCAACCTTGAGGTAAGACCCTCATCACCGCGCATCACCACCACAACCACCCAAAACATCACCCCAGGGCAAACCCTCTCGCTCTCGATTCCTGACCAAGGCATATTGGGCTCCAACCGCGCCAAATTTACCTTACACACACGCCCCAATTTCTCTTTTTCCAACCGCCTGCTTTGGCTTGTACAATATCCTTACGGGTGCCTGGAGCAAACCGTGTCGTCGGCATTCCCCCAGCTCTATCTCAAAGACATGCTCAAAAGCACAACCAAACCCGCACAAGTTGAACGCGACATAGACGCCCACATCAATGCGGCCATTCAACGCTTGCGCAAATTTAAACTGCCCTCCGGTGACTTTAGCTATTGGCCAGGGCAATCCAACCCCTCGGTTTGGGGCAGTCTCTATGCAGGGCATTTTCTCATTGAAGCACGCGCGTTAGGCTATCATGTGCCCGAAGACCTTATAAATGACTGGTTGCAACACCAACAATCACGCGCCCTCACCACACGTGACAACCTCTTGTCGAGAACCTACCGCGTCTACTTGTTATCACGCACCCCGCAAGCGGCCTTAGGCCCCATGAACCTGCTCAAAGAAAACAACCTCACCGACATGACCACCGCCGAAAAATGGCTCTTGGCCTCGGCATATCACCACGCCGGTGCAGACCGCACCACCAATGATCTGCTCACGGGTGTGGGCACCTCCACCGACAGCGATCCCATCACCGAAGACACCTATGGGTCTTCACTGCGAGACCGCGCCATTATTCTCACCACACTCACCGAGCTCAAACGCTGGCAATTGGCCGACCCCATTGCCGAAGAAATGGCACAAGCCCTTAGCACCGACACCTGGTATTCGACCCAAACCACAGGCTTTGCACTCTTGGCCCTTGGCAAATATCTTCGCGCCCACGAAGGCCCCAACAACCAACCCGTGCGCCTATCGGGAACCCTCACCTTACCCAACCGCGACACCTTAAGCCTTGACACCACAAACCCCATTTATGCCCTCGACATTGAAGAAGGCTTTGGCCAAAATCTGACGGTTCACCTCAACACAAACACCACCGCAACCCGCGCTTTTGCCACCATCGAATGGTCAGGTCTGCCATTGGAAGCCAACCAACCTGCCCAATCGGACAACCTCTATTTGTCCGTCACCTATCACAACACAGATGGCATGCCCATTTCACCCGACACCCTAAAACAAGGCACCAATTTTTGGGCGCACCTGCAGGTGAGAAACACATCCAATGCGCCCATCAAAAATGTGGCCCTCTTACATGTCTTACCGGCAGGGTGGGAAATTGACAACACCCGTCTTTCAAATGAAAACCTCCCGCAATGGCTCACGCGCCTCAAATTGGGCCAAGAAGCGTATGTCGATTTGCGAGACGACAGAGCCATGTGGTTCTTTGACCTCACAAAACCCAAAACAGCAATCCACTTTGCCGTCAAACTCACCGCCGTCACAG
>JAYODI010000032.1:0-13814 GCA_038279365.1 Candidatus Latescibacterota bacterium | reverse complement strand
CTTGGCAAAGACGGGCATATTCTGCGTGCCTTTCTCAACCAAGCCGAACAATGGCACTTGCCACCCGACCCCCACCAACCCATTCCTCAAAAACTCAAAGTGGCCGTTCTCCATTTTGAAGACCGCCGTTTTGAACACCACATCGGCATCGACCCATTGGCCCTTGCACGTGCCCTTTATCAAAACATCACCCAACAAGAAATCATCAGTGGTGCCAGCACGTTGACCATGCAAGTATCACGCCTCATACAACCCAAAAAACGCACCTATGCCAACAAAGCCCTTGAAATATTGCAAGCCCTCAAAATAGAAACCCAATATTCCAAAAACGAAATTTTACACGCCTACCTCAACCACGCCCCTTATGGTGGCAACATTGTGGGGTATCGGGCTGCAGCACATCGTTATTTCCAAAAAGACCCTCACCAACTCACTTGGTCACAAGCCGCACTCTTGGCCGTATTGCCCAATGCACCCGGTATCATTTCCCCCCAGGCCAACCCCAAACAACTGCAAAAAAAGCGCGATCAATTGCTCAATGCGCTTTACCTTGCACACCACTTTGATGCAGAAACCCTGCACCTTTCCAAACAAGAACCCATTCCCCATCAATCACACCCCTTTCCCATGCTTGCCCCTCACCTAACACAACACTGCCACACCCAATATCCCAACACCATTGTACACACCACCATTGACCCCACCCTGCAAACCCAAACCCAAGACATTGTTGCGCGGCATCTTGAACGCCTCAGTCACAGTGGCATTAAAAATGGCGCGGCACTTATTGCAGACACCCAAACGGGGCAGATTGTGGCATATGTGGGCTCTCAAAACTTTAATGAGCACCAAGTAGATGGCCTTGTTGCACCACGTTCATCGGGTTCATTGCTCAAACCCTTTCTCTACGCCCTCAGCATAGATGCCGGGCTCATCATGCCCCAAAGCCAACTGCGCGACATTCCCACCTACTACGGCCCGTTTTCACCACGCAATGCCAACCGCACATATAGCGGTCTTATTACAGCGCACGATGCCCTCGTCACCTCGGCCAATGTGCCTGCTGTGCGCTTGCTTTATACCTATGGCCTTGAGCCGTTTTATCAAACCCTCAAAACCGCAGGACTCACCACCCTCTTTCGAAGTCCACAAGATTACGGTCTCCCCCTCATTATTGGCGGTGCCGAAGTCAATGCCTTAGAAATGGCCGCCCTCTTTCGCGGGTTGGCCAACAACGGCATCTTCCAACCCCTAACCATTCACCCTTCTGACACCCCACAAAAAACACCTCAGCTCATCAGCCCTGGCGCGTGCCACCTCATTCTCAACAGCCTACGAGACCTTGCCCGACCCGGTTCAGAATATTATTGGCACCAATATCAAAACCAATGGCCCATCGCTTGGAAAACAGGTACCAGCTATGGACACCGCGATGCGTGGGCTGTGGGTGTTTCTCCCCAATGGACGATTGCCGTTTGGGTGGGCAATTTTAATGGCGATGCCACACCAGATCTCATCGGTTCACGCTGTGCTGGCCCCTTGTTTTTTGACCTTTTCAACAGCCTGCCCAAAGACCCCAACCGACCGTGGTTTCCCACACCAGACGCCGATCTTGCAACAATAACACTCTGTGCAGACACGGGGTATCAGGCCAGTGACCAGTGCCCAACCACCACACAAACCAAAGCCCCCAAATACCAACACCCCCTCAAAACCTGCCCCAATCATCAAATCATTACGGTGACCCAAGACGAAACCCAACGCGTTTGTTCACTGTGCTGGACACCCAACAATCACAAATCTGTCTCTCGCCTGATCTACACACCCGATGTGGTCACCCACTTGCGCCAACAAGGTCATATGGCCAGTGACCTGCCCACACACAAGCCCGATTGCCCCGCCCAATTGGATCAAACAGCCATCCAAATTGTTTACCCAACACCCAATGCCCACCTCTATTTGCCCCGCGACTTCGATGGCACCTTGCAAAATGTGGTGCTGCGCGTGACCCACCGCGACAAAGACCGCACCCTTTATTGGTATGTGAACCACCACTACCTCGGACAAACACATACCACACACATCAAAGCCACCACCCTACCCGAGGGTTGGCACACACTCGAGGTGGTTGATGAAATGGGACAAAGAGATCAAACCCGTTTTTATATTGCGTCTAAACAAAAGAGCTAAACCTATTTTGAGTCTCTCCCATTCCTTCACAGATTCTATTTAAAAAAGATTTGCATCCTCCCAAAAACACCTACAAATTAACAAAAACATATCTCTTCAAGCTTATTCGTGCACAAGGGCAAAATCATCCCATATTGTATTCTTCATAGGTCCACTTTTAAACGGGTGACATACCTATGGAATTCAATAAAATGGCCAAATGGTGGCCTTAAGCAACCGTTTAAAAGAAAATAGAAAACAGACAGAAACCCCTTGCCCTCATGGTCAGGAAAATACCGCCTGAGCGATTCCTTAAGGGTATAACCAGAAAGAAGGATAAAAAATGGTCGTGGAGAAATGGATGTTGTTGGGGAGTCTGCTGGCTGTGATGGCAACAGTCACGATGCCGCATATCGCTGGTGCACAGAACAATGCGGCTGCATCTGAAACCGATGAAAATCAGGCAGTGGAACAAACGCGTGCCGCCAAGCCTGAGCCAGACGTGCGTGACTTTCGGTACGGCGCTCATTTTGGCAACGACTTCGATATCTACCTCGCACCAGATCATGGGAAACGCACACCGCTTCTGGTCTGGATTCACGGGGGCGCGTTTTTGCACGGCTCCAAAGAAGGCGTCTCGTCCCGCCTCGTTCGAGAATGCTTGGCCAACGGCATTTCGGTTGCATCCATCAACTACCGATTGTCTCAGCAGGCACCTTTTCCAGCTGCATTCCACGACGCCGCACGGGCAGTGCAATATCTGCGATTCGACGCCAGCAGGTGGAACATTGACCGCGACAAAATTTGCCTGGCCGGTTCCTCTGCGGGCGGCGGCATCAGCCTGTGGTTGGCCGCCACCGAAGACCGGATCAACCCAGAGAGCACCGATCTGGTCGAACACTACTCCAGCCGCCCCAACCTGATCAGTGGCAGTGACACCCAATCTTCCTACGACCCGAACTGGATCAAACAGTTCCTACCCGCCAGTGCTTACCAGCAACGCGCCTTTCTGATGCTCTTTCGGGTGCCCGCCAAACAGCAAACCGAACCGTGGGCTCGCGAACAATTCAGCCAGTGTTCGGCAATTGAGCATGTTGGCCCCCACATACCACCAACCATGCTGTTCTACAAATATCCCGACACCTACCCGACCAACGACCTGCCCGGAGGGCACGCTGTGCATCACCCACTGTTTGGCCTGAAATTTGCCGAGGCATGCGCCCCCCACGGGGTGAATGTGGAAGTGATTCGCAAGGAAGATTATCCCGACATCAGCGACAGTGAATACAGAAGTACGTATGTTGACAAGACGGTGGCGTTCATTCGGCGTCACTGGCCGGTGGGTGAGTAGACGTGCGTGCAAAATGAGGTCAGCCAAATAAAAAAGGCACGCCCAAAAGGACGTGCCTCACATATTTTTATCATGGTTGAAAACCTAAAACGCCACACCGTGTGTTAACGTCACTGGCCCAGCAATGCGTTTTTCAAACATGGGCCTGCCCCACTTTTCAATTGCCGCTTTGTATTCGGGCTTTTGAAAACGCGCATAAGCCAGCTCAAAAATCGCGGCATTGTCACCTTTATAGGGCGCAATTTGCTCGTGTGGCCATGTCTCTGGGTGAATCACAAACGGGGCGTGATGATCCAAGGTAAATTCTAAGCCTCGTCCATCGTCTAACGTATACCCATACAAATCCACACCTTGCTGACGCGCCAATTCAGCCGTCAAACTCATCGCATTTAGAGCATAAGTCGAATAATCCAAAGACTTGGTGCGCCCCGTTTCATGAACCATCCACCCTTCAGGTGACATTTGCCAATCGATAATGGATCGCCACTGTGTAAACACCTCATCCAACAGCGTCTGATCACCCAATGTCACACCCACCGTAGACAACAACACCAACCGCCAATTTTCAAAATTGTTCTTGTGGGTCACCCCTCTCGCATTTTCTGAAAACGCCCGCACCCAATCCAACCACCTCTTTTGCACACCGCCATCCCACACACCCGATTCCAACACCAAAAACCCGCCATAGATCATACCCGGCATCGTAATGTATAACTCAATATGCGATTGACCGTTGGTCAACTTCGGTTCCATATATGTCTTTTCATCCACACACCAAACCCGCAACAGTTCAACCACCTTTTTGGCATAAACCGCGTCTCCCGTAAAGGCATATGCCAAGCCCAAATTCCGCACCGCATTGTCCAAAGCAATGGCCGCCATATAATCGCCACGATCCGACTCGGGGTTGATCTGTCCGTCGCGTACATCTGCGCCCGACTTGTCCACCTTGTTCCACCCCCGATAGGGAGGGTCTGTCCAATAATCGTGCCGACCTGCGCCTTTGCGTGTCACCGTAACAGGCACTTGTTCCATCGCCCGTTCGGCATCAGACATCATCCGCACATAAGCCGATTGCCACGGTTCCAAACCTTCTTGCACACGTTTTTTGATCCCTGCAATTTCATCGTTGCTCACAAACATCAATAACTCCCTTTATGCACAAACAGGGTCGCTTACATGCCAGCGGTTAAAGGTTGGATTGGCTTCTTGTGCCAACCGATCTCGGGCATCGCGCCACATCTTTTCCCAGACCTCAGGATCGTGCAATTCCGATTCGGGATGTTTTTTACTGCGCGCCACAAACCCAGGAAAAACAGGCCGCCCCGTGGGTTCACCAATGGGTTGATATCGCAAATCAAAACTGATGCGCACCTTATCGCTCACATTGGGCAAAGAACAGTGGCTCGTCAACTGATGCATAAACAAAACATCGCCCGCCTTCATTGGCAAGGGCAACGCACCTTCTTCATCCAAATGTGCAATGGCCAACCCATTGGGCCGATAACAATGATGCATCAACCCCATCTTATGACTCTTCGGCAAAACCCTTAAACACCCTTGCTCAAATGTGGCATCGGTGAGGGGAAACCAAACCGTCAAAATATGTCCCTGATCGGCCTCGGGCAAAATCACACCATTATCTTGGTGCCAAGGGGTTTGAATCACACGGTTATCACCCGTTTGAGGCAAAGCTTGTTCCGGCGGTTTGATGCGAATGTGTTGTACCGGATTGGAATATATTTCATCGCCCACAAAATGTGCCGCCGCATCCAACAATTTTTGATGACGAATAAGGTGAAACACCGCAGGCCCAGCCCAAAATGGCGTCTTGGCATCAATACCGTTTTGGGGCAATGAAAAATCAAAATACTGAGAATGCACCACCCCACTCTCAGCATAAACACGGGTCAACCGCTCACCAAAGGGCAACGCGGCATATAAGCTCGCAATCTGCCCATCGTTGTATAACTGATATGCCAAACGATCCAACACCTGCGCATATTCATCCATAACCGGTTGAATGTCTTCAACCACATCCAACAAACCTTCAACAACAACAAAACCATTCGCTTCATAGTCTGCCAAGTGTGCATCTGTCACAAAACCCATTCGATTTCCTCAACATTTCTCATCCACATTTACGATTGCTCCGTGTTTTCATAAGCAGGCAACTGCATCATCACCCGCGTACCTTTCCCCTCGGCACTCTCAATTTCCACCGTGCCCCCCCAACTTTTAATGGTACCCTGTACCAAAGACAACCCCAACCCACTGCCCACATTAGACTTGGTGGTAAAAAAAGGTTCAAACACACGGCGCCGTATTTCTTCATTCATCCCTATTCCCGTATCCGTAAATACAACGTGCACCACCTTATCAACCATTTTCGTTTCAATCGTCAACGTTCCCCCATTGGGCATCGCCTCTACAGCATTTAAAATCAAATTTACCATCACATCACGCAACCGCTCCCACGCACCCCAAACGGGCGAAACAAAATTGAGCCGTAAATCAACAACCACAACAACCCCATTGACATGGGATTCATCTTGCCAGCGTGGTCGCGTTAATTCCAATGCGCGTTGGATGACCTCATTTACATCAACGGCCAACGTATATTCCCGATCTCCTTGAATAGAAACCTGCAATCGCCGAACCAACTCCTTTGCCCGCAGTGCGCTCTCCACAATTAAATTGGCATCTCCAAGCACCTCTTCATCTTTAGAACGCATTTGAATCAACTGGGCATTGCCCAACATGCCCACAAGCAAATTATTGAAATTGTGGGCCACACCTTGCACCAACTCACCAATGGCATTTACACGTTCCAAACGAATCTTTTCTTGCTCCATCATTTTCCGTTCCGAAATATCTCTAATCGCGGCAACGCGAACCAACCGTCCATCATAAGGAACGGTACGGGCACGCACCTCTATCGGAAACTGGGAACCATCCTTTTTAAGCATCACACTTTCATACGGTTCATCATAATCGGTCTCAATATAATGTTTCACACGCTCCTGAAGCTGGGGCGCTACCCATGCCAACAAAGAGTGACCCAACAATTCAGAGCGGGTATACCCCAACATGTCACAGTACAATTCATTTACATCGAGAATCACACCCTTTTCAGAAATCACAACACCTTCAAAAGAAGCCTCGGCCAATCTGCGAAACCGCTCTTCACTTTCGCGCAAGGCACGCGTGCGGTCTGCAACTTCCTTTTCGAGCTCTTGATATGATGCATCATGAATCTGATGGGTCATTTTTTATACCATACCTTCAACAGGATCTAAAAGTTCTTTGTCCAACGGTTGTCTTTCAAGCGCCAATGCCTGACGGGTAATGGCCAAAAAGGCCCGTTCTTCGGCCTCCCCCATCACCTTTTTGCGGCGTCCCATCACCGTCTTACCAATGCCCACACCGCCCGCCACAGGTTTGCTGACAAGCTTTTCTTTTAAGTCGGCCACACGCCCCAAGGCCCGGCGCACATCCAACATTTTCCCATCAAGCACCGCCACGCCTGCCGAATCGTAGCCCCGATATTCTAAGCGTTGTAACCCACGTACCAATACATCGGTTGCTTTCTTTTTACCCACATAACCCACAATGCCACACATACATATTCTCCATATCAAAATGAACCGTCATCCAAGCCTTCAAATCCATTGCCCTACAAATAAAAAAAAGCCCCAACACAGGTAATTGAGTCTTTTTTAACTTGACCAAACCCACCCAAAGTGACTTAATTATAGCATCTTACACCCTTATTTCCAAATGCTAATTGAATTAGGAGTTTTTATGGCCCTCGCCGCCGAGGAAATCACCTCTCGCATCAGCAATGACGATGTTGCCTTCTACCACGAAAACGGGTATCTCATTGTGCCCAATGCACTTTCACCCGACGAAATTGAATCACTTCGCAACGAAACCACAGCCATCTGCCGAGGAGATCGCGGAGAAGTCAACAATTTGCCCGAAGCCACCCCCGAAGACGCCGATGATACGGTCAATCAGCGTGTCCTTTGCATTCACATGATTCACAAAATTTCTCCAATCATGTACGATGCACTCTCTCACCCCGTCGTGGCCGAAACCCTCACCCGCATCATTGGTCCCAATGTCAAATGCATGCAATCCATGCTCTTTATCAAGGCCTCTGGAAAACCTGGCCAAGCGTGGCACCAAGACGAAATCTACATCCCCACCCGCGACCGTTCCCTCACGGGCGGGTGGATGGCCTTAGATGATGCAACGACAGAAAATGGATGCCTTTGGATCATTCCAGGCTCTCACAAACGCGGCATCTTATGGCCCCAACGTGTCCATCACGACAGCCGATTTGACTGCGCCCATGAAACCTTCCGTTTTCCCTATACAGATGACGATGCCATTCCCGTAGAGGTCAAAGCGGGCAGCATCGTTTTCTTCAACGGCTACCTGCTCCATCGCTCATTGCCCAACCGCGCACCGTCAGGGTTTCGGCGCGTATTGGTCAACCATTATATGAGCGCCGAATCGCTCTTGCCGTGGCATCTTCCAAAAGAGGGTGAGCGTATGGCCACAGCAGATGTCCGTGAAATTGTTATGATTGCAGGTGAAGACCCTTATGCCTACAAAGGCACCACACAAAGTGGCAAACCCGGTGTGCGTGCCACAGGCGAAGGCGGTTGTGGCGATGGGCGCCAAAACCTCAAGTCTTAAATAACAATCATCCCATTAAAAAAGCCGAAGCGACTCAAATGATCGCTTCGGCTTTTTTATTTGGATATCTATAAAATCTCCGTTCAGAAACAAGCATCCAGAGGCCAACACCTTTGGGTTGCCAAATATCCCATTGAACCCTAATTTAGCAGCAACCCTTTTTAGAATCAAAAAGAGAACACTGTCCATATCAAAATATCAGGAGTCATGATGATGGCACCCACCGCCCAAACAACAGAACAAGCCGTCTTAACCGACGAACAACGCACATTCTTTGATGCCAATGGCTATCTCATCATAGAAAACGCGTTGCCAGATGCTTTGATCAAAGAACTCGACAACGCGATTGACGAACTTTATAACGACCCGAGTTTAAAAGATCACTTCCGCAACGACAATGAATTGAACCTGCGCAACTGCATTGTGCATCACCCTTCTTTTTTGCAACTGCTCGATTGGCCCACCACCGCACCTTTGGCTTGGCAAATTCTCAACTGGAACATTCAGATGATCACCTCACACCTCATCGTCATTCCACCAGGCCCAGAACCGTCTGAAGAAGAAAAACGCAAAGGGAGTTGGCACCGCGATGGTGGCACGTCGCCACGTGAAATGACCGAACCGCACCCACGCATTATGCTCAAAATAGCCTACGTCATCAGCGACCAAACCGACCCCGCATCGGGCGCGACCAAAATTGTGCCTGGCAGCAACCGCATGTGGGGCAGCCCACCCGTTGATCCAGAAACAGGCCACTTACGCGGGGCCATATCGCTCAACCTCAAACCCGGAACCGCATTTATCTTTGAACAAAGAACCTATCATACCGTATCACAAAATTGGTCAGATACATCGCGCAAAACCATCTTTATGGGGTATGGATACCGCTGGGTCAAACCCATGGACTATATTGCCATGCCCGATGAACTGGTGGCCCGCTGCAACCCCATTCAAAAACAACTGCTCGGCGTGGTATCGGCCCCCATCAGTTATTACATCCCACGCCCAGAAGATGTACCACTCAAGGCCTTATTGGAACCCTCTCAATAAATAACATAGGGGGCTGTTGCAATCAATATAGATGACAACAAGCCCCCAAAGCGTTACCACCCACCCACTTGGGTGCGATCAACCACATCTCGGGTCAACATTTGAATGGCTTCATTGATACCCGCTTGACGATTCAACTCGCGAGAACCGACCGCACTATAAATGCCATAACCGCGCATGCGCTCATTTTCCCAAATGGCTTTTTTTTCACGCGTGTCGTAAAAAACCACTTTAAGAAAAACAGAAATCTGATATTGGTCGGCCTGATTGGAATATGTAAAAGGATCTTCTTTTACCTCCACAACCGTAGCTTGCAAAATGGCATCGGCCAAATCTTCATCCACCACACGCAACGCCCCATCACTAACAAACCCTTGTGTGAGGCTATCGGTTAGCGCCTGATGAATATTGGCTTCTAAGCTCTCATTTTCAAGCAATGGAACCGCCACGGTGCGAATGCCGCCACTGCCCGTTGCCGACGTGGAATAATAGGCGCACCCCCCTAAGAAAAAAAAGAAAACAGGAAGCAAAAACACCACATGCGCAGCACCAATGGAAGATGCGCCATACCATTTACAACTCCCAAGCTTCCCATTTTGCGTTTTTTTCATGAAGGCTTTTCCTCTGCCGTATCTGCACTTTCATTTGTCTGTTGTTCTGCCTGACTGGTGGTATCGGTGTGCTCTGTTTTTGTTTCGGCATCTTTTGGTTCAGATTTTCCCTTTTTCATTTCATCTATAAAATTCATGCGCAATTCATACAATGCATGATCCAACAACCGCTTTTCATTCTCATTCAAATTGTTCTTTGTTTTGTTTTCCAACATGCCCAAAAGATCAATCATATTTTTGGCCTGATCCAAATTGCGTTCCACCTTGTTGGTAACAGGGTTCATCACCTTGCCCAAGTTTTGCATGGCCATGCCTTGAAACATCATTACCAGTTGCATAAATAACAATTCATTTTGCTGTTCAGCAGATACTTCGGCCATATTCGAACCTCCTTTTGAGTATTTTCTCGTCTCAAAGTGTGAACAAGCTTAAAATAACACAGACGCTGACAAGAGACGGCTTTAAAAAACGATACAAAAAAACAGACACCACACAATATCTGTTTCTAAAAGAAAAAAAATTCCATGAACCTGTCAAGCCAGTTCAGAATAATGATACCCTACAAAACCATCTGTCTCATACTGATCATCACACGCCCCATTTTTGCCGATGTCAAAATCTACCGCGACAATTGGGGGGTGCCACACATTTATGCCCAAACAACAGAAGAAGTCATGTATGGGTTTGGATATGCTCAGGCCGAAGATCGTTTGGAGGCCCTTTTAAAAAACTATCGTATGGCTACGGGCACCATGTCTGAAGCATTTGGTCCAGAACACCTCGACCACGACTTGCAACAGCGGTTATGGCAACACCACGCACTGGCATTAAAAAAATATAATGAAATCGCACCCGATGTGCGCATTTACATACAACACTTTGTAAAAGGTATCCGCGCCTTTATGCAACAAAACCCCCAACGTGTTCCCGCTTGGGGTACGGAACCCAGCCCACAAGACGTGGTTGCTTTGGGTCATTACTTGGCTTATCAACCCCTTTTACAACAAGCAAACAGTGAATATACGGGCAAACCCCTCCCATTTCACACAGGCAACCAATGGGCTGTCTCGGCAAAACACTCGGCAGAAGACGCCGTATTGCTTTGTGCCGATCCTTTTGCGCCCTTTAACAACACCTTGCGCCCCTATGAGGCCCACCTGCACAGCAACATTCTACACGCCTTTGGATTTGCCACACTGGGTTTGCCTGTATTTGCCACAGGTCACAACCAAACAGTGGGGTGGTCTATCATCGCTGGCGGTGCTGACGGTGCCGACGTTTATGAAATCGCCCTCGACTCACCCATTGCCAACCGCTACAAACACGACCAAACATGGCGTCCTATTTTTACCGACACCACCACCATTGCCGTGCGCAGTGGCGACACAATTACACAACAAAAACGCTTGTATCAACGCACCCACCACGGCCCCATCATTCACCGCGATGGCAACAAAGCCTATGCCTATCGCCTCTCTCTTGCCGACGACGTAAAACAAATTGAACAATATTACCGCATGATGACCGCACAAGACCAAAAAGCATTCTACACAGCATTGCAACAAACCCACACCTCACCACGCCGTGTGATCTATGGCGACGTGTATGGCAACATCGCCTATTTTATTACAGGCCGTATTCCCATTCGTTCCGAATTTCACACATGGAACCGCCCCATGTCAGGCAACACATCAGACACAGAATGGCAAGGCTTTCACAACCAAGAAGAACTGCCTCAACTGATTAACCCATCTGCCGAATGGATACAAGACAGCGACGCATCTCCCGACCGCCTAACCAGGGGCACCGTGCTCACATCTCCGCTTCACCCTGCTTATGTTTCGCGGTATTATCCTCAATCCGAATCACCGCGCTCTTTTCGAGCGCGCAATCTTTTATCGAGCAATACCCGCCTCACTTTACTCGAAGCCACGCAATATACACAAGATACCTATTCTATTCACTCCGAACGTTGGATGCGTGCTCTTAATATCGCCGCCGCAAAAACACCTACTTTCCAACATAGCCAAGCACTCAACATCCTAAACCGATGGGATGGACGTGCAGACACCGAATCGGTTGGCATCACACTTTATGCAGAATGGCGGGCACGCTGTGCCACAAAAGGGCGCGACATCAACACCACACAAATTTTAGCCAACCAACCTTTGGGGCCATCAACCGCAAAAGCACTTGTAACCGCATTTTCTGAAGCCGTACAACATCTCGAAAACACCTATGGACGCACCCAAGTCTACTGGAAAGAAATACACCGCCTCCGCCTAAACAAACAATCGTGGCCTTTATTAGGCAGTGCATTTGGTCTACGCGCCATTCAAAG
Organism: Candidatus Latescibacterota bacterium; assembly: GCA_038279365.1. Lineage (GTDB taxonomy): Bacteria > Latescibacterota > UBA2968 > UBA2968 > UBA2968 > JABIFK01. The sequence continues at coordinate 1,585 of JAYODI010000032.1, read as the reverse complement.
CCAACTCACCACACACACACGCGATGCCACCTCTGGCCCATCGCAAACCACGCTCATGTGTTTTCGTGCTCCCCAAAAAGTGGAATCCTATTCTGTGGTTCCATTTGGGCAAAGTGATGATTTACAATCACCTCATCTATCTGATCAAGCCCAAAACCTCTATGCACAAGCCCAACTCAAACCCACACAATTTGGCATCTCACCCAATCGCCTCACACTCAAACACACGTTAAAAACACCATAAAAAAATAGCGTCGAAAACAATCCGGCGCTATCAGTAACCACGATATCACTTTTGACGACCACACCATTTACCCAAAGTTTTACATCAACGCCATTTCCAACCGATCTAAAACCACCTCAACGGCATCATATCCACGCACCAAAAAATCCACACGCTCACCCTTGCGAAAAACCAAACTGGGAAATTCATTTGCCTGTAACTCTCGCCGAAGTTGAAAACCCTCTTGCATCGCTTTTTCAATGGCACCAGATTTCAAGTCCAAAACAAACCGATCCACATCCAAACCAATCTCATCAGCCACTGCAACAAGCGTATCCAAATCAGACGGATTGCGTGCTTCCTGATAATAGGCCCGTTGAATTGCCTCAAACATCAACACACCCGATTCTTCACCTTGTGCTTGGGCTGCATAAAAGGCCCGACAGGAGGGGTAGGTGGATCGCCTCGGCTCACACACCTTCCAAAAATCCCAATTAAACACGGCCCCAGTTTCTGCCGTTACTTGTCGCCACGCATTTTTCACGTAGGCTTTCACATCTTCAGGCATCGGCTCAGCAGAATCTCGCGCCAAGCCCCCCATCACATAAACCAATGGCAATTCACTGGGCAGAGCCTCTTTGATCTGCATCAAATTCGCCTGAAACCCCCAGCACCACGAGCACATTGGATCGGCGACATAATAAAGCATAATATTTTTTGACATAAAGTTCCTATAATCCAGCAATCAGATCTTGTAATAACAAACGAATTTTCTGTAACACATCATCTTTAACACGTCAATCGGTTTATAACAGTTGTATTTTTCAAATGCTTTTATCCCACAAATATAGTCCAACCCTATTTCAGGCGCAAGACACATCCTTCCACTTTGTACGTGCATTCTCAAGGTTATCGCGCTATTTTGCGCCATCATATATTTCGAACATCAAAGAAAGGACATGCTATGTCATTCATAAACTGGGAAGATATCCCCCCCAACGAAGTGGCACCTGGCATTCGCATTCGTGCACCCTATGGCAAAAACCTCATGCTCTCGCGTGTCGAGTTTGACGAAGGCGCAGTTGTGCCTATGCACAGTCATCCACACGAGCAGGGAGGGGTGATGCTTGAGGGCAAAATGAAATTCACCATTGATGGTGAAACCCGCATTGTTCACCCCGGTGAATCTTTCATCATCCCTGGTGGCGTGCCACACCGTGCAGAAGCCGTTGATGGCCCCTGTGTGGCACTGGATATTTTTTCGCCCATTCGCGAAGACTATGTCGAACTGGGCAACCGCTACATTCCACCCGAAGACAAATAACATCACCATCGCGTAGGAATAAATTCCTGTGCAACGAT
>JAYODI010000031.1:9016-55612 GCA_038279365.1 Candidatus Latescibacterota bacterium | reverse complement strand
TTCTGCGCCCGATATTTCCTTTGACTTAACTTTATGATAGAGTTAGATTTTCGTTCAGCTTCTTCTTTTTTATTATTCTTTAAAAATCCAGCAATTTTGGAATGCGTATGTCTCTATCCAAATTTTTTATGACGGTGTGCGTGATCGCTTGTTTTTCTCTTTTTTCTCAAGCGTCTGCCCAAGTTTTATCCGACAACAATCTCAACTTGCCTGGCATTTGGGCAGGGTCTACCGCTTGGGGCGACTATGATGGCGACGGTGACCCCGACTTGCTCATAACAGGCCTAACAGGCCCTGCCGAAAATTGTATCCCCATTGCACGTATCTATCGCAACAATGCAGGCACCCTTACCGATATCAATGCAGGGTTACCCAACATTTATTTGGGCCATGCATCTTGGAGCGATTACGATGGCGATGGTGACCTCGATGTTGCCATTTCTGGTTTTCAAGCCAGTGGGGAAGGCCTTACCCGCATTTATCGCAACGAAAACGGCACATTTATACGCGACACCGATCAAAGCTTTGTCGCATTGCGCTATTCCAATGTGGCGTGGGGAGATTATGATGCAGACGGTGATGCAGACCTTCTTATATCGGGTATGACAACAGGAGGCACAGTCAGTACCGTTTTATACAAAAATGGTCGCATTGATCGCAGTCGTGTTGGCAGTCCATTGGGTGGACGACCCATATTTGAAGAAGACGTTTTTAACACGGGCCGTATTGTCAATGTGAACCAAGGTAATATGGCTTGGGGAGATATTGACAACGACGGCGATCTCGATTTGGCCATTTCTGGTTATGGTTCAGGCAATGTGCGCCAAGCACAAATCTACTTAAACAACCCACTGGGCACGTTGCTTCGAGATGATCGCAACAACGATCTCACACCCGTCTCCCAAGGTGACCTCAAATGGGGCGACTATGACAATGATGGCGACATAGACCTCATGCTCTCGGGGTGGAGCAACGGCTGGGAGGCCACACTCAACCTGTATAACAATGCTGCAGGCATTCTCACCGAAAATCCCTTTTTTAGCAGCACACGCATTGTTGGTCGTGTTGCTTGGGGCGATTATGACAACGATGGCGATCTCGACTTGGCCGCCGCGGGTCAAAACAGCGTATCAGACCGTTTTACATTTGTTTTACAAAACAGCCGAGGTGCCTTGTTTGTCGAAGACAAATCACAAAACCTCGAAGGTCTACGTGGCGGTGACATTGGTTGGGCCGATATAGAAAACGATGGCGATTTGGACTTGATTGTAGCAGGCGAAACCGTAGCTGGCATTCGAAAAACCGTGCTCAATATCAGCAACAATGCCGCCATTACCAACTCTGCGCCCCAACCACCTGACCGATTGGGTACACCACTGGTTACCAGCAATGGCATTACCCTCAACTGGAACGATGGCAAAGACTTACAATCCAATTCAGCAGCGCTTAACTACATCCTTCGTATTGGTACATCTCCTGGGGCACACAACGTTTTTTCGGGTGCCATTGCCACAGGCCAAAGCAACATGGGCAATCGCAAAACCGTGCAGTTGTCTATTCCTTTGGCACGCGACACATACTACTGGAGCATCCGGGCTGTAGATGGTGGTTTTTTGACATCTCAAGAATCACAAGAAGATCTCTTTCGCGTACAAGACTTGGTCAGTTCCACCCACGTTGTACGTCAGCTTCAAAACAGCGCCCTCGCATTTGCCGATTATGACAACGATGGCGACCTCGATTTGGCCATGTCTGGCCGTGATGGCGATGGGGTTGCACGCAGTTTGCTCTATGCCAACAACAACAATATCCTGACCGAAAATACCAACATTGGTCTCCAAGGCGCACACTCGGGTGACTTGGCTTGGGGCGACTATGACAACGATGGCGACCTCGACTTGGCACTTACCGGTGGCGATGATGCCAACAATCGCTTTACACACCTTTATCGCAACCGACGCGAAACCGAAGACTTTGCACTCAATATTGCAAATGCCTCAAACCTCACCCAAGTCAACAACAGCAGCCTTGCTTGGGGTGATTATGACAACGATGGTGATCTCGATTTGGCACTGATGGGAAATGCCTTGGGAGCCCGTTCTGCTGGCATTTTTAAAAATGACGATGGCACCTTTACCCAAGACACGGCCCAAACCCTCACCCCCACCGACAATGGCAAACTGGCTTGGGCCGATATCGACAACGATGGCGACCTCGACTTGGCCACAATGGGTCAAATAAATGACGCGAATGATGCCGCATTTTCGCTTTACACCAACACCAACAGCACCCTGAGTGCAGATACCCGTTCTACCGTTACGGGTTTGCTCGCTGGCAGCCTTGCATTTGGTGATTACGACAACGACGGTGACCTCGACTTGGGCACCACAGGATTCAATATTACATCTGGGCTGGCTACTCGCCTTTACAACAACAATGGCACGGGCCTTTTCACCGACGCCAATGTGTCGGGCCTAACAGCAGCGGCAGCCAGTGATCTCAGTTGGGGAGATTACGACAACGACGGCGACCTCGATTTGGCTTTTGTGGGACAATCAGCTACGGGCTTACTCCTGCAAGTGCTTCGTTATCAAGACAATACTTTTACAAATGTACCAATGGATGTGCTTTCAGGCATTGACTTTGCCACCGTTATTTGGGGCGATTATGATGGCGATGGTGACCTTGATCTGGTCAGCAGTGGCCGCACCACCACCGATGGTGTTTCATTTCCACCCATCACACGTATCAATGACAACCTCGAAGCACGCTTTAATCCCAATCGCATTCCAGAAACTGTCACGACCCTTTCTGCCACCACTCAAAATGACGCCGTAACCCTTTCTTGGGCGGCAAGCAACGACATCAACGGCACCCCAGCCAATGCCCTTACATACCAACTTCGCTTGGGTACCACATCAGGTGGTCACGAAATTTTATCGGGTGCTCACGCACCAGTGAAGGGTTCTATTCAAAAAACCACGCATCAACTCCAACAACTTGACAGCGGTCAATATTTTTGGAGTGTGCGTGCCATTGACCACGGGCTAGCCGCTGGCAACTGGGCCGAAGAACACAGTTTTATCATCGACACCGTGCGCCCAGTCATTGCCCAACCCATTCAAGTGCGCCCACGTACCCTCCAAGAAGGAGGCCGTGCAACAGTGCTTATTCAATTTGACGACGCACCCGCAGGCATGGACAATACCGTATCCCCTCTGGTGACACTGCAATTACCTGGTGTAAGTGAACCACTCTCCGTGACTCAAATCAGCTACACTGGCAACACCTGGTTGGGCGAACTTGAAGTAAATGTTCCCACACCTGGTGGTACCATCATTGTCAATGTGCAAGGGGCAAAAGATCGCAAAGGCAATGAAATGTTGCCTGTCAATGAAGTACAACCCGCACTTTTGTCTTCAAGCAACGGGGGAGTTATCTCCAGCCTCGATGGGCTCATCAGCATCGCCTTTTCTCCCAATATTTTACCTTCTTTATCCGAAAATCCCGATGTTGTCATCACGGCCACAACGCCCTCGTCATCACCTGCAAACACAACTCTTATAGGCACGGCTTATACCATATCATCCACACCAAGCTTCACCCTTTCCAAAGCCGCTACCCTCAGTTGGCAAATTGGCAACACCACAGACCTTTCAAAACTCAGTGTCTATTATTTTAATGGCACAAACTGGACACGCTTAGGGGGTTCCACAGAACCCAACTCAACCTACTTACAAGTGCCCATTGACCAATTTGGCACCTATGGTCTTTTTGAAGAATCAACAACCCCAAGTGGCACACCCGGTATCACCAACATCGATTTCTCCAATCGCGCCTTTACACCTTCTGGCCAACCCAATATCAAACCTGGGCAAAGTCGACCAGAAATTGGCCCTCAAACAGGGGGTTCCCTTACGGGTTCAACCGATCTTTCTTTTGAACTGGGTGCCCCAGCCACTGTGCGCATCGAAATCTACAGCCGCACAGGTCGTCTCGAACGCATTCTCGAACCTGGGCGATCTTTTGGTGCGGGTCGCCAAGTGATCACCTGGGATGGTTTAGACCACAAAGGCAACACCGTCAAAAGTGGCCTCTACATCGTCCTCATAGACGCCAATGGACAAAAAGCACGCAAAACCGTTGCCGTCGTCAACAACTAACATGATGACGCATTTTTAGTTGTAAACCCATGGAATCCATTTCATGGACGATAACGCAAGTTTTGGTCAAGCTGTCAGCAATCAGCCGTCAGCTTAAACCGTAACTCAAAGGCGAGGATGGGTAGGCTGATTGTTTTTTAACTCACAAGCTATTGTGCTCAACTCGTGTTTTATGTTCTTAAGGTTTTCCGTTCCAACACAAACTTCAATCCCACCCACAGGTGATGTGGGCCGTTGTGCAGGTGGTGCGGGGTGGATGTGTGGGAACGGCACGGGCAGGTAAGGGTGGTTGACGCTCTTATAAACACTGAATTACATTTAAAGGCCCTCGCGGCCAGCGAGAGACTTTCTTTGCTTCTTTCTTGTGTCTTTTAAGAAAGAAGTCGTCGAAGACACAAACAAGCAAAATACTTTATCCTTATACCTCAAACGTCGTAAACAGCAGGCGACTCCCATTATGAAATATATCTTCATACTCTTATCCCTTTTCATCATCACCCCCATCCAGGCCCAACTCAGCTTCACCGACGTCACATCCAGTGCGCGTGTAGGCAATTCAGATACGCAACAACGTCTGGCGACCCACGCGGCTTGGGGGGACTATGATGGCGATGGCGACCTCGACCTTTATATCACCAACTGGGGCAGTGGCGTAGGCCCCACCGTAGCCATCAACCGTTTATACGAAAACAACAATGGCACATTTACAGATGTGGCCAATGCCAAAGGCGTTAGTGACAGTGCCTCTCGAAACAGTGTGGATGCCCACTGGGTCGATTTTGACAACGACGGAGATCTCGATCTCTACATTGTCGAATTTGATTCTCAAGATCAGTTTTATAAAAACAACGGCAACGGCACATTCTCCAATGTGACAGGATCCACAGGCATCAACGTCATCTCTCAAGGTGACGAACAAGCCGCTGCTTGGGGCGATTATAACAAAGACGGCAACATCGATCTCTACATTTGCAAAGTGCGCTTTCGCAATTCACTTTATCACAACAATGGCGATGGTACCTTTTCTGAAGTGGGTGCAACAACAGGTGTCAATGACATCCGCGACACCCAAGACGCCACTTGGGGTGACTACGACAAAGACGGTGACCTTGATCTCTATGTTGTCAATCGTGAACAAAACAATGCACTCTACAAAAACACGGGCACAGGTTTCTTCGACGAAGTCGCCTGTGCACTTTCTATGGATAACACCGACGTAGGCAAAAGTGCCACCTGGATCGACTTTGACACCGATGGTGACCTTGACCTTTTCGTTGCCAATGTGGGTGCCAATGCCCTTTACCAAAACAATGGTGCCGATCAATTTGTCAATATTGCCACAAATGATATGAAATCCATCTCGGGTGCTTGGATCAGTTGGGTAGGTGCTTGGGGAGACTTTGATCGCGATGGTGACCCCGACCTTTTTGTTGCCAATGGTGCCGATTCACGTGCCGGACAAGTCAGCCCATTGCTTCAAAACAATGGTGCAGGTGCATTTGCCAACGCGACGGCAAATGCTGGCATCAGCACAAGCCCAGGCAGTGCCATCTCTGCCGTAGCCACAGATTATGACAACGATGGTGATCTGGATATTTATGTGGTTAACAGTCGCTTGCCTTCATTTAGTGCCAATCAACTCTATCGCAACAACATTGTCCCCTAATTTTGGATTATGCGTATGACGTTCTTCAAAAACTTTTCAAAAATACTCATCGCCCTATCATTGGCCATCTCGGTGACCCATGCCGATGAACGCCCCCCAGCGGCCACCACCGCTCGCACCATTGCTTTGGGCGGTAGTGTCACCGCACTAGGTGATGATGCCTCCACATCGTTTTGGAACCCATCGGGTGTGGCCCGCTTGCAACGCACCGAAATTGCATGGTCCTATGCCGACCGTTATGGTCTGGGCCTCAAGGCCAATTATGGAAGTTTTGTTTTTCCCATTTTTGAAAGCCAAGCCTTGGGCATCGATTTTTTGCGCGAAAGTTTTGACGATACAGAATTGGGAGACGCGTTTCAAATTATGAATGCCACTTATGGTATTCGTCTACACCCCACGTTGTCATTGGGTTTAAGTGGCAAACTGGTCACACATACCGTCGATCTCAATGGGGCCAATTTGCGCAATGCCAAAGGTTTTGGTTTTGACTTGGGTCTGCTTTACACACCCAAATTTAAGCCCTTTGATAAGTTGCGTCTTGGACTCACGTTGCAAGATGTAAGAGGTACCAATGTCAGAGACGACAATTCGCAACGCGAAGAAAAAATATTTGAACAACGTCTCAGGTTTGGTGCCGCTTATCAGGCCCACCAAGATGTATTGCTCACGCTCGATGTGGACGATCGTTTTTATACCGGCGTTGAGTACCAACCCACATCCATAGTCGCTTTAAGAGGTGGGCTTAACTACGATTTGTCTGCCCCCGCAGGAGCCGACAACACCATGGCCTTTGCATTGGGTTTGGGTCTTAAGTGGAAAAACATCAAGCTGGATTACGCTTTTGAAAACCATCCCGCATTGCCCGCCACACACCATCTGTCGATGGCTTTGTCTTATAATCCATCACTGGTAACCATCAAAGATGCGCTGGTGCGACAATCTCCTGTTTTCAAATCGCTCTATAAAACCTATGAAGCCACAGACTTTGTGGATGTGGTCATCAAAAACAGTTCGCCAGACCCACTGCCTGTTACCGTAAGCATCGACATTCCCACACTTACCAAAACACCTCACGAACAATCGATCACCTTGCCCCCCAACAGCACAGATCGGTATGGGTTTAAACTCACATTTCCACAAGATATTTTATCGACCCAATCAGCCTACTACGACAACTTGGTGCAACCCACCATTCAAGTGACATATGCCCAAGGACGCAGCAACAAAACCACCACCAAGCGCATCAACAGTGTTTATGTGTTGGGCAAAGGCAAGCTCAGTTGGTCCAACTCACGGCGCATTGCCGCTTTTGTAACACCGCAAAGCAAAACAGTTGATAACTTTGCACGCACCACCTTATCACAATACTCCGATTTGCTCCATCGCAAATTTCCCAAAAACAATATTGGCAAAGCTGCGCTCATCTTCGATGCTTTAAGTGTTTATGGTTTGCGATATCAACAAGACCAGACCACGCCTTTTTTGCAGATCTTTGAAGACGACTCTGTTTTTGATACCGTACAATATCCCTACGAATTTTTACAGTCCAAAATTGGCGACTGTGACGATTGTACAGCCATTTTTTGTTCTATGTTGGAAAACTTAAACATTCCCACAGCCGCACTCGATGTGAACGATCCTGAATACGGTCATATTTACATGATGTTCGACAGTGGCATTGCTATTGAAGATGCGGGTGATTTTTTTACCAATGAAAAAGAATATGTCATTTGGGAAGGTGGCATTTGGATTCCGGTTGAAACCACCCTCTTCGGCCAATCTTTTTCCGATGCCTGGCGAAATGGTGCAAAAGAATACCACATTCGCAAAGAACGTGGTTTTATCAACGAAATTCGCATTGCCGATGCCCAACAAACATTTCAGCCTGGTGTGATTCCCGATGCAGATATTGCCCTGCCTTCACAGGCACAAATAGATGAACTCTTCCAACGCGACTTGGCATTTTTTGACAACCGACTCGATCAAATTGCCATGGCTTCGGGTGTTTCGCTCGACTCTGCCGAAGGTTTGTATGACGCTGGTGCAACTTATTTGCGTTTAAATCAACTCGATCGCGCTTTAGAGATGTTCAACCAAGCCATTGCCTCCGATGCTTCTATGGCCGATGCCCACAATGCCAAGGGTGTGGTGCTTGTTAAACAACGCGAATATGCCCAAGCCCTACAACACTTTAATACCGCCCTTTCACTGAACCCCAACGATGCCGGTTATCGCATCAATGTGGCCATTGCTTATCATTTGCAAGGCAATAAAGAAGGTGCAACCAAAGCCTATCAAGAAGCTGTCTCTGCCAACCGCGACTTTGCTGGTGTGCTCGACTTTTTGGGGCGTGCCTCCGATGCCGTTCGTGCTGCCGCACCTGCCATTGATCCCATCCAAATGGCCGCGGCACAAAAAGCCTATGACGACGGTGCAGCTTTTTTGCGCTTAGGGCGATTTGAACGCGCCAAAGATGCCTTTGATCGCACACTGTCTCTCAACCCACAAAATGCCGATGCACTCAACGCCAAAGGCGTGCTTGAAACCAAACAAAGAAATTATCAAGATGCCCTCAATCTGTTCAACCAAGCCATTCAGGCAGACGGCAACAATGCAGGCTTTTATGCCAATCGCGCCATCGTTTATCATCTCATGGGGCGCAAAGATGATGCTTTACGCGAATATGCCCAAGCCGTTCGCTTGGATGCCGATTACCGGGGCCAACTTGATGTTATTGGTTCGCTTCCCGATATCGACACAGCCCCAGTGGCCGCATCTTCTGTCAATTCTATTCAGATGTTAACCTCCAACAAAGCCTATGACGATGGTGCCGCATTTTTGCGCCTCGATGCTTTAGACAAAGCCACGGATGCTTTTGATCGGGCATTGTCCTTTAACGCTCAAAATGCCGATGCACTCAATGGCAAAGCGGTTATTGCCATTAAACAACGCAACTATCAAGATGCGCTCAATCTGATAGACAAAGCCATTTCTGCCGCCCCCAACAATGCTGGCTTTTATATCAATAAAGCCATCGCCTATCATCTCTTGGGGCGCAAAGACGAAGCACAAACAGCCTATCAAAAAGCCATCTCACTGGACAACAGCGTAACAGGTTTATTAGACGATTATTTAACAGGTTCAAGCAACAGCAGCAGCAAACCTGCAATGCCCACAGATGGTGGCCCCCTTACCGTAAGTCCGTTGCAACAAATGGCCGCCGAACGTATTTATACCGAAGGGGCTGCTCATTTGCGCCTCAATCGATTGGATCGGGCCACAGATGCCTTTGATCGGGCCTTGTCAATGAACCCCAAAAGTGCCGATGCACTCAATGGCAAAGGCGTTGTTGAAACCAAGCAGAGAAATTATCAAGCAGCGTTGGATCTCTTTGATCAAGCACTTAAATATGATCCCGAAAATGCCGGTTTTTATGCCAATAAAGCCATTGCTTACCATCTGTTAGGCAGAAAAGCCGATGCCCAACAAGCCTATCAAAAAGCCATTGAACTCGATGCTGACTACAAAGGTTATCTCGAAGTGCTTGAAAAATAAAGACTCATCTATATTTTTATGATTGCACCTTGATCCTATAGTTGAAATGACGTACACTTTTAGGGTGTCTTTTGAAGCATTTGGAAAAAATATGTGGTTTTTCTCATTTTTTTAAAAAAAGTGGCTAAAACGTGTTCCATATCACGTTATTTCACTTTGAATAACCGTATATTTTAATCAGAACGTTGAAAGCGGGTTTCACCCGTGACCATCAAAACGAAAAAAGAGGTCGGAACTTCCGACATCTCCCCAATAAAAGGAGGAACACCATGAAATTCCGTTTTTTTGCCATTTTGTGTGCCACAGTCATCGGTTTCACAGCCGTGAACACACCTGCCGCTGAAGAAAAAGAAGACAAGAAGGAAGAAGCAACAGCCAATCCTGCCTTCTTAAACCGTTGGAAAAAGATCCAAGTGGCCACCAAACAACGTGCTTATGAAACCCAACAAACACGCACTGTGGCTGGTGTGCGCGGCGCCGAAGCAGAAGATGCCATTCTCGATCAGCTCTACTATAAAGGTGGCGTGCGTTACCCCAGCCGTGTGGATCTTAAAAATGCCATCACACAGTTGCAAGATGCCATTAAAGCCGATCCAAAAGCCGCAACCGTGCCCGAACAAAAATTCTTTATTGCCCAATGCCACGCGCAATTAGGTGAAACAGATTTGGCCAAAGGTGTTTATGAAGATTTGGCCAAAAATCACTTGGGCACCGAATTTGGCAAGTTGGCACAAGAAGAACTCAACAAAATGAAATAAGCATTTTTGATTTCTTATAAAAAGCGGTTGATGAAGGTTATTCTTCATCAACCGCTTTTTTTGTTTTGCCAATAGACCCTTCACAAAGAAGTTTTAAATCTTTGACTTTTCTTTATTCAAATCAGATCTTCAATTTTGATTTCCCTGTGATGGGTCACCCCACCCTGTCTATCTTGTTGCGTTTCCCCTTTACTTTTAGCATCTTATGGCATCCTGCCATTCTTAGATAAGCAGATCTTTTCCTTTTTATTTCTCGCTCTCCCACCCCAAGTCTGTGAGGGTTTGTCTATGAACCAAAACTCAACGAAAAAAAACAAAACACCCAAAAATGCAACGACCTTGCTTTCTATTGGTGTTATTATCAGCTTGGTCTTAAGTACCTTGTCTTTTACCAATGTTTACGAAGATCAAGAATCCAGCATTTACGACTGGCGTTTTCGATTGCGCAACGATCTTTTTGGCGAGCCTTATCAAAATCCCAAGCTGTCAACCCTCGATATTGACGATCTTGCGCTCCAAACTTACGGATGGCCCCTCACACGCGATTGGCATGCTCGGTTGGTTGAAACCATTCACAGCTATGGTGCGCGTATGATTGGCTTCGATATTTTCTTTTATGAACCGAGCAACCAACGCCTTTCCGTTGAAGATATTGCATCGCTTGAAAAAGATTCCCTTACGAAAAATGAAGTATTGGGCCTCATCAAAGATTACGATCAAGAACTGCTTGTTGCCTCACAGAAATCCAATATCGTTTTTCACGCTCAAACATTTGAAACCGTGAACGACACGGTTCCAGACGCCATTGAATTTGCAAAAAACAATGTTCGTGATCTTTCAGAAACAGAACAAGAAGCCCTTGCACTTTTGCTTCCATACTCTATTCCCGTCCCGTCTCAAGAAGTTTCCCAAGATCTTTATCAAGCCATCGATATGGAAGTCCCCTTGCCACAATTTATAAAGTCATCTCGAGGTGTGGGTTTTGCCTTACCAAAACCCGATCACGATGGTATTGTGCGCCGATATCGTTTGGGTTTGGTTTACAATGGTCGCATTTATTTTGCCTTAGGCCTCATTATGGCCTGTGACTATCTCAATGTGCCTCTCCATTCTGTTCAATTCGTTCCCGGACAAGCTGTGGTATTGCCCAATGCCACATTGCCCGATGGTTCTACACAAACAGTTCGCATTCCCATTTCTGGGGCTTGTGAAATGTTGGTCAACTGGGCAGGGCCTTATCACAGCACGTTTCAGCATATGCCCTTTAACCTTGCTTTAGACTTTGGCAGTCTTAATCCGTCCAACAAAGCACTCAAAATTGCCAAACGTGTTGCAACTCTTTCACCCGAAGCACTTGAAGACCCTGCATTGTTTTTACAAAAAATGCGTGCCGAAGGTGCCCCTTTGTTTTCAGACGATGACCTGTTAAATATTGCCTCTCAAATTTCCCTTTATAAAGAAATGGAAAAGTTTATCCAAGCCAATCCAAATCAAGGTGTGGAAGATTTTGTCAAATCTCTTGGGATTCCAGATGAAGAAGTATCGGCATATGCCGAAGGTTGGCAACCTCCCTTTGCCGACATTGCCCTCAATTTGCGCATTGTTGATGTGCTTTCTCAAAACCCCGAATTGCCCATCAAACAGGTTGGCGAAAAACTGGGCATCACACGCCTTGAAGACATCAAATACGGTGTGGGCATTATTCGCGATTTGTTGCGCTCAGGCGGTATCAAAGCCGAAAACCATCCGCTCTATTTTGAAGACCTTATTACCAGCGCTGGTTTACAAGGCGATCAAGAATCTGATCGTATCATTTCAGAAAAAGACTTTGATGGTACTGTTTTCTTTTATGGGCTTACTGCCACCGGAACTCATGATTTGAATCCCACACCCTTTGGTCCACGGGAAGCCATGTTGGGAGCACATGCCAATGTGTTTAATACCATTGTCACACAAAACTTTTTAACGCGTTTACCCAAATGGGCAAATGTGCTCATCATGGTTGCGTTTGGTTTGCTCATTGGTTTTCTTGTGCCTCGCTTTAGTGCCATACCTGGTGCGGCCATAATGATCACCCTTCTTGTAATTTATTTAATTGCCGCATTTTTAATTTTTGCCAAGGCAGGCATATGGATCGACGCATTAGGCCCCATCGCCACGCTGATTTTGGGGTATTTGAGCATCACACTTTATAGCTACGTGCAAAAAGAAAAAGAAAAAGAATTTGTTCAAGGTGCCTTTGGTCATTTTCTCGATCCACGGGTTATTTCCAATATTGTCGAAAACCCTCAGCTTTTGAACCAATTGGGCGGCGATGCGCGAATTATGACCGCCTTTTTCTCCGATGTCGCAAGCTTCTCATCCATCTCAGAGCATCTCACACCTGTTGAGCTTGTCGAAACCATCAATGAATACCTTACTGAAATGTGCGAAATTATTGAGCAACACAATGGCACCATCGACAAATTTGAAGGCGATGCCATCGTGGCTTTTTGGGGCGCACCAATCATTCAAGAAGACCATGCCGAACGTGCTGTGCAGGCAGCTATTGATATGCAACTGCAAATGATCAAATTGCGTAAAAAATGGGAAGATGAAGGCAAGATGCTCGAATTGCGCGAAAAATGGGCAGCGGAAGGGCGCGGCACTTTCTTTAGTGTGCGAATGGGTATGAATACGGGTGAAATGGTGGTTGGAAACATGGGGTCCAAAACCCGCGTAGATTACACCATGTTGGGTGATGCCGTAAATTTGGCGGCACGTTTGGAAGGGGCTGGCAAAGCCTACGGAGTGACCACAATGATATCCGAATCTACCTATTTGATTGCCCGAGCATTTATTGAAGCTCGAGAATTGGACAGCATACGCGTAGTCGGCAAAGAAGAACCCGTTCGGGTTTACGAAATTGTTGGACGAAAAGGAGAAGTCGACGCACAAAAGTTACAAATTTTAGATCTCTTTCACGAAGGCTTAGGCAAATATCGTGAACGTCACTGGGATGAAGCATTGGGCTTTTTTCAACAAGCTTTGGAGCTTGATCCAAGCGATGGCCCTTCTAAGGTTTACATAAAACGATGCCACGAATTTATTGAGACCCCCCCACCCGAAAATTGGGATGCGGTTCACAATCTCGATTCTAAATAACAATTACATGAACTTAAAAAAGGCGATAGATCTATTGCGATCTATCGCCTTTTTTTATGCAACTTTATAACTTAAAGAACCCTCACCAATAATCTGTTATTCTATCATCGCCAATTTTTTATCATACGTGGCGCGATCTTTTAATATTTTAACGGCTTCTTGAAATTGTTTGTCACCCTTTAATGAAACCAACATCTCTGCTTTGGTTCCCCATACCCTTCGCGCCAATATACGCTCAATTTCGAGTTGAATAAAGGGTTCTGCTTTTTTGTAATCGGCTTGTCGCTCTTTTTCAGCAATATGTGACAACTGCTTCAACGCTTTTTCGTCCTCTGCCGACAAAACATCTTTTTCTTCCAATGTCTTCTTAAGTTCTCTCAACTGAATTTCTGTGCCTGCTTTGTAATCAAATCCATTGGCATTTGTTGAATCTGCCACATAAGCCCAAAATTGACCCATCAGATCTTTTGGCAATTTGTAATCTTCATAGCGTTTGGGAAATGTGTTTTGGGTTGCAAAATTGACAGCAAAGTCAAAAAACAATCCCTTTTGATACAATTCCACCCAAACGCGTGGGCGACGCTCTTCTTCGACCACAACATCTGGTTTTATTCCTCCCCCACCATAGACTTTGCGTTTTTGAATACGTGTATGAAACACTTCATCAGGATTATTGTTTTCTGGGCCAGAGCTGTTTTCACGCACCCCTAAACCCAACAAGCGATCCATGCGAATGTCCAAAACTTCTTCTGCTTGAGCTGGGTTCATTTCAAACCGCTCGCCCAATTCCGTAATGACTTCTTCTCGACGCTCTGTACCAGCAACAATACCCAACAACTCATAAACCGAAACACGCATCGAGTCTGACAGTGTCAATTCAATAGGGCCACCTCGATAATTGCGTCGAGACGTGTTGTGAATACTGCGACCACTGGGTGTATAATATGCCGCAGTTGTTAGCTTTAGCGCTTGGTTGGCACCCAACTGACGCACCGTTTGAACAGACCCTTTGCCAAATGTTTGGGTTCCCAAAATCAGGCCCCGATCCCAATCTTGAATAGCACCAGCCACAATTTCAGATGCACTTGCGCTATGGCCATTGACCAATACCACCAAGGGAATATTCTTGGGTACAAAAGCGGAGCTGCGTGTTTCTTCACTTCGGCTTTGCTCTGCTCGACGGCCTTTGGTTGTCACAACCACATGCCCGGCATCCAAAAATTTATCAACCACATCCACAGCCGAACTTAACAACCCACCCGGGTTGCCTCGTAAATCCAATATTAACCCTTTGGGGTTTTTGGCCAGTTCTGTTTTTAAGGCAGCTTCCAATTCACCACTGGTACGTTCTGTAAAACGACCGCTGTTGAGTTCTGACATGGAAACATAACCAATTTCTGGGTCAATTTCGCCTGGCACCATCACACTGGGCACATCAATGCGCGCCCGAATTATGGGTTGATCAAACCATTTTTCATTGCCAGGTCGTTCAATGGTGATGGTCACACCCGCCCCTGGCCGTCCACGCAAAACTTCAACCACTTTGCCCAAATCTTTGGCATGGGTCGAATCACCTTCTATCATCACAATACGGTCACCCACTTGCAAACCCGATGTATCGGCAGGTGTGCCTTCAATAACACTCATGACCACAGGAGGTTTGTTATCGCCACGGCGTTTGGTAATGGTAATGCCCAAACCACCAAAATTGCCCCGGGTATCAATTTGCAATTGTTCCAAGGCTTTGCGATCAAAGAAACTCGTGTAAGGATCAAGTTCCTTCAACATGCCTTCAATGGCCGACTTGCTCAAATCGTCGGGTTTAAGTTCTTTTACATAATCGTTATAGAGAAGGTTATAGGCCCCAACCATATCTTCAACACCATTCTCTATATTTGAGTAGCCATCTTCACCCGTAACCAAACGAGAATCTAAGGCCAAATAGATCCCCAAAATAGCCATCAAAGTGCAACACAGTGTGAGTTTTCTTCGCCATCCAGAACGACTCATAACGCCTCCAATTAAACAACCGATTATGGTAGGACAGATTTGTCTTACGATATTGTCTGTTTTAAACGTTTTCTATCTTTGTATGTTCCTCTAAACGCTTTTCAACACCTCTACAAATTTCTTCAAAAATATCCTCTATCGTTCGGCAACCATCCACTTTCAAAAACCGTTGGGGTGATGCCAAATACAGTTTTTCATACCCTGCTCTCACCCGTTCAAACAACCCATCATTTTCCGATTCCAACCGATCTGCTTTTTCTTTGCCAAAACGTGCCCGAGCCGTTTCTACATCCACATCTACCCATATGGTCATATGGGGTAACAGACCGCCTGTTGCAACTTGTTGCGTTGATGCCAATTGGTTTAAGTCCAAACCGCGTCCATAACCTTGATAAGCCAAGGTAGAATCCACATATCGGTCTGTAATGACGATCTTATTTTTTTCCAGGGCAGGTTTGATCACTTCAGAAACATGTTGGGCGCGATCTGCTGCAAACAAAAACATCTCCGCCGTTGGATCAACATCCCCGTGAGGTTTCCAAGTTAATACCAAATGTCTGATTTCTTTTCCGAGCTCTGTTGCACCGGGTTCGTATGTAAAAACAACCTCATACCCCTTGGTTTGCAGGTGCTTGGCCAACATATCGGCCTGCGTTGACTTCCCGCTTTTATCAATGCCCTCAAAAGAAATAAAAAAACCAGCCACTGACTCACCTTGTTAAACTTGGACGTTTCTAACTTATGCGACGTTTCACCATTTTGGCTTTGTAATCAATTGAATAAGCTTTGTTGATTTCTTCTCTGCTCAAAATGAGAAAACCCGGGAGAATCGCCCGGGTTTCATTCCCAAGTCACGTTTGAATAACTTAGGATTTTTCTTGTCTTCGAAAGTGAAACATACGTTCCATTGCTGTAAAGTTGGCCAAAATGGCAATTACCCAAACAGCAATGCTCAAACCAATCGTGCCCACCAAAGCACCCACGCCAATGGCAATGACGCGCTCAGGCCTTTGCATAAACCCAACCCGACACTCTCCCCCTAAACCTTCAATGCGAGCACGCACATAACTTACCATCAAAGAACCAGCCAAGGCAAAAAACACCGCCGAACTGGTCCATAAATCATCTGCCCGAATATAACTGACCGCAATCCCAAACCAAACCACAATTTCTGAATACCGGTCTACGGTAGAATCCAGCAAGGCACCAAAGCGCGTTGCTGTTTTGCCCTTGCGAGCAACCTGGCCATCTAACAAATCAAAAACACCTGCCAACAGCACAGTGATTCCGGCCCAGAGATAATACCCCAAACCAAACAAAGCGGCAGCCCCAATGTTAATCACAAAGCCAATTAACGTCAGCCAATCGGGTGCAAACCGCTTTTCAACCAGATATTGTGTAGAGGGTTCCAGGATTTCGGCAACGTCGTCTTTTATTTTCTCAATCACGACACGAATCCCCGGCAAAAAAGAGCCTTATTTCATTGGAATTACTTGAATTTACAACAATTGTTAATATAGAACAATTAAAAGGGGCGAGCAAGTGAAATCTATTTTTCTTAACTGTTCAGAATGGAATATGTTTACAAAAAGAAATTTACTCAATGCCCTTCAACAAAACCAAAAACACTGTAAAAAGTTATCAACACCATATGTGGATAACTTTTTTAAGATGTGAATAATTGATATGATTTGAAATGTAATTCATTAATAATAAGATATTTATTTTTCAATTTTACTTTTACACATATTCACATTTTAAAAAATAAAAAAAGCGATCAATTGCCCTAAATTGATCGCTTAAAAGTTATGATATTGAAGCAGCCTATGTCGCCAGATGATTATCGAAATACCTCTATGTTTTTAATTACCATATCCTTTGCTGGACGATCTTTGACACGCGGATTGATTTCTGATTTTGCAATCATATCAACCACTTCCTGACCCTTTGTCACTTCACCAAAAGCCGTGTATTGCTGATTGAGAAATTCGGCATTTCCGTGCATAATAAAGAATTGGCTCCCAGCACCCGCCGAAACGTCCGATACTCGAGCCATCGACAAAATACCTGGTAAATGATTGGTGTTGTTAAACTCGTGGGGAATATGTACCAAAGGCCCGCCGCCGCCATCATCGGCAGGATTGTTGTCTTTGGAGTTAGGATCACCACCCTGAATCATGAATCCAGGAATGACTCGGTGAAATTTCGTACCATTGTAAAAGCCACTTTCTGCCCGAGTGATAAAATTGAAACAGTGAATAGGTGCATTTTCTGGATGAAATTTGACCTCAATATCACCCATATTGGTTTTAATGCGCGCTTTAACACCTTTCATTTGATTAACCAAAAAACCCAATCGTTGATCGAGCACTTCTGCACGTTTCAGTTTTAATTCCTGTTTTTCAATTGAAGTTTTCAACGACTGATTTTCATTTTTAAGCTTTGTATTTTCTTCACTTAAGGTATCAATTTGACCTTGATTACATCCCACCAAAAAGACACACAGCACAGCACAGGCGAATCGCTTCATCAAAATTCCTCCATAAAAAAAATTAATCCCATTTGGAACCTAACTTAAATCAGATGCGTCGAATAGACAACAGGCATATGTTATTTTCTTATGCGCAAACAACCAGTTTAACGCGAATATATGGCATTTGTGGGGTTCCTTGTGACACACAAAGTGGGTATCTTTTTTACGGAAACGGGATTTACGTAACACCAAATTCCATTCCTACTCTGCGGGTTTAGACCCGTATCTCCCAACGTGCCATTTGGCACATCTTCCCCAAAACTCCCCCAGCGCACCCGTGCGCCACCTCGTTTCCGCCAGGGGTCCCCATCCTTCTGGCCGAGACGAGGTATTTTTTTATTCTCCCATTTACCCACCCGATTCAACCTTGCCCGATTCTTCTATTACAGCCCTTGTCTGATCTTGTTCGTTTAAACGGTTATTCATCTCTCGAATTCTCTTGACACCATCTTGCTCCCGCGCTTTATTTTTCTTCCTCAAATAGAAAACTACTTCCCATTTTTTGGAGAAAAACTATGGAATATCGAATTGAATCAGACAGCATGGGCGACATTCAAGTACCTACCAACCAATACTATGGTGCCCAAACAGCCCGTTCTTTGATTCACTTTAATATTGGCAATGATACCATGCCCCGTGAACTTATTCGTGCATTGGGCATCCTAAAAAAAGCCGCAGCTTTGGTCAACCAAGATTTGGGCAAACTTCCTAAAGACAAAGCCACTTTGATTGTTCAAGCTGCCGATGAAGTAATAGAAGGCAAACTCGACGATCATTTTCCTTTGCGCGTTTGGCAAACCGGCAGTGGCACACAAACCAATATGAATGCCAATGAAGTGATCTCAAACCGAGCCATAGAACTTGCAGGCGGCGAAATGGGCAGCAAAAAACCCATACACCCCAACGACCATGTGAATATGGGGCAATCTTCAAATGACACCTTTCCCACAGGCATGCACATTGCCGCAGCAGAAGAAATCAATCGCCGCCTGCTCCCAATGATCACACAACTCCGAAACACCCTTGATAAAAAAGCCAAATCTTTTCATGATATCATCAAAATTGGCCGAACACATCTCATGGACGCTACACCCATGACCCTGGAGCAGGAGTTTTCTGGGTATGTAACCCAATTGAGCAAAGGCCTAGAGCGCATCGAAGCCTGTTTGCCCCAACTTTATGAACTTGCTTTGGGTGGAACTGCAGTAGGAACAGGACTTAACACCCACCCCGAATTTGCAGAAAGAGCAGCCAAAACGATTGCCACCATTACCAAATTACCCTTTGTAACTGCTCCCAACAAGTTTGAATCTCTTGCCGCCCACGACGCCATTGTTCAAACCAGTGGCACACTCAAAACCGTAGCATGCTCCCTAATGAAAATCGCCAATGACATTCGCTGGTTGGCATCTGGGCCCCGTTGTGGCATTGGTGAAATACGGTTACCCGAAAATGAACCTGGCAGTTCCATTATGCCTGGCAAAGTCAATCCCACACAATGTGAAGCCATGACAATGGTTGCTGCCCAAGTTATTGGCAATGACGCCGCCATAGCTGTTGGCGGAGCATCTGGCAATTTTGAACTCAATGTCTACAAACCCATGATGATCCACAACTTGTTACATTCCATTCGCCTTTTGGCCGATGCTTGCGAAATGTTTGACGAACACTGTGCCATTGGCATTGAACCCAATCGAGACAATATTGAACGGTATTTGCGTGAATCCCTTATGTTGGTTACCGCGCTCAACCCACATATAGGTTATGACAACGCCGCCAAAGTGGCCAAAAAAGCATTTGCCGATAACACCACACTAAAAGAAGCCGCTGTGGCTCTTGAACTTTTGTCAGCCGATGATTTTGATAAATTTGTTCGCCCAGAAAACATGATTGGCCCAAAAGCATAGATAATTTCTTTTGTTAATTTGTTGTTTTTAACCCACAATACCTATCCGTCGTTTTCACCTCATGCCAATAAGGAAACCTTATGCGCCTCGTTACTTTTGAACACCAAGGCACACGTCGATTGGGCGTGCGTAATGGCGATGCAATTGTCGATCTCAGCAAAGCCGATGCTTCTTTACCCACCAATATGCGCGACTTTCTTGCAGCGGGTGATAGTGCCCTCAAAAGCGCAAACGCCGCTGCAAACGCTGGCACAAACACCATTCCCGTATCTGAAGTAAAAATTTGTGCCCCTATTCATAATCCCGAAAAGATTATTTGTATTGGTCTTAATTATGCCGATCATGCTGCCGAAAGTGGCATGCCCATCCCTCCAGAACCTGTTGTTTTTTCAAAGTACGCTTCTTCCATCATCAATCCGGGTGATAACATTGTTGCCCCGTCTGTAAGCACCCAAGTTGATTATGAAGTGGAGCTTGTTGTTATTATTGGGAAAGCCGGTCGGCATATTTCAGAAGCCGATGCGTTATCTTATGTGGCCGGGTATACAGTTGGTCACGATGTCAGCGCTCGCGACTATCAACTTCAAAAACCCGCCGGGCAATGGATGATGGGGAAAACTTTTGATACTTTTGCACCTATTGGCCCAGAATTGGTCACATCTGATGAAGTGCCCAATCCTGGTAATTTGGGTATTCGTTGTATTTTAAATGGCGAAACCGTTCAAAACTCCAACACCTCTCAACTCATTTTCAGCATTGAAAAGCTGATATCTTATTTATCCCATGTCTTTACCCTCACCCCCGGTGATCTCATTTTTACAGGAACCCCTCCTGGTGTGGGTATGGGCCGCAAACCCCAACTGTGGCTCAAAGATGGCGATGTGGTTGTTTGCGAAGTTGACGGATTGGGACGCCTCGAAAACCCTGTTGTTTCAGATTAATACACTTTTTGCTTTTTGAATAAACATCAAAAATCCCCCAGAGGTTTTTCTCTGGGGGATTTTTGATGTTTTCCCAATAGATGATCAAACAAGAAAATGTCTTATTTTCTCTAATTGTAAATGCTAAACGGCCGATAAACGACTACGTAACTCACCCACTTCGCGCTCAAGGTGATCAATTCGAAGTGACATTTCTCGTTCCAGTATGACCCGATCGCCAGTTCCCAAATCATCGTGCAGGTCTGAAAGCCTGCGTTTGAGCAACTCACAGTTGCGTCCTACTTCAGCCAAGTCTGCTTCGGCTTGTGCCTGACGTGAACCTACTTTGCGAATAGATACTTGCATGTCTTGAAGCTCTGTTCGCAACTCCACAAATTGACGGGCAATCATTTGTGCCATCTTTTCTTGTGAGATCTCAATCTGATCCATAACATGTTGCGAAAGCCTTTGTTGTGTCAACTCCAGCTGAGAAGATACCGCCAAAGTCATTTTTTCTTGCGCAGCACCAACAGCTGCATGAATGGTCTCGCGTAGCAAGTCTAAATCACCCGCACCTAAAGCCATGAGGTCATCCTCATTATTTATATTGGAATAATAATATGGAGGTACGACTATTGGGGAATAAGTATGGGGAGGGTAAGCCCTAACGATCTGGGGAGAAAGGGGAATCAGAGCAAGATCGGTTTACCCTCCCCACCAACAAAGAGAACGATTATTCGAACAAAATATGGTTGATCCGAATGTCGTTTCTCCTTATTTTTATGAGCCTTACGGCCCAAATGCACACACACTGGTTTGTGTATGACCCCCTCTGCGTGGGGAGCGTCAGAGGTTGTAAACGACAATATACGCTCTCAAGTGTGTGTTGTCAAGCGGAAATGTTTTCCATGTAACATGCATGTTTCTCAAGGATTTAGCTTGCTTGTTTTGCTTTTTCAAATCATATTAATATGCCCAGTTTTGCATATAAATGAAACTTTGTGGGAGGGGTTTTATGCGGTTTGGTGAGATCATTAAAAAAGCAAGAGATGGACGTTATAGCCAACAATCGCTTGGCGAGCTGATCGGCGTTTGGGGGACTTATATCGGGCAAATCGAAAAAGGGGAACGTGTTCCATCAGATGAACGCTGCTTGCTACTTGCACAAGCGCTTGATTTGGACGCGCGAAAGCTACTCATTTCAGCTTATCGGGAGCGAACCCAAACAAAGGAAGTACAGCAACTCTTTTCTCAGATGGAAAACTTAATGACAGATCCCGTCATCAGCGAAGTTCTGGAAAACAAATATCTCGATGCAGCCACAGCCAAAGCATTACAAAGCGCGGGCGTTCGGCGAGTCTTGAAAAACAAAGCTTGGCGTGAAGCCATTGAGGCCAGCAGCAAAGTTGCAGATCACGACATCCCCACCCTCATTCACTTAGCCAACAAAATGACCAAACAACAATTTCAAGTACTGCTCACAACAGCCAAAACATTTTTAGGTGAAACCTGAAAAAAATCCATTTCTCAAAATACAAAGGGGCATCTCACTGAAGAGATGCCCCTTTTTTCATGCCCAAAACCCTAAAATGCCACCTAACGCACAGAATTGCAGTTTAAGCCCACTTTAATGCTTTTCCATAAATTTACCCACCCCAAGCATTAATCGCTTAACAGAGCAAATTTTACAACCTGATCGTAATTAGTGTAAAAACAATCGTTTATAAAAATTATCGTTTTTTTCTACTTTTCGACCCTTCAAATGCCTGTTTTTAACCATTTAAAGCACACAGTCCATCTGCTAAGTTTCAGACTTTATTTTCTATCAAACTGTTTCCGACACCATTGGCGATCATGTTCAAAAAATGGAAACCATCGGGTGTGGATCTATCACAATGTTTCACGTGAAACATGTCTTAAAATCACCAGCGCCCTCTCTTTTTCACAGAAAGGCAACGTAAAATGCTTCAACTCATATTGGATATCGTTTGGCCAATCACCTTCAAATTCGTCCAAAGGATTTGGCCCTTTTAAAGCCAATAACTTTCCCGATTTCGATAGAAACGGATTTGTCATTTCCCACAACTGAGGCAATGCAGCAACGGCTCGTGCCGTAACACAATCGTATTGCCCCATGCCCTTTCCCTCTTTTAAAAGTTCTTCCGAACGAAATCGCAACACGTTAACATGATTTAAACCGAGATCTTGAATCACCTGTTTTAGAAAAAGAGCCTTCATTCGCGTAGGTTCAAGAAGATGAACCTCAATATCCGGTCTCATAATACCCATTGGTATGCCGGGCAAACCAGCTCCAGAACCAAAATCCATGACAAGACCATCTTGGGGTAAAGAGGTTACAACCGAAAGGGCGTCTGTAATATGCCTCTCCCAAATCAAGTCTCGATCCCCTTTTGAAATCAATCTTACCCTTCCAGACCATTCTCTGAGCTGATCAACATACGCACCTAACATTTGAATTTGATCGCCAGTCAATGGGAGCCCAAAAGCTTTGTATATCTCTTCTTCAAAACCAATAATCATCTGACTTCCTCAATGAGATTTGATTTTTCACCTTATTAGATCATAGAAAACCACGTTCTTTGAACACCTGAGACCCTGAATGCTCTACACGAAAACCGGCTCTTCGATTCTTCTATATTTCTGATCTGACCCTTCATCCCAGAAAGGAGAAATGAACGCACAGATTCCCATAATTATTACATACGATATGGTATGGCCAGCATCATTTTACATGCATATCAAAGCATTCCCTATTGCGTCTTAAAAGATGTTGTAGCAAAGATGGTAACGAAACACATCGACACTGAGTGCTTTTCGTTTTGGTATTCAAAGTGATTACTCTGGCCTGAAGAACGCGAACAAGGTTTCTATTTCGTGCAAGTTTTCATCCAAATATAAAATGAAATCGATTTCTAAGTGCATCCCAGAACGGATAATAATACATCGCTTCCATATACCAAAACATTTGTTTGCATTCTATTGGAGGAATTTTATGACAGCACAGAGCAAAAAATGGTCACGTCTGGCTCGTGATATTTCAGAATCATATACAATGTGGGACGAAACATTGGCCGTCACTCTCGGTGGATCCGTTGCCCGTGAGATCGCAGACGATTCCTCAGATGTCGATATTTTTGTATTTTGCACATCCCTCCCATCCGAACAACAGAGAACGGATGCAGTCAATGTGGTCAACGGCAAGGGATGGAAACGGCATGATCAAATGCAAGAATGGGGTATTGTAAGAGATTGTTTTCATCTAAATGGTGCACGGATTGATATTGGATATTTCTTAGAAATAACGGCACAAAACCTCATAGATGACGTGCTGGTTCGCTATGATACGATGCCTATCAAACAAGGTTTTCTTGGTGGACTTTTAGATGCTGTTCCCTTACATGGTCAGGATGTCATCAAACACTGGCAAGATCAAGTACGTGAATATCCCGATGGACTCAGACTGGCGGTGATTCAAGCCCATTTATGGATGGATCCTCTATGGATTCCTGAGATCTATTCGAATAAACGTGGAGACTTCCTCATGCTTCAAGACGCAATGGTAAAGACCTCAATGAATGTACTTGGGATGCTATCCGGTTTAAATCGTATTTATCAAACCGCAGAATGGAAACGCATTCAAGTTCTGATTTCTAAAATGGAATATGCACCCATTAATCTTTATGAACGCCTTGCGGATGTCTTTCATATCCCAAATCAAAAGCGCGTTGCTTCATTGACATCGATAGTAGAAGAAACTTTTAGCTTGATCGAAACACACATGCCAGAACTTAATGTGGGTGCTGCCAGAATCGCTTTTAAAACAGATACCGACACAAATTAAAAAGTGGCAACCCATAAAAAAGGTCACCACTTACCCAAATGTTTCACGTGAAACATACCTATAAAACCTAACAATTCATTTGGCCCATAGTCATCGACGTAAATGTTTCACGTGAAACATTTACTTTCCAATACAAAAGGTCGTAAAAATTTTATCGAGAACATCATCTGCTGTGGTTTCGCCAATAATATCCGAAAGGGCATCTAATGCAATGCGAACATCCATTGCAATCAGTTCACCAGGATTTCCCAACTCAAGGCTTTCAAGGGCATGGACAAGGCCTTCTCTACCTTGTTTCAAAGCAATCATTTGTCGCTCTTGAGTAAGTATTTCAAAAGAGATTTGCGTTTGCCCAACAAGTTTTTCATGGATAGTTTGACGAAGAACATCTATCCCATCACCGTGACGCGCTGAAATCGCAAGGGCTGGTGTATTGTTGGATTGGCTCCAGGAGGTGTGAATACCCATATCAGACTTATTCAAGATCAAAAGACCCTTATCAGAATCAAAAGCTTGAAGCAGAACTTCGTCGTCAAAACTGGGCGGTTGAGATCCATCAACAATATATAAAACAACGTCCGCTCGTTCAATAAACTGCCGTGAACGTCGCGTGCCCTCACGCTCAATAGGATCGTCAGTATCTCGAATGCCCGCGGTATCAACAAGCGTGGCCTGAATTCCATTAAGATCTATTCCTTCTTCAATGGTATCGCGCGTTGTGCCAGGTATGTCAGCAACAATGGCACGGTCTTCTTCAAGCAACCGGTTCATCAAACTCGATTTACCCACATTGGGCTTACCCACAAGTGCAATCAACGCACCCTCCCGAATGAGCTTTCCATGCTGGTAAGAGTCAATCAAACAATCCGTTTCATCACAAGTTTTTTGAAGTGACTCTTTGACTTTCACCATATCAATATCCACATCTTCTGAAAAATCCAATCCAGCTTCCAAAAGCATAGCAACCTGTCTCAAATTGTCGGCCATTTTATTAAACCGATCTTTCAGTCCACCCCGCAATTGAAAGTATGCCGATTTCAAACTCAAATCAGAAGGAGCGGCTATCATGTCAGCAACGGCTTGGGCTTGGGATAAATCGATCTTACCATTTAAAAAGGCGCGTTTGGTAAATTCACCAGGTAATGCCAATCGTGCACCCAAAAGAACCAGGGTTTCAACAGCACGCCGAAGTAAAAACGGCCCGCCATGGCAGTTAAATTCTACCGTATTTTCACCCGTATAAGAGTTGGGGCCGTACATAACAGAGGCCAAGACCTCATCAAGGTCTTGGCCAGAAGAAACAAATTTACCATATACCAACATCCTGGGTGTTACATCAATAAGACGACGGCGTCCTTGAAAACATTGATCAGCCAAAACAATCGCATCGGGACCACTCAAACGAACGATGCCAATAGCCCCTTGTCCTTGGGCCGTTGCAATGGCAACAATCGTATCGATATCAGAAGAGCGCATCACACCCTATTTACTTTTTGGCCAAAGCCGTTTTTGTACGCTCCATGATGACTTGCTGAGCAAGCGTAAAGACATTATAAAGCGTATAATAAAACACCAAACCAGAAGACATCGTCCAGAAAATATACGTCATAAAAACAGGCATGATGTACACAAGAGCCGCTTGTTTGGGATCTTTCATCGTCATCTTCTGTTGTATGAACATAGAAATGCCCATCAAAAATGGCAAGACATGAAGTGCAAAACCTGCAATCATAATTGTATCTGGCTGAGATAGATCATTGATCCAAAAGACAAAGCCAGCATGACGCAATTCAATGGTTCCTCTAAACAAAGAGAAAAGGGAAAACAAAATGGGCATTTGAAGAAGCATAGGCAAACATCCACCCAATGGATTGATCTTTTCATCTTTGTAAAGTTTCATCATGGCTTGATTCATCTTTTGTGGATCTTTGTATTTCTCTTTGAGTTCTGCAATCTTGGGTTGCATCTGTTGCATCTTGGCTGCAGATTCCAAACTCTTATGGGTCAAAGGAAATACCACAATTTTCACAATTAGTGAGAATAAGATGATTACAACACCATAATTTGGGACCAACACATGAATGGCCGAAAATAATTTGAGAATCAAAATCGTTACGGGTTTCAAAATCGTGCGTAAAAATGAAGGCCCATAATCTACAAATTCATCCAAATCCAGTTCACGAACTTCACCATTTAAAGAAGTGTTTTGTCGACGAAGTTCATTGTAAGAAATAGGACCAATAAACAAATCAGCCTGTACAACACTCTCTGAATTGTCGGAGACCAACTCAACGTCAAAGTCGGGTCTGCCAATGCCATTTTCATCTGCTACAGACTCAGCATCCAATTTTAAAACATAACGACCTTCTGATGGAATGATGGCCGACAAAAAATATTTGTTGCGAATACCAACCCATGTAATTTGACCGCTGGGAGGTTCTTCGTCATCTTGAATTCGAGCCAAATCCCAAACTTCAACCTCTCCCCCAGCATAAGTGACAACTTGCTCATAATTGGCAGCATAAAATCCCCCCGACTCACCACCTGTTTCTTCTGTATCTGCCAAAGCCCCGTTCCAACGAATGCTGATATCGGCATCCCTGGGTAAGTTTTCAACAGAGACATCCAGTTTCATATGATATCGGTTGCCCTGAAAAAGAATACGTTTTTCAATAAAACCAAATCCACTATTGGCACGCAAAATAAGTTCTTCTTGTTGATTGCCAGCCAATTCTATGCGACTTGTCGAAGAATGAAATTCCAAATGGTCTTGAGATTCATTTTGAATAGAAACACCCAAACCGTGTTTATCAGGGGCAATAAGTTCCAACCACTCACCAGATCGGGTCAAATGATCCTTTAATTTCCAACTGGTAATAACCCCACCCATCGTAGAGAGTGTTGCCTGAAAACGTTCGGTATCAATAACAATATCTTTGGGTTCAAAGGTGATGGGTTGGGCAGATTCTGTTGATGGTTGAGACGTATTATTATCGATATTATCTATTTGAGTGGATCGCGCAGAACTACGAGAGGATGGTGTATCTGAAGATCGAAGGGATTTGGTTTCATCTGGCAAATTTTGAACTTGTTCAGAAACAGACTGCATTTTGTCATAATTGTCGCCATAAATCCAACGCATATAGTATGGCATCAACACAAGGATAAGGCCAATCAACGCAAAGGCCAGAACGGTACGTCTGTCCATGAAAATTCCTTCTTAAATATATTTTATCAAATGTTGGATTTGGGGTAGAAAACGAAGAGGATGAATATTGTGTGGGCCAAAGGTAGGAATCAAATAAGCCGAAGATCAGAAAATGCGTTATGAAGATCCAAACGCAAATCGGCAAATGATACACCGCGTGAACGATCACCCACGGCGATGATTAACAAAAAATTAGGATGTCCCTGTGGAATGATATCTTGGCAAATAGCGCGAATCTGTCTGCGAATGCGATTTCGATATACGGCATTGCCAAATTTCTTGCGTACAGAAATAAGCGTTCGATCCTGCTCAGATTTGCCCATCCGAACATGAACCCAACGCCCACGGTAAATCTGACCCACTTGTCGAACTTTGCCGACTTCACTTCGAAGACGAAGATTGGGTCGTCCCATCTTATTCAACCAATGTTAATGTGATAAGCGTTTGCGACCTTTGCGTCGACGTTCACTCAAAACACGCCGTCCACCTGGCGTGGACATGCGGCTTCTAAAACCGTGCTTATTTTTACGCTTACGATTGTGGGGCTGAAATGTACGTTTCATAATTAAATCCTTGAGTCTGGTTTAAATATAACATTTTCAATAATCTGCATGATTTATAGCTCGAAAAATATAGAGGCTTGGCATTATTTTGTCAAGATTTTTCACATATATCTTACTTATGTTTTATTTGTACACTATATATGGTAGTAATTTTTTTTTATATACACTATATAGATTTTTGTTATAACGTTATGCTTTTCAATCTCTTACAAAAAATAAGGACATGTAAAAGACCCTTGACTTCATTCAGGTGTTTTTATAGTTTGTTCAGACCTGATATTTGTTTCATCAGGATCTCCCAAAAGTAAAGTTTTAGGACATGCTTTTTTCTGCTTTTTGACCGGATATTGTTGCATTTTTAGCATTAGAGCGCTTCTGTTCCTCTTTCCCCCTGGGGCAGACTTGATTTCCCCCTCTCTAATAAAATGCTTGCCTTTCCCCCGGCTTTAAGAAAAAGCTCCCCTCATTTTAATAACCTTATATACATGCTAAAACCCCACAGGTGGTTAGCTGCCTTTGGCATGGATAGGTCTATGACGAACATCTCCACTGACCTTTGGCGTCGGTGTCTCCAATCAATTCAAGGCAAAATTCAGCCACAGAGTTTTGCAACTTGGTTTGCGCCTACTTCTGCACGTCGTTTAACTGCAGAAGAGGCGGTAATTGAGGTGCCCAATTCTTTCTTTGCCGATTGGCTGGAAGAACATTACGCTTGGTTGATCCTCTCAACCATTCAAGAAGAATTATCATGGCAACCCAAATTGGCATTTGCAGTGGGTGTTCAGCTCCTCCAACCAACGGATCAAGAAGTTCCTCAGGCCGAACAAGTACCCATTCAGTTTCAACAACCTGAGCCCAATGCTCCCGCGCTTTCGCCAACGAATTCACCACCCATTTACACCACATCCGAAACAAAAACCAACAAACCTGTTTTCCCACTAAATCCACGCTATCGTTTTGATAATTTTGTGGTTGGAGAAAGCAATGAATTTTCGTTTTCAGTGGCCAAAGCTGTTGCTGAATCCCCTGGACAAACTGCGTTTAATCCATTGGTTCTCTATGGAGGCGTTGGATTGGGTAAAACGCATTTGTTACAAGCCATTGGTGATCATTGTATTCAAACAGGTTCAGCCAAAAATGTGGTTTATGTAACAGCTGAGAAGTTTTTTTCAGATTATATTGAAGGTGTAAACAAAAAAGACACTTCGGATTTTCACCGTATTTATCGACAAGCAGATGTGTTGTTGGTGGATGACATTCAGTTTTATGTTAAAACAGAAGGTTGCCAACGCGAGTTTATACACACATTTAATGCATTACATCAAAGTGACAAGCAAATCGTTATCAGTTCAGATCGCCCCCCCGCCGATTTAAAAGGTTTTGAAGATCGGCTTATTTCTCGGTTTCAATGGGGTGTCGTTACCGACATTAGTGCACCGGACTTAAGCACGCGTGTTGCCATCATTTTGCAAAAAGCCGAAGAGGTTGATGTGTTATTGCCTCCTGAGGTGGTCCAATACTTGGCTGAGCACGTCGATACCAACATTCGGGAGTTAGAAGGCGCCTTGAAACGATTGGTCGCTTATACGAAGCTACGTGGATGTGAGCTGAATGTGGAAACAGCACGAGAAACATTATTAAGTAGACCACAAAAACGAATCACAACAGTGAGTATTGAAGGTATATTGAAAGCAGCTTCCGATTTCTTTCAAATACCAACTGAGAAATTGGTGGGTTCAACGCGAAAACAGGACGTTGCCACAGCAAGACATATCAGTATGTATCTGAGCAAGTCTTTAACAGGTGCGCCTCTCAAGACAATTGGTATTCAATTTGGAAATCGAGATCATACCACCGTAATTCACGCCTGTCGAAGTGTTGAGCATAAGTTGACCAAAGATCCAGAGTTCGAAGATTTGGTTAATCAGTTACAAAACCAAATTGTTGGATAATTTTGATTCTCATATGTTTTGTTTAAAGCTGGGTTCTTTATGAATCCAGCTTTTTTTATGTTTTCTTTTTAAGCATATGGATGATGTTCGATTTTGAACAAATTAAACCTTCTCCACATGTATTATCATGATTTTAAAATAAATGAGTTTTTTGTACATGTTCATGATAACAACAATAACACGGTGGATTGTGTGGATAAGTTGCACAGGCTCCAATAGCTCTGTTTAAGATCAATAGGTTATATTGGCAACTGCCAATTTGGCATTGTGGATTATGTGTGGAGAACATGTGCAAAACCCTGTGGTTTTCCACTGTGGAAAATGTGGATGAGTTTTCCACATATCGAATCCACAGTGTGTCCACCATGTTTTCCACATGCATGCACATTGTGCACTTCCTGTGCACAATATCTTTAAGTGTATAATAAATAGCGTTTTGCAGAAAGTGGGATTGAGGGAAGTAAAAATGTTATCCACATGTGATGTGTGTATGTGGTTTGGAATTGAAAATCAAAAGGATTGTTGTGGATTCTGGAAAAAAGAATTCAGCGAAGGGACCGTGCGGTGATGGTGAAATGGTTTCTGGTTTTAAAAACCGTTTAGGACTTACGTGTTGAAGCAAAATAATTCGTGAGTTTATCGAATCCACTGGCAGTCAGCTTAAACCCTAATCGAAGGTCAAGGAGGGATGAGCTGACTGCCAGACTGCTTTTTATTCAAATGTGCCCAATAGAAGTGTGATGTCTTCACGAGCTATTGGGTTTAATAACTTAGCAATCCCTGTCATCTCAGAAAGACACCCATGAGACTGCGGGCAAAAAGATAAAATGAATAAAGTCGTTTTGGGTTTGGCAATTTAGGAGTATTTCATGTTAGAATTTTTTAGATATGGCTTGTCAACAACGTATCACTTGGGGTTGATTATGAAGTTAAAAATGTCGTTTTGTAGATAAAAAAAAGTGGGTTTTGAATGGTTGATGGGAAAATACATAGGCATATAAAAACTTGCCATTTTTTTTCATGCAATAAAATACTGTTTTTTAATTGTTTGTAGCAATAATGACGTGATGTTTATACATTGACAAAACGGCTAAAAATGAGTAGATTAAACTGTCTGTGGCATTATTAATAATGAGTAGGTTATCCATAGTCCAAAATATGTGAGTTTTAAATAATTCATACACGTTTTTTGGCTTTAATTTATCTCATACTAAATGGGAGGCATGTAAAAAATGAAAGTCGCTATTGAACGAGAGGAACTGCTAAAAGGAATTCAGGCAGTACTCGATATCGTTCCATCTAAGACTGCGTTGCCTGTGTTGTCGAATATTTTAATCGATGCACGAAATGGCCATGCCGTGCAAATGAGTGCCACAGATTTGGATATTTCAATTACCTGCACTTTATCAGCGTCAATTGAGGAACCTGGGGCAACAACGGTGCCTGCCCGAAAATTTTCGGAAATTGTGAGAGAGCTGCCAGAAGAGCCCCTTTTATTAACCTCTGAAGAGGGGCGTGTAACCATTCAACGCCAAAGCGGTGCAGAAGGAACCTATGCGTTGATGTCTGTGCCAGCAGATGACTTTCCTGAATTACCCTCCGAAATTGATGGCCCAGAGATTCAATTTTCCGATGAGGGCGAAGAGGCACCCAACAGTGATGTCATTAGTGATATGGTGTCTAAAACCGCATTTGCTGTTTCTCGTGACGAAACTCGGCCCGTTTTAAATGGTGTGCTTTGGCAGGTGGGTGACGGGCGTATGACCATGGTTGCTACAGATGGGCATCGATTGGTTAAATATTCTCGTGCCCAACAAGGCTTGCCCGATGGTGCAACAGATGCGATTGTGCCACCACGTGCCCTCAATCACCTTGTCAAATTGATGTCAAGTGGTGCAGAATTAAGCCATGCCCGATTTGGTCAAAGCCATGTGATGTTTGTGCTTAAAGATGCAGGAGGAGATATTCACCTCTTTTCTCGGCTCATTGAGGGGCCATTTGTTGATTATGAACAAGTTATCCCTCAAAACAATGGCAAGCGTTTACGTGTTTCAAATAGTTTGCTCCTGCCTGCAGTTCGACGGGTATCTATTTTGGCCAGTGCGCAAACCCATCAATTGCGTTTAGACATTAAAAAGAACCAGTTGGGTTTGTCAGCCACAAGTCAAGAAATAGGTGGAGAAGCACGAGAAAGCCTAAATATTGACTACGATGCAGATGATATGGTGATAGGTTATAATTCGGGTTATTTGCAAGATGCACTTCGACGCATTGAATCTGATGATGTTTTGTTTGAATTAGACAGTGCAGTTTCTGCAGGCATTATTCGTCCGGGTGAACAAATGGATGGTGAAGATTATCTTTGTTTGCTCATGCCCCTCCGTCTTAATGATTAAGCAGGTGTTCCGTTGTATGTTTCGTCACTGAAGTTGACGAATTTTCGGAATTTTGAGCGGGCAGAATTCTCATTTGACCGAGAAAGAACAGCCATATGGGCTGACAATGCCCGTGGCAAGTCTAATCTTTTAGAAGCGCTCTATTTTTTGGCGTTATCAAAATCGGGTCGTGGTGCCAAAGATCGCGATGTACTTCAGTGGGGTACAGATTATTTTGCCATTGAGGCGCAAATCATACGCGAGGACCTCGAATTTCCGATTCGAATTGCCTATGACCCACGCGTGGGTAAAAAACAGGCTTTGGTTAATCACGCTTCACTCCCCCGATTGTCTGATCTTATTGGCGAGTTTAATGCCGTCCTTTTTTCCCCCGAAGATGTTGATCTGGTTTTGCGAGAACCTGCTCAACGCAGACGTATTTTAGATATCCTCGTTTCACAATCAAGTTCTTCCTATCTATCCGATTTAGAGTTATATCAACGCATATTGGCTCAACGCAATCGTTTATTAAAAGATCGTGGCCCCGCTTTATTGTCTCGCCCAGAGCAAATGATGCCTTGGAACAAACAATTGGCAGAGTTGGGAAGCCGTATCGTTGCATATCGTTTGCGAGCATTACACGACATCGAGTTGTTGCTCAACACCTATTATCAAGAAATTGCGCCCACATCCGAAAAATTAAGGGCCGTTTATCGCAGTCCTGTGGCGTATGAAGATTTAGACAATGGCCAAGCCATTATCGAAAAGGCTTTGGAAGAAAAGTTACCTCAAGAAGTGGAATTGAGATATACCCTTACGGGACCACATCGCGATAATTTGGTTTTTACATTAGACAATAAAGCTGCGCATCAATTTGCATCAAAAGGACAACTGAAAAGTGTGTTGCTTTCTTGGAAATTGGCCGAAGCAACCTTTTTAGAAAAGCAAACAGGGTGGCGTCCGGTGTTGTTGATGGACGATATTTTTAGTGAGCTTGATCCCAAAAGATCTGATGCACTGTTGTCTATGATCCCGTCATTTGGGCAGGTGATACTGACCTCTGCGCGTGATCCCGATTTGGATTTTAAGGCGCGAGGATTTCAACTTTTGGAATTATGATGCTCCCAAAAATGCAAGAAATTGATCCGGAAACAGATCGT
This sequence comes from Candidatus Latescibacterota bacterium, assembly GCA_038279365.1. GTDB lineage: Bacteria > Latescibacterota > UBA2968 > UBA2968 > UBA2968 > JABIFK01. The sequence continues at coordinate 21,836 of JAYODI010000031.1, read as the reverse complement.
CGAAAAAGCGGCGTATACAGTCTAAGGCAAAGCAGAAGTGCGACACAACATGCGGTTTCTATTGGAGATGCTATACGCAATGCTGTTGACAAATTGGGTTTGGCGGAAAAATTTCGAGAACAAAGAGCCATGTCTCTTTGGCCTCAAATAGTTGGGGAGCAGATTGCAGAAGTAACAAGTGCGTATCGCATTCGACATGGTGAGCTATTGGTATCTGTTAAGCATGCCACCTGGCGGTATCATTTGATGTTTGAACGAGAAAATTATCGAAAACAAATAAATGATAAATTGGGTACAGAAGTTATCAGATTGATTCGATTTACAAAGTAAGCCCCTCGTCCCGTTAGGGATGGTTCCTGTAAGATTTTAAGAGGAGTTGTATATGGCAGAAACCGGTGGCAATGGGCAGTATACCGCAGGAAATATTCAGGTGCTTAAAGGTTTAGAGGCTGTACGCAAGCGCCCGGCTATGTATATAGGCGATATAGGAATAAACGGTCTTCATCATCTGATTTGGGAAATTGTTGATAACAGTGTGGATGAAGCAATGGGTGGGCATTGTGATCGCATAGAAGTCTGTTTAAATACAGATGGGACAGTGACGGTTACAGACAATGGTCGTGGCATCCCCGTTGATGAACACCCCACAGAGAAACGCTCTGCATTAGAAGTTGTCATGACGGTGTTGCATGCAGGCGGGAAGTTTGACAAAGAAAACTATGCCGTTTCGGGTGGATTACACGGTGTGGGTGTGTCTGTGGTCAATGGGTTATCTACATGGTGCGCGGTAGAAGTAAAAACAAAAGGCCAAATGTATACCCAAAAGTATGAACGAGGGGTTCCCGTAACAGAGTTGGAGACATTGGGGCCAACAACCGAAAAGGGAACAAAAGTAACGTTTTTACCAGATGCGACCATTTTTGAAACGGTAGAATTTAAAAAAGATATTGTGTCACACCGGTTGCGTGAATTGGCCTTTCTCAATCGGGGCTTAACCATTGTTATGAAAGATGCACGTGACAACTCGGAAGAGTCTCATTGTTATGAAGGTGGTATCCAAGCATTTGTTACCTATTTGGATGAAGGTCGTTCACCAGTACATGATCCCGTACACTTTGAAGGGCATCGTGATGGCATCATTGCAGAAGTGGCATTTGAATACAATGATTCTTATCAACAAAATATCCAAAGTTATGTAAACAATATCCATACTATTGAAGGTGGTACGCACGAAACTGGGTTTCGAACGGCATTAACACGTACTTTAAATATGTATGGTACAAAATACAATTTGTTCAAAAATGAAAAGTTCACGCTATCAGGTGAAGACACCCGAGAAGGGTTAACAGCTATTATCAGTGTCAAAGTACCAGAACCCCAATTTGAAGGACAAACAAAAACAAAATTAGGCAACAGTGATGTGCGTGGGGTGGTAGAATCTTTGGTGGGTGAGAAACTATCCGAATATTTTGAAGAAAATCCTGCGACCATTAAAAAAGTGTTACAAAAAGCAATAGATGCAGCACGAGCCCGTGAAGCAGCTCGTAAAGCCCGTGAATTGGTGCGCCGCAAAGGGGTTTTGGAAGGCGGAGGGTTACCTGGAAAGCTGTTGGATTGTTCATCCAACAACATTGAGGAAACCGAGGTATTTTTGGTCGAAGGAGACTCGGCTGGTGGTTCAGCAGCTCAAGGTCGAGACCGTAAATACCAAGCCATTTTGCCCTTATGGGGGAAATTGCTCAATGTAGAAAAAACGCGGTTGGATCGTGTGTTGAATAATGACAAATTGCAACCTGTCATATTGGGATTGGGTGCTGGGGTGGGTGAAGATTTTGACATTGCAAAACTTCGTTATGGCAAAGTGATCATTATGGCGGATGCCGATGTAGATGGGTCGCATATCCGTTCGTTGTTGCTCACATTTTTCTTTCGTTATATGCGTCCAATGATCAAAGAAGGCCGAGTATTTATCGCACAACCCCCATTATATCTGATCAAAAAGGGCAGGCAAGAACATTATGCGTTTGATGATGTTCAACGTGAAAGCATTTTGGCTGAAATGGGTGAAGATGCAAAGGGCGTGACCGTACAGAGATATAAAGGGTTGGGTGAAATGAATCCCGATCAATTATGGGAAACCACCCTAAATCCAGAAAAAAGAACCCTGTTGTCTGTAACGGAAGAAGATACGGTTGATGCGGAGCACGCGTTTTCCATGTTTATGGGTGATGAAGTTGCTCCCCGTAGAAAGTATGTGGAAGAACACGCACTGGAAGCACAACTGGACATTTAAGGTTATAGAAAATCATTTCTAAACCCATGTCAAAAAACTCAAATAAAGTGGGTTCAAAACAACAACGATGAATGACAATACCACTTTTTTTACCCCCGATAAAAAGTGGTTCTCCATACGCTTGTGAAAAGGTAATGACTTATGATGATGGAAAACAGTTCCCGCGTGATTCCAGTTGAAATTGGGGATGAACTTAAAAAGTCGATGTTGGCATATTCGATGAGTACGCTTGTCGATCGGGCATTACCCGATGTTCGTGACGGCTTGAAACCTTCTCAGCGGCGCATTTTGGTGTCGATGAATGATTTGGGTTTGGGTGCAAACCGTCAGCATCGTAAGTGTGCCAATATTGCTGGACACACTTCGGGAAATTATCACCCACATGGTGAGGCCATTGTGTATCCTACCTTGGTGCATTTGGCTCAAGATTTTAAAATGCGTTATCCCTTGGTAGATGGTCAGGGCAATTTTGGATCGATCGATGGTTACCCTCCTGCAGCGATGCGATATACAGAAGCGCGTATGGCAGGCGCGGGTCAAGAGTTGCTGATTGACCTCGAAAAAGAGACGGTTGATTTTCGTGCCAACTATGATGACCGCCTCCAAGAACCCACCGTTTTGCCCTCTCGTTTTCCAAATTTGTTATGCAATGGCAGTGTGGGTATTGCAACGACAATGGCAACAGCCATTCCACCTCACAATGTGAGTGAAGTGGTAGATGGTTTGGTGGCTTTAATAGATGACCCAGAGTTAGATGTAGATGGGTTAATGGCTTACATCAAAGCCCCAGATTTTCCAACGGGTGGGGTTATTTATGGTATGAGTGGTGTGTTAGAAGCATATCGTACCGGACGTGGTCAAATGCGCATACGGGCAAAAGCAGAAATTGAAGAGATGAGCAAAGATCGCGAACAAATCGTCATTACTGAAATACCTTATATGGTCAACAAATCCAATCTGTTAGAAAAGATTGCTGATTTGGTGCGTGATAAAAAGATTGAAGGCATTTCAAACTTGAGAGATGAAACTGGTCGCGATGGCATGCGTATTGTCATTGAACTTAAGCGCGATGCATTTGGCGATGTCATCTTAAATCAATTGTTCAAACACTCTCAGTTGGAAACCACATTTGCCGCCAATATGATTTCATTGGTGGATGGTCGCCCGCGACAATTAAATTTGAAGCAAATGTTGCAATGTTATATTGATCACCGCCATGATGTGATTGTACGGCGCACCCAATTTGAATTGCGAGTGGCTCAAGATCGGGCACACATTTTAGAGGGTTTGAAAAAAGCCTTAGACGCAATTGAAGAAGTGATACGGATTATTCGGGCGTCTTCAGATCCTGCAGAAGCACGTGCCAAACTCATTGACCTTTTGGAATTGTCAGATCGTCAAGCTCAGGCAATTTTGGCAATGACATTGCAACGTTTAACAGGTTTGGAACGCCAAAAAATTGATGATGAGTATACTGAATTGGTCAAAGAAATCGAGCGTTTGTCGGCTATTTTAGACAATCGTGAATTGCGCATGAACATCATCAAAACCGAGTTGGGAGAAATAAAAGAAAAATATGGTGATGACAGACGCACCGATATGGTTGTTTCGGCTTCTGAGTTTAATATTGAAGACTTGATCGCAGATGAAGATATGGTGATCACCATTTCACATCAGGGTTATATCAAAAGCATCCCTGTAACAACCTATCGGGCACAAGGCCGGGGTGGGCGCGGCATTAAAGGCATGGAAACAAAAGAAGAGGATTTTGTAGAACATCTTTTTGTGGCGTCAACACACAGTTATATTTTGTTTTTAACTGACCGCGGGCATTGTTTGTGGTTAAAAGTTCACGAAATACCACAAGGCACCCGGCAATCACGAGGTAGACCCATTGTCAATGTGATTGATGTACCAGAAGATCACAAAGTGGCCGAAATTGTACCCGTAAGAGAGTTTGATGACAACCGATATTTGGTACAAGTGACACAAAAAGGCCAGATCAAAAAGACGGCACTTTCGGCATATAGTCGCCCTCGAAAAGGGGGCATAATTGCCATGAATGTTGTCGAAGATGATCAACTGATTGCGGCAGTGATTACAGAAGGCACAGATGAGATCATGATTGCAACCAAAAATGGCCAAGCGGTGCGTTTTCAAGAAGAAAAAGTACGGGCAATGGGGCGCAACTCACAAGGTGTAAGGGGTGTTTCCTTGCAAGATGATGATGTGGTTGTGGGTATGGTGGTGGTCAAAGACGAAGATGTTTTGCTCACCATTTGTGCAAATGGTTATGGCAAACGCACACCAGTTTCAGACTATCGCTTGACCAACCGGGGTGGAAAAGGTGTGATCAATATTAAAACCACAGAACGCAACGGCCCCGTGGTGTCATTGATGCGCGTCATGGAAGACAATGATGTGGTGATCATCACACAAAATGGTATTTTGATCCGTCAACCCATTGTGGATGTCAGCATCATTGGTCGCAATACACAAGGTGTTCGCCTCATCAACTTAGATGAAGGGGATCGGGTCATTGATGTGGCACGAGTAGAAAAAGAAGATGATGACATTGAAGATGATGTGAATTCTGGAGACGAAAATGAAGCACGTGGGGGGATGGACACACCCACCAACGGTCTGACAGAAGAAAACGAATAAAGACATCGTAAATAGAAAAAAAGCGGTGGAGAACAAATTCTCCACCGCTTTTTTCTTTTAAAAATGGAAAAAACTTTATGGATGCAAGATGCGAATGACCTGGGATTTTTGGGTCACAACGGGTAAATCGTTAATGCGGTTGATCGCTCTTCGCATAGCGGCTTCGGTTGCATCGTGGGTAATCATGATCAGTGGGACGGTACCATCTTCGGTTTCGGAACGCCCTTGCTGAATAACGGTTTCTATGCTGATGCCTTCATCAGAAAAGAGGGTGGCAATTTGTGCCAAAACACCAGGTCTGTCATTGACGGTGAAGCGACAATAACATCCAGTATTGACTTCATCTAAGGGAACCAATTGCGCTTGAGGCAAGGGCGCTAAAGCAGAGTTTGAAGCTGGCATGCCCGTTTGGCGTTTTTCTGCAAAACCAATGAGATCAGATACCACAGCACTTGCTGTGGGCAATTCACCGGCTCCTTTGCCATAAAAAACCTGAGAATCAACAGCACTGCCAACGACTTCAACGGCATTGTATTCATTGCGAATATCTGCCAAGAGTTCACCATGTGGAACCAAAGCAGGATGAACACGTGCCTCAATGCGGTCACCTATGGCTTTTGCAATACCCAAAAGTTTGATGGTATAACCCAGCTCGCGAGCGATATCAATATCGAGTGCTGTAATATGTGAAATACCTTCTTTAATAATTTGGTTGGGTGAAAGTTTTACGCGAAAAGCCAAACGACATAAGAGAGAAAGCTTTTGTGCGGCATCTGTACCGTCTATATCCATAGTAGGGTCGGCTTCGGCAAATCCTTTTATTTGGGCTTCTTTGAGCATGGGATCAAAATTGGCTCCCGCTTCGGTCATACGGGTAAGGATGTAATTTGTTGTGCCATTGAGAATGCCATAAAGCGATTCTATGCGGTTGCCTACAAGGCCTTGGCTAAGAATTTGAACAATGGGTATGCCACCACAAATGCTGGCTTCAAAACCCAGCCCGACCTTTTTTTGGGCCGCCATGACAAACAAATCATCCCCTTGTTCGGCCAACAGTGCTTTGTTGGCTGTGACCACATCTTTGCCTGCTTCAAGTGCTGATAAAATAAGATCATGAGCAGGATGGATGCCTCCCATTACTTCAATGACAATTTGTACGGAAGGATCATTGATAACCTCTTTGGGATCGGTAGTAAAACGATCAGAAGGCAGATCGATGGCGCGTGGTTTGGATAAATCTCGTACAGCAATTTTTCGAATATCAAGATCCAAACCTTTAACATTTTTAAAATAATCGGCGCGTTCATGTAATATGCGGGCCACGCCACCTCCCACAACGCCCATACCAATCAAGCCAATTCCAATTGCCACTTTCACCTCGTGTGAATCTAAAATGCAACCACTTATGGACACAGATAAATACAAAACAAAATCTGCATTTACCGATAGGATTGAACGATAGAATATAGGGTAAATAGAAAAGATTAGCAAACAAGACATCAAGGACAGAATGAGACCCATTATTATTTTTATTAAATTTGCTTGACACCAAACAGGCACTATGTTAAATTTTTGTCTCTTGTGGAGAGACACCCCTCCTATTTGTTCTTAAATATTGAAATTCATGGATTTGCGGGGTAGTGGCTCAGCTGGTTAGAGTATTGGCCTGTCACGCCAAGGGTCGCGGGTTCGAGTCCCGTCTACCCCGCCATTATATGTTGAAAAGCTCGACTCATTAAAATGAGTCGAGCTTTTTGGCTTGTACGTTCACCCCTTATTTTTAGCACTTCCATTTGGCTGGGAGAAAGTATGTCTGTACAAAGACTTTATGATCGCATGAAACATTCGCCACCCTTTCAAGCGTTGGCACAGCGGATTGCTTCGGGCGATCAAAGAGTGGTTATGCGTGGTGGATCGGGTTCTTTGACGGCATTTGCGCTGGCGTGGATTGAAGAAACCACACCAGGGCCTGTGGTTGTCGTTTGTGCAGATGAAGATCGCGCAGAAGCTTTGCGCAACGATTTAGAACGATTGATTGGGTCTGATTTGGTGGGCTACTTCCCAAGCTGGGATGTGGCCCATTTTGATGGTCGCTCACCCCATTTGGATACGGTGGGTTTGCGCATGGAGGCTTTGGACCAACTGCACCAAGGCCAAGGGGGGATTTTGGTGGTGCCCATAGCGGCCTTAATGGGGCATACCCTTACACCTGAACTGTTTGCCTTGTGCTTACAAACCGTGCGTGTGGCACAAGAGATTTCGCCCCGCGAGCTGGCCGATCATTTGGTTGAAATTGGGTATGAACGGGTGACCACTGTTGAGGGTGTGGGGCAATTTAGCATGCGCGGTGGCATTTTGGATTATTGTTCTTTTGGCAATGAAAACCCTGTGCGCATCGAATTTTGGGGCGATGAGGTTTCGTCTATACGCGGGTTTGACTTAAGCTCACAGCGATCTGTGGCACAACTTGAAGAAGCTCGCATATTGCCTTGTAGAGAGAGTGTGCTCCCACTGACGATGCACGAAGAATATGTCTCAAATTTAGACAAATCGGAACAAAAATTAGGTGTAGAATTGCCCAACATGCGCAATTTGTTGGAACGTGAAGGTGCATTTGAAGGGCAGGAGCACTATTTAGGTGTGTTGTACGGCGAACAAACGGGCTTATTGGATCACATACCCCAATCGTGCCTTGTTGTTTTGGATGACCCCGATGGTGTGGCGGGTGCTGCTGAAGCGGCTTGGAAAGAATGTGAAAAAGCAGCCGAGCGAAAAGAACACAGACGCAATGAACCAGAACCTTTGCCAACAAATGGTGTGCTCCGAGAACCAGATGTGGTGCTTGAACAGTTGGAAACCATGCGCTGTGTATTTAACCGTATTTTGGGAGGGGCGTCGGAAAATGCCATTGAATTAGGTGGCATGAGTGGTCGCCACTATGAGGGGCATTTGGACGTTTTGCGCGAAGATTTGCGCAAATATTGGATGCTCAGTTACGAAGTGGTGGTTTTGTGTGAAAGCCAAGGCCAACAGGCGCGTTTAGAAGAGATATTAGAGTCCGAAAGTGATGTGGTCTCTATTTATGTGGGGCCCTTGCAAAGTGGTTTTGTGTGTGGTTCAAGCAAAGTATTTGTGGTCAATGACCATGAAATATTCAGTCGTGTGAGCCGTCGTCGTCGATATCGACGATTTAAAGATGCAGCACCTATACAAACCATTACAGCCCTACAACGAGGCGATTTTATTGTTCATGTGGATCACGGTATTGGTCGGTTTGAAGGCATTGAACGCATTGAAATGGGTCGGTTTGCAAGTGATTGTTTGGTCTTGTCTTATCGGGGTGGAGATCGGGTATTTGTGCCTGTGGATCAGATGGATCGGGTGCAAAAATATTCGAGCCAAGAAGGTGCTGCTCCCGTATTAACAAAATTGGGAACAGCCACATGGGAGCGGTTAAAGGAGAAGACCAAAAAAGAAATCTTCAAAATGGCCTCAGAATTGGTCGGACTGTATGCCGAGCGCAAAGCCAGACCAGGCATTGCTTTTTCACCCGATACATCAGACATGAAAACTTTGGAAGCATCCTTTCCTTTTCAAGAAACGCGCGATCAGCTTAAGGCCATTGAAGAAGTCAAAGAAGATATGGAAAAAGCCACAGCCATGGACCGATTGATATGTGGCGATGTGGGATACGGCAAAACAGAAGTGGCACTTCGGGGAGCATTTAAAGCCGTAATGGATGGCAAACAAGTGGCGGTTTTGGCACCCACAACCATCTTGGCACAGCAACATTATCGCACCTTTTCCGAAAGATTTTCCGAGTTTCCAGTAGAAGTATCTGTTTTGAGCCGTTTTCGAACCCGAGCGGAACAACTCAAAACCATTGCAGGCATTAAAGATGGCACGATAGATCTTGTTGTTGGTACGCACAGGATGTTATCTAAAGATGTTGAATTTAAAGATTTAGGATTGTTGGTGATTGATGAAGAACACCGTTTTGGTGTCAAACACAAAGAACGACTCAAAGAAATGCGTCGATTGGTTGATGTTTTGACACTTACAGCCACGCCCATACCACGTACATTACACATGTCATTGATGGGAGCACGTGACATGTCGGTCATCCAAACTCCTCCCAAAGATCGCCTTCCCATTCAAACAGAAGTGCTTGCTTTTGAAGAAGAACGCATTGCCGAAGCCATTTTGCGCGAAATAGATCGTGGTGGGCAGGTGTATTTTGTACACAATCGCATCCAATCCATGCATGCCATGGTCGAATATTTGGAACGGTTGGTACCAGAAGTGCGTTTTGGTGTGGGGCATGGGCAAATGCCCGAAAGACAGCTTGAAAAAGTGATGATGGACTTTTTTGAACATAAATACGATGTTTTGATTTCAACCATGATTGTGGAATCGGGTTTGGACATTCCCAATGTCAACACTTTGATTGTGAATCGCGCTGATCGTTTGGGACTGGCACAGCTTTATCAATTGCGTGGACGCGTGGGGCGGTCTAACAAAAGGGCCTATGCGTATTTGTTTGTCCCTTCCCGAAAAGGTTTGGGTAAACCTGCTGTCAGGCGTCTTCGGGCCATTGAAGAATTTTCAGATTTGGGCTCTGGTTTTCATATTTCTATGCGAGATATGGAAATTCGAGGTGCGGGTAACTTGTTGGGTGCACAGCAACATGGTCATATTTCGGCGGTTGGTTTTGATTTATATACCCGGTTGTTAGACGAGGCGGTACGCCAAATAAAAGGTGAAGATTCAGAGCCTACTGTTGACCCCGATGTACAAGTGTCGGTCTCTTCATTTATTCCTGATGAGTATATCCCAGATGCGGATCAAAAAATGCAGTTTTATCAACGTTTGGGCGATATTCGTCGATCGGTCGATTTGTTGGCCATAGAAGAAGAATTGACAGACCGATTTGGCCCCATACCTGAACCAACAGCGGCCTTATTGAATACGATTCAAGTGAAACTATATGCCCGCCAATTGCGTTTGGTTCAAGTTCAAGTGGGTCAAATTATGACATTGGCGTTTTCGCCTGATCATGTCTTGCAACGCAAAGACATTGAAGCGATGGTGACTCAGTCTCCATTGCCCCTTCAGTTTGCTTTGGGTGGGCAACCCAAAATTGAAGTTGAACTCACAGGCAAGGGTGCTCAAGAGCGGTTATTGTGTGCGAAAAATGTGTTGCAGTGCCTTGTTTGAACGCGTATATTCGATTGGTCGGAACTTTTTTATACTCCGATAGTTAGAGCAATTTATAGGGGCAAAATTGAAGGCAAAATTGTCCATTTGGGAGGGTGTCTTGACGGGGTTTAAAACCATCCAAAAAATGATCGTGTTCATGGGTGTTTGTGGGTGGGTGGCTTGTGGTGAACAGCAACAAGGCACAACCGTGGCCCAAGTAGGTGAGGCACGACTGACAAAAGAAGAAATGTTGTTGCGCATACCCAGCCCATTTATGGGGCGCATTTCGGTAGAAGAAAAACGACAATTGGTTGAAAAATGGGTAGAAGAAGAATTGTTGTATCAAGAAGCAATCAAACAAAAACTACCCGAAGAACCAGATATGGCAGCATTGATTGAGCAAGCCAAACGGCGTTTGTTGGTCGCAGAAGTTTTGGAACGTGCCTATGCCAAAGATGCAGATTTGCTTGAAGGCGAGATATTGAATTATTATGAAGCCAATCGTCAAAGTTTTGAACGCGAACAGCCCGAAATTAGGGTGCGCCATATTTTGGTTAAAGACAAAGAAAAATTGAATGACGTATGGAATCGCTTGAGAGATGGCGAGCTGTTTGAGCAAGTTGCACGTGAAGAATCAGTCGATGTGTCTGCGGCAAATGGTGGTGATTTGGGCTATTTTACCGAAGACATGGTCAGTGCTTCTTTTTGGGAAGGATGCCAAGGGGCCAATTTGGGCCGTCGAACGCGCATTACAACCACAAGTGGTTTACATGTTGTTGAGGTTTTAGACCGACGAGAAGCAGGTTCGGAACGCGAATTGGTGGATGTGCGCGGCGAAATTCAACAGCGTATATTGAGTGAGCGTCGGCAAGCATTGCGTGAAAAATTGATTGAAGAATTAAAAGGCCAAAGTGAATGGTCTGTGATTTTGGATAAAGTTGAATAATTGTGTTTTTGAGATGGATGACATGTTGGAGGGAAAAGGAGTTGGTTTTTATGGTACGTTGTTGGGTTTTTATTTGGGCTATTGTGTTGCTATGCGGAGCAAATGTACAAGCACAGTCACAATTGGCAGATCGTATTGTTGCTGTGGTGGACAATGAAATTATTTTGCAATCGGATGTCGAAAAGAAAATGCATTTTGAACTGATGGCTCGGGGAACGCGTGTTCAAAATATTCCTGAGGCTCAATTGCGAGAATTGTTTAACCAAGTGTTGGAAAATGAAATTCAACAAAAATTGTTGTTGGTACGTGCAGAAGAAGACAGCATTGAAGTGGATTCAGAAATGATTGAAGAAATTGTTCGATCAGAAGTGCGTCGTTTAAAAGACCAAAACCCAGGTGGTGCATTTGAAGCTGAACTGGAACGTGAAGGGTTGACCGAACGCCAAATAAGAGAAGAGTTTCGGCAACAATATCGCAAACAGTTTATAGAGCGAGAGATGTATGGTGCTTTATCTGGGCAAGTGAATGTATCCCCTCGTGACGTGGCCGAATTTGAGAAAAACTATCTATCGGGTGAATCCGACTTTGTATCGCTGAGCCATATTGTGGTGATGCCCAAACCCACAGGTGAAAAAGTAGACAAAGCCAAAAAACAAGCCGAAGCATTGTTGGTGCGCATCAAGGCTGGTGAAGACTTTGCTGCTTTGGCACGTGAATATTCTGAAGACCCAGGCAGTGGGTCTCAAGGTGGTGATTTGGGATTTTTCTCACAAGGCACCATGGTGCCAGAGTTTGAAAAAGTGGCATTTTCGCTTAAGCCCGGTGAAGTCAGCGATTTGGTGCAAACACAGTATGGCATTCATATTATCCGCACAGAAGAAGTGGCAGGCGATCAGGTACGGGCAAGACATATTTTGCTTTTAACACCTATGGATGAATCAGATATTGAAGCGGCACAAAAACAGGCATTGGACATTTATCAGCGCATTCAAAAAGGTGAAGACTTTGCCACTTTGGCGCGTGAATTGTCGGACTTTGAACGCACGGCAACTCAAGGTGGGTTTATGCAGATTTATCCAAAAGAGGAGTTGCCGCCCGATTATGCCCAAGTGGGTACCACTCTCAAACCCGGTCAAGTCAGCTTGCCGATTAAAACACAATTGGGTTGGGATGTTGTTAAGGTGAATGATGATGTAATGGCCTTAGAAGGCATTTTAAAACAGCAAAAATTACAAGTTGCTTTCAAAAAAATGTTGGCTGAAACACGCGAAAAGCTGTATGTCGATATTCGATTGGAACAGTAGTTTCTTTGAGAAGACATGATGCGATTGGATGTATTTTTAAATACGTGCTGTATTGTCAAGCGCCGCACGGAAGCCAAACGGGCATGTGACAATGGCATTGTGACAGTGGATGATCAAATGGCCAAAGCAAGTCGTGAGGTCATGGTTGGTCAGCGGGTTTGTATTGCATTTACGGATCGTCTTTTGGAATTTGAGGTGCTTGATGTGCCACAAGGCAATGTGGCACGCAAAGACGCGCTCAATTATTATTGCATTTTACGCGATGAAATTCGAGAATCGGAATTTATCTGATATTTTAGATTGCACCGGAATAAATACCGGTGCAACGAAGGGAAAAGTCCTGCGGACTTAAGATCAAAAGCCGAATCAAAAAGCACTGGAATAAATACCGGTGCAACGAAGGGAAAAGTCCTG
>JAYODI010000031.1:0-8916 GCA_038279365.1 Candidatus Latescibacterota bacterium | reverse complement strand
AGCCGAATCAAAAAGCACTGGAATAAATACCGGTGCAACGAAGGGAAAAGTCCTGTGGACTTAAGATCAAAAGCCGAATAAACCAATTGATGATTTATGGAAACAAAGTCCATTAGATATTGCTGATTTTTTAACAAACATCTTATATTTTTAACGTAGGGCTGGCACATGCTGGCCATTTTCATTTTTTGCTATGTTTAGGAAACGACGTCCCATAAAAAATCATTTGCCCTATAGTCGCTTGGCCGAAATATACGATCATGTTATGAGACATGTGGATTATGTGCATTGGGCCAGCTATGTTGAGTCGCTTTTTGATCGGCACCTTGCCACACCCAAGTCGGTATTGGATCTGGCTTGTGGTACGGGCAGTTTGGCCATTGAATTGCATCGGCGAGGGTATGATGTATCTGGCGCAGATGGATGTTTGGAAATGTTGGAAGTTGGGCGTAAAAAAGTGGCTGCGCTGGATTATCCCATTTCATTTTATCACCGCAATTTGATGGATTTGCACGATTTGCCCATATTTGATGCCGTGCTTTGTTTGTATGACAGCATCAACTATATGATGACGTTAGATGACATGGAAAAAGCGTTTGAAATGATGAGCAATGTGATTAAACCGGGTGGTATTGTGATTTTTGATGTGTGCACAGAAAGCAATTCTCTTGAACATTTTAATGATATGAAAGAAAAAGATGCAGGAGATGGGTTTTCGTATGTGCGGCACAGTTATTATGAAGATGGTGTACAATTTAATAAATTTGATATCCATTTTGAAAATGACGATACACACGTGCAAGAAGTACATCAGCAACGCATTTATCCTTTGTCAGATGTTCAAGCAGCTTTATCAAGATCGGGTTTTGAAATTGAAGGTGCCTATAGTGGATTTGGGTATTCATCTCCTAATGAACTGTCAGATCGGGTACACTTTGTGTTACGAGGATAGGTTTTGGTTGAACTTCAGCATGTGACATTTGAACGTCAAGGGCGCCCCATTTTGGTAGATGTAGATTTTGAATTGGATCGGGGTGAATTTGCTTTTTTGGTAGGGCCAACAGGGTCTGGGAAAAGCACCATTTTGCGATTGGTGATTTTTGATGTGCGCCCAACACATGGTGTGGTGTTTGTGGGCGAATACGATTCACAAAGTATTCGTGAATCAGATATTCCACATTTGCGCCGTCGGGTGGGTGTGGTGTTTCAAGATTTTAAATTGTTGCGTGATCGTACCGTCTATGAAAACGTGGCATTGGCATTAGAGGTTACTGGGGCAAAAAGATCGGGAGTAAAACGCAAAACCTTGTCAATATTGTCATCTGTGGACTTGGTACACAAACGCGATGTTTATCCCGATACATTATCTGGCGGTGAACGTCAGCGTGTGGCCATTGCACGTGCTTTGGTTAATGACCCTTTTGTGTTGTTGGCAGATGAGCCAACGGCAAACTTAGATCCAGAGACCACAGAACAGGTGATGAAAATTTTTTCGGAAGTAAATGCCCGAGGAACAGCTGTGATTATGGCCACACATGACTTGCGATTGGTCGAGCGATACGGACGTCGCATATTGCGTTTGGTGGATGGTCGTATTGTGGAAAATATGGGTGTTATGAAAAAAGTTTGAGGTAGGGTGACGTGTTACGGACCTGTAATTTATGACGCCTCACATCCAAAAAATAACGATATCGCAAGCCGTCAGTTGTGGGCTTAAAGATGAGATGGAAGGCTGAGCGCTTTTTACTTAAAAAAGTGTGGTCTACTTGAAGTTTACTTGGTGAATTTTTATGGGATTGTTGTTGGCATTTCGCGAAGCCTTTCGCGGATTTTGGCGCACGGGTATGGTCGGTTTGATTTCAATTGCCACCATTGGGGCGTCTTTGTTGGTATTGGGCATTTTCGGCCAGGTGGTAATGGGCGGATATGCACTTATTGATCGCTTACAAGAGCGCGTTGAGGTAGATGTTTATTTTCGCGATGGTGTACATCGCCGACAAGCATTGGCTTTGGCACGAGATATTGAAGCGTTGCCTGGTATTGCGGAAGTCAATTACATTGACCAAGATGCGGCTGCCAAAGAATTTCAAGATATGTTTGGGGCAGGCATGCTCAATGCCTTGTCTCAAAACCCCCTGCCGGTTTCATTGCGGGTGCGTATGAAGCCCGGTTCAGATCTGCCACAACGATTGCAAGCTGTTTCAAACATTGCCAGTGCAAATAAAGATGTTGAAAGTGTGGATGTGGGTGAAACATGGGTGGGCGCATTGGAGCGTTTTGTACAGGTGATTACGGG
This sequence comes from Candidatus Latescibacterota bacterium, assembly GCA_038279365.1. Taxonomy (GTDB): domain Bacteria; phylum Latescibacterota; class UBA2968; order UBA2968; family UBA2968; genus JABIFK01. Next base: position 6,620 of record JAYODI010000031.1, on the reverse strand, counting down.
TGTGGGTTTGTTATTAGGCAGTGTGTTGTGTTTGGCTTGTGGGTTTGCGGTGAGCAACACTGCCAAATTGATGGTGTTGGCACAACGTGAAGCCATTGAGATTATGCGTTTGGTGGGTGCCACTGGTTCAACGGTAAGGCTCACGTTTTTGGTGGGGGGGGCATTGCAGGGGTGTGCGGGTGGTTTTTTGGCATCCTTAGGGCAATCTTATGCCTCTGCTTGGTGGACGGCTCGGGTGCCCGATTTGGCATTGGATGCTTCAATTGATATGAATTTTTGGTTGGTGGTTTTGGGTACGGTTTTGGGTGTGGTGGGCAGTTGGGCATCGCTGAATCGGGTGTTGAATGCGGTGTCTATAAAGTGAGATGCAAAAAGAAAATGTGAAAAGAAAGAATCAAAAGGCAGGCAGATCTTTTGTTTGATGGGGCGAATGGCAAACAGCAAACGGCAATATATGCGATGGGTCTGTGGTTTTGTATGGGCCATGGTTTTGGGTTTTGGACAAATTGTGTATGCCCAAACAGCTGCTGAGTTGGAGGCTCAACTAAAGGCCGAGCAAGAAGCTTTGGACAATTTGAAAAAGCGATTGGAAGCAGAGGAAAGACAATTACAATACAACCGACAAAAACAAGAGACCGAAGCCCAAGCATTGGAAAGTTTGGAACGCAATTTATTTCAAGTTAAAAATGAGTTGCGAACCGTACATCGTCAAGAGCGCGATTTGGCTCGGCGGCGCACAAATACGCAAGAGCGACTAAATATGGCAGAAACGCGGTTGCAAAGACGCGAGTTGGGCATGGCCAGTCGTGCACGACAAATGTATAAATTGGGTCGTCGAGGTACGTTGGAGATTTTGTTTTCATCCGAATCCTTTGCCGATGTTGTTAAGCGCATGCAATATTTGACACGGGTTTCCGAACAAGATCACCGCGATTATCGGGCTTTGTTAGACGAGCGTAAACGAATTGGCAGCTTATATGCTCAGCAAACATTGCAATATCGACAGCAACAATCCCTGTTGCAAGACAAGCTAAAAAAAGAAAATCGGTTACAAGGTATTGCGTCTGATAAAACACGTACTTTGAAACAGTTGGAAAACAATGTTTCAAAGAAATTGCAAGCCATACGAGAAATACGTGCACAAGAAGCCGAATCGGCAGAACGTGTTGCCAAGTTAATCAAAGAAGTACAAGATGCACAATTGCGTGGTCAACGGTTGGCCGAGTTGCCACCGTTTGATTTTGGCGCGCACAAAGGTCAATTGGATTGGCCCGTATCGGGTAAGGTGCTGACCCAATTTGGGCGATATCAAGACCCCGATTTAAAGACATGGACATTCAATCGGGGTATTAATATTGCAGCGCCTATGGATACAAATGTGTTGGCTATTGCACCGGGTGAAGTGGTGATGGTTAATTGGTTTCCTGGATATGGTCGTTTTGTTTTGCTGCGCCATGCTGAACCTTATTTTTCGTTGTATGGCCACTTGGAAACCGACTTGGTCCAAGTGAACGATATTATTCCTGCAGGAACGGCCGTGGGAACAGTGGGTACAACGGGGCGCTTGGATGGGATACCCCAATTGCATTTTGAAATCATGCAAGGTGAAGACCCATTGGACCCGATCATTTGGTTGGCGCGTTGATAAATGAATGTGTTGTTACATTTTATAAAATGAGATCGTTTGCCTGGAGGCAATCATGATGGACGTAGAAAAGGCATTGGCGTTTTTTGATGTTGATGGTCCTTATTTGTTGACCACGCATGTAAATGCAGATGGGGATGGTGTGGGTGCTGTTTTGGGTTTGGCGCATTGGTTGGATCAAACAGGCAAAAAATATCACATTGTGTTGAACGATGAAAAACCCGATCCAAAGTTTGGGTTTTTGCCAGGTTTTGAAAATTTGACACCAGTCGGTGTCTTTGAAAGTACCAAACAATTTTTACGGGCTGTTGTGTTGGATACCCCAACCATGTCTGAAAAACGCATTGGTGATGTGGCAAAATTAATCTCAAATCAAACTCGCACGTTGATTATTGATCACCATGCTGGTGAATCGGAAGACGGAGATGTGCGGTTTATTGACTCGGATGCCAGTGCCGCCAGCGAACTGGTTTACCATTTGGTTCGGGCGTCGGGCGAAAAAATCAGCGCAGATATGGCCACCTGTTTGTATGCAGGCATTGCTTTTGATACCAAACTGTTTAAATATTCACACCCAGAACGCGCACTTCAAGTGGGTGCCGATTTGGCGTCTTTGGGTGCTGATCCACAACAAATTGCCGAAGATTTGTTTTCTCATCAAACGCTTGAGACGGTTGAGACTTTGGGTTTTGCATTGTCCCACCTAACCCTTCATGCCGAAGGACAAATCAGCACGTTATATGTTGATCATGCGACCTATACAAAAGGTGGTGATTTGGACCCGATTGTGGATCACGCTATGTCTATTGATGGTGTTGAAGTGGCTTTGTTGTTTAAGGAAGAATTACCAGGGCGTCAGCGTGTAAGTTTGCGTTCGCGGGGGCGTGTGGATGTTAATGCGATTGCCAACAAATTTGATGGCGGTGGTCATCAACGGGCCTCTGGTTGTACGATTGAGGCATCTTTGGATGATGCTCGTGATCAATTGTTGGCTGAGGTAGTGAAGCATTTGTCGTAAAAGTTGGTGATAGATTTATTTTATCAAAAATTAAAATATATTTTTTTAAGATAAGCAGTTGGTTTCATTGATATGGGATGGGTGGTTTTTAGGAGATTTTTATGGACTTGTTGACTTTGGACACCTGGTCTGCAGATGATATTTTAAGCACTGTTGAAGAAGGTCTGGCCATTAAAGATCAGCCCGACCGTTATGCTGAGATGCTACAAGGTAAAACACTGGCGATGTTGTTTCAAAAAACATCAACGCGTACACGTGTGTCATTTGAAGTGGGCATGCATCAACTGGGTGGACAGGCGGTCTTTTTAGATTGGAGCGCCACCAATTTTGGTTTGGCCGATTTGGCAGATGAGGCACAGGTATTGTCGCGTTATGCCGATGTGATTATGGCACGCATGTTGCGCCATAACGATTTGCGTCAGTTGGCCTCGGGTTCGGAAGTACCTGTAATTAATGGGTGCTGTGATCGTTACCACCCGTGTCAGGCATTGGGCGATTTGTTAACCATTTTGGAGGTACGTGGCACGCTTGATGGCGCACATGTGGTTTATGTGGGTGTTCGCAATAATGTGTGTAATTCCTTAATTGAAGCATGCACCAAAGCCGGCGTACGCATCACTGCCGTGACACCAGAAGTCAATGGGCCAGCAGAAGATCAAGAACTGATTGCTCGGGCTTCTGCAACAGGTTTGTTTGCCGAGACATTGGATTTGGACGCGGCAATAGCAGATGCAGATTTCATTTATACAGATACATGGATAGATATGGAATTTTTTAACAATCCTGAATTTGAAGATGAAAAGAACCGGCGTATCAAAGCATTTCAACCGTATCAAATTAATGCCGATTTGTTGGCCAAAACAAAGGCATTGGCGATGCATTGTTTGCCTGCACATAAAGGTTATGAAATAACGGGTGATGTGATGGCCAGCAACCGGTGTATTGCTGTTGATCAGGCAGAAAATCGAATGCATATTCAAAAAGCTGTTTTGATGCGCATGATAGGTCCAGAGAAAATCATCTAATTCTATTCGGAACAGATTCTTTTTTGAAAGCGATGGATCTAATGGGTTTGGGTTGATAACCTTGGGAAAATATAATGGCAACAACAAAAAAAGATGTTCAAGAAGTGGACGCATCATCTTCTTCTCAAACTTTAAATGAGAAAATAAAAAAACATACAGCACAGGTTGCTGTTATTGGTTTGGGATATGTGGGTTTGCCACTGGCAGTAGAGATGGGTAAGGTTGGGTTTGGGGTAATGGGTGTGGATACTTCAGAACGCAAAGTGGCGTTGGTGTCGTCGGGAAAATCGGATATACAAGGAATTTCTGAGTTTGAAGTGGCAGGTTTAAAGGCCGTTGGAAAACTGCATGCCACACAAAGTTATGATTGTATTGATGAAGCAGATGTGGTTGTCATTTGTGTACCGACGCCTTTGGATAAAACGCGTGACCCAGATGTGTCATTCATTTTGGGTGCTGTGGGTGAAATTAAAAGTCGATTGCACAAAGATCAGTTGATCATTTTGGAAAGTACCACTTATCCAGGTACAACACATGAATTGGTATTGCCCTTGTTGGAAGAAAGCGGTTTAATTGTTGGCCAAGATTTTTATTTGGCGTTTTCTCCCGAACGTGTGGATCCTGGCAATCCTATTTATAACATCACCAATACACCCAAGGTAGTAGGGGGTATGACACCTGCTTGTACTGAAATGGCTTCGCATTTTTATCGACAATTTATTTCCAATATTGTCCCCGTTTCTTCAACTCAAGCCGCAGAGATGGCCAAGTTGTTAGAAAATACTTTTCGCAGTGTGAATATTGGGTTGGTAAATGAAGTGGCTTTGATGTGTGATCGGTTGGGTGTGGATGTGTGGGAAGTGATTGATGCAGCGGCAACCAAACCATTTGGGTTTATGCCATTTTATCCAGGTCCTGGTTTGGGTGGGCATTGTATTCCGGTAGATCCTCATTATTTGGCATGGAAGTTAAAAACGTTAAATTTTAATGCACGCTTTATCGAATTGGCCAGCGAAATAACACGCAGTATGCCTGCCCATGTGGTGAGCAAAATTGTGGATGTATTAAATGATTTTGAAAAAAGTTTAAAAGGGGCCTCTATTTTGGTTTTGGGTGTCACGTATAAACGCGATGTGGGGGATGTGCGTGAATCACCGGCTTTGGATATTTTAGAAATGTTGCAAGAAAAAGGTGCAAAAGCGGTTTATCACGACCCATTTGTACCTCGCATCCAGATAGACACATTGGATTTGACGTGTGTTGAGTTGGATGAAGCACGATTAAAAAAAGCGGATTGTGTGGTGATTACAACAAACCACAGCGCATATGATTATGAATGGATTGTAAGACATGCGCGCAGTGTGGTGGATACCCGCAATGCAACAAAACATGTAACAGGTTCAAAATCGAATGTGGTGAAGTTATAATGTTGTTTAGACGGTTTGTACGCGGGAGGATTTTATGCGCATATTGTTAACAGGTGGTGCTGGTTTTTTGGGGTCCCATTTGTGTGAGTATCTGTTGGATCAAGGCCACGAAGTGATTGTAATGGACAATTTGCTCACGGGCAATGCCGATAATCTTGCGCATTTGTATGGGCGCGATGGTTTCACCTTTATCCATTACAATGTGATCAATTATATTCATGTCAAGGGGCCTTTGGACTATGTATTGCATTTTGCCAGCCCAGCCAGCCCCGATGATTATATGCGATATCCCATTCGCACCATGAAAGTGGGCGCACATGGTACACACAACGCATTGGGGTTGGCGCGTGCTAAAAAAGCCAAATTTTTTCTCGCTTCAACATCAGAATCTTATGGTGACCCATTGGTACATCCACAACCTGAGACATATTGGGGCAATGTGAATCCGATTGGTGTGCGAGGGGTTTACGATGAGGCCAAACGTTTTGCCGAAGCGATGACGATGGCCTATCATCGAGAAAGTGGTATTGACACACGCATTGTGCGCATTTTTAATACCTACGGTCCACGGATGCGCAAAAAAGATGGACGCGCCATTCCCAACTTTATCAATCAAGCCTTGGCAAACGAACCGCTGACGGTGTGGGGCGATGGCAGTCAAACGCGCAGCGTGTGTTATGTATCCGATTTGGTTGATGGTATTTATAAGTTGATGCAAGTCGATTATCATGAACCTGTTAATATTGGTAACCCAGCAGAAGAGATTTCGATGAAAGACTTGGCGACTAAAATCATTGGAATGACCGAGAGCAAGAGTGAAATTGTGTTTAAGCCCAATGCAAAAATAGGCGATGATCCTAAAATTCGACAGCCCGATATCACATTGGCTAAAAAACTATTGGGATGGGAACCTAAGATCAGCCCTGATGAGGGTTTGCGTTGGACGATTGAATGGTTTAAGAATAATTAAAGGCGGTCTCAAGTCGCAGGTCAACAGGTCACAAGTCAAAATCCAAAAACAAATCCGCTGTCTTTAGGTTTTGGCCTGTGCCCTTTAGACTTGCGACCTGTGACTCTTTGTTCTGATTGCTTGACTGGATGTATGAAGTTGGATATATTTCTCGCGTGGTGTGGGGGCGACTTGGCTTCGACGGGAGTGGGGAGATAATGGCTGCGTGTCGAGGTTCTCAATCACCTCGTAAAACAATTGGGAAAAAATTGTATCTGCGAACGATAATACGTACGCAATGGCTGCCTAACTAACCGTTACGCAGTCCGTTCTGCCAGACCTCGCCTGTGTGGTTTGACCAGAGCGCCGACTAGAGCAGGCTGGTTCGGGGGCTTCCGCACGAGGGCCTCCAGACGAGACTTTATCGGGCTGGCACTTATGCGACCCTGTCTTTCGGGGCGCGAGGTGTGAGATTCTAAGTAGATAGGCTACGCACGTAGACGCTGTTGTTAAGTCGCTTTCGGACGCGGGTTCGATTCCCGCCGCCTCCACCAAA
>JAYODI010000199.1:511-1611 GCA_038279365.1 Candidatus Latescibacterota bacterium | reverse complement strand
AATGGTCTGCCTAATGACACTTCCTTCATTGTAGGCTGGCACAATGATGTAGATGTCTGGGATTGACGTTGGCATCTGTTGTAACCGCTGAAGAGGTGTTTGTACTGTTGACATAAGAATCTCTTTAAAGAGGCTTTTGACAGGCGAGCGTGAGATAACGGTTTGTAAAACCATATTGCATGGTTGCCCAAAGGCGTTTGATGGCATGGTGTGGATGCGTTAGATAATACCCTAATAAATTCGAACGCAAGTCTTTCATACGGGTTTCACTCTTGTTGCGCACGGCATTGAGGCTGTATGGCTGGATTTGATTCAAACTGTCTATTTCCATTAGGCCTTGTGCGTGAAACATCTGGCGGAAAGAATGTTCTGTAAAATCATTTAAGTGATAAGGATTGACATCAACCGAAGGCGTGGTCGGTGCCGAACAGATGAGTATGCCGCCAGGTTGGAGCAATCCAATCAGTTTTTTCACAAAGTGCTTGGGGTTTGGTAAATGTTCGATGGTTTCAAGAGAGACGATGGTTTGGAATTTTTCAGCGTCTTGAAACGTGTCAATATCTTGGTTTAAAAACGTAACAGAAGGATGTGCGTATCGTTTTTTTGCATATTCAATAGCATCGCAGCAAATATCGACTCCGACAATTTCAGAAATATCTGCTTGTGATTCCCGAAACAGAATTTCAGATCCATATCCTGTACCACTGGCCATATCTAAGATACGGCCCGATAGGACGTATTTGGCGGCAAACACATAGCGTGCTTGGTGTAAGTGTAGTGTTTGTAAGCCCGTGGCACTGTCTTCTTGAATCTGGTCAGGCACAATTCTTTCTAAGCTGCTTGCAAGTTGTGTTGTGCTATGATCTGAAGTCATGTCCAATTCCTATTTATTTGCGCGTGGTTTGGAAGCTGTTGTTAAGCGGTTCATTTCGTAAAGTCGTGCACTGGGGTAGGTTTGCAATAACTTTGGCGATGTAAAATCCTGTGCTGGTATCTTTGCCGTATTGATTACTTGATTGAGTGTATATTTATTTTCGAGTACCACCACGATCAGTCGTGTGCTGTTTTCGCTAACGGGGGTGTTGGCTAATTTGGACGCC
>JAYODI010000199.1:0-501 GCA_038279365.1 Candidatus Latescibacterota bacterium | reverse complement strand
GTGCTGTTTGTTATGTCTTCTTTGAGGTAGTGGATGGGGACTTGGTGCTTTTGAAAATAATATTCAAGAGGTGCGGCCGTTGCAATCGTTAACAATCGGTCTCCCAATCCCAATTGTGGTTTGAGATCATTCGTGATTTCTTCAGCATCATTTAATGTGCCAGGCCCAAAGGGGTAATGGTTATTTAGGGCTTTGAGTGAACCAACCAGACTCCAAGTGCATAAAAAAAGGGTGACCAAAATAGCTATTTTAGAATGTATCTGAATGGGAGTAACTTTGTTTATTATCCCCATCACGCCAGCGCTGACAAGTATCAGAAACAGAGGGAATAGATAGAGCCATACGCGTCCTGGGGGCAACACGCCTTGAAGTGGTAGGAGAATAGCCAAGCTTAAGAGTGCAGGTAAGGCGAGATGGATTTTGTATTGTGCAATAGGTTTGTGAAAAATAAGTGCCATACCCCCAAAAAAGATTAAAATCGTTGTGAGAACAGGAGAATAG
>JAYODI010000198.1:846-1616 GCA_038279365.1 Candidatus Latescibacterota bacterium | reverse complement strand
GGGTGTGGCACATATATTTTCATTTTCCACCTCCAGTATTCAACGGTCACAAAACAATGCCCATTAAACGTGATTGACCATCACTTGTTTGTAAACTTCAACCCACGCTTTTGCTTCATGAGCAGGTGTTAAATTTTCTTTTATCATTTGCCCTGCCGATTGTCCAAGACGATTTCTCATATCCTTATCTTGTGCCAACACCATTAACTTCTCAAACAGAGCATCTGCACAACCTGAAGGAACGAGTAAACCATTCTGGTTATCTTCAATTAAGTCGCAAATGCCCCCAACCGCTGTCGCCACCACGGGAAGACCACAGGCCATCGCCTCCAATAAGGCATTAGGTGATCCTTCATGCAGTGATGGAAATGCAAAAATATCCATCTCCTTTATCCAAGCCAACACTTGCGAATGAGGCACTCTGCCAGTAATAAAAAGGTTATTTGCCAATCCCAATTTTTTAATCTGTTCAGTCAATACAAGGCGATCTTTGTTGGTATGAAAATCGCCAACCATCAGCAACAACGCATCTGGACATTGATCACAAAACAACCTAAAAGCATCAAACAAAAACGGATGCCCTTTTTTATGTGCTATCGACGCAACCGTTCCAATAACCAACTGCCCACCACGCTTCATCTTCAAAAACTTCCTCCCCATCGCACCACCAATCTCCTTAAGCGATCTACCATCAAATGGCGATGGATCAAACGCATTTGGAATACATCTTTTCTGTGAAATATCCACAACCTTCTGCACATCTTCAAGAA
>JAYODI010000198.1:0-836 GCA_038279365.1 Candidatus Latescibacterota bacterium | reverse complement strand
CAATGACCCACCTTGCCGAAGATGCCAACAATGGACTATATCGCATAACTTCCCAATCACTTCCGCGAATGCTTGCCACAAAAGGCCGCCCTATTTCTGATGCCACATTTGCGGCAACCAACCCCGATGGGTTCAAAAACAATCCATGAATCACATCAAAATTTTCCTGCCGATGTAACTGAACCGCATACGAACCAATATCCTTTAATGGCCTCTGGTCTCCATAATAGGCACCAAGGTCAGCATGTGTGCGATGCACAACCACATTGTCTTCCATTGTTACAGTAAATGGCTCCCCGACCGCATGTGTCCCAGGAGCAATGACATGGACAGAAACGCCACTGCGTGCCAAATTGCGTGCAATACGTTGTGTGGCAACACCCACGCCGCCCAATTCGGGTGGATATTGAAACGTAATCAAACAAACTTTTAATTGGTCTTCACATAAATACTCAAAATCTGTACTCACCATCTGACAACTGCGAGTAGACATCTCTGAAACTTTATTGAGTATTTGTATTGTACCATCAAGCGCAATATCATGACGCTTCTTAGCTTGGGATATTCCACCTTGAATAGCATCAGCAACAACATTAGGATTGACATCTTCTGCTGAGATTACTTCTGCAAGACCCAAATGAGCCAACTTATGCGCTCGAAACACTTGATCACCCATTGCCACACTCGGAATCAGTAAGGATGGCGTTCCCGTTTCAAGCACATTCATACATGTATTGTATCCTGCACGGCTGATTGAAAAATCGGATGCCAGCATCCATAATGGGAAATTCGATACAAAACGCTTCAGTTGAATGGAATATCCCTCACACTTCTCC
>JAYODI010000030.1:32163-57332 GCA_038279365.1 Candidatus Latescibacterota bacterium | reverse complement strand
TATATTGTAGATGTTTACGCACAGGTCTAAAGACTTATCAGAGGAATTCGTGTGGCCAAGGTTTTAGTTATAGACACCCATCCTGATAACAAAAAAAATCATGTCATTTCACAAGCTCTGGTAGCGCGTTTGGAAAATGCCTCAGGGGTGACGTGTTCACATCACACCCATTGGTCACATGACGATGCATCCATGTTTAACGTACAAGCAGATATACTGATTTATTTTCCACCCGTGCATCCCAAACGCGGCACCCTAAATTTGGCACAAGCCAAAGACATTTTAAATGGAGCTGCACAAGCACATATCGGTCATGCAATTGTTATTTCCAGCGCTGAAATATATGGCCCAAGACCACACAATATTGGTTATTTGCCCGAAACGCGCCCACGCACCTACAGTGGTAAAAACGCCATTGCACAACAATGGATTGCTTTAGAAGAAATTGCAGAAAGCGCATTTCAAAAAGCAAAACTCACACTTTTGCGTCCGGCGCCTGTATTGGTTCCTCATGGCAATACTTACTTCAATCGTTTGTTCGATGGTGGTCTTTCCATTACGCTACCCGGGCATGACCCGCTGTTACAATTGCTTTCTCCCAAAGATTGGATTGAAGCGATCTGTTTGGCCATTCAAAAAAGTGCAGGAGGCATCTATAATGTTGCTCCCGATGGGGCAATGCCTTTGCGCAAAGCACTTAAAATGGCCAGAACGCGTCGTTTGACTGCTCCCAAATTCCTTCAGAGTTTGGTGCGCAGGCGACCGGCCGATCAACTGGATTTTGTACGATATGCCTGGACAGTGTCCAACCAAAAGATCAAAACCGAATGGGGGTTTCAACCTCAGCAAACCACGGCAGAAGCTCTATTTGACTTTGCAGAGCAACAAAATCACAAGCCAGCATTTTTGCCCAACACAACGGATTTTGATGCTTATGGCCTCGACAAAAAATACGTCGAAGCATATCGGCGCATCCTTTTCCCGTTTTTGCGTTATGTGTATTGGCGTATTGAACACAAGGGCATTGAAAACATTCCATCTCATGGGCGGGCAGTTTTAACGGGTGTACACCGTGGTTTCATGCCATTGGATGCCGTTACAACGTTTCTCTTAATCGTCACCGAATGTCGTCGATACACGCGATTTTTGATCCATCCTACCCTCATTAAATTTCCGTTTCAGTTTAATTTTATGACCAAATTGGGTGGCATGATCGCGTGTCAGGAAAATGCCGATTATGTGCTTGGACGCGATGAAGTATTGGGCATGTATCCCGAAGGTATTCACGGTGCCTTCACGTATTATCGCGATGCGTACAAACTGGGCAAATTTGGCCGTGACGAATATGTCAAAATAGCCTTGCGCAACCAGGCTCCGATTGTGCCCTTTGTCACAGCAGGTACACCCGAGATTTTCCCCATTTTTGCAAAGCTCAATTGGCGATGGTGGAAACGTTTCTCGCTTTGGCCCTGTTTTCCCATTGCACCCCCGTTTCCTTTATTGCCCATACCTTTACCCACAAAATGGCATATTCATTTTCTCGAACCGATACATATTGAAAAGCAGTATGGGCCCGAGGCTGCCGATGATCCTATTATCGTCAAAGAAATTTCACAAGATATTCGAATGCGAATGCAAGCAGCTTTGGATGATATGGTCAAACGTCGCAAACACATTTTTTGGGGTTCAATTTTTAAAGAGACGACGGCCTGATGGTATTTTGGCAAAACCTGCGACGCATGCGACACCTTATCGGTGTTGTTGGGCGGCACTTATGTTATCAACTGGTCGGGCCGTATATGATGCGTCGAAAGTGGTTGGTCAATCGCTTTCCTGAGGTTGCCTTATCGGGGCCCAAACGATTGCGTATCGCCCTTGAAGAGATGGGTGGCACCTTTATAAAATTTGGTCAAATGTTGGCATTACAGCCCGATATTTTGCCCTTTGCATATTGCCGTGAACTGGCCGATTTGCTTGATCGCATTGCCCCTTATCCCTACCGTTTTGTTGAGCAGGCCTTTCAAGAAGATTTGGGTCAAACACCCGAAGAAGTATTTGATACTTTTGATCCCAACCCGATATCAACGGCCTCCATTGGGCAGGTGTATATAGCGACAATCAGTGGTCGCAAAGTGGCTGTTAAAGTGCGTCGGCCCGCGGTCGAGGTCGAGTTTGCAGGCGATGTCAGTTTGATGAGCACAACCATTCGCTTGATTCGTGCGTTGCGTGTGAAACCGCTCTATTGGATGATTGAACCGATGAGTGAGTTTGTATCGTGGACAAATGAAGAACTCGACTATCGTTTTGAAGCGCGTTATATGGGCCAAATGAGAAGCAACGCCCGAGAAAATGCCTGGGAACATGTGCCCGCGGTGTATTGGGAATACACCACCCGTCGCATTTTGGTTACTGAATTTTTAGAAGGTGTTACGGTACTGACTTTTTTACGGGCATTTGAAGCTGATGATCATGTGCGTGTTGGTCAATTGAAACAAAAGGGGTTTGAACCAGAAGCTTTTGCACGACACATTATTGACAATTTTTTGGGAGATGCTTTTCGTTTTGGGTTGTTTCACGCCGATTTGCATCCGGCCAATTTGATCATTTTGCCAGGCAACATTGTTGGATATGTTGATTTTGGTATTACGGGGGTGCTGAGCAATTATTCGCGTCAGCATCTTATTAAAATGACGTTGGCGTATACCCAAGGAGATTTGGACAGCATGTCTGAAGCATTTTTACATGTGACCGAATGGGATGAAACGTCCGATCTTGAAGGATTTCACCAGGGTCTGCGCGAATATGCCAAAGAATGGTATGATGGCCAGGGTACTAAAACGCGCATTCAAAAAAACTTCACGCTGGTTATGCTCGATATGCTTTTGTTGTCTCGTAAAACCAATATCTGGCCAGAACGTGATGTGATTAAGTATATCCGATCCTCTATTGCCATCGATGGGTTAATCACCCGCTTTTCCCCCGGGTTTGATGTGGGGCACTATCTTGAAACCGTGTGCAGTCGCTTTCTCAAAGCACAGGCATTTGAGCAAATGATGTCGCCCAACCGTTTGATGGCCATGACCCAGGCCAGTGGCAATTTGTTACGCGATGGTGCCTATCGTGCCAGCCGTTTCATTCAGCGCTTGGCATCGGGAGATTTGCCCATAGAAATTGGTGACAAAGACGGTGAATCGGATCGCTCGACGCGATCACGCGCGCTTCAGTTGTCCGTTGTGTTTTTGGTGATGCCTATACTTATGATTGTAACAGGAGAACCCTCCGTTATCGGTATCAACTTTTTTACAGCTGAACTCATGGTCATGGGTGTCACAGGGCTTTTGTTGATCAACACCCTTCGCAAATTGATGTGAGTTGTTTAGGAACAAAATGCCAAACACAGTCTTGCAACCTTTACAAAAAACATCTGATTTGCGTGATCGAGAAATCACGCAAATGCTGAATGCGCTGATGTCCAAATGCATGGCTACACCCCCGTCTGCCATGGACACTTCGGCCTATCTGGCATGTTGCAACACACTCGAGAAACTGGGTCAGGGTTTTGCTCTTTTTGGTCAATATTTGGCTTGTCGTGCCGATTTGTTTCCCATTTCAAGCTGCTTGGTATTGGGTGACATCACCGATGTTGCCCGATCCACATCATTTGAAGATCTGGGTGTTTTTTTTCAGGCACAAATGGGTCGTCCACTTCTTGAAGTCTACGAGACTTTTGAGCCCGAGCCTTTTCAAGTCTATACACTCTACCAACTGCACCATGCGCATATGCATGGTGGGGCAGATGTGGTTGTCAAAATCCAGCACCCCGATGTTCACAATCGGCTCGATGAGGTTTGGCGTCATCTCGAAAGTTTGGAACGTGTTTTTATGGCATTGGGTTTTGCGCAGGAAACCTTTGCCGATGTTGTGGCGCACTTTAAAGCCATGCTCACGTTTCAAATGGATTTTGTGAGCGAAAGAGAAAATTTGCTTGTTGCCAAAGAAGATCTGCAAACATCCGAGTGGTGTCGCGTTCCCACTGTTTACCCGATGTTATGTGGGGACAAAGTGTTAACCCTTGAAGGGTTTGATCGTTGTTTAGACCAAAACAAACAATCAGACTCAGGTGAAAAACGCCTCACGCTGGCCCGTTCGTTTTGTTCGGGTTGGCTACAGCAAGTGTTTCACGGGCGCGTTTATACAACGGCCGCTCACCTTCGCTATGTTGTGGGTTTGCCCAATGAATCGGTTGTGTTTCTAAGTGGCCCTTTTTTAAAACTCAGCAGCAACACACGAGAAAATATTTGGTCTTATCTCACGGCTACAGCACAACACGACCCCGAGCAAGCCTGTCGAAGTTTGCTGCGCGAAATGGATGCCAAATCATCGGTTTGCGACGAAAAAACACTGCGTCATCTGTTTCGCCAAGTGGTCCCTTTTCGCGATGGCGGGTGGGGCAACCTGGGTGTTCAGGATGGTTTGCTCGAACATATTTTTGTGCATTGGCGTTTGGTCACCGAACAGGGTTATCGACCGCGTAAAGAATTGCTCAATTTTTTCTGTGGTTTATTTTGGGTAGGTGCTTCAGCACACCAACTTGCACCTGATGCAGATCCATTTAACGATGCACTCATCATTTATCAAGAGCAACTCAGAAACGATCAATTTCAGGACGCATTTGCCACAGAATCGTGGTCTGATGCTTTGAATAAATACGCAGGATCTTTTTCGGAGTTGCCCCAAAAACTTGATGCTTTGCTTACCCAAGCCGCAGACAGCGATTTAACACTGCGTTTTCGCATTCAAGAAGCAACCGAACATCGCCAAACGCGCAACACATCATCTGTGGCCATTTCGCTTTTGATTTTGCTTGTTGCTGTTGTGCTTCTGGTTTATCACCTGGTGCAATCGGGCATGGCTAGGGTGTGGCTTGAACAAATAGGCGCCGTCGTTTTTGCGATGATTGGAAGTGTTTTGCTCTGGATTATCATGCGCTCAAAGAATAACAAGAAATAACTCGCTTTTTTGATAGTTTTTAGCTGTCAACCATCCGCCCCTACACGGGAGGTGTATAGATGCGCGAATTCACCAAATCCACTTTAAGTCTGGCTTGGGCGGTGCCCCTGTTTGGTGCCAAACAGATCATCAATCTTGTTACCCATCCGACACAGCCAACCCAAACGGCAACCGAAGCCTTTGATGCCGCCACACTGGCAACGGGGTCACAACTGGGTGATATGATGCAAAGCATGTTTCAAGTGGGTGATGATTTGCAGCGAGAAGTGACCGATATGATGTTGAACATGCTCGACCCACGTCGCACCGCCAAAACAACTTCGGAAATTATGGCCTGGTCTTTGGAAATGGTCAAAAGCCTTGGGCCAAGTAAAGATGGGCGTTTGGCTTGGCAGGAATTGCGCAACAAATTAACGGTGTTTAATTTGGTCTATCAAGTACCCAAAACGCTCAACCTGCCTGATGCACCCCCCTACCCGCCATTGTCGGAACTTGTCGAACGTGCCTATGCACTTGATGAATATCCATCGTTGTGGGCTGTTGAAGGATTGGGACATTATTATGGCGATACGTTTTGGACGCGCAACATGGTGCCGCAAAATGCGCTCACTGAGACTGAAGGTGTGAGGGATGGCAGTTTGACAATGCTTCACGCGGGGGTGGGCATGGCCATTGCCCAGCATTTTTTGCGGGGCATTAACCACTTGAGTTCACATTCTGATATTCGCCAGGCGCTCAAACAAATTATTTTGCTGTGCAAAGAAAATTCAAAACCCGGATATGAGGGCGCGGCTATCGAATCTTTGGGGCTGATCTCGCGCAGTGGGGCATTTTATGGAGACACGCGGCCCGATGAAATGGTTCAGATTATTAGCCATTTGTTAGAAGAAATGGACCCAGAAGCCTACGGATATTTTTGGCACGGTGTGGGTCGTTCTATCTATTTTTCTCCCATCAACTTTTTGCCCGGTTATGGCGCGATCTGGCACCCTATCGAAATGATCCGGCGCGAAGCCACCGAGCGTGTGGCAAGGCGAAATGCTTTTGCAGGTTTATCGTGGGGTGTGACGATGGTTAATGTTCGTCATCCACATATTCTTGGCAATTTGCTCCATCATTTAAATGTCGAAGACGAAGACGAGCGCGACGGATTTCAAAACGGTGTGATGTCTGGATTGATGATGCGACAAGACACCACACCTGATGCGCCTTTTATTGACAACCTGTATATGACAACACCCGATGGATTTGGTGCCGCATTTGCCGACAAGTGGAACAGTTTGGTGCAGCAATCGTGCGAAGTTGCATTGCGGAAATATTATCCTATTCTCAAAGAACATCAGCGTCTGGGAGATATTTTTTGTTATCGCGATCTTTCTGCGCTCATCGATCAAATTTTGAGCGATCAGTAAAAACCACTGATAATGGATTGTAAAACAATCTATTGGGTTATTTCTCTATGATCACTTACGCCATTGCCAACAACAAAGGCGGTGTTGGAAAAACCACCGCCGCTGTTAACCTGGCTGCTGCATTTGCCAAAAAGGGCCACAAAACCCTTTTGGTGGATCTCGATCCTCAAGGGAATGCCAGTATCCATTTGGGCATTCAGCCCTACGAATTGCCTCAAACGATGCGCGAGGTGTTGCTTGGAACGGTAGCACTCCAAGATGTGATTATGGCCACCCCCATAAAAAATTTGGATTTGGCCCCGTCAAATTTGCGCCTTGACGATGCTGAAATGAGTGGTGCACCCGGAAAAGAAATGGCACTTTCGGTTGCGCTGGATGCCCTTGAAGATCAATATGCATTTGTGTTTATTGATTGTCCTCCTCGTTTGGGATTGTTTACCACCAATGCGCTGGTTGCCGCACATCATATCATTCTCCCTATTCAGGTGGCGCATTTTGCCCTAGAAGGTACATCACAAGTGTTGTGGGCCATTGAAACGGTTCAAAAGCGATTTCGTCGCCCAGACCTCGATATTGCCCATGTTATTCCGATGATGTATCGCAGAACCGCTTTGGCCAATGAGATTTTGTCGGAAATTAAAACACACTTTGGGAAAAAAACCACAAAATATGTCGCTGTTAATGTGGCCATTGATGAGGCTTCGGCAAACGGTCAACCTGTTATTGTCTATGCACCGCGGTCAACGGGTGCCCGTGCTTTTATCGATATAGCGCAGGAGATTTTGTCTCATGTCTGATGCCCCAAAAAAACGCTTACCAGCAGGGCGTGGCATTCAAAAAATTGACCTGCCCATGACAGACGTATTGCCTGTTTCGCAAGATACGGGTTTGATGGTGGCACTTTCTGAAACAGATCGTGAAATCTTAAATGATATTCGAACAGGCCTCGAAGCCCAACATGGTGTTCCATTTACCGACAGTCAGATTATCCGCTGGGCTGTTTGGCATTTTTCGTGGAACGGTGTAAACAACCAATCTGAAGGATCCAAATAGATGCGCCATTTGGCAAAATCTCTGCTGCGCTTGCCGATTACCATGTCACTGTATGGCATGAAGCATCTTGCCGATGCCGTGGTGCAACCCACCACGTCCAAACCGGTTGAAGATATGTTGGCACGGGCTGAAGCGCAGTTAAGTCGGCTCATGCGCGAAACCTTCAAAACGGGCGATCGTCTCACCGCTGAAACCATCGATCCGATGTTGGCCCTTATGACACAAGACGGCTTGCAGTCGGGGCATGTGATCAAAACAGGGTTCGATCTGATGTGTGGTCTGACCGAAAAATTTGGCACACATCTACCAGGCATGGGCAATGGGTTGGCTTGGCGGGAATTTACCAACAAACTCGAAAGTTTTGGCACCTTTCGATATGTTGATTCTGTGCTGAACATTCCGCCTCAATCAGATGCACCCTTAGGCGTATTCATTGAAAAAGCGGCAGGTCTAGATCCTTACATATCGGTGTGGGCCACCGAAGGTGTGGGTCACTATGTTGCCGAACGCGCTTGGCAAATGGGAGAACCACAAGCACTCCTTACGACTGAGCCTTTGCCCAGCCACGCTGTTGTGCCGCTTCATGCTGGGATGGGTTTGTCGTTGGCCAAACGGTGTTTTGCCACGCTCACCCCCAATGCATCTACGGCTCAAATAGACGATGCATTGCGCCGTTTTGCTGATTTGTGCACCCAAAATGCTCAGCCTGGGTGTTTTGGCATTGCGTTTGAAGCCCTTGGTCTTGTTGCGCAAACATTTTTGCCCGCACTGCGCCTGCGTTTTGACCACCAAATATCTATTATGAATCCCGATTGGCTCGCCTTTTTTTGGCATGGTGTCGGTCGTGGCGCCTATTTTGTGCCACGCTCAAGTATATCTTGGCGTGCAGGTGCGCTGATGCCCTTGCGCCCCCCCCATGATCTGGCTCGCGAAAATGTGATCTCTGGGTTGGCGTGGCCTCTTGTGCTGGTCAACATGCGTCACCCTGAAATTGTGGCCCAATTTGTCGCTCGTCATGGCGATCGGTTAGAGGAAAACACGGCTTTTGCTCAGGGGGTTGCAGCTGCGTTGGTGGTATGGACACAGGTCACTGGAGGAGATCTTTATTTTGAGGGTTTTGCCAAGCATAACCCTCGTTTTGCCAGTCAAGCTCTGGCACGACGTTGGCAGGCGTTCATTCTCAATCCGACCCAACACGTATCACATTATGCCCAGGACATTCAACAACACGGTCAATTGGAACAGTTGTTTAAAAACCAGCCGCTCAATTTGATTGCTACTTCTCATTGATGTTTTTCGAAGTTTATTTTCAACTCATCACATGCATTTGATGTGACAGGAGTGTTCCATGCGAAAATTTATAAAGTCGGTGGTCAGTTTTTCGATGGCATTGCCCATGTTTGGTGTCAAACAGATGATCAATATCTTGTCGTCTAAAGATATCGATTCCTCTCAGAAAAAAGTTGCATCAGCCATAGACTCCGTCACAAAAGTCACAGAAAATCAAATGGGTGATACGATTAAAGGCGTTTTCAAGACCGGTGATGGTTTGCAGCGCAATGTTGTCGATAAAGTTTTTAAAAAGGCATCGGATAACAAAACACAAGACACACAACAAGATACCAGCAGTGTGCCAATGTCTGCCGATCGGCCACAAGATGTCAACCCCGGCAAATTAGACGCCAGCACCTTTGTTGTGTTGGGCGAGGGTCTGGCGGCAGGCTTGGTGGATTTTGGGCTCAATAAAGCATTTCAAAAAGACAGCTTTCCCGCACAGATGGCCCGGCAAATAAAAACTCGGTTTGAGCAACCTTTGGTACAGCCGCCTGGTTTTGGTAGCCCTGTTGGTTTTGGTGAGTTGCCGGTTGTTTTGCCCGCACACTTTCAAACCACCATTATGGAAAATGTAGAGGCCGATGCGCTGTGCAATTTGTCTGTACCCGGTTTTACACTTTCAGATGCCATCCACTTACGCCCCCAATTGCCAATTATTCATCGCGACGATGTCAAACAAACATCTGCCAACCTCATTTTGGGGCTTGATGGTTTTCGCAATGGGACGGGGGCGTGTCTCACACAATTTGAATATGCTCAGCAGCGCAACCCTTCATTTGTATTGTTGGCCCTCGGATTTCACGAAGTACTGGAAGCGGCTATTAGCCAGAATAGTGATGCACTGCCCGATGGTGCAGCTTTTGCTGAAAGTTATGAAAAACTAATCACGACATTTCGCGAACAAGGCGCTCAGGTTCTGGTTATGACCGTACCCGATCCGATGGACACGGCCTATTTTTCAAGCATAGAATCGGCAGCTCTCAATCTCAAGGTTGATCCAGCCATTATTCAAAATACGTACGACCTTGCAGAGGGCGATCGGATCACGGTTAATGGGCTTATGGAAATGGGTTGCCAGTTTCTGTCTGGCAAGATCTCAACACTGCCCGAAGGATCGATTCTCTCAGGTGAAATGGCCAACACTGTTCACACATGTGTTTCAGCCCTCAATCGGGCCATTTCCGAAAAGGCCGATGCACACAGTGCGTTGGTCTATGATCTTCACGGGTTTATCCACCATTTGGCCGAATCAGGCATCCGTGAACATGGCCAAACACTTACTGCCGATTTCTTGGGTGGTTTTTACTCGCTCAATGGCTATTATCCAGGTGCCACGGGTCATGCGCTTATTGCCAACGATGTGCTCAGGCGTCTCAATGAAGTTTATGAAGCCAGTTTTCCACTGATTGATGTGTCTCACATTGCAGCGACCGATGCGGTTGCAGATTATCATCAGGCCGAAGGCCCTGTGCTGGCCATGGAAGATCTTCCGCGTAGGGTTGAACAAATGCCCGAACCGCTTAGCCCGCCTGAAATGCCTGAAGAACCGGCAAACGAGGTTGTCGTGGCCGATGATCCATCTTTGATGCTCCAATTGCCGCCTGGGGGCGAGCAAATCTTGCCACTGAGCAAAGAGGCCAGCTATTTTGGCGATGCCATTCGCCCGGTGAATTGCAAAAACAAAATAGACGCTGACTTTGGTTCTTCTGGAGATCTGCTCTTTGGGGGCTTGGCTATGACCGATAGCCATTTGAATGGTTATTTGCGTTTTAAGTTTTCGGAACCCAAAGACAAGATCACGCACTTTGAGGTCTATCATGGTGGCGAAACGGGCCTTGTGGGTGATGATGGCGTTATGACAGCCCCCACATTTTTTAAATTGCCCGTTCTGCACAATCAGGTCAAAGATGATCCCAAGATAATTTCATCTGGTGATCTGAACCTGGAAACGGGCGAAGTCACCAACTTAGATTGGGCCGTGCGTTTTTTCAACACAGCACTTTTCTCACTTGTTCGTGTCAACCCCAAGTTCCCCGATGTGCCCATCCAGTTTCCGGGCATGTATGGATCGGCCTGGGCCAAATTTGAGCAACGCAACGATGGCAAACTGGATTTTTCATTTTACGGTAGCACTTTTGTGCCATTGGGTATGGTACCGGGTCTCGACGATCCGATTCGGTTTCCATTGCCATTTTGCAGTCCCACACAGCAGTATGCTCATATTCCGGCACGTGGTACGACCCTGCATCCTCATTTGCATTTGAGCACCAAGGCACCCGAACCGCTCGAAGAATCAGACTTGTTACCCGAATTGCCTGAAAATACGCTGCAAGAATATACGATTTACACACACAATACCAGTTTTGGTGATCTTTTTACGCTCGACCTGCCCGAACTGGGTGGTACGGGAAAAGGCCGCTCGCATTTGCTGGGGCGTATTATGGTGCAATTTGGTCAGCGCTGTGGCGACTCTGTTCCCATTGCCATCACCAAACTCAATCCGGGGGGGTTTTTGGGGCATGCGCTCAAAGACAATCCTCTCAGTGAAAAATTGCCTGGTTCTGAAGCCAATATGCCATTGCTGCCAGGACCCCATGGGCATAACGAGTTTTTGCGCTTTCCACAACAAACCTATTTTCTCAACAATGTGTTTTCTATTGATGACCCGTTCGATTTGTCGGTTGGCATGGTCAACCTCAAAACGGGCAAAGTACTCGCCAACGTTTTGCAGCGCGGCTTGATTAGCCAAAACTTGTTTTTTGCACTTATTCGCGTTGAACCACGCACACCCAAATCGTCGTTCTTTTTTAGAGGCCCTGCCTGTTTTGAAAAAGGTCCACAGGGTGAAACCGTCTTCCGTTTTGACGGTGAGGTTCGTGTGGTTTATCCCGGCGAATTCTACTTCCCATCTCCCAATCTCGGTTCGGGTTTCAAAGTGCTCTCTGACTCGACACTGGATCCCTTTATGTGGCTACAAGCCATGCACAACGATGCGCCCACCGATTTTGTCAAAAAAGGTGAGGCCGAAGACGTTGTTGCCTCAACGGGTGAACATTTTTCATACAGCTTCGACATTCCATCTGACCCAGAAAACCGAGATGCGTCATTTGTCTACACCAACCACAGTCAGGATGGCAGGTTCAAGTTGAACAGCCTGACCTGGGTGAGCTTCACCAACTCGCGTCAATCAACACTCAAAGAAGGCAACTACGACACGGTCAGCTTTTCGGGTTATGGCATTTGGGAAAAAGCCGGACAGGAAAGTATTCAATTGGTGACGGCACAAATATCAACGTCGCGTAAAACGCCTTATGTCAGCATCCAGATCAACGGCGGATTTGTTTCAAATGTCAACACCAAGCCCACCGATGAAGAAAAGGCACGTCCGTAATTTGGGTAAACTTTTAAACGCGCAATGAGTATCTATTAAGCCCATTTGGGGAGGCACCATGTCAGAGCAAGAGGAACCACAAAAAATTGAAGAACCCCTGTTTGATGGGTCGATGCTCAACGACTTTATTACGCTCTATCTGTATGGGGTCTACACCTTAAAAAAGGGTCGGTTGACACCACCTGAAGCCATGCAAAAAGTGATGCAGATGGCTCAAATGATGGAAAAGGCAGGAGACATCAGCAACGGCGTGAAAAAACGCTTGGCCGTGTTTCACCAAAAAGACAAATAGATGTGCATAGGTAAACGTGTACAACACATACAGAAGGGTGTTTAGACAATGACGAAAAAAACACCAATTATAGATCGTATGACAGAAGAAGATCAGCAAATACTCAAGACTTTGGATGGGTTTTTGTCTGATGGACGTGCGCTCAAATCATGGTGGCAGGAGGCATATACCAGCGATGGGTTTTCTGAGCGATTTGACTTGGTACACACCCTGCATCGCCCAGAAAAAAGTTTTGGTTTTTTTGGCAAAGCCAAACTGGAAAATAACAAAATCATGCCCGTAATGGGGGTGCGTGACGAGCTGTTTTACGACCAGCCCAAAGCATCGGGAGATGCAAAAGCCCGATCGGTCGAATGGACCTGTGAACAAATTAAAGAATTTGTGCTTCATTACTTTTTGCGTGTCAGTGATTTTCGTTTGCCAGAGAAGATCGTTGGACCCAGTCATCTGCCCAAATTTTTGCAGACTTTGATGAGTCCCAAAGAAAATATTCAGCGCAAAGGCATGGGATTTTCTCAGGTTTATTACAAATTGGCCGATACGGGGGAAATTGGCAAATTTGACAAAGAAACCGCACAGCAGATTGTTGACCTTAGGGAAATTGGCAAAACGTATGAATGGATCGTACTCAATCTTCAGGTTTTTGATTTTAGCGTGACCATGCAACCTTTGGGTGTTGATTCTCCATCTGTGACCATGCCGCTCAAAGAATCGACCTATTTGATCTTAACACCTGAGTTCATTACCAATGTTGATAACCCGCAGCCGGGGGTGTTGGGAGAATACGGCTTTGGTTATGCCTTTGTCAAAAACCCACACCGAGGCCCATTTGCCTACGGGCCAGGCGAGTTTGGTGCTGCGTTTCAAACCATCAATTTTAAGGTTATGGACACGGGTGAAGTGCGGTTGATGATGACCTTTGTTTCTGACCAGCCCGAAAAAATTATGAATCTGCGTTTCGATCCGGTCAATTGGAGTTTTGGTCTGGCCGATTTTATGTCATTTGGCATGACGTCTCGTGTGTTTAAACCCATTAAACATATCCTTGATGACATGCCGCTCAAAGCCGAAAATGTGGACCCTACGATTCCTACTTTAGACTTTTTGAATGCTGTGACAGGTGGCCAGATTGGCGAAAAATTAGATGTGCGAAAAGAGCGGCTCTACAAAGGATTTCTCACACAACATTCGATGCAGCACTATCAAACACTCTTGGGTTCACTGCGCACTTGGCGGCAAATTTCCAATTGGCTCGATGCCGATGCGCTGCCTGATTGGGTGATAGAAGGAAAAAGTTCGTAATTGAGCAGTTGTAATGGATTCCTGTTGGAACATATAACCATTCATCATTTAGAGCATAAAACCATGCAAAACACAGAAGATTATGACGTCATTATTATTGGTGCAGGTCTGGCAGGCCTCACGCTGTCTCACCAGTTGCTTTTGGAGACCGACAAACGGATATTGCTGATTGATCGCCGAGAAGAAATTCCACCTAAGTTACAGAAGGTCGGCGAATCACTGGTACAGGTTGGTGGGTATTATTTGGGCAAGGTGTTAGACATGGAAGAATATCTTTTCCGTGAGCATTTTATGAAATACAACCTGCGTTTCTATTGGGGAAGCGCGGGTCGCGAAAATCGCAATTTCGAGGATTTCTCGCATGCATATATTCGAACCTTTTCCAATATTCCATGTTATCAACTTGACCGAAACAAAATTGAGGCCGAACTGTTGCGCCGCAATCGCACATTCGACAATTTTACGCTGATGACGCCCACATCAGATCTCGACGTGAAGCTGTCGGAAGAAGGCCCGCACCAGATTACCTTTACATATCAGGAGCAGCAAAAAAGCTTCTCAACTGCTTGGGTTGTTGATACGTCGGGGCGCATCAAGGTGCTGGCACGTCAGATGGCATTACAGGAAACAAACCCCATCGATCATGGTTCAACATTCTTTTGGGTAGACGGATTGGTCGATATTGACAGGTTAACGGATCTGTCACGCACAGAACGTCGTTTAAAACGCGATAGAATGCATCTTGGGCATCTCCCCGCTTGGCAGGCTACCAATCATTTCATGGGTGAAGGTTTTTGGTTTTGGGTTATTCCGCTTCAAGGTATCACCAGTTTGGGATTGGTCTACGACAACAAGCTTGTGGATCATAAAGAAGTCAATACACCCGAAAAATTGATCAAATGGCTTTGTGCGCGGTTTCCGCTTTTTGAACGCGACCTGCCCAATCGCAAAATTTTGGCGAAGAGTTCTTATAAGTCATTTTCTCATGGGTGCCGACAAACAATTAACAAGGCGCGCTGGGCTATGTCGGGTGAAGCCGGCCGGTTTACCGATCCCCTCTATAGCCCCGGAAGTGATTTTATAGCATTTCACAATACCTTAATTGTGGATGCCATCAAAACGGACGATGTTCAAGAATTAGAAAGCAAATGCAATTTTTATGAGTTGATGGTGCGATCTATTTACGAGTCTTTGTTACCTACTTATGCCATCAGTTACGATGCATTGGGCGATCAGGAAGCTTTTTCCATCAAATATACTTGGGAGCTCGCTGTCTATTTCAGCTTCTTCGTTTTTCCTTTCATTAATGATTTGTGTGCAGATCGTCGATTTGTTTTGTCGTTTTTTAAGCACTTTTCTGTGTTGGGGCCCATCAACAAAAACTTGCAACAATTTATCAGTGCTTTTTACCAATGGAAAAAACAGCATCGCGAACCTTTTGCTGATCCCATTTTTCACGATTTCACCCAAGTCGAACCGCTCAAGACGGCAGAAAAAACGTTCTACCAAGTTGGCGTCACTGTTGAAGAAGCGCGCCAAGTTTTGGAAAGCCAGGTCGAAAGCCTTTCTGAGTTGGCACGTTATTTCTTAACCTACATGTGTTCAATTGTACTCGAGGACAAATCGGTATTGACCAATCAGGCATTTATTAAAGCCATTGATCTTAGCCATTTTGAATTTGATGTTGAAGCCATTCGACAATATTATGAAATTTGTAGAGGCTCTGATGTGCCTTATCAATGGTCATTTTGCCCTGATGGTATGGAAAAATTTCGTGAAGCCAAAACACACAACCCCGAAAACGTGTCGGTGAATTAATCAAAACAACATAGTCAAAGCAGAATATTATGCACTGTGTTGTTTTTTCAGATGTAGCAACCAACGGGACCTCAAGATGGAGAATCACGCTTCCATGCTGGAACGCATCTTTATGCTTGATGTGCATGAAGACAGTTACAAAATTGACCAGATTATGGGTGAAATCCCAGAGTACATTCGGGGGACCTATTATCTAAATGGCCCGGCGCGTTTTGTATATGGCAACTTGAGATATCGGCATTGGTTAGATGGCGATGGCATGGTCTGTTCCCTCCTTTTTTCAGAAGGTGAGGTACACGTTACACACCGCTTTGTGCGCAGTCAGAAATTTGTTGATGAAGCCGAAGCGGGGCGCCCGCTCTACCGTACATTTGGCACGGCTTTTGACGGTGATCAACTCATTCGTGGAATTGCGCTGGCTTCGCCGGTTAATGTGAGTGTCTATCCGTTTGCCAATACACTTTTGGCATTTGGCGAACAGGGGGTGCCTTATGAACTTGACCCCATCACCCTTGAAACACGAGGTCTCTATACTTTTGGGAAACGCCTCAATAGGGTCAGTCCTTTTTCTGCACATCCCAAATTTGATCACAACACTGGGGACATGTTCAATTTTGGCATCGCTTTTTCACCCACCCACCCCATGCTGAATTTTTATCGTTTTGGATCGGATGGCCGTCTTATTTATCGCAAGCGGTTTCCGCTCAAATCACCATGCTCGATTCATGACTTTGCGCTTAGCAAACACTATGCAATATTTTATTTAAGCCCCTATATACTGGATATGGACAAATTCCTGTCCGACGGGCAACCGCTGATGGATGCACTTGTTTGGCAGCCAGAACGCGGAAGCCGTTTACTCATTATTTCTTGCGAAACGGGAGAAGAAATTGCCTCCTTTTCTATTGGGCAAAACTACTGCTTGCATTTGACCCATGCCTTTGAAGAGGATGACAGCCTCATCATTGACATGATTGAATTGGACCAGCCCGTATATGATCAATATCAAATTATTCCCGATTTATTTTCTGATGTTCGCGAAGCCCGTGCACTTCGTTTGAAGATCAACTTATCTCAATGTGAAATCACCGAACAACATACATTGAGCTACAACAATATGTGCGACTTTCCTACAATAGATGGTCGCAAAACTGCTCAGCGCTGTGAAGATTTTTGGGTGCTGGGTATTGGCAACACCGCTAAACCGGGACGCAAATTTTTTGATCGGCTCGTTCATCTCAATTGGAATGGCACGCAGGATATGTACCAAGTTTTGCCAAACCACTATTTGGGTGGCGAACCCGTTTTTGTGGGTAACCCCAAAGGGGAAGAAGGCGCCATCATCTGCCAGATGCTGGATGCCGAGAAAATCCAGAGCTACTTTGCCATTTTCGACGCCTTCAATGTGGCAAACGGACCGGTGGCCATGTTAGAACTCAATTCGCCCATTCACCTCGGATTCCACGCCTGTTTCGAGGCAGCCTGACCACCACACAGAAAGAATCGCTTGGACAACGAAAAAACATGGTCGGAATGCCTGCCGGGCATCTATCGCGCCGAGGGAAGAGTGCCGTTTTTTGGCCCTTTCCGCGTGCCGGGCAGCATGCATCTGATCAAAACAGATGACGCAGTGATCTTAATCGATCCATTCTATCAGGCCAACCTGGCAGAAATGGAGGCCCTCGGCACGCCCACGCATGTGGTCATTTGTGGTACCAATCACGTCCGAGATGCCGCATTCTATCGCAAGCAGTATGGCGCACAGATTTGTGCCCACCGCGATTTGATGTCCAAAATCGAAGTCGGCGTAGATCTCTTCTTCCAACCCGGAGACACGCTCCTCGGCCTCTTTCAAACCATCGACATGCTCGGCACCTTTCGAGGCGAAACGGCATTGCTCTATAACCTGGGCGACCGAAATGTTCTCATCGTTGGTGATGCCTTTTTCAACCTGCAACCCGAAGACTTCATTGTTCCCGGCATGAAGCTGGTCGGGTTTCGCGCCGAGCTCAACACCATGCCGCGCGCGTTCATTCGGAAACGGGGTTTTGATTCCTACCGCAAAATCCTGGACCACGATTTTGATGCGCTCATCGTATCCCATGGCGCCCCCATTTTATCTGGCGCAAAAGAGCAGGTACGCAAGCTCGTTCAATCGCTATGACAGGCCTTCTTCAAGGCAGAAAACATCCCGCAAGAGTCCCCAACATTCTCAATGGGAGATATATAAAATGAAACCAGAAGCGCTTACCGAACGCCTTCCGGGCATCTACAGAGCCGTTGGCAAAGTCCCCATGGGAGGCCCGATGAGCATGCAGGCCGCCATGCATGTGGTCAAAACAGAAGACGCCCTCATTCTGGTCGATCCATGCCGCTTACCCGAATCAGATCTCAAAACGCTCGAAAATCTGGGTGCCCCCACGCACATCATCATTACCTGTGGCAACCACGTGCGGCATACCGATTATTATCGCGACCGATATCAGATTCCGGTCCAGGCCAATCGCAAACTGATGTCCAAAATCGAAACGAGTGTCGATACGTTCTTTGATGATGGCGAGACTCTGTCGGGTGGTTTGAAGGCAATAGAAATGCCCGGCATGTCGCTGGGAGAAACGATATTGCTGCATCCCGGTGGCGACGGTGCGCTGATTGCGGGAGATGCGATTTTCAATTACCAGAAGGGGGATTTCGCACTTCCGATGAAATTGTTCAGCGCTGTTGGCATGTTGCCCAAAGGTTTGAGTCCCATGCCGGGTTTTGCGATGGAAAACAAAGAGGAAGCCGCCAAATCGTCTCGCAAACTGCTGGATTACGATTTTGATGCCATTTTTGTATCGCATGGTTCTCCATTTCTATCGGGCGCCAAGGCAAAATGGCAAGAGATCGTGGGTTAGATCTTAAAACCGGGGATGTGCAACGTGGATGCATTTGGAATGGTCATAAACGGTCAGATAATCCGTTCTGATCGCACATTTGACGTCATCAACCCGGCCACGGAAACCACCGTTGCCGCGTGTCCTGAGTGTTCTTCCGAACAGCTCGAAATGGCGATAGGGGCAGCACATCAGGCTTTCGGAGATTGGCAGAAAAACCAGGCCAAACGCAAAAAAGCACTGATCGGATGTGCGCGCGCCGTGAAATCTCAGATGCGAGATCTGGCAGAGTTACTGACGCGTGAACAGGGCAAACCGCGCCGCAATGCGCTCCACGAGGTCAGCGGTGTCGTGCACTGGTTCCAGCAAACGGCTGGCATGAAGACGCCTGTGGATGTGATCCAGGACGACGATCATGGCAAAGTTGAAGTGCGTCGCAAACCGCTGGGCGTCATTGGAGCCATCACGCCCTGGAACTATCCGCTCATACTGGCCGTCTGGAAAATCGCGCCAGCGCTGCTTGCCGGCAATACGATCGTGCTCAAACCGTCGCCCTATACGCCTCTCTCAACATTGAAACTCGGCGAGATCCTGCAAGAGGTGCTGCCGCCAGGTGTGTTGAATGTGGTTTCCGGCGGCGACGAACTCGGTGCCCAAATTGTCACGCATCCAGATATCCGAAAAATCTCACTGACAGGTTCTATCGCAACCGGCAAAGCGGTCGCAGCAGCCTCTGCAAGCGATCTGAAGCGCCTGGTCCTGGAACTGGGCGGAAACGATGCGGCCATTGTGCTGCCGGATGTAGACGTCAAAGCGATTGCCGAGTCGCTGTTCTGGGGTGCATTTGAAAACAGCGGCCAGGTGTGTCAGGCCATCAAGCGATTGTATGTCCATGAATCGATCCACGAGGACCTGGTAACCGAACTCTCAGCATTTGCGCAATCGGTAAAAGTCGGCAACGGCATGGAGGGCGGCATCCAGTTAGGCCCCATCAACAACCGCCCGCAATTTGAGCGCGTAATCAGCCTGGTGGATGATGCCAGAAGTCGAGGTGCAAAAATAGCAACCGGTGGTTCACCAATCGCAGGTCCCGGCTTCTTCTATCCGCCCACGCTCGTAACAGATATAACCGACGACGCGCCGCTTGTCGCCGAAGAACAATTTGGCCCAGCGCTTCCGATCTTACCGTTTGACAATGTAGAAGACGCCATTGCGCGTGCCAATGCAACCCACTATGGCCTGAGCGGGTCGATCTGGACCCAGGATATCAAACGCGGTGCCGAATGGGCCTCACAGCTGGAATGTGGAACCGCCTGGGTGAATCAGCACAATACATTTCACCCCGATGCACCGGTCGGCGGCGTAAAATGGTCGGGCATTGGCTATCAAAATGGTCGGTGGGGCTTGGAGGCCTTATGTTCGCTCCAAACGGTCCATCTACCACCCCATCAGGACAGCGTATCGTCGGCATGATATCGAGACGATAACACCATAGAGGAGGGATTCTATTAGAAACTGCATGCGCGAAACTGTCTGAGTCTATCCAATAAACGACTCCCGGCGAAGCCGGTTAGACAGGTGCGGAGCGCCGTCGTCTATCGTGAGCCTTTTGGTCCCCGCGCGAAGCGCCGGGTTTCAGAGCGAACAATAATTGCCTCTCAGGGTGGATCGATCAGCGTCACCCTGATCCGGATGTCATAAGCATTCACTATCTGAGGAGAAAATCATACATGAAACGGTTTCTTATCCTTTGTTTCTGCGGATTCCTGTTGTCCGGCTCAGCCTGGGCACAGGGACACATGCTGCACGGCGTTGGCCCCATAAACAGCTCGATGGGCGGCGCGGGAACGGGGTTGCCCGAAGATCCCGTTGCCGCATTGATGTACAACCCGGCCCTTCTTGGCGCCGAACCGGGAAACCAGATCACGTTTTCGAATGAATTCTTTACAACCGCGATTCATATCGACGTCAATGCCTTCGGTCGGACAGGCAACGCCAAAAGCACGCCGGCGCTCGGCATCGTTCCCGCCTTTGGCTGGATGTTCCGCCATCCAGACCAGAAATTGGGCATCGGTTTCGGCCTGATCGGCGTTGCCGGCTTTCAAACCGATTACGCGCATCAGCCGGGAACCATCATCTTCGACAAAGCAGCAGAAGGCGGATTTGGCCGTATTTTCACAGATTATATCGTCGCCAAAATTCCCATTGGTTTCTCGTATCAGGCCTCACCGAAACTGACAATCGGGGCGTCTCTGAACGTGTATCGCGCCAATTTGGCCATCGCGCCGCTGCCCTACGAGGTTTTCGACGACGTTGCACCAAACACAAACTCGCCTGTTGCACCAGATGGCACGAGATTCTTCCCACAGGGAGGCAATCAGAACGGTCGATTTGCGATCAGCGGCCAGGTGGGCGTATTCTACAAGCCAAACGACATGCTCAGTTTTGGCGCATCGCTCCTGTTGCCTCAGAACTATTCGCCTTTCGAGTGGAATTCCTACCATCGGGATCCCACAGATCCCTCATTTGGCGATCATCTCGACCTCGAATACGATCTTGATGGCCCGCTCATGGTGACGGTTGGCACCGGCATCAAACCCAACGAAAAAACCCAGATTGCCATCGACGGAACCTGGACCAAATACAAAGGCGTCGAAGGGTTCGGCAGCCCGGGTGGCATCGTCAATGGCATCGTGCAGCCGTTCGGTTGGCGCAACGTCTTCTCTGTAAAGGCGGGGGTTCGCTATCAGGCCACAGAAAAAGTGGACGTGCGCGCGGGTTACGCCTTCACGCAAATGCCACTTCAATCCAAAAACGTGCTGACGGCCACGGGTGCCCCGGCAACGTTCCAGAATCACTTTACGGGCGGCATGGGCATCAAAGTGTTCCCATTCCTCACACTACAAGCATCGGGTTATATTGTGCCGAGAGAAAGCGTCTCAGGTCCCTATCTCATCGACCAGTTGGGGCCGAATCCACCGACCACACCCGGAACCATGAAGACCTCAAACAAGATTACAAGCGGCACCATGGGATTCTATTTCACATTCTAACTGCGTCGATTCGAAAACCTCTGAATATGGAATCGCTCAGTTATTCTTGTTCTTGCTGTTTTCCACCTGTTCCCGAGGAGAGAAGAAATGATAAAAAGAACGGCTTTTCTAGCAAGCATGCTGCTTGGTCTGCTCATTTGTTTCAGTGCCAATAGCGAAGCCCAGCAGTCGCTGCGAAACCGCCTGGAAGTTGGGTCTTGGTATGGGCATGCAGTGCCAGATGATCCATCAACCTCGCCGTTTGGCAAGGTTGTCATGATGCCTACATTCTTGGCTGATGGTACAGTGATTGCCAACGATGCAATTGAGTGGACCAATGCCCACGGCACGGCCCATGGACACTGGGTTGCAACGGGTCCCAATACCATTCATGCCACATTTATCTGGCTCAATCTCTCAGCCGAAAAAGCCAACGGATTTACGGGAATGACCAAAGTGCGTCTGTTCGGGCGCATGAGCCCTGACAACCCGGATGAAATGACGGGCAAAATCTATCCAGTGGTCTTTCCAGAAGGCACCGATGCGCTTGTCGCCGATGACGCCGACGGCATTCCGCTGGGCGTGTTTACCATTGAGCAAATGAAACGCATCAAAGTCGATCCCGCTCAGTCAACGGTCACAGGCATCGACCTGAGCAACGAACCCGCCATGGGCATGTGGTTTGGACGCGCAACCCCGGAAAATCCTGAAACGGCAGCCTTTGCCGAACTGTTCATCGAACCCACATTTCTCGATGATGGCAATGTGATCTTTGACTCTTCCCAGGAAGAGCGCGCGAAGCTCTCTGCCAGTCATGGACAATGGACCGTAGAAAATGGCACGATCAAAAGCACGTTCATCTGGCTCAGCATGACGGAGGAAGGCAACTCGGGTTTTACCGGTTCAACCAAAGTAAGATTCACCGGACAGCTGACCGATGACAATAACATGACAGGATCGTTTACGCTCGTGCATTTTCCGCCAACGGCAGACCCGCTCGATCCAAACGATGTGGGCGGCACATCTGGTGGCACCTACACCCTTCAGTCGCTCCAGCGCCACCGGGTGGGTCCCGCGGGGTCCCGCAATTTGAGCAACCATCCTGCAGTGGGCACCTGGGTAGGACGCGCCGTGCCGGATGATCCGACACAGTCGCCCTTTCCTGAAGTGTACATGACGCCCACGTTCCACGCCGATGGCAATATGATCGCCAACGATGCAATTGCCACCAGCTTGCACCACACCGCCCATGGCGACTGGTTTTCGACAGGACCCAACGGCGCCGAAACCACGTTCCTGTTTATCCTGGGTCACCCGGAAGCGCCCAACGGGTATGCTGGCGCTTTCAAGATCCGCCTGGTGGGTGAAATCGACCCCAACAACCCGGACGTCATGATCGGGCAATTGTTCCCAACGCTGTATCCCCCCGATGTGAATCCACTCGATCCCAATGCACAGGGGCAGCCCATTATCTCTTTGTCTTATCAGTTGCGGCGTGTTCCCGTTCAGCAAACGGTGCCCACATTCCAACCCCCACCTCACATTCTGGATCGCCAAACGCATGTGGTTGCGACAGTCACTCAAAACGGTGAACCCGCTGCGGGTCTGGAAGTGGCCTTCGCGCGGTCGATTGCAGGATTACCTTTAGATTACAAATGGACAGGCACAACCGATGCCAACGGCCATGTGAACGTCAAAATTGGAGCCAGTCAATCCGGGCGTTCAGGTGCGTCAGGCTATTATAACATCAAGGCAACCAACGCATCGGGTGTCGTGGTTTCAACTTGGGGCAGTGTGCCGATCAACGGTGGGCGTGAAGTTACCGTGCTGCTGCCTATAGGTGGCAAAGCAGATGTAACGAATCAGATTGACCTAGAAAATCTGGGCATATTCTCTCTGATAGGGAATTCACCCAACCCGTTCAACCCAGCCACGCAGATTGTGTATGAGTTGAATAAAGGCAGCGAAATTCGACTGGCCATCTTCAACAATCTGGGCCAGGAAGTGCGCGTGCTTGTCAACAAATTTCAGAGTGCCGGACAGTATCGGATCTTTTGGGATGGTAAAGATGCAACTGGCCGCGGTGTCGCCAGTGGACTCTATGTCTACCGGTTGTCGAGTGGCAATGTATCTCAAACGCGTCAGATGCTGCTGCTGAAATAACACATTCTGGTTTAATATAAAAGGCGCTTCGGAGATTTCCTCCGAAGCGCTTGCTCCTCACGCCTTCGATGACGGCGCATTTCCAACGTTTTTCAGAGTAATTCTGATATAGAAGGGAGACTGAACCAGATATGGGGATTTTTCTCGAACAGATGATGAAGTTTTCTATGAACGTTATGGTCTCTAGCATGGAAACAATTGCCAAAACCATGCATGAGATTCAACAAAAAGCGGAAAGCCCCGACCCTGTGGAAGACTCCGAGGAAACGGATGGCGGGCAACCGTCGTCATTTGGCAACGTGTCTCGACTTGCAATTGTGCCGTTTTTTGAGATGTCTAAACTCCCCATAACCGTTTTTGCTTCTGTCATCAAGACGATTTCTCAAACCCAGCAAGAGATTCGAGAACATGGTGCTGTGGGTAATGCGGCACATCGAGAAGAAGAGATTGAAAATTATAATAAAGAAATTGTCCCATTAAGTACCCTAGAGACGGATCTTGAAACCAAGGCCATCTTTATAGAGGAAGACGAAGAAGTTTCTAAACAAACACTATGGCAGATTGGTCGATCGGGGCGAAGCGATTTTGGTGAGAAATGGACAGCTGTTTTCAACTATCATGTAGGGGCGGATATTGATGCAATTGACAGCCCAAGCATCCCTCATCTGATTACGGTGCAGGGTGGGCGAAAGTCTAAGGGTGCAACGGAGAAGCTCAATATACACTTTACTCTTGATCGCGATTACTCAAATGGTGAGTTGGTTTTTATCTATGACCGGTGGGGGGGCGAAAAAGACCAAGTGTTTGTTGATGAGGAATTACTGGCACCCATCAGTGGTGTGGGCAAGGGTAAGTTTAAGCACGTTGTCGTATCACTCAACGATATTTCAAATGGCAATCATGTCATTACGATTACAACTTCAGGGGAGACAACGTCTGGGGGACATCGCATTGACTATTTGAAACTTGTTGAAATTGAGAACCCCGTGACGCACAGCTGAGAAAACCAACATATTTTGGGGAAATACGTATGTTAGAAGCGAAAGAACAACCGTCGAGAACGGAGTTGCTCGCGCATATTCGAGAGACGTATCTGTTTAAAGACCTTGACGAGGTTGTTCTACAAGATTTGTCGAAAGACTTGACTTTGGTCAGTTTAGAACCTGGAGAAAGGCTCTTTAAACAAGGCGATCACAGCGATTCGACATACTTGGTGATTGAGGGTGTGTTGCAGGTTGCTATTGCAATGGATGATGGCACTGAGATGTTTGTTGGGGAGAACAAACCGGGTCAGTTGGTTGGTGAGATGGGTGTTTTTACGGGGCAAAATCGCACGGCGAGCATTTATGCGCACACCACCAGTCGTGCAGAATTGGTGAAGATTCCAGAATCGGGATTCAGTCGTATTACCTCAGATAATCCATATGCCTTAGCACAGGTAGGCGAAACGATTCGTCAGCGTTTGTTTCGAAACCAACTTGCCGA
>JAYODI010000030.1:17558-32063 GCA_038279365.1 Candidatus Latescibacterota bacterium | reverse complement strand
GATGTTGCAGCGGTTCGTGATACTGCTTTGGTAAAATTTTCTAAGGCAGGTTTTGATCGGTTGATGGATAAGTATCCCAACGTCATTCGGCAGATTACAAAAATTGTAATTGGTCGGTTACGGCGCGCGCAACTTTCGAGAACTCGGCCGCAAAATGTAACCAATATTGC
Organism: Candidatus Latescibacterota bacterium; assembly: GCA_038279365.1. GTDB lineage: Bacteria > Latescibacterota > UBA2968 > UBA2968 > UBA2968 > JABIFK01. The sequence goes on along the minus strand of JAYODI010000030.1, from coordinate 31,893 downwards.
GGTTGTTCCCATTAATTCCGATGTGCCGTTGACACAGTTTACCGAACGTTTTGTTGCCGCGCTCCACAAACTCGATTCATCGATACATCTTAGCAGTGGGCGTGTTGATTCTATTCTCGGCGTTCGAAATATCGCCCAAGCAGATACTGACAACCCATTGAATATCAAACTCGCTGCTTGGCTCGATCATCACGAAGCGGACAATTGTTTTGTGGTTTATCAAGTGGATGGAGAAATGTCGGCTTGGACGCAGCGCGCAATTCGACAAGCCGACCGCATCATATTTGTTGGTCAAGCCACCGATGACCCCACACAGACTTTATTTGAAGCCCATGTCAATAAAATTGCTACCGTTCGGAAAGATCTGGTTTTGCTTTATCCAGATGGTGAGCAACAACCCAAAGGAACGATCAAATGGCTCAATGCTCGGCAAATCTCCAAGCATTATCATATTCGTTGGAATTTAGATGGTGATTTTGAGCGGTTGGCGCGATTTATTGCGGGCAAGGCCGTTGGGTTATGCCTTGGAGGTGGGGGTGCACGTGGTTTTGCTCACTTTGGTGTGATTCGCACAATGCAAGAAGCCGGACTGCCAATTGATATTATTGGCGGAAACAGCATGGGTGCTTATGTCTCAAGTGTATACGCGATAGGGTATGCAAATGGATGGGACATCAAAACCATGATTCAAGCTACCCGAAAGATATTTTCCCGTTGGCACTTTCACCTTACGCCGCCGGTCACGTCGATATTTGCCGATGGTATTCTTGTTCATGATATCAAAGAATGTTTGGGTAATGATACCCAGATTGAAGACCTTTGGATTCCATTTTTCTGTGTGTCAAGCAATTTGACGCGAGCAGAAGTTAAGACCCATCGCACGGGCGCCTTGTGGAAGGCTGTGCGTGTGAGTGGTGGGCTTCCGGCCGTTCTTCCGCCGGTGGTATTTGATGGAGACCTGCATGTGGATGGGGCACTTCTCAACAACCTACCCATTGATGTGATGAGCCAGATGTGTGATGGGGGCACGGTGATTGCCATTGACGTCAGCCCAATTGTTGATATGGGTGAAAACATGACATTTGGAGATACCTTGTCTGGTTGGGATTTGATTTTTAGCAAAATGAACCCATTTGTAGAGAAGATCAAGATGCCTACCCTGCCGACGATTATGCAAAGATCTGCTGAAATTGGTGCCGTTTTGCAACTCAAAGGCATTGTAGAAAAACTCACCGATGTTTACATATCTATGCCTGTTGAGCATTTTGATATCCTTGGGTTTAAAGAGGCCGATAATATTGTTCAGGTGGGTTATAATGAAGCACAAAGAAGAATTGTTCCGTGGCTGAATGAAAGAGAGAAAACCCAAAAGAGAACATAAAAATTAAGTGGGAAAAAACAGGATTTGTGCCAGAATGAGATGAGGTGTTTTTTTGATTATAAAAATAGCTTTTGATTATTATTATTTTGATCATTAGGAATTCTACAAAAGCCATAAAAAAAGGCATGTTATTTTTATGTGTGAATGGGGTGCGAACATTAGGAATCGATGGTGAATACATGGCCTTGTTCGAGTTTAAAAAACTTGTTTTGAAAGTTGGGTGATAAAGATGTGTGTAATTCGTCGGGATAACCGACCGTCCAATAACTGTTTTGTTCGGTGGGTTCATAAGTATTAAAGTGTTGGGGGAATATGAAGTCGGGTTGAATGGTTTCTATGAATGTTTTGGATGCGGTGAGGTGCATGTTGTGTAAGGTGGGTGAGACAAAGAGGACGCTGACATCTTCAAAGTCTTCAAGGTGTTCTTGCAACAGAACGGTGTCACCGGGTTGAAAGACTTTGCGGTTGTGGAGGGTAAACACATACCCACAGTCTTCGAGGTTGGCACGGCGATAAACGGTAAAGTTGGTGTGACCATGTAGGGCGCGTTGGGGTTCTACGTGGATGCCTTTGATGGTAAACGGATGATGCGGACGTGCCACCACTGTTCGGTTTTTAGGGATGCCAATTTTTTTTGCTTTTTCCACACAGTTTGCAGGCACCACAAAGGTGCAATCCGATTGTTCTGACAAAATGCCTGATGTGGCATCGCTAAAATGATCACCATGTTCGTGGGTGATAAAATGAACATCGAGTGCTTGTGCAATGTCGGTTGTGGGGATGGGTGAAGGTTGTATGCGATTTGGGCGATCTAAATCGAGGTCGATGGCAATGAGTTTTCCTTCGGCGCGAATGAGCCAGCTTAAATTGCCCAACCAGCACATGCCAATTTGGTTTTCAATAGCGAGAAGTTCTTTGAGGGTTTGGTTCATGTTTTATCCTTTTTGGGTTTGGCCCGTGAACACGAAGGAATTTATTCCTTTGTGATGGGGTGCGAACAAGGTGTGTCGGTATTTATTTAAAGTATTGAAAGACAGGTTTGGTGCCAGGAATGGGTGAGTTGCTGAGGCCGCGTTTGACGACGGCTTCTTCACCACCAAAGGCTTCTATTTTGGCCCATTGATCGGCTTTGGCCTTTGCATCAATCTCTTCGGGGTTGAGGAGAGTGTAGAGTTCTCTTTGAAATTCACCAATGAGTTGTTGATGCTCGGGCGAGGCGTATAAATTTTGGCGTTCTTGAGGGTCGTTTTTGAGGTCAAAAAATTGACCTACATCGTGTGTATAGTGAATGTATTTGTGTTGTCCATCGGTGATCATGTAGATGCCATTTTTGGTGCCTGCTGCGTGGTATTCACTGAAGATGTATCGGTGCTGGTCGGACGCGTTTGCAATTGAGAAGAGCGATTGTCCGGGGCGAGTATGGTCATGGGGTGCGAGGTTAAATGATTCAAGGATGGTGGGATAACAATCGACAAGTGAGATGGGTGTGTTGACCACTTTGTTTTGGGGTATGTCTGGCCCGGCTGTGATGAAGGGGATGGCTGCGGCATCGTCGTACATTTGAAATTTACCAAAAAGACCGTGTGCACCCATCATAGCTCCGTGGTCAGATGTATAAATAATGCGGGTGTTGTCGGTGAGGTTTTGCTCACCAAGGGTATTAAGCACTTTGCCAATTTGTTGATCGACATACGTACAAAGGGCATAGTAGGTGGCCATGGCTTTGCGGATGGTGGCTTCGTTGAAGGGTTCTTGCCAGCCAAAGTGTTGGCGAAAGTAATCGAGGGCGGGATGGTGGGGCCAGTCTTCAAAGTGCCAATGGGTTGGCAAAGGCATTTGGTCGTGTGGATAGAGATCATAACACTCTTGGGGGGCCGTGAATGGGGGATGTGGGCAAACAAATGAGGCAAAGAGAGCCCATGGTTTTTCATCGTGGGCATGGTCGGTGAGCCATTGGCAGGTGTTGTTGGCGGTTCGGGCGTCGTATTGTAAATATTGCGATTCACCGGGGCCTGCATTGAGAATACCTCCACGACCTTGGCGATCGGGTGTTTTCTCGCGCAAGCAACTGATAATTTCACCAATGCCTTCGGCCACATACATGGCTTCTATTTCGTTGGTCAATCCATTGTCATCGTTATGGCTGCGGTAATGGAGCTTGCCAATAGAGTCGACGCGATGACCTGCTTCTTGGAGGCGATGACCCCAACCTTGGGGTTCGCCATAATAGGGGAAGGCATTGTCCCAGTGACCTGTTTGATGTGCATAATAACCTGATGCCAAAACAGCACGTGCAGGAACACATATGGGTGAGTTGGTGTAGGCGTTGGTGAAGCGGGTGCCGCGTTGTGCCAAACGGTCGATATTTGGGGTTTGTACAATGGGGTTGCCATAACATCTGCTGGCATTGCGCTGGTGTTCGTCGGAGCAGATAAAGAGGAGGTTTTGGGGGGTCATGAGCCGTGTCCTTTATTTGCGATAACTTTTCCAAAATTGGTCGGCATCTTCCACACTGGACGCGAATTTTTGTATCAATGGCAATAGGTTATTTTGATCGTCAGGTTTGGCGTTTCTGAGATGCATCATTTTTGTTTTCCTATTTCCAGTCTTAATGTACGGTGAATATGATCTCGTCTGTTTGGAGGAATACCAGCACGATCTGCATAGTCGGGCCAATGTGTGATTATATTGCTTACTTCGTCAATGATAGATTCTGCACGACCGCGTTTCATAGCGGCCGATTTGGCACAAGCCTTGAAGTCTTCACGTGTGAAATGATCACGTTTGCCATTGAGGGTCATCTGGTGGCTTGAGGTCCATTGGCCTGATGGTTGGTAACTGTAGGTTACATCGTAAGCCGGAGAGAGCGACCATTGACCTGATTTGTTCATTAAAAATGCAATATTTTTAACATGATCATCTTGATTGCGTGCAATAATGTTGAAGGTCATTCGACGGAATTGTTCTTCGATTGTATCCATAGGAAGATTCAGTTGGCGGATGGTTAGGAGTGCCTGCTCATAACTATAGGCACCCGCCAGATTGAAATCGAAGTGTGCCAATGCACACAGTGATTGCATGTGAATTTTTTCACCACCATCTGTTCGATCAAATCGTTTGGTCATAAAGTGGCATCTGCCATTTTCTTCAAAAATCCTACAAGGATTCATGGTGATACCAGCATCTGTTGCCATTTGATAATAGGCATATTCAATTATCCCATATCCTTGTGGGTCTGCAAGTTCCTTGTCTTTGTTTCCATTCACCCCATCGAACTTTAAAAGCCAATATTCAAAACCTTCAGGTGCTTGAACTTGCCCTGATCGAACTTCATTTGTTTTTGGGTTCCAAGCAATCACGGCTTTTGCTCTGGCTCCGCCTGCCGATGTACCCACCTTTAGGATATCTCTAAAAGCATTTTCGTTCACGTTGCTGTCAAACGATGTGTTTAGGTTTTCACGTTGCATCAATATTTCAGATGCCAGTTCAACAAGTTGATCGACTTGTATGCGATCTGTTTGTTGTGTGGTTGGCCCCAAAGCAGGTAAAAACTCAAGTGCGCCAAGCCCTCGATTTCCGATATAGCAGAGTCGTTCAACGGCATTGAAAGATTCGGGTTGTCGGCCTTGTCTGGCGAGCCATGTATCAATGAGCGCGTTGCCAAATCTGTCTGGAAGAGAATCGGCAAGAAGACCTGGCAATCCGTGAAAAGTTTGTTGTGAGAGTGCTGGGAATGTGTAGACTTGTTGGGACAATGGCATTTTTAATGGAGATACTTGAATATTGCTGCTTACAAAATTTGGGTCGTATTCAAAGGAGGCTGTTTCTGAGTTATCAGGTAGCGCAACAGCACCGATGGTTCGCCCCCAGAGTTTGACTTCGGCTACGGTGCTCATGTTTTGTCACTCCAGGTCCATGGTTCATTTGATGGAGCATGTTGCCCAGATGCACGTTGTCGTTTTTTGCCCTTGTGTTTTAGAAGATCCATGGGACTTGGGCCCGTTTCTGGCATGAGGCGTTCCAAATTTTCCAACCAACCCAAAATTCTGAGAATGCGAATGATATTGGTTATTTGAGTTGGCTTGCCAGCTTCAATTCGCTCTACTGTGCGTTTTGAAATGCCTGCTTGCTCGGCAAGATCGGCTTGTGTATGTCCAAGTTCAATCCGACGATTGGTTAAGCGCTGGCCTATTTCACTTAATACAGCTTCATCGTTGAGATATGATTCGATACGCATAAATCGTCTCCTATTGCGAATTATTGTAAATAATATAGTATAATTCGTAATATTTGGCGAATTAAATGTTAGACGAGTTCGCCATGAATGGTGTTCCACGAATCATCGGCCACATTGAAGACCAGGGTGAATGTGTTTCCATTGTTGCGCCACCATTTGGGTGCAAAGTGAAAGGTGCACACACGGTGACAGGGTTCGGGTGGTTTGAAGGTGTCGAAATCTTCAACATAGGAAACAACGTGCCACGGCCCCCAAGGGTTTTGGGCTTCGAAGAGGCCAAAGTTGCCATTGGTGTCACGAAAGCTATAAGAAAGGAGAAAGCGGTCTGATTGGGCATGGTGCGAACAGCTTACGATTTTGATGCCTGAAGGGTCTTGAAATGTGGGTTGGCGGTCTTGCAAGTTAGAGGACCATTTGGGTTGGTCGTTTTGATCTAAGCCGCAATACCATTGCCATGCATCTTTTTTTAAGATGTGATCTGTGGGAACGCGGGCCAGATCGACTTGACCTGGCACTTCATATTGCCAGTTGCGTGGTTCTTCTGGTATTTGTGTGAGTCGTGAGAAAAGGGCATAAGCATAATTGTCTTTGGCCCCCGCATTGTTTTTGCCAAAGTTGATGAAGGTGCCAGAAAAGAGGCGATCTTGCATGGTCCATTTCCATTCTTGCAACTGCCATGTTTTGGAATGGTCATATGAAACAGCGATGCGTGTTTCGGGTACGGTGTTTGATTCTGGGCCTGCCCAAAATTTATAGAGAACGCCATTGATACAAATGATGCCTGTGGATTTGCCTGTGAATTGTGCGGGGTTTTCGTGGTTTTTACCGCCCCAAACGTTGATGCCTTTGTAGGTGTTGGGATCGCCTTCGATGCGTGCAACGCCCAATGAAACGCGGTGAGGGCCGTATTGTTCTTTGTAGTCAATGGCCTCAAACCCGGCCCCATCTCCAAAGCCCGAATATTGGTGGTCGTCATCGGCCCAGGTGATGGGCCAAATGTCACTGCCAAAGGCGTCGGTTCTTCGCGAGGTGAGATCGAGGCGAATGCCTTTGATGCGGTTGGAACGTGGATAGCTGTGAACGGTTTCTGGGGCGGTTAATTCGGCATGGGTTTCTGTTTGCTGAATGGGCATGTGGGTGTCCTATTGTTTGTTGAGGTGTTTGCGCAAAAATTCAAAAGTGCCTTGCCCATTGATGGTGTGTGGGCCGTTGAAATATTCGATTTCTGTTTTGTCGGATAGGCCGAGGAGGGCATAGTGGCGATAGGTTTTGGCATATTCGTAGGCGACCCATTCGTCGGGGGCCACACCGTCGTGGTGACCTCGCTCGACCATAAAGGGGCGGGGGCAAATGAGCCAGCTCATTTCGGCATAGTTAAAGGTGTTGCCCAAGTTGAATTCGAAGATTTCATATTCTTTTGAAAAGATGTAGCTGTGTTTGTGGTGGGTGGATGCGTTTTTCCAGATCCATTCGTTATAGTCTGCGGAGCAGATGGAGAGGCAGTAACCATCTAAAAGGGCAGGGACGCGCATGGCGGTTTTGCCACCGTAGCTGATGCCATAAAAGCCGATGCGCTCTGAATCGACGAAGGGTAAGGATGAGAGCCATTTGAGGGTTTGCTCATGTTGGCGCACAATGAAGGAGAAGAGTGAAAGTTTTAATGGATTGGCTTTGCGTTGTAGAACGCGAAAGTCGTCTTCGCCGATGTATGGGTTTTGGGGGGCGTAAGTGACAAAACCTTCTTTGGCCAAGTCGTAGGCGTAGTTGCGATAGGGGTGGCGTGGGCCATTGGGATTGACGATGGATTGAGATCGGCCTTCTAAGCCGTGTTGGCAAACAACAACGGGGCGTTTTTGACCTTTGCGAATGCGTTTGGGGATGATCAAGATGCCGTAGGCAAAGACATCGTCGTAAACGTCGAGCACCACTTCATAAGCGGTGAGTTTGGGTTCGTCATAAAGGAGACGGGTGCGTGCGTTGGGTGGCAGTTTTATATCGGGTAAGGGGCCAATGACATCCCAAAGGCGGTCGCGATACGTTTCTAATTGTTTGGTGTAGATGGTGAGGTCTGGGTCTTTGGCATCGGCCCAATATTCGGCGCGGCGAAATTCGGCTTCGCGTAGCGCATCTTGTGTGTGGTTGACGAGTTGGTCAAATTGGCGTTTGAAGCGGGTGTTGGGGTCGGTGCCTTCACGGACAAAAGTGGGTGATGCTGTGGGTGTGTTTTGGTGTGTGGGTATACCGAGCTTGGTGAGAAATGTATTTAGGGTTTGTGTTGAGCCGGGGTGGCCATTTGAACTTTGGATGAGTGTGAGTGATTCGGTTGGATTTTCTATGAGGTCACACGCACGATGGAATTCGTTTTCGACAGCTTTAAACGATGGTGTGGTGAGGGTGCCTGGTGCAGCGGTGATTTTAACATTAGCAGATGTGGGTGGGCCTTTAACTTCTGGATGGTTGGCGGTTTCGATGATGAGCTTGCGTGGTGCGATGAGGGCGGCGATTTCAGCATCGCCAAATTCTTTGAGCAAGCCGAAGACGTTGCGGTAGATGGGTTCGCCAAAGAGGTTTTCGCGGGGTTGAAAGTAGCCCGATACAACGGTGGCTTGAATGCGGGTGTCGATGGCGGCGGCATAAAAGGCGAGCAAGCCGCCTTCTCCGTGACCAAATAGACCGAGGGGGATGGTGTCTTTGGAGAAGGTGTCGATGGCGGAACGGATTTTTTGAATTTCGTAGCCGATGATGTGTCTGCCCAGTTCATATGCAGCGCGATAAATAAATTCGCGGTGGGGCTGATTGGTCATGGCGATGTTGGGGTGACCCGAGTGGGTGCAGTTGCGGTCTATAAGGAGTGGGATGAGGACGCGACAACCGCTTTCGACCAAGTGGCGGGCCGTTTGTGCAGACTCAGGGAGATCGGCATTGAGGCCAGTAAATTGTTCAGGTGTGATGTCGCAATCGGGCAAGGCGATGATGTTGGCAATGGGTGGTGTGTTGGGTTCTAAGAGAAGACCTTCGCCGTCTACGCCTTTGAGTGTGGGCCACCGCACTTCAAAAATGTTGTAGCTTGGGCCAGCAGCGACTTCGGGTGGGCCAGTGATGGGTGCGATGATCTGAATGTTTTCGCTTTCTCGCTGGTCGATGAGGCCGAGCATTTGGGAGAGTTGTTGTCGCAAGGTTTCGGGTGAGGATGTGTGGATGGTTCGGTTTTGTTTTGCTGTTTCGGTTTCACGTGTGAGGTATTGGTTGATACCTGCGACCATTTTGGCGGCAAAGTCGCCTTCTTGGGTGAGGCGTGTTGTATTGGGCAAGGTTTTTCGTGGCATATTGCGATCTTTCGGATAGAGACATAATAGGAGGTTATTTGTGACTATAATAGGTTGTGTTTGTGGGTGTGTCAGCAATAAAAAAAGGCGATATCGCACAGGTATCGCCTTTTGATTTATAATTTGGATAATGCTTTTTGAACGTGTGGATGGTGATTATTTATGAGGTTGCCACCCGTTGAGCACACTGTGGATGGTGTAAGCTTGGGCTTGGGTATCGGTTAGGGTTCGGCGTGATGGGCTGGTGATGGCACCGGGGCCTGTGTTGTTGTATTCAAAGAAGCGTGCATCTTCGGGTTGGAACATGATGCGGTTGCCATTTTTATCTTTGCCACCCCCCATTGCGACCCAGCCTTGTTCGCTGATGTGGTCATCTATCTCACAGTGCATAAAGATGCTACTACCCACCGCTTGAGGGTTGCCCGATGGATGCCAAGGTCGGCCAAGGGAAACGGAGCCTGCATTCATTTCGGGTGTTTCTTTTTTGAGGCGACAATGCGTAAAGAGAAAACCAAAGGGTTGTGCCAAGAGGGTGCTGGGGGCAACGATATAGCCGTTGTTGGTGGCATAGCGGTCGCGAGAAATAATGTCGCAGTCGTCAAAGACCACTTGGCCAGCACCAAAGATAAAGTCAACACTGCCAGCGATGATGGATTTATAAAAATAATGGCGACCGATATTTGCAAAGAGCGTGTCTTGATGGCTGGTGAGTGTGCAATTAATGAAGGTTGCACGGTCACTGTTTTGGTCAGTGAGCAATGCAACAGCTTGTGAATCGCGTAATTTGGTGGGGTCGTCATCTGCTTTGGCGCGATTGGCATGGTAGTCGAAGCTGTTTTCGATGGTGAGGTTTTCGGCCCGAAAGTCGGGCGCAGAAATACGCAGGGTGAAACTGCCGCGTGTGCCATAGGGTTTGCCCTGTGGATCGTGTGTTCCTGCGGCGGCATCGTAGGTGATTGTGGTTGTCTCTCGATTTTCGCCGATGAGATGAATGTTGGGTTTGTCAATGGAGAGTTTTTCGTAATAGCGTCCGGCACGAATGAAGATGGTGTGTGGAGATGTATTGTTATCGGGTGCGGCCACAAGGGCGGCACCAATGGTTTTGTAGGTTGGTGTATCGTTTATGACTGCGCCGTCTTGGCCGCTGTGATGGGTGTCAACAATGGCTGAGTAGGATGTGTTTTTTGGGGTTTTCTCTTGGGCGTGGAGAAGTGTGAATGGGAGTAATAAGAGGAGCCATATTATTTCGAGCATGGGTATTCCTTTGGAGAAGGCAAATGGCAGACGAATCAACTGTGTGATATATTGGGTCTTTGTTGTACTGATTTGAAAGGTTTTGTGTTTGCCATTTCACATTTGGCAGTTTCACTGCGCCGTTCTTCTGCGGCAAATGAGGCCAAGCCAAAAAGCCCCATACATGCGAGTAAGATGGCGATGTCCGATGAGAATTGGGTGAGTGCCTAAACGCGCTGTTCTTGGGCATACATGTCTTCTATTTGCTGATCCCATAGGAAGTGTTCAAAAGGTTGATCTTCGGGCACAAATTGTTTCCAAGTTTTTTCAAAAAAGGCGATGGATTCGTTTGTGTTTTCTGTTTACGTTCGTGCCATAGTTGTACTGACGGCTTTACGATATCCAGTGACCACAACACGGTCGTCATAGATTTCAACAATGGCATAGGCATTGTTTTCTTCGCCCGATCCTTCAATGACGGCTTTGAGTGTGTAATAGTGAATGCCTTCAATGAGGCTATAATTTCCTACATGATTGTGCCCGTGAAAAGCGGCGAGCACGTTTTTGTTGTACTCTAAAATGTGTCGTACTTGTTCTGCGTTTTTGACGCAGTGTTTGGTGTTGCCATCTAAGGGCTGGTGAACAAAAACGATGGTGGGTTTGGTGGTAGATGCCAGGTCTTTTTTAAGCCATTCGATTTGTGTGTTGGGAATGTTGGCATCTGTCCAACTGAAGTTGCCGTGGTCATAATCTGACCCATCGGAAATATAGTTGGCATCGAGTACGACAAAGTGTAGACCTTTTTGATCGAAGGAATAATAACTGGCATTTGGGGTGATGCCTGTGTTTTTGGCGTGTGATAAAAATTGTTGTTTGGATATGCTGTCCATGTCGTGGTTGCCTAAGACATGATAACGTGGGCCTTTGAATTTTTTAAAAACGGCTTCAATGGTTTGGAGATATTTCAATGTGTTTTGTTCGTTGGCAGACGGGTCTTGATCTTTGAGGTCACCCAATTCAATTAAGAAGTCTACTTTTTGTTCGTTCATGAAGGTGACACACTCGGTTAATTTGGACAAAGACTCTCTGTAATGGCGTGTGCCTTTTGTGTCGGCGTCGGCATAGTGTGGGTCTGTGACCATGCCAAAACGAATTTTGGGTTTGATGGGTTTTTCATTTGCTGAAAGTGGAATGCCTAAAGATAGCCCTGCCATGGTGAGCCCCGTTATTTTTAAAACATCACGGCGTGTGATGTGCCATTGGAATGGGTGTTGGTTTGGCATGTGTGATCCTTTTTTAAATGAGCGGTCAGCATTCAGTGGTCAGCTGTAAGGAATCAGGAATCAGTAGTTGGCGGATATCTGTTTGTTTTGACAAAGTAATAGATTTGGGTTTGATGATCAATGGATTCGGAGAGTGGATATTATGTGTTTTTGAGGTTTGTGATTGGGTTGGGTGATGCTAAGAGGCAGGCTGTTGTGTGTTGATTTGATATGGTGATCAAGTCGGGATCGGTGGTTTTGCATTGGGGTTTGGCAATGGGGCATCGGGGGTGAAAACGACATCCGGTGGGTAGGTGTGCGGCGTTGGGCATGTCTCCTTGAAGAACGGCCCAGTTGTGACGGCGACGTGGATCGGGAATGGGTACGACGGAGCAAAGGGCTTTTGTGTAGGGATGGGTGGGATGATTGAGGACGGCGTGTGTAGGCCCCATTTCGACAAAACGGCCCAAGTACATGACGGCAATGCGGTCGGCCAAATGTGCGGCGGTGCTCAGGTCGTGGGTGATGAGTAGGATGGAGAGGTTGCGTGTTTTTCGCAAGTTGTCGAAGAGGTTGAGTATGCCTGCACGGATGCTGACATCGAGCATGGAAACGGGTTCATCGGCAAGTAAAAGTTCGGGTTCGAGCACCAGCGCACTGGCAATGACCACGCGTTGCCTTTGTCCACCAGAGAGTTCGTGTGGGCGGCGATGAAGGACGGATTCGGGTGGGTTGAGGCCTGCATCTTCGAGGGCACGACGCACGCGGGCATCGCGTTCGGTTGGGTTGGAGGTGAGGTTGTGTACGATAAGAGGTTCGGCCACAATTTGCTGAATGGTCATGGAAGGTGGCAATGATTCATAGGGGTCTTGAAAGACCATTTGGATGCGGCGTCGGAGGGTTTTGTTTTGTGGCGTAATGGGTATGCCATCGAAGGTGAGAGATCCCATGCGGGGTGTTTCGAGGCCTGCAAGGGTATTGGCCAGTGTGGATTTGCCACATCCGCTTTCGCCAACTATGGCAAAAATTTCGCCCAATTGGATGTCAAATGTGAGCCCATCGACCGCTTTGACTGTGGCGGATTGTTTGCGAAAAAGTCCTGTGGATTTGCCAGGAAATGTGACGTGCAGATCTTGGACGGTGAGCAGGGACATGACGGTTCCTGTAGACGACGGTTTTAGGTTTGGTCTGTATTAACCAGATGGCAACTGGCTTGATGCTGGCCATCTTGTGTGTGCACTGTTGGGCGATCTGTGTGGCATATGGGAATTACATGGGGGCATCGGGGTGCAAATCGACAGCCGGGTGGTAAATCATCGAGTTGAGGTGGTGTGCCCGGAATGGTTGTGAGTGCGCGGTCTGGATGGGTGAGGTCGGGTGTGGCCTCAATGAGTGCGCGTGTGTAAGGATGTGTGGGATTGTGAAAAATGTTGTCAACGGTACCATATTCGGCGGTGGTGCCGCCATAAAGGACAAGCACGCGATCACAAATACGCGCAACCACACCCAAGTCGTGGGTGACCATGATAATGGATAACCCAAGTGAATTGCGCAAGTCGTTTAAAAGGTCGAGCACTTGGGCTTGGTTGATGCCATCGAGTGCGGTGGTGGGTTCGTCGGCACAAATGATGGTGGGGTTGCAGGCAAGGGCCATGGCGATCATGGCGCGTTGGCGCATGCCACCTGAGTATTGGTGGGGATAATGGGTGCGTCGATCTGTGGGAATGCCCACCTGTTGAAGAATGTCACACACGCGTTGATCGAGGGCTTGTTTTGAAAGATCGGAATTGTTTCGACTGATGGCTTCGGCAATTTGATCGCCTACTGTGTGTACGGGGTTGAGGGCATTCATGGCGCCTTGAAAAACGATGGATAGGGCTTTCCAACGCACATCGTTCATATCGGCTTCACTCAGAGAAAGGAGTTCGCGCTGAGCAAGATGAATGGCTCCGTGGGAGATTTGTGCACGTGCGGGTAAGAGGCGCAACAGGCTTAAAAGCAGTGTGGATTTGCCACATCCGCTTTCGCCAACAATGCCCAAAATTTCACCGCGCTTGAGTTCAAAGCTCACGTTGTCTATGGCGCGAACAGGTTGGCCGTTGGGAAGGATGTAGTCGATGCTTAAGTTGTGTACGGCAAGTATCGTGTTGGGATCGGTGGGGGGATGGGTGGGTGTGGGTGTGGGCGCTGGCCCGGGTGTGAGATAATGATAACGCGCACGTGGGTTAAAGAGGTCTTCGAGACCGTGACCCAAAAGGGCGCACCCGAGCACGACCCATGCAATGCCAAAACCGGGCACGACCAAGGCCCACCATGCACTGGCACTCATGGCCCCTCGCGTGAAGGCAAGATGAAGCATTTGGCCCCAACTGATGGATGCGGCGTCTCCCAAACCGAGAAAGCTGAGTGTGCTTTCGTTGAGAATGGCAAGTGAGAGCACAAGAATGGTGTTGGCACATAACAGAGGCACAACCTGTGGGAGAATGTGACGAAAGATAATGCGTGTGTGGCTTGCCCCTATGGCACGTGCTCGGGTGATGAATTTGCGGTGTTTCACGGCCAAGGTTTGGGCACGCACCAAACGTGCAGTACCTGTCCATCCGACCAGACCAATGGCAAAAATCATATTGAAAATGCTTGGGCCAATGATGGCGACCAAGGCGATGATGAGGGGCAGGTCGGGAATGACGAGAAAGATATCGGTGATGCGCATCAGTACGTTTTCTATGCGCCCACCCCAATAACCCGAGAGCAGACCGACGCACCCGCCAGCGATCACGGAAATGAGGGTGGCAAAACAGCCAATGATAAGGGAGATGCGCGCGCCATGTAAAAAGAGGGTGAACACATCTTGTCCACCATCGTCGGTACCCAACCAGTGTGAGGCACCAGGTGG
>JAYODI010000030.1:0-17458 GCA_038279365.1 Candidatus Latescibacterota bacterium | reverse complement strand
AAGCCTAAGTTGAGGGCCACCATGGTGATGATGGGCAGCGCAGCATTACGGGCGGCATGGTGGGTCAATATGCGCGTGGCACTGAGGCCTTTGGCGCGGGCGGTGCGTATGTAGTCTTCGGAGAGGGTGTCGAGCATGGCACTGCGGGCAATGAGGAGGTATTGGGCCAGATAGACAATGGCTTGGGCCAGGGTCGGTAGGAGTAAGTGATTTCCAACATCTGCCCACTGTGTCCATATGTTAGCGCGAGAAAATCCGGGTGTTTGCATGCCACCTACGGGTAAGTTGAAATGGGTACTGCCCCAAAAGAGCAGCATGATGCCCAACCAAAAGGTGGGCAAACTCCAACCGATAAGCCCCAATGTGAATGTGGCACGGTCGAGCGTTTTGCCTGCTTTCCACGCAGACAATGCACCGAGTGATAGGCCGATGAAGATGGCGACCAGTTGCCCTGCACCGACAAGTAAAATGGTGTTGCCAAGGCGTTCTTGAAGCACATCTGAAACGGGGCGACCGGTGTGGTAGCTGATGCCCAAATCACCGTGAGCAAGGTTGCGAAAGTACAAAAAAAACTGCGTGTCTAAGGGGTTGGTTGTCCAACTTCCAAAACGCAGTGGATGTAGGGCTGTGATGCCATTGATGATGGGGCGGTCGAGGCCAAAGCGCGCACGAATGGCGGCTTGGGCTTCGGGGCTCATGCGGGGGTCTTTCACTCCTGCACGTGCCGGGTCACCGGGTAAAACGCGAAAGAGAAAAAAGTTGAATATGAGCACAATACCAATGGTAAAAAATGCCCACGCCGTTTTGTGAAAAAAGGCACGCATGGTTTAAGGTTGTGGTGTGAGTGCTGAAAGTGAACGTGGGGTTTCGATGCCCAAACGGGGGGTGTTTGTGACCCAACCCGAGAATCGGTCGGTACGATAGGCTTGCAAAACTTTAGGGTAAAAGGGAATGATATACGTTACTGCCTCGTGTACTTGGCGTTGCATATCCCACACAATTTGTTGGCGTTTTTGAGCATCCAACGCAATGGCTTGTTGCTGATACTTGGCATCGTAGGTGGGGTCGGCATATCCTGTTTCGTTGGTGCCTGTGGGAATGCCATAGGAGGTCATGATGTCGAGTAAAAATGCAGGATCTGAAGCGGTGGTCCACCCCCAGAGTATGATGTCGTAATCAAAGGCGGGGCAACACAGTGCGGTGAGGGCATCGGGGTCAACGGCTTGCAACTGGGTACTTATGCCAATGTCTGCCCACATTTCGGACAACATGCGGGCCATGCGTGGAGAAATGGTGCTGTCTGTGGGCCAACTGACACGAAAGTTAAGGGGTTGACCATTGGGCATTTCTCGAATGCCATCGCCGTCTGTGTCTTGATAATTGGCGTCGTCGAGAAGTGCTTTGGCTTGTTCGGGATCAAAGGGATAATCTGTCAGTTCGCTGTTAAACCAATGTCCCAATCCATCGGGAATGAGCGTTTTGCCCAAGCTGCCATGACCCAATAAAACGATGTCTATGAGGCGTTGTTTGTTGGTGGCCAAGGCAAGGGCTTTGCGCATGCGCACATCACGAAGAGCAGGGTGACCTGAGGTGATGCTGCCTTCTGGGGCGTTTTGGGGATCGAGCTGATTGATGATGATATCGGTGACTTCGGGTTGTGAAGGTGTTCCTGAAAAGACCTGTATGTTGGCTTGTGTTTTAAGGCCTTCAAAAGCGGTGAAAGGCATTTCGGTAATGGCGTCTACTTGGCCGGTGCGAATGGCTTGTACGAGGGCGTCTTGGTTGGCAAAGGTTTGAAAAATAACGCCATGAATGTTTTTGGGTGCCAAAGGATGTGATGCATGGGGTTCTAAGTGAACAAATGCATTTTGTGCATATTCGACCAAACGGAATGGTCCACTGCCAATCATGTTGGCGTTGTCAAATTGCAATGCCTTTTCGCCTTCGGTGTGTGATTGCCAAATGTGCTTGGGTAGAATGAAGAGGAAGGCCAGTTGGCTTTCGATGTTGGGTACCGGTTCGGTGAGTTCGAGCACAACGGTGTGATTGTCGGTGGCGGTTATTTTTTTAAACTGGCGTGTGTAGGCATATAAGAGTGGAAAGTCGGGATGGTCGTGGTAGAAACTGAGAGAAAAAGCCACGTCGTGTGCGGTGACGGGTTGTCCGTCGTGAAAGGATGCGTTGGGTTGAAGGTGGAACGTATAGGTGGTGCCGTCTTGTGACTGGGTGCTATTGGTGACCAAACTGGGTGCATACGACCCGTCGAGTTCGAGGGCATAGAGGGTGTCATAAACCAGCGCAAAAATGCTGTATGCTTGTGACAAAACAGCAATGCCGGGGTGGCGTGCATCGGGGCTTCCGGGCCATCCGATGCGCACCATGCCATCTTGTTGGGGCGGGTTGGTGCAGGCAAACAAACTGAGTAGGATGAGAACAATAAAAAAATGACGCATGAGATTACTCCACCCGAATCACTTCGATTTGGGTTTTGCTTTTTGAAAATAATTGTGCGAACAAAAAACGCACTTAAATCGGTTGTGTTGCTTAAGTGCGTATGGGCATGAGTAACATGCGTCATAATATACGATAATTATCTTTTGTAAACATCAGGAAACATGAGCCAGTTGAAGACACCAGACTTCGGTTTTTGTATTGGGTGTGAGTGCCCAAAGGGTGTTTGATTTGTCTCTTGTGACGGGTTGATCCGGTTTTTGAGAGGCAGAAGGGGTCGGTAAAGGTGATCTGCGGTGCTCCTGTTGGTGTTTGCTATGGAAATTGTTGATGAGCTTGGGCAGTTGTTCTGGTGCCTCGATCAGCACATTGTGAGCCGCGTTTCCTATTATACATCAACAGCGGCAAAGCCATATCCAATATATTTAGACTTGGTTATTTGCCAAGCCAATCGGGTAGTGCACCATCGTTTGTTTTTACACCGCCTAATAACCACGAAAGATTGAATCGCGCAATTTGTCCACCGCCTTGCCGTTCTTCAAACTGTAAATAGATCCAACCTTCACTGGGTGTACCTGGCCGACCTGCGTTAAGAGAGGAGTAAGCACTGGGGCCTTCATAAACAAGTCGTTTGATGGGCCAGGTTTGACCGCCATCGAAGCTTGCCCAAACCGTCATGCGATCTCTTTGGTGTTCGACTTGGTCGGCATTGCTGTAGATGAGGATGTCTTTGCCTGCAATGGGTAGGCGAACCAATCCGGCGGCCATGCCAAAGTGTCCGTTGTAACAAGCTTCTCGCCGTTCATCACCTCGGTATTGGGGGCCATCGGGAATGCCTTTGTTGTATTGTGGTTGTGACCAGGTGCTGCCACCATCATCACTCCAGCTGTTGAGACGTTCAGACCGATAGGGTTCATCTTCATTAAACCAGTGTTTGCGTGAGCTGTAATAAATGCGCCCATCTTGCATTTCGGCTACGCAGCCTTCTCCGGTTCCATTTAAGGGAAAGGGTGCACTTGGTTGCCACGTTTTGCCGTGGTCGTCACTGAAAATGGCGGTGTTGTACCCACCTTGGGGGATGTAGACGCGTGCGGGTCTGAGCAGTCTGCCCACGTGGGGCCCGCGATGTAGTGTGATGCCGTGTTCGTGGAAGTGAAGGGAGGGTATGTTGCCGCGTTCATCTTCTGCAAAGTTTGCTTCTTCCTTATGCCACGTTTTGCCATCGTCTGTGCTGCGAAACATGGTTCGAGCTGCGTAGTTGCCTTCTTTGGGCGGATGTTCTGGGTGCATAAAGACCAGAATGTCGCCAGAGTTTTCGTCGAGGGTGACGCCTCCGCCGTGCATACCGGGCCCGACAGGGATTTCAGGTTGCCAAGTTGTGCCGCCATCTTCGCTTCGGCGAACGATATAATTTTTTGTGCCCCATGTTGCGATGATTGTTCCTTTGAGGGTAATGACAATATTTGGAAATCTTTCTTGTGTATAGATGCGTTGCAGGTTCAGCTGGGCTTGGCAGAGGTATGAATCTGTATTGCTTTCAAGTGTGTTGAGATTCATTGGGTGTTCCTTTTATACGGTGTGAATTTCTAATTTGCACGATGCCGTTTTTATGACAGGGTATCAATCGTTTTCTGCACAACCGTTTTGAATTCACTTTCTACCGCTTGGGTAAACGGCGCTGGCAGAAAGTAGGGGTGGTGAGAGCGGTCGCCTTCGTATCCCCCTTCGATCACGATTTGCTTGGTGGGGATGCAGGCTAAAAGTTGACCCTCAATCTCTCTGATTCCAAGTGCCCAATTTGAAGGGGCGTGGGTCGGCTGGGGTCATTAGGTCTTCGCGTTCTTGAACGCGTCGGTTCCAGTTTTGACGGCCGTGGAATAACACGTGCAGATTGGGTGGGATCTGTTTTTTGAATTCATCGGTCAGTTCACCATCGCCCCAATATGGAAATTGGGCGGGGCCATATCCTGTGATGATGATGACGCGTTCGCGTTCACTGATGAGATGTCCTGTGGCGTGAATAAGGGGTTCTGCAAAAAGCAAGGTAGAACCTGCGGGCGCGATGACTTGGTGAATGAGTGAACGGTCTTGATACGCGCATTCGATGAGTTGTTGGGGGGGCAAGTCGATTTTGTGACTGCCAGCAATGACGACGGTACCGCCATCGTCTGGCCCCAGATCTGTTAGGTTGGTCAGTGTTTTGACAAAGTTACTGTGATAGAGACCGTGTCGTGTGTGGCTGCCAAAGGGCACGTCGGTGCCTCGGTGAAAGCCAAATTTGTAGGTTGCGGGATCTTGAGATTCCCAATCGGGTGCGCGTGTATTGATGTGGGCATTTGATTCTACCATGCGCACTTCGCCACCGATGATTTCTGCCGCCATGCCCACCATGCGGGGATGTGTGATGTAGGCCGCAAAGAGAGGGTCTGCTTGTTCGATATCGCGCATAAAATCGTGGTGCGTTGGTTTGTTGTTTGCGAGGCCGGCGCCTCGAACCTTGGTTGATTGATCGTGACTTTTGGATAGGGGTCTGCCCGCGGCAATGATGTCGCGTTTGAGTTTTTGCAACGCCTCAATGAGGGCACCGCACTCATCGGGTGTGAGGGTGTTTTCGATGACGACATATCCATTGACGTCTAAGTGTAGGCGTTGGCTTGGGGTCAGTGCCGGAAAGGGCACATCCATTTTTTCTTCGGGAGACATTTCAACTCGCTTTCATGTTGGTTTATTATGATTGTCAGTAAGAGGTGCTTTTATGTCATCCTTTAAAAGGGCACTTCACCTTTATTTGTATGGTGAAGGTGCGGTTTACAAAAAGCCCGTTTTGTCCATTGATGGGGTGTGTGCGCACAACTGGGTGGTAATGTAGAGACTTTTAAAAGGATATGCAAAAGGTATTGGCACGCTGTGATGGTTGTTGTTTGACTTGAGAAATGGACAAAAAAAAACCGCGCAATGCGGTTTTTTTTATAAAACTATGTGTTTGTAGATGGCGTTTATTAAACAACCAAATCGAGTTGTTGTACTGTGCCAGCAGAACCATTTTCGTTTAGAAATACGCCTGATTTGCGCACGATGCCTTGTAGTTGGTTGTTTTCGTCTTTTACTTGAAAGGGTGTGTCGGTGTGGCCCAAATAAATGGCACCAACACCGCGCTGGCCAAGCGCAACGAGTTGGTCATTGCCGTCGCTGTCTTTGGAGAAGATGCGCAAACCTTCGTAAATGGAATCATTTTCGTCAATCCAACCATTGGCATCGTCGTCGTAGGCAGCCAATTCGGCAAAGCCGTTTCCGGTGCGGGCACCGAATAGTTCACTGCCGTCGTTGATGGTGCCATCGCCATTTTTGTCGAGGGCGAGGAAACCACTGCCAGGTTTGACAAAGCTGATTTGATCGGTGGCGCCGTCCATGTCGATGTCGAATGCAAACTTGCGGTCGGTCAACTCGGCGGCGGTGCCATCGAAGTTGATAACGAGTGGGTCTTTGATGATTTGTTCAATGGTGACGTCGATGGATTTTTCTTGTAGAAATTCTCGGCTCATAGACAATGAAATGTCCATGGCAATTTCTTTGCCGTCGACTGTTTTGACAATGCCTTGTGCGTCAAAAGATGTGGACTCGGCTTCGTAATATGATTCTTCAAATTGGTAACGCACTTCCCGTATTTGTGTGGGCGGTGGTGCAGTTTCTATGGCTTCTTGTGCGGCTTGTTGGTCGGCCTTCATTTGAGCCATTACGGGCAGTGAGTCAAGTGTGGGTGTTTGGTAGGCTTCTTTGAGGGCTTTGTCGGGTTCGACGAGTTTTATCTTTTTGCCCGTAATACGTTCAACAGTCGCTATGATCATCTCGATTTTGGCTTTGTCTTCAGCACTGAATTCAAAGTCTTCGGGGTTCATGCCTTCGGTGGGTGTGGCGGTGTTGACGATGGTGTTGTCTTTGATGGTTTGGGTGGCACGTTGCATGAGTGTGCCCAAACCTTCAAAACGGTTGGAGAGATTGACGGTGTCGGAGATGTTGAAGCGTGGCGGTGTTTGAGGGCGATCCGTTTCATTTTGGGCACGTGTGGTTGTGCGGTTGGGTGCGTCTTCTTGAATTTGGCGGATGCGTTCGGTAATGGTTTCTTTTTGTGTATAGGTTTGCGTTTCGACATGTTGTGACGCAAATTGGATATTGGAACTTGAGATGCGCATAAGAGATACCCTTTCTTACATAAGGCTCAGATTTGAGCGGTATGTAAATGCGCCATGAAGACGCTGGCCCCATCGATTTTGTATGACCAACACCCCACGTGTTGGTCTTTGTGATACGATCTTGCCCCACGCAAGATGGGTATCACGGTATAAAAAAGGGAAAAACCCTCACATTCATCATGATCGGCAGATCCATGAGTTTCTGCACAAAAAAATAAAAAACGGTGCTTATAAGCACCGTTTTTCTTTAAATCTATTATAGGTGACGGTTTTAATAGTCATCCAATATTTTGGGATTTATGGTGGGCAGGGTATCTAAAGTGGGCCTGATTTAAACGTCTAAAATGGTTCTCGCGGCTTGGCTGAGGCGGTTGTATGTTTCGGGCCTGATATAGTCTTTTTGCACCAATTGTTGGGTTTGATCGCGGCGACAATAATAGCTGTGTAGGCCATAACGGGGCTCTTTGCTGCGGTTGAGGGTTCCTCCATGCCAAGTATGTGCATTAAAAATAACCACGGTCCCTGCTTTTTCTGTTATGATTAGCTCATTGGGCACGGGTGCTTTGGGATCGGTTAAAACATCGCGGGGGTGTTGCCGGCTTTTGTGAGAACCTGGCACCACACGTGTGGCACCGTTTTCGGGCGAAAAATCGTTGAGCAACCAAATGGAGTTGCACACATAATAATCGCCGGGTTCAACGGCAGTGCCCCAATCTGCGTGAATGCCTTGCAGGCCTTGGTTGGGCAGGGCGGCTCGGCCATTGAGGGAAGACAGTTTAAAATAGGAACCCAAAACGTGTTTGATGGCGGCCAAGACACGGGGGTGGGTAAAGCAAACTTCAAACATTTGTCCTTTATTAACCAAATCGGCCAACCGATTGGTACCGGCTTCTTGGTGTACTTCTTTGCCTGCATCTTCGCCTTCTTCTTCGACCAATTCGTCATATCGGGTGCGCAAGGCGGAGACTTGTTCGGGTGAGAGGATGTTGTGGAGGGGCAGATAACCATTTTCGTCTAAAAATGCTTTTTCTTGGTCGGTGAGGGTGTTGTCGTTTACCCCTAATTCAAGCAGTGCTTTTTCCATTTCCATGACATAAATTCCTGTTTTTATTTGGTATGAATGGTTTTTGATTTGTTTTTTGGGTATTTTGTTTCAAGGAATAAGGTGTGTTGGTCTTTATTAAATATGGTACAATAAAAATAGCATGAAATCTACCATATTATGTTTCATTTTAACCATTTTGTGTTTAAAGTGTGAATGATGTGATCTGCATCAATATCTTTAAATACAGGCTTTACATATAATTACGAAAAGGCTATGTTAAATGATGTGTCTGGTATGGTTCGTGCTTATATTCATTACCTTTGTGAATGTTTGTTTGGGTGTTGTGTTCAAACATTTTGAGATAAATACGATTTTGACATTTGCCAATTCTTATTTGAACGACTGATCATGATCAAAAGTGCATTTAAAAACAGCCGTATTTTGCTTGTGGACGACGAAGATATTTTGGTCAAAGGTCTTGCCGACTTTTTGCAAGATCAGGGTACTATTGTTGATACTGCAAATGACGGGCATGAAGCGATCAAATGGCTTCAAGAAAATGTTTATGACCTGTTGGTTACAGATATTCGCATGCCGGGAATGTCGGGCATGGAGTTGTTGCGTTATGTTCAGGAAAATCACTCGGGCGTGGCGGTTATTTTGATGACGGGTTATGCCTCAACCGAATCGGCAATTGAGGCACTTCGGTTGGGGGTCTATGATTATATCGAAAAGCCATTTGAAATGTTGGAATTGTTACAGGCCATTGTAAATGCTTTGGAACATTCCGAACTCAAACGCCAAAATGCCAAATTGATAGAGGAACAACAAGCACACCAGCGTAGCCTTGAGCGCGTGATTACATCGCGCAAAGATGAGATGGAAGCGTTGGAAGACAAGATATTGCATTATGAAAGACAGTATCGCAGCATTATTGAGAAGTTGGACACCTTGCATGAATCGGTTGATGCCATTCGCGACCAGGCTGATAACTGTCGCAAACAGGGGCGGGGGTATCCGGGGCCTGTGAATCGCCTGGTGCGCACCTGTATGCGGGAATGTCAAAATATGAGTAAAAGCTTAGAAGCGTTTGAAGCCCAGTTTCAAAAAGAAATCAAAATCTCATCTGGTGTTGAAGCGCCTGATTTGGATGTAAAACCTGTTTATGTGCCAGAACCTGACGATTTGAATGTGCTTGATATAGAGAAAATTTACACACATTTGTATACGTATGTTGAAGGGTTTATGAGTGCACAACACACCATTAAACGTTTGGAAGTGCAACCCGCATTTGAGTTGGTGCATCACATTGTGAACATCCCTTCTGCTACAAATGATTTGTTTCGATGGGCACTTCAAACACCTGAAACAGGCGAAGATTATGGTTTTTCGGCAAGTGTGGTCTTGCATTCGATCAATGTTTGTATTTATGCACTTAAAATTGGTGAAGGGTTTCGATATACACCTGACCAATTGGTGGAATTGGGGGTGGCTGCATTGCTTCATGATGTGGGTATGGCCTATTTGCCGCCCGACTTTTTTACCAAAGTGAAGTTGGATAAAAAGGATCGTGAGTTGTTGCACAACCATCCCAAACGTGCACAAACGGTCTTAAAGTCTTTGGGAATTGGATACAGTTGGTTGGCTGATGTGGTGTATCAGGAACATGAGCGTGAAGATGGATCGGGTTACCCTGAGGGTTTGTCGGGTGATCAAATTTTGCCTTATGCCAAGATCATTGGGTTGGCAGATACATATGCAGGGTTGACGCGTGCACGGCCAGAGCGACCAGGATATTTGCCATTTCAGGCCGTACAAGAAATTACCCGTAGTGCACGTGCTAAATTTTCGCCTGCTTTGATGCGTGTTTTAATTGGTAAATTATCGACATTTCCTTTGGGCAGTTTGGTGCGTCTTAATTCGGGGGCTGTTGGGCAAGTGATCGAATCGAATGAGGCTCACCCATTGCGCCCAACCATACAAATTGTAAATGATCCACAAGGCAATGTGGTGCGAGACAAGCGCGTGATTGCTTTGCGTGAACATCCTGTGCTTCATGTTACAGATGTGGTTTATCAAAGTGGGCCCGTTGCCTTATGAATGTTCGCAAACTTACCATACGTCAAGCACATGATTTGTTGGTTAAAAACGAGCGACAAAATTTGGGCTTAGACATTCGCATAGCCGAATCGCACCACGCACCCGGCGGGGGAGAGATGATCACTTATAACTCTCACTTAACCCCTCGTGCTTTGCAATTTATTGCGCGGCGAAAGCGCAACTTGGATGCATCAATTTCGGTTATTGTTTATGAAAGTGGCGATGGTGAAAAAATTAAGACACTTCGCAACAAAGAAGACTTGCCCCCAGAACTTGCAAATGATATTGAACGGTTAAATGGTGAAGAACGTGCGAGGATGGCAACGCAAAGGGTTACACGTTCTGCAAGGCGGGTGTCTAAACATGCCGAACAAGTACATGGTGTACTTTCGGGTATGCACTTTAAATCGCAAGATTTTACACGCCCAGAGGTCAAACAGGCATTGTCTGTATTTGGCGCAGCGTTAAAGCGATTTCGCAAAAACACAGAAAATGCCATTGAAGAATATATTGAGCATGGCAACACATTGATTATGGATCTCATTACCCAACATGACATCAATGTGGTGAGCCTTAAACACGCGCTGAAGGTGGCTTGTTTTGCCACGGAGTTGGTGGCCATGATGGGTGAGGAAGAATATTTTTCAAAAGCCTCTCCCGAACAAATTTTTGAATATTTGGGTGAAGCACCACCACTGCATATGAACGATAAGATTTTGAAAGAAAAAAAGCAGATTTTGTTTAAGCGTGAATTGGTAGAAGTTTTTTTGGGTGGTTTTATGCACGATGCGGGGCTTTGGCAAGCAGGGGTGGTGGATGGGCATGAGATTCGGGGAGCCATGGTTGTGGCACAAACGCCACAAATTGAAACAGTGTCGGAAACGCTTATTGATTTGGTACTTTTTCATTCAGACATTAAAGAGTTGGCCGCTCATGAGGGTGTATTGCGAATTTTTGGATTGTCTGAAAATAGAGAAATAGTTGCGTTTCATCGGGAGTTTTTCAAGACACGTGATGAGGTGAAGGTTTCGGAAAAATTTGAAAAAGACAATTTTTCATATAAAATTTTTACCGAGCTGGATTTGCGAAAAATTATCCCTGTAACCATTGCCGAGGTGTTTATTTCCCGAACGCAAGCGCGTAAACCCGTGTCGCGCCATGAAGCAATTACGGCATTGGCCAATTTGAGCGAAGGGGGTCTTTATCAGACTTATATGGTTGCTTTGTGTAATATGCAAAGTGATGTGATTGCGCCAGCACGTGCGATGGTTTCGTTAGGAGGAAGCATCAGTGTCAATAGGGGTGATCAGCCGCGCTGGTATGATACCACTGATTCACAAGCTGTAAGTGTTGGGCACGATGACAGCCGCCATGCGCCTCATTTGATTGCTATTTTTTCGCGTGAAGAAGATGGCAGTCAAAAAATATTAAATTATTTGGCGCCCAAAGATCCTCGGTTGTGGGACCGAACAGACCCTGAATGCCGCATGTATATTCCGGGAGGACGCTTTCGGTCTTTGTCTTATAAGGTGGTGGCCATCTTGCGCCAAGATATTTATGACAAACATTTTAAAGCGTATGAGCAAGAAGTGCTTCATCGCATTCAGGCGGCCATTATTTTTTAGTGTTGTTGACAGATTTCTTTGCTCTGCCTATGTTTTATTAAAATATGCGAATATTTCGGATTATTTTATGCCAATAAGAAAGGCGCAGTCCGTATACGGACTGCGCCCTTTTCTTTAAAAAGGATGGTTTATGTTTGGAATGCGCTTTTTAATTGTGTTTTTATTTGGCATGTCACACGTGCAGGCAAGCCAATTGGACTCCTTGTTGGTGCAAGCGGCAGCGACTGGCAACATAGAAATTGCGCAGGTGGCCTTAAAATCGGGTGCCAATGTAAATACAACGATTCATCAAGGTACTGCTCTTTGGTGGGCTGTAGAAAAAAATCACCCTGCCATTGTGCGTTTGTTGCTCGATGCACAACCCGATATAGAAAAAGATCGCTATGATGTGACACCGCTTTTGGAGGCGGTGCGTTTGGGACATCAAGATATTTTGGATATGTTGCTCAAGGCCAAAGCGAACCCAAATGCACAAGATACATTTGATAAAACGCCATTGATGTATGCCGCAGACAAGGGGGATACATCAATTGTAAAAACACTTTTGGATGCGGGTGCCGAAGTGAACGCAGTGGGTACAAAGGGTTGGCATGCTTTGATGCATGCGGCTTATGGTGGGCATACAGATGTCGTAATGACATTATTGCAAAAAAAAGCCAAGCTGGAACAAGCAGATGTACAGGACAAAACGGCTTTGTTATGGGCCATCGAAAACAACTATCTCGATGTGGTTATGGTGCTGATTCGAGCGGGTGCCAATATCAAAGTTGTCGATGCCAACGGCAAAACGGCTTTGGATTATGCGGCTGATAAACCTAAAATTTTGAAACAATTGACATTGATGAGTCGAAAGTAAGGTGAATTGGCGAATCGGCGAATCGGCGCACAGCCGTAGGCTACAACGAGCGTAGTGAGTCATCAACGAATCGACGCATAAGCGCACAGTGAACGTAGTGAACCTACCTGACATCGAGTGTAGCGCGTAATCAGTGAATTGGCACACCGCCTGGGCTTTCCTGAATGGCGTGAATCCATTTACGTTTTTTAAGTATCTACTTCTGCAATGGCCGACAATTCTACCGATGCACCCAATGGCAATTCTTTAACACCAATGGCCAGTCGTGCATGGCTGCCTTTTTCGCCCAAAACTTGGCTAAAAAAATCGGATGCACCGTTGATGACTTTGGGTTGATCGGTAAATCCGTCTGCAGAACACACAAACCCTTCTACACGCACCAATTGTACAATGGCGTCTAATGAACCCGCTTCGGCTTGTAAGATGCTCAGCACATTGAGCGCACAAATTTTGGCTGCTTCATACCCTTCTTCGATACTGAGATCCTCTCCAACCCGCCCGCTGTATTCTAACTTTCCTGCAACAAGTGGCAATTGTCCGGCAACAAAAATCAAGTTACCCGTTTTTTTTGCGCGAACATATGCACCTGCTGGTTGTGGGGGTGTGGGCAGGGTAATGCCCAATGCTTTGAGTTTGTTTTCGATAGACATGGTTTGTCCTTTCTGTGCAAAATAGGATGACGCTGTTTTTTTAAATGGGTACGGATAGAGGTTTAAATCCGTACCCATTTTTTGTCTATTGTTTTAAAGCATCATACAATTTTGCAATTTCTTCTTGAACGCGCGTGATCACCTCTTCTATGGCCACATCGGAACGATCGGCTTCGTGGCGCAGTTTCATTTCGATTTGCCCGTTTGCCAAACCACGGGCACCCACTGTAAGACGTATGGGAATGCCGATGAGGTCGGCATCGTTAAACTTGACACCGGGGCGTTCGTCGCGGTCGTCTAAGAGCACGTCTATGCCTACGGCTTTCAATTCGCTATACAATTTTTCGGCGGCTTCCAATTCTCCGGCGGGTTGTTTGCCTGTGAGCACGACAATTTCGACTTGAAAAGGGGCGACTGAAATGGGCCAAATGATGCCGTTGTCGTCGTGGTGTTCTTCGATGATGCAGGCCAACAGTCGCCCAACACCAATACCATAACATCCCATGATGATGGTTTGTGCTTTGCCATTTTCGTCTAAGACTTGGGCATTCATGCTTTTGCTGTATTTGGAACCCAATTTGAAAATGTTGCCCACTTCAATGCCCCGCGTGCTGTCTAAGGGTGTGGCACAATTGGGACAGGCCATGCCTTCTGAAACGGCAACAAGATCGGTGATGATGTCGGCTTCAAAGTCGCGCCCCATGTTGACGTTGAGATTGTGATACCCTTCTTTGTTGGCACCCGATACAAAGTTGAAACCTTTGGCGATGGCGTCATCGACAATGATGAGTGCATCTTTCACCCCGATGGGTGATGCATAACCAGGGATGGCACCTATGGCACGAATTTCGTCATCGGTGGCGGGGCGCAAGTCTTGGGCTTTAAGGGCGTTGCCCAATTTGGTTTCATTGAGTTCGTGATCGCCCCGAACAACGGCAAAAATGATTTTTTCTTCGCCCTCAATGAGGCCCGCAAAAAACACGGCCTTTGCAGTTTGGGTAGCAGGTACGTTGAGGAAGGTAGCGACTTCTTCTATGGTTTGGCAGTTGGGTGTGGCAACTTCTTCTATGGGCTTTACTTCTTGTGCATCTATGGTTTCACGTGTGTAAGTGGCCACTTGGCGGTTTGCGCGATAGTCGCAATTTTTGCAAATGAGGAGGGTATCTTCACCACCGTCATTTAAGTACATAAATTCGTGTGCTTCGGTGCCGCCCATCATGCCCGTGTCACTTTCAACAGCAATGGTTGAACTGCCTAAACCTGTGCGTTTGAAAGCGCGTTCGTAAGCTTGATACATGTGGGGGTAATATGCATCTAAGCTTTCTTGATTGATGTGAAAGCTGTAGCCATCTTTCATGGTGAATTCACGCACGCGAATAAGACCGGCTCGGCTGCGGGGTTCATCGCGAAATTTGGTTTGGATTTGAAAGACGCTTAGGGGCAGTTGGCGATAGCTTTGAATGAGGTGACGTGCCAAGTCTGTGACGGCTTCTTCGTGGGTCATTGCCAAACACATGTCACGATCACCACGGTCTTTCATGCGCATCATTTCGGAGCCGACGTCATTCCACCGCCCAGTTTCTTGCCAGATTTCGGCGGGTTGTACAACTGGCATGGAGATTTCGTAACAGTTGGCGCTTTCCATTTCTTCGCGTAAGATGTTTTCGATTTTTTGTTTGACGCGCAACCCTAAGGGCAAGAAGCTGAAGATGCCTGCGGCCAAGGGGCGAATGAGACCCGCACGCAAGGCCCAACGGTGGCTGATGGCTTCTGCATCGGAGGGGACTTCTCTTAGGGTTTGTGTCATGAGTTGAGTGTAACGCATTCCAGCCTCGCATTTAAAGTTTAGATCGTTTCATTTGCAATAAAAGCTGCTCTATGAATGATACGATCACTGATATAATAACCATTCTCTCTCATAAGATAAAGAATGGGGACCACTTCTTGAATAAAGTTTCTTCGTTTTGCTTGCACCAAAATACCAGCAGAACCAATGACTTCCAAATTTAATGTGTCTGCAAATTTTCTTGCACGATGATCGTCTAATAATAACCGTGAATGAGGTAGTTGTTTGGCTAACGAAATGGCTTCTGTTTCACCCCGCCCCAATGCTCCAGACAGTGTTTCCAATAAAGATTCGACTTTGATATGCTTAAGCCACGTTGTTTGATCTAAAAAGTTACGACTGGAGACATTTTGCTCTCCAGTCGCAATTTCGTTAATCACTGCTAAAGGTGCAACAATACGATGATACAATATGGGTAAAAGATTAAGTTGTGATACACCCGCCAGCCCTATGAGTGGACCTGAGTCGGCAACAAGTAACACATTATTCATATCCGAATTCTGTGGTTAATTGATCGTTGTCCAGGTCAACAACCGGAATTTTTAATGCGCTGGTTTTAGATAGAAAATCGGCTTTGCTGAGACCCGATAATTCAGCTGCTTTTCCCGCTGAAATACGATGTAATTCAAAAAACTTGAGTGCCAATAAAAATCGAGCTTCTTGTTCAAATTCTGCTGGTTCTTGACCTGTAAGCAAGAGCAAGTGTTCGTCGTAAGGTATGGTTAATGTTTTCATTTTAGATCTCTGTATCAAATGAGGTTCTGTTATTTCTGGTCTTTTGAAATATATCTAATCTTTGCATCTTGTCCAATAGATGATCCGTTATTCTGTTAAGTGACGGATTTATTCCTTTTGTGTTTGTACAGTGCTGGTATTGGACCAATTTTAGAATGAGATTTGTTTTATGGGTATTTCAATGGCTGATGCATATTGATTGTCGTGATAGAGCCGTGACACAACGGGTTCAAAGTAGGGAAATGCATAGGTTGTGTCGTAGTTGCTGATGTCTAAACACAGGTGGTGGTTGGATTGTATCAGATAACCGATGGTGCGCATGTCGATGTTTATGGTAAGGTGTTGACCGGGTTGTGCGGTGCGCGTGCCAAACTGACCCCGTGTGATTAATGTGCGTTCGCCATTGGGTGATACATCGAAGAGATCGACAACAACTTGTAGTTGTGGACGATTCGGCATCACAAAAAGTTTCGCGGTGGGTGATCCCACAATTTCGGTGGGAGATGGAAAGGGTGTGCTGGCAAAGCTGATGGTTTCTTTTATTAGGGCTTTGGGTACGCCGTCCATGTCGTCATTGAGTGCGTCTTTGAGGGTATAGTTGGGATTGCTGGGTCGGTTTGTGATGTTTGAGTGCGTTGTTGGACCTGTGGGTGCATGGTCTGTTAATGCACGAATGGGTTGTGGGCGTAAGACCTCGAATGTGGCATTGGGATCATTGGGTGTTTGTTGTTCGGGGGCTTGTGCGCTTAAGTAGAGCGTTTTGATTTTGACATCGGATGGTGGCATGGATGTGACGGGGATGTGGTTCCACCCTGGGCGTTGGGCATAGGTGATGGCGGGTTCGGTCATGATGCCATTGTTTTCACCTTTGAGGTGGTGGTCTAACCAGCGGTCGGTGAGATCTGTTCTCATATCTTTGGCGGATGCGCTGTCTAAGCCGTCGTGCCCACCGCCGCCGAGGTAGAGTTTTTTGGGTGCGGTGATTTTGTTAAAGAGTGTCACAACTTCATTGGGCGGCATGCCGATGTCGTGCCAGCCGTGAACGATGAAAATGGGGCATTGGATGCGGTTGGCAAAGATCATGGGCGATGTGGGGCGCACCCATTCTTGTATGCGGAACCAATCGCCGTCTACGGCCCATTGGCGCACCATGTCTTGGAGACCTGCACTGAGGATGCGGCGGCGCATGGTGCGGGTGAAGAACCATTTGGTGAGGCAGCCATTGTGAACGGCAAATTCGTCGTATTGGGTGAAGATGTTTTCGGCAATGACGGTGGCAATTTGTGGGTGATGTGCGGCGGCCATGTAAGCATGCCAACCACCTTGTGAACTGCCCACAGCAGCCAATTTTTTTGGGTGAACGGGGCAGTTTTGTAAGGCCCAAGAGATGACGTCTTGGAGGTCGAAGAGTTCGCGCGGGCCCATGTGAAAAACGAGGCCTTCGGAGTTGCCTTGACCCCGTACGCTGTAGCTGATGGTGAAGTAACCGCGCTGAGCATAGTGTTGGGCGCGGGCAAACATGCTGGTTTTGTTGCCGGTGTCGCCGTGGCCGTGAATGAGAAGGACGGCGGGCCATCCTTCTTGAGGAGCGTCACCATCGGGGGTGAAGGTGGTGGCGTCTAATTTTACGCCGTCGTTCATGGTTATCCAGTGTTCGGTTTGGGACATTGGGTTTTTCCTTTTTTGCCTTCGGCGACACACTTTTTTTAACGACAAAAAAGTGGTATGCTCCTTTTTGCAATGTATCAATCGCTCTTGAATTTTGTAATAAGATGGCTATACTTATGGCGTGTTGCTTGTTATATACTATCGATCTTTTAATGATAGGAGAAACGCATGGCTAACCATACAGTAGAAGAGGCTATCATTGCAGAGATTCATGATTTGGAAATTGCGCAACAAAAGAAAGTACTCGATTATACAAGATCTTTGACTAAAAATTCTCCAAAGGGTGTTCAGG
>JAYODI010000029.1:0-57348 GCA_038279365.1 Candidatus Latescibacterota bacterium | reverse complement strand
AAAACTATCCGCGCCTTTCTGGAATGATTTATTGGAAGAGCGATTTTGTTGATAGCAAGGGACGTATTTGGTTTGGTGCCTATCATTATAATGACAAGCTTGGCCAAATAGGTGGCCTACTGTGTTTTGATGGTTCTAAATGGATTCATTATGAACCGCCAGAAGCACTTGATGTGGTCTATGCGATGGGGGAAACAACAGACGGACGCATTTGGGCAGGCACACATGAATTGCAGTATTTTGATGGCCAAATATGGCAAATTGATGAAACCATCACAGATGTTTGGGTGCACAGTATTTTGGGTGCAAAAGATGGCTCTCTCTGGGTTGGCACACGGTTGAAAGGTGTTTGGCAACGCAAAGGTGAGGTGTGGCGCCAGTATACACAGCAAGAGGGTTTGGAAGGCAATTTTTTTGAGAGTATCATCGAAACAGCAGATGGTAATATTTGGGCCAGTGGTTCTTTGGGGATCTATCGTTTTGATGGTCAGTCTTGGACACCCGATATTTTGCCTGATGAATTAGTTGGTGAAATCAAAATGGATTCAAAAGGCAATTTGTGGACGGTTGCTCCCGAGTGGGGAACCGCTATGGTAGAAATGGAAAAGCTATCCCCTACGCTATCTGTGACGTCTTACGTGGAAGAGGTCACGCAGCCGGGGAATACGTTAATTAGTTGGCAAGGGCAAGATCGATGGCACGATACAGCAGTATCAGAGTTGCAATATGCCTGGCGATTAAATGATCGCGCGTGGTCTCATTATACACGCGAAAATGAACACATTTTTCTTGGATTAACCGATGGAGATTATCGTTTTCAGGTAAAAGCGCGTGACAAAGCCTTTAATAATAGTGATGTGATCACTGTTTCATTTGTTGTGTTGCCACCGATATGGAAACAGGCCTGGTTTATTGGTGGTTTGACAGGTTTGATTTTGGTGATTTTGTGGCAATCGGCGCGTGTTGTGAGGCGGAATCGGCAGTTGCATCTGGCAAATAAACAATTGGCATTGGCATCGGAACAAGTACAGGCAAATTGGGATATTCTACGTACTTTGGTAGATACGGTACCTATTCCACTTTATTTGCAAGACAAAGATCAAATTTTTACAGATTGTAACAAGGCTTTTGCCGACTTGTTTGGGAAGTCACCTCAAGATATTGTGGGAAAACATCAAACAAAGATTTGGTCTTTAGAGGTGGCACAAATTGAGGCAGATGCAACACGAACCATTATTTCAAATCAGAAGATGCAACATTATGAAATTGAGATGGAAGAGCCAGAGGGGAATAAAAGAAAATTTGTGGTAACCAAAGCGCCGCTTTATGAACTCACACGCGATTTTGATGGGGTTGTGGCGGCGATTTTTGATATCACGGAACGTCAGCGTGTAGAAGAGATGGCGCGTGAATTGGAGCGCGACCTTGTGGTGGTGCAAACCGCAGGGGCTGCTGCTCACAGAATCAATCAACCCCTTACGGTTATTATTGGTATGGTTGATTTGTTGTTGCAAGATTATAAGATTGTAGATGGTGGAATGAGAGAGGGCTTGGCGTCGATTCGAAAGGCGGGATTGGCAATTGAGGCGATTGTGAAGGCAATGCAAACGGTGAAAGAATATCGCACCGAAAAATATGTAGGAAATATGGACATTGTGAGTTTTGATGCAGGTCAAGAATCTGAAGACCTAAGTCATTCTGGTGATGATGGCAACAAATAACAGTGTGTGACAGATGGCTTTTATTTTGGCGACGTGATGCTTGCGTCGCCTTTTTTTATAAAAAACGGGCACCTGGCCGATAAACCAGATGCCCTTCCGAAAGTCGTCGATGACAAATATACAGTGCATATGTTACGGGTATGTTTCAAACTTATTAATAATTGCATTTATTATTTGTCATTCTAATCCATCTAACATGCCACGCTCGTCTTCTGCTCGTTTGAGTTTGCTTGCATAATTTTCAATATACCCATCGGCAGTGCCCAACCGCTCGCTTAATAAGGTGATCACATTTTGTAAAACCTTAATATGCATGTCTTGGTTGACTTTGAGTGCACTTTGAAGGTCTTGCTTCGTGATGCTAAAACCGACCGATTTTTGTGTGGCAATAACCGTGGCAGAGCGAGGTTGCCCCGTAAACACCCCCATTTCGCCGCAACAGGTACCTGGCAGAATATCTCCTAAGGCTGTACCCGATTTGCCCACAACTTTTAATCGTCCTTGCAACAAAATGAACATTTCTTGACTGGGCGTGCCCACTTGGTAGAGCACTTCATTGGGATGAAAGGTTTGCGATGTACATGATTTGAGCATTTGGGCGGCTTCACGCGGTGTAAGACCCTGAAATATTTTTAACTTGCTCACAATTTGTAGAAGCGCTTGGGCTTGGGTTTGGTTGGCCATTTGATACCCCGTTGTTATTTGCGTTTGATCAACGCTTTAGAGAGTCCGGTTTCTTGGAGTAATTGGATAAGAGCCTGGCCCGATAAGGGGTTCATATGGGCATCCCATGGTTGGATGAGGGATATTTTGGTGCCCATTGCTCGGATAATATCTGGCAAATCGAAGGTTTTTAAGACCCCACGTGGGATATTGGCATTGGGCCAGTGCACGAGTGGGGTTTGGGTCCACGATTGATAAGAGAGTGGGCCATTTTTTAATGTCACAAAAGCCACCTTGTTGTGGAGGATGCTTGCAAAGAGTGCATGGATGGCCCCTTGACCACGCCCGTAGAGGTGGATTTTTTTTGCACCTTCGGCAACGAGCAGATCAAGCGTACACAAAAGGTCGTAGACCCGTCGCCCCAGAAAGCTTTGCCCCAAGAGCAAACCATATCCATTGCACATATAATCGTTGCCATATGGGTGAAAGAGTTCGCGTTCGTCACTGGTAAGTGACTCACCCAAACCTCTGACATCTAAGGCATATAAAGGATGTTGTTTTTTAAGCGACTTGGCCCAAGAATCTTCTAAAAGATCTTGCTCCGAAGAGACATGGGGCAAATAAAGGTGTACTTCTGGTTCAACATCAAGCGTGTGGGAA
This sequence comes from Candidatus Latescibacterota bacterium, assembly GCA_038279365.1. GTDB lineage: Bacteria > Latescibacterota > UBA2968 > UBA2968 > UBA2968 > JABIFK01. Next base: position 54,304 of record JAYODI010000029.1, on the reverse strand, counting down.
TAGGTTGGTGTTTCGAGGCGTTTTCGCATAATGGCACGTATGTTGTTTTCTGTTTCTATGGCATAACGTGCCAGTCTAACGCCGTCTTCGCTTACTGCTCTTAAGCAACGATAGTGGGGAATCTCTCGGCGAATGGGAAGGGTGAGCAGCGATTTGATTTGTCGAATGAGTTGGGGTTTGGAAAGCTTTTTGCGCTTGTCGGATAGCGCGTTGGCTTTTTGCTCAATAAGGGTATAGATCGGTGTGGCCCCTTCGGGAATGACCTCCCCTTTGGGGGTAACGTTGAGTTGATCGGCACCCAATTCTTCTGTTTTTGAGACTTTGATAGCGCGTTTTTGGTGAGAATGGCTGGCAAAGAAGCGCACCATGGCTTCTTGGTTGTGCCAAGAATAACCGTGGCCTTGAGGTCCAATGAACAGGTCGGTATTTTGTTTTGGTGCGCCCAAAAGACCGTAAAAACGTTGTATTTCTGCATAGGCTTCTTTGAGGCCTCGGCGATCAAAAAAGTCGTATGTTTGCCCCAACAGCATGGTGGGTGCAGGTGCACGTGCAATGAGAAAATCGGCCATATCGAGGCCTTTGCCAATAACACCGGGGGGATATTGTTCAGAATCGGCGGGGAGTTCATTTTCGAGATTGGCCAAAAATGTGGTGATAAAGCAACTGGGGGCGGCCATTGTAAATCGTTTTTCAACTGCCCAAATCCAAGAGGTCATGGTGCCCCCGCCTGAATTGCCAGTAATGCCCACATGGTTGGGGTCTACTTCGGGGCGGGTGAGCAAATAATCGAGCGCCCGAATGCCATCCCAAGCACGCCAAGCACCAAACCATTCACCGACCAGCTCAAGCTGTTTGCCCATCATGTTGTGTGCATGCGTGCAGCTGCGCACCGTTTCGCGGTCTTTAAGTGTGTAATATTGATCGCGCTCACCTTGGTTGAATGGGTCGAAGATAAAACAGACAAACCCATTGAGCGCCAAGCGTTGGCAAAAAGATTGATAGGCATCTGAAAGCTTTCCATTGGCCGAATGCCCACATGAACCAATGACACCGGGTGCGGGGGCTTTGAGGGTGTTGGGCACATAAAGATGACCGGTAACCAAGCAACCAGGGCGGCTTTCAAAGATGATTTTTTCAATTTTATAACGTGGGCGTTCAACTACGCCTACAACTTGGGCATTGAGTGCGGTTTTGCGAGGCCAAGGGCGATAGGCTTGGTCAATGGCCTGTTGCACCTGCTCTTGATAAGCCAAGGCTTGCTTTCGTGTGCGAATGGCGGCCAAACGTTTGGCGCGGTCTTGCCGAATTTCTCGAACTTGAGCCACGGTGTGGTCGAGCACCATGTGGCCGTAATCATTTTTGTACATAGGGCACCTTTGGAATAAAGTGGATATGGCCTTTAAACATGATGTTGCAGGGCGGGTTTCGTCAATGGTTTTTTGACCTATACTTTGAAAAATCAATCATAAAGTTCATTTTGGGTTCAGGTGCTTTTTCGCCTTTTAGGTTGCCAGTAAGCCCATTTTTTCATACATTAAAAAGTCTCTATCCGACTTTAATTTGTCTTCTGGGACGGCGTTTTTATGTCGGTCATTGCAAATAATTGGAAACAAGTGCAAGAACGTGTCGCCAAAGCTGCTTTGCGGTCTGGGCGTTCTGTGGATGATGTGACACTGATTGCAGTATCTAAAACCTGGCCCATAGCGCGTGTGCAAGAGGCTGTGGATGCAGGTGCGGTAAACTTGGGCGAAAACCGCGTTCAAGAAGCCCAAGAAAAAGTTGGGCAAATAACAGGCTCTGTTTCTTGGCACTTAATTGGGCATTTGCAACGTAATAAAGTGAAGGTTGCTTTGCCCATTTTTGATTTGATTCATTCGATAGACAGTTTGCGCTTGGCCAAAGAGGTCAGCAAACAAGCGGTCTTAAATGGTCAAGTGGTGCGCGTGTTGCTTCAGGTCAATACTTCAGGTGAAGCCTCTAAGTTTGGTATTGCACCCGATGTTGCCGTTGATTTGGTGGGGCAAATGGCTCAATTGGAAGGTTTGAAGGTAGATGGTTTGATGACCATTGGTGCTTTTTTGCCCAATGCAGAAGATGTGCGACCCAATTTTATTGCATTGAGACAGGTGCGTGACCGTATTGTGGATGCCCAAATAGAAGGTGTTTCTATGGAGACGTTGTCGATGGGCATGACAAACGATTTTGAGGTGGCCATTGAAGAAGGTGCCACCATGGTGCGTGTGGGTACTGCTATTTTTGGAAGTAGGCGTGTTGATGATTGAATTGATTCAAGAAGCACTGATGTTGCTGAAGGTCGCTATTGACTGGGCTTTGATTGTTTTGGTGTTGGGTGTGGTGGCATTGGTGGTTTTGCGTTGGATCATTTTGAGTGTGAAACCTTTTGGATGGGCTTCTTACTATATTCGACGTGCCACAGATCCACTTATTTGGCCCATTGCTCAAATGATGCCAACCAGCCAAAATTCCGCACCATTGTTGCTCATTTTGGGTGTGCTGATTGGGGCATTTTTTTTCAAGTGGTTAACAGATGATTTGGTGCAGGCTTTGTTGGGGTTGTTGTATGGCCTGTCTGCTGGTTTGCCCTTGCAAATTATAGGCTGGGTGTTGTATGGCGCGGTTGCTGTTTTGCTGGTTTTGATTGTGGCGCGAATCGTGCTTTCATGGTTGCCCTTTTTGCGTGATGGCCGGCTGATGTGGACCTTGTTTCGGCTGACAGAACCCATTATGGGACCCTTTCGAGATCTTGTTCCCTCCATTGGCATGTTGGATTTGTCTCCGATTTTATTGATTTTTTTGTTGCAGTTTGCCCAAAATGCCATTGTGCGTATTATGGGGTTGCGCATGATGTGGTAGATTGTTTTGGGGCAATTGAAATGGATGGTCGAAGTTTTGGTGATTGTGAAGTGATGACGCTCAACTGGAGAGGTGTTTCGTGAATATTACACCATTGGACATTCGGAAGCAGACTTTTAAACGCGTATTTCGTGGGTATGACGAAGAAGAGGTACAAGCGTTTTTAGAGGTGTTGGCAGAAGAGTTTGAGCGTTTGAACCGCGAAGCCATTGTTCTTCGAGAAAAACAAACTTCTTTGCAAACCGAGGTGGATCATTTTCGCGTTATGGAGCAGACGTTGCAGGAGATGTTGCGCACGGCTCAGCAAGCGGCCGAAGAAGTAAAAGAAAATGGGCGCAAAGAAGCGCGTTTGATTGTGAAAGAATCAGAGATTCGTGGCAATCGCGCAATTGAAAAAGCGCGCGCTCATGTGCATACCATTCGGGCAGAAATTGTTGACTTGAAGAATCAGCGCGATATGTTTGTGGCAAAATTTCAGGCGTTGGTTCAAGCCCAAGATGATTTTTTGGGTCAGCTCAAATTTATAGACCCCGATGTGGTGCAAGAAACCGTACAAAATACAGAGCCTATAGAAGTGGATGAGAGTGAGGATACACAAGCATGAAAAAGGTGCAATTGGGCGTAATTGGTGGGTCGGGTGTTTATCATATGCAAGGTGTGTCTGTGGTGGCGGAGCATCAGATGGAAACGCCTTTTGGTAAACCTTCTGATGTGGTTGTTGAGGCCCAAGTGGGTGATCGCACGGTTTATTTTTTGCCCCGCCATGGACGCGGCCATGTTTTGTTGCCCTCTGAAGTGCCTTATCGGGCCAATGTACATGCCCTAAAGCAATTGGGTGTGACGCATTTGTTGGCAGTAAGCGCGGTGGGTATTATGCAAGAACATATCCAACCAGGCGATATGGTGATTCCCGACCAGCTTTTTGATCGCACCAAAGGGGTGCGAGCGTCTACCTTTTTTGGTGAGGGCGTGGTGGGGCATGTTGCTTTTGCCGATCCGTTTTGCGAAGAGTTGAGGCAGTTTTTGTTACAGGCATCGCAACAAACACAAGCCAAGGTACATGATGGGGGTACTTATGTTTGTATGGAAGGCCCCCAGTTTTCGACGCGTGCCGAGTCTCACTTTTATCGCCGAGAAGTAGATGCCACCGTGATTGGTATGACGGCTTTGCCCGAAGCCAAGTTGGCGCGGGAGGCCGAAATGTGTTATGCGATGTTGGCCATGGGCACAGATTATGATTGCTGGCACGAGGCCGAAGAAGATGTGTCGGTTGAGGCGGTTGTGGCAGTTTTAAAAGCCAATGCTGAGTGTGCCAACGATATTGTGAAGGCATTGATAAGATTGTTGCCTGAATCGTCTGATTGTGCCTGTTTGGATGCGGCTCAGTTTGCAATTATGACGGCACCAGATGCCATTTCTGATGCGGCCAAAGCGCGTTTGCAAGTGTTGTATGGCCGATATTTGCAATCTTAGAGGCACCATAAAAATAAATATATGCGATTTGGAGTGATTGGAATGCCTGAGATTGACGATACTTGGTATGTGCGCCCAGATGGTGTTCCTGAAAGCCATACGGCTGGTGGGGTTGTGGTGCGCAAGGTTGGTGACCAAGTGTGGGTGGCTTTGGCACAAGAAAAAATATATGATAGCTATGTGTTGCCCAAAGGGCATGTCGAATTGGGCGAAAGCGTAATTGAGGCGGCCCGTCGTGAAATAGGTGAAGAAGTGGGCGTTTCAGATTTGACACTCATTGAAAAATTGGGTGTCAAAACACGCTTAGATTTTGATAAAACAGAATGGAAAATTACACACTACTTTTTATATATCACAGATCAAACACATGCTGTGCCAACACATCAGGAACAGCATGAAACCATGCATTGGGTGCTCTTGATGCCTGTGCCAAAGTGTTTTTGGCCCGAGCAACAAGCTTTATTGGAAGAATGTAAAGACCGTATTCAAGCTGCTGTTAGCTGATGGTGAAACGGTTTTTGGTGATAGAAAGGGTGGATGATGGACGCACAGATTGTGGAGCAGTTTAAGGTTTTGTTAAAAGAAAAACAGGTGTCGATTATGCAAGATTTGGGGCTTTTGCAAACACACTCTATGAAAACAACAGCCGCAGAATCTTCGGGCGATTTGACTTATTCTGATCATATGGGTGAGCTGGGCAGCAGCACCATGGAGCGTGAGAAAGCGTTTATGTTTGCTTCTCGTGATGGTGTGTATTTGGACCAAATTGAAAAAGCTCTTAAAAGAATAGAAGATGGCACGTTTGGTTTGTGTCGGGTATGTGGGTGTGAAATACCGGTGGCACGTTTGGAAGCTGTACCGACAACCAAGACGTGTGTGCCTTGTAAAGAAAATGAAAATGGAGAAGTGAGAAAGTTGGCATAAACAAGGTACTGTTCATGCTGCTTTTTAAATTTTAAATTGTAAATGGGTAACGGTGTGCGTGCACTTTGGATTACAGTGGTGGCCTTGATTTTGGATCAAGCATCCAAATGGTGGGTGATGCAGACGATGGCGTTATATGAGTCTGTTCCTGTGATGGGTTCGTTTTTTAAATTGACGTATATTCACAACCCCGGTGCTGTGTTTGGATTGCGTTTGGGGGGGATTTATATCCACTTGGCGCTTGCTGCTGTGGCACTTACTTTTGTGTGTGTGATGTTGTGGCGTTTGCCCAGAGATGCAAAATGGCCTGCCGTGGGCTTGACATTGGTGTTGGGCGGGGCCATTGGCAATATCATTGATCGCGTCCGGTTTGGTGTGGTGATCGATTTTTTAGATTTTGGTTTTGGAGATACACGGTGGTGGATCTTTAATTTGGCCGACTCATGGGTGAGTGTGGGCACGGTTTTGCTGCTTTTTACCTACGGTCTTCAATCTTCAGGTGAGGCCCATTCTGATGCAGAGCAAAATTCCACCTGAATGTGAAGGTGACCGGTTGGATCGCTGGTTGGCTACCGATTTGGACACGTTGTCTCGATCTCGTATTCAGCAATTGATTCAAGATGGATGTGTGCGTGTAAATGGCCAAGTGGTTAAATCGAGCTATAAAGTATTGGCTGATGACGTGGTAGATATTGATATGCCCGATCCTGAACCGGTGCAGATCTGTCCAGAGGATATTCCTTTGGATATTTTTTTTGAAGATGACCATGTTTTGGTGATCAACAAACCGGCAGGCATGACGGTGCATCCAGCAACGGGTGTGTTGTCGGGCACATTGGTAAATGCCTTATTGTTTCATTGTGATCAGTTGTCGATGATGAATGGTGGACAACGGCCAGGCATAGTGCATCGGTTGGATAAAGATACAACGGGTTTGATGATGGTGGCCAAAGATGATGTGACACACAGGGGCTTGGCAGAGCAGTTGGCAAACAGGACCATTGTGCGTCAATATTGTGCACTGGCATGGGGGCTTTTTGATGAGCCTGAGGGGCGAATTGAGGTACCTATTGGTCGCCATAAGTCAGATCGGTTGCGTATGGCCGTTCGCGATGATGGACGGTTTGCGGCAACCCAATGGCAGGTGATAAAAGAATATGAGTTTACAACTTTGTTGACATTGCAATTGGAGTCGGGGCGAACCCATCAAATTCGGGTACACCTCTCTCATATGCACCATGCGATTTTTGGCGATCCTGTTTATGGCGGACGTCGGTCACGTATTTTGGGCATTTCACCTGTTTATCGGCCCTTTGCCCAACAACTGCTGAAGTTGATTGACCGACAAATGTTACACGCACAAAAATTGGGCTTTATACACCCGCACACGCAAAAAGAAATGGTGTTTGAGGCTCATTTGCCATCAGATATGCAAGCGGTTTTGGCCCGATTGGATGCGATATAAGAATTTGTTGGCGATGATGACATAAAAAAAGCCACTGCGTAACAGCAGTGGCTTTTTTATTGTATGGCACATTTTTAAACGTATGGCGCTTGACCGTCGCGAACGCGATCGATAAGTGATTCGAGTTGGGCAATGGGCGGGTCGTTTTCGCGGATATATCGAAAAACACGTGTTTGATCGGTTTCTCGCTTTAATCGCGTAAGTGCCAACGCGCGTCGTTCGTCGAGCTCACCTGTGCGAACGGCTTCGCGAATGGGCGGGGGCAATTGGTTGAAGCGTCTGGCCACGGCCATCTCTGCGGGCGTCATGCCCAATTGTTGAGCGGCATCGGCATCGGGCAAACGAAAGATGTCGATGCGTCTGAGAAAATCTACTTCATCGGCAATGTTGAGGGGGTGCGTTTGGAGGTTGGATTGATAAGAAAGCTCACGTGCACGCTCAGTAGAGAGCCTGCGAACAATGGCCGAAATGGTTTCAAAACCCAAACGCCGACAGGCCTCAAACCGCCGACGTCCAATAACGAGCATGTAGCCATCGTCTGTAGGACTGACCACAATAGGTTCAATTAGGCCAAAGCGTTGGATAGAATGCATGAGGCCATTGATGTTGGGGTCGTTGAGGCGTTCGCGAAGGGGTACACGACGGTCATCAATTTGAGTGATGGGGATTTCGGTAAGTGTGTCGGGCATGAAGTATGGGTTTCAAAATGGCTGGGGTTGGAATAAAATCAAAAGTCACGAATCGTTAATATGAAGCAGACTCGTGACTTTTGGTTTGGGCTATGTCACTTTGTTTTTATGCACTTTCCCATTCGCTTTGGGGCATGTCTTGGGCGAGTTTGAGCGCACCTAATGCACCTGCATACACGGGGTCATCTACGGCGGTTACGCGCGCAGAACCAAATTCGGCGAGATTGGTTTCAATGACTTCGGGTAGGCCTTTAATTTGACTGCCACCACCTGCCAATACAATGTGATTGCGCAATTCGTCTTGAAACTCGGGCTCAAAAGTGGTGATCAGTTCGCGAATGGCAGAAAGGGTATCGGGCAAGATGCTTTCACAGGCCGATTTAAGCTCTTGGGCAATGTTGTATAAAACGGGTTTGCCACCGACTTGGAATTCGACACTGATGCCCTCGGTGATGGGAGAAACAAATGAATAACGCTCTTTGATGGCTGTGGCCAAATGACGCGAAATGGGTGAATCTTGAATTTTGTCTTGTAAGAGTGCATGAAACTGTTCGTCGATGAAATTGCCCGCTTTATAAAGCGTGCGCTGATCTTCATCTTCGGGAATGGTACCATGCATGCGACACATATCTAAGGTGCCTGCACCGATATCAACAACGAGGGCGTTGTTATAAAAGCCCAAACCATAAGCGACAAGAAAGGGTTCAGAAACAACAATGACGGAATCGACAAGGCCTTGCATGACGTCGATGATGGCTTGTTTGTCACTTACGCTGGCCAATGCGGGGGCACCGACAACGGCACGCACAGATTGACCGGGTTTGATTTCTGCCAGTTGAATCACATGGCGAACCAATTCTTCAACCGCTGCAGCTTCGCGGTTTTCGCCATCTATGTTGCCACCTTCTGATGGACGATATTTCAAAACGCCTTTTTCAAGCGGGTAAAACAAGTCTAAGGCCATGCGATTGCGAATACTTTCTTCGCCAAACACGATGGACTTTTGTAGAAATTTGTAAGCAACGAGATCTTTGGGCCACCCGACCACACTGGGGACTGTACGGGTAATGTCTGTGCTTGTCGCCACCGAACAGTTTGCTGTGCCCAAATCGACACCGAGGTATAATATATCGCCCGATGGAGGGACGGTTGTGCGTCCGGCAGGTGTGGGATCAACGGGGGTTTCAAACGGGGCGCTTGGGCCGGTTTCATCCGCCATGTCCAATGCGTCCTTTCTCAGTGAGATTGGAGTTCGATGGTGATGCGGGTAGCTTCTTCTTCGGTTACCCGCTCCTGTTCTTCTGGGACCTGTAGCAATTCGAGTTCGTCGGCTTCTTTTGTGTTTTCTTCTGCCGGCAACTCTGCTCGTACAGGTTCTGGTGTTGTTTTGTTTTCAGCTTGTGTCGTAGTTTGTTTAAGGGCTTCTCGACCAAAACGCGCAACAATGCCCCCTGGAATACCATAGGTCGTTTGTGAAGCACGTTCCTTGAGACCTATTTTGGGAGTGGCTGTTGGCGGGGGCACTGTAAGATCGGCTGATGGATCTGGCACCCGCTCTTTTCGATTGCCAGTGCCCACTAAAAATGGTGTTTGTTTGACAACACTTTGTTTGGTCTCGGGCGCATTGGATGCAGATCGCACAGATTGAAATTGTTGCACGCGTTGGTGCTCTGTGTTTTCTCGGTGCACTTGGGTTGTTAAATTGCGGATACTCATAGTGGTTAGATCGACTTTTTGAAGAATTCAATGGCGCGGTTGTGCTCGCCCTTTTGTTCGTAGGCGATACCTAAGCTTTGGTAAATGCCAGGGTAATTGGCATTGAGTGCGAGCACCCGATTAAAGGCTGCAATGGCTTGATCGTAGGCCCCTCTGGCATCGTGCACACTGCCAAGCCGGAAATGGCTTTCTGCGACATCGGCATTGATGTCTACGGCCTGTGTGAGGCATCGGATGGCTTCGCCAAAGTTTTCTGTTTTGGCATAAACATCGGCCAATTTGTAATAGGGACTGAGATATTGAGGATCAAGAGAAATGGCTTTGCGATAGGCTTCAATGGCTTCTTGAAAGTCATTGTTGTTGCCATAGGCCACACCGAGTTTGTAAAAAGCGGGTGCCGATGGTGTGAGCCCCACCAACTTCTGAAAGGCTTCTATTGCTTTGGGATAATCGCCTTTGTTGTTGTAATTGATGCCCAATCGGTCGTGAATTTGTGACAGATCGCCACTGCTGAGGCCAAAAATATCTTCAAAGAAAGACACTGTTCGGTCTGTAAGCTGTTTGGCATAGAGCAAGAATGTGTAGCTGGTGTTTTCAAATGCGTCTAAACGCTTTTCAATGCGATCCAATCTTTGAAGAATGTCTTCTTCAGGAATGGCATTTTCGTCGGTTTCTATGAGTTCCCATTCTTGTGGGAGAAGCTCTCCTGTTTGTGGCGTTTGGGTAGCCTCACTTTCTAAATGAGAACGTGTATATTCACTGATTGGGTCGCGCTTTTGAATGTTTACATTGCCCGACTGGGATGAGCCAAAAACTTTGCCCGTGCCCCGCTTGGTGTTACTGGCTTGGTTCCCTGCGCTCAAGGCAAGTCTCCCTTGGTATGGTTGAATAGGCCGAACTAACGGTGAATTCGAAATTTAATAGAATGGAGTTGCAACAAAGAGGATGTATCTTAAATGGTGGTGACCAAAATGAATTGTTAGACCAATAGGATAAGGATCACCAAAATGTGGGGGAGGTGAAGATATGCAAGATATGTGACAAATAGGGAAGATTTGCCGTAATGTCCTACAATATATAGCTATCGCGTGTTCTAAGTCAAGACCTATTTTTGCGCCACATCTTGCTTTTGTAGGGACTTAGGTAAGATTGGGCAATCGAAAAATGACCCATATGGTGCAGCGGTGAGACCGATCTGTTGGAACGGGGCATTGTCAGACACTTAAGGAGGCGTTTGCTGTGTTTCAATAGACGTGTCTTCTAACTTGACTGATTTGCAAAAAGCTGGTATTGTTAGGCGTTCTGTTGCTGTATATACCTGTGTTCATTTGGTAAAGATGTTGGGGAGTTTTTATGCAACAACCCGTAGAAAATGCATCCTATTCGGAAGCCCATAGTTTTGTGGGTGACTTGTTGGAACTGATCAAGTTTCGCATTGCTGTTATGGTCACATTAAGTGCTTTGGTGGGGTGTATTTTGGGCACGCCAATAGCCGTGTTCAAGTTGATACATTTGGTGTTGGCCACCTTTTTGACGGCTGCGGGAGCTGGTGCGCTGAATCATTATGCCGAGCGAGAAACCGATGGTTTGATGAGACGTACGGCTGATAGACCCTTACCTGCGGGGCGTGTGGCGTCCGAGTTGGCTTTGCGCATTGGGTTGTTGCTCACGGTGGTTGGGGTGGTGTATCTGGGCGTGGCTGTTAACTGGCTAACCGCACTTTGTGGGGCGTTGACCACGGGCATTTATATTTTAATTTATACGCCTTTAAAAAAACGTTCTCCGCACAATACGGCAGTGGGTGCCATTTCGGGGGCATTGCCCCCTGTGGGTGGTTGGACGGCTGCTACGGGCAGTTTGGGCAGTGAAGCCTTGGCTTTGTTTGCGATTTTGTTTGTCTGGCAATTTCCCCATTTTTTTGCGATTGCTTGGATGTATCGCGAAGATTATGCACGGGGAGGGTATCGCATGTTGTCTGTAGAAGACCCCCAAGGAGATCGCACGGCACATCAAATGGTGCTTTATAGCTTGGTGTTGCTCTCTTGTAGTTTGATGCCTGCGCTGATTGGTTTGAGTGGGCCGATCTACTTTGGGGTGGCCGTACTTTTGGGGGCATTGGTTTTGCAAAAAAGTTTGGCTTTTGCAAAAAACCGAACAGATATGCGTGCACGGGGTTTGTTGCGGGCGACACTTATTTATTTGCCTGTGCTTTGGGCCGTGATGGTGTGGGATAAAATTTGATGAAACCGTGGTTTAATTGCTTGTAAACCTTGAGGTGATCGGAACCCCGATCACCTTTCTTTTGTGGGTGATTTGCTTTGGATTGCATGATTGATATTGACGGGGTTCGCCATTTGTATGGCGAGCGGGTGGCATTGGATAATGTGTCGTTGCGAATAAAAAAAGGCGATGTGTTTGCTTTGCTGGGGCCAAATGGGGGAGGCAAGACCACGCTGTTTCGGCTTTTGAGCACCTCACTTATTCCACAACACGGCAAGATTCACATTGCGGGTTTAGATGTGGTGAAGGATGTGGCGGCTGTGCGGGAGCGTTTGGGTGTTGTTTTTCAAAAACCCAGTTTGGATTCAAAATTGACCGTATTGGAAAATTTACAACATCAAGGCCACTTATATGGTTTGCGTGGCCCTCTGTTAAAACAGCGCATCGATGAGGTGTTGTCCTTGGTGGTTTTGGATGATCGGCGTGCAGATTTTGTTGCCGAGTTATCGGGGGGGTTGCAACGGCGGGTTGAATTGGCAAAGGCGCTGTTGCACCGACCTGAGGTATTGGTTTTTGATGAGCCCAGCACGGGCTTGGATCCTGGGGCTCGCCGAAACTTTTGGGACAATTTGATGACTTTGCGCGAAGCGTATGGCACCACACTGGTTTTGACCACACATTTTATGGAAGAAGCCGAGCGGTGTGATCAGGTGGGTATTTTGGATGGTGGGCATTTAATTGCTCTGGATACACCTTTGGCGTTGAAACAATCGGTGGGCAATGATGTCATTGCTTTGCAAACAGAAGACCCTGATGGGGTGGTTGCACGTATTCAGCCTGTTTTTGATGGTGAGGTTCAGGTGGTGGATCACACGGTGCGAATTGCATGTGCTGGCGCGGAGAATTTGTTGGCCAAGCTGTATCCTTTGGTGCGCGATTTGATTACGGCACTGACATTGAGCCAGCCCTCTTTGGAAGATGTATTCGTGCAGCGCACTGGGCACAAATTTGAGGTGGAGGTGCGGGATGTCTAATACGTTGTTGCCTGTTGTTTCACTGTGGAAGCGTGAGCTGGTTCGTTTTGCGCGTGATCGCAATCGCCTCTATGGGTCTATTGGACAGCCGTTGGTGTTTTGGTTGTTGATGGGCGCGGGTTTTGAAGGGTCATTTATGCCTGCGGGACTACCTGATCATGTGGGTTATTTGGAGTACATTTTTCCGGGTACGTTGTTGCTGATTTTGTTGTTTACGGCCATTTTTTCGACCATTTCTGTTATTGAAGATCGGCGTGAAGGGTTCTTGCAATCGGTAATGGTTGCGCCTGTTTCACGCACGGGTTTGGTGATGGGAAAAGTGATGGGGGGCACCACACTTGCTTTGGGTGAAAGTGTGGTATTTTTGTTGTTTTTAATTGGTTTGGATATTCCTGTCTCTGTGCAATCTTTGTTGGTGACGGTTGGGTTTTTGTTTTTGTTGGGTTTATCCCTTACGGGCATGGGGTTTGTGATTGCTTGGCGCATGACATCTACGGCAGGGTTTCATGCGGTGATGAATTTGTTTTTGCTGCCCATGTGGGTTTTATCTGGTGCTTTTTTTCCTGTAGATGGGGCCTCGAGTTGGTTGTCTTGGATGATGGTTATCAATCCACTCACTTATGGGATGGCTGGGTTGCGACAGGCCATTTATTGGGCAGAGCCATTGGGGCATCACACCTTACCCGATATGGGCTTGTGCGTGATCGTGACGGTTGGGTTTGCAATTTTGACTTTGGGGTTGGCGGTGTGGCAGGCACAAAAGGATGTGACCCATACATAAAAAAAGCAGAGGATTTTTCCTCTGCTTTTTGTTTAGATACAGAAAATGAAGGTTTTATTCTTGAATGCCGTATTTGTCGAGGCGATAACGCAGGGTTCCTCGCGTAAGGCCTAAAAGTTTTGCGGCACGCACCTGGTTGCCGCCGGTAACCTCAAGTGCTTGGTGGATCAGGTCTTTGTTTAAGTCGTCGAGAATGACGCCTTCGGGCGGCAATTTAAAGGCCCCACTTGGTTGTTCGGCTGGCACTTGTGATACGGGGCTTTGAACCACATTGCGACGGTTGTGGCGTGGCGGTTGTAGAAAGTCGAGATGATGGCCTTTTAATTCGGTGCCATCTTCAAGCAAAATGATCCGCTCGATGGTATTGCGCAACTCGCGCACATTGCCTTTCCAGGCATATGTAAGGAGGCGTTCTTCGGCTTCGGGTTCGATGGTGAGCGGTGGTTTGCCAAATGTGCCACAAAATTCTTTAATAAACTTTTCGGCCAATGGAATAATGTCTTCCTGGCGTTCGCGCAGGGCAGGAATGTAAATGCCTGCCACATTAAGCCGATAATAAAGATCTTCTCGAAAAACGCCTTCATCAATGGCTTTGTGCAAGTCGCGGTTGGTGGCGGCCACAATGCGCACATCGACGTGAATGTTTTTGTTGCCACCGAGTCTGTAGAAAGATTTTTCTTCTAAAACACGCAACAGTTTAATTTGGTTGTCGAGAGACAATTCTCCGACTTCGTCGAGAAACAGCGTGCCTCCATTGGCGGCTTCAAATTTACCGGCTCGGGTTTGGGCGGCGCCTGTATAAGCGCCTTTTTCGCTGCCAAACAGTTCGCTTTCAACCAAGTCTTTGGGAATGGCACCACAGTTGATGGGCACAAAAGGGCCGTCGGCGCGTGGGCCAGTGTAGTGAATAAGCTTGGCGATGACTTCTTTGCCCGTGCCACTTTCTCCCTCAATGAGTACGGTGGTGGTTTCACTTTGCGCAATTCTTTGTGACAGCCGAATAATTTTTTTAATGGCTTCACTTTGCGCAATGATTTGGTTGGGGTCAAATGCATCGCGCTGGTTGCTTCGCAAAATATGTACTTCGCGCCTTAATCGAACGGTTTCGAGGGTTTCGGCCACAATGATGCGAATTTCGTCGGTGTTGAAGGGCTTGGTAATATAATTTCTGGCACCGGCTTTCATGGCTGCTACGGCCGATTCAATGCTGCCCTCGGCAGTGATCATAATGGCGGCCATATCGGGGTCGTTCTTTTTAATTTGACGCAAGGCCTCAATGCCATTAATGCCGGGCAAGCCCAGGTCGAGTAAGATGAGGTCGGGTGACTCACTTGCCGCCAACTCAACACCTTCTTCACCATCTAAGGCCGTTAAAACGCTGTATCCTTCTCTTTCGAGCACTTTTTGCAACATAGTGCGAATGGATAAATCGTCGTCTGTAATTAGAATTTTGTGTTTCATAAGTTTTGAAGGGTCAGGGTTTTGTTGGGAACTTACGCAAACTCAAGTCGTTGGAATAATACGTCAATCGAGTGTGTTGTCAAGAAGTTTTGAGGACACGGGTGACGCGATGGATGGATGTGGTATTGACACCACAATGACATCTCATTACATTACGCGTCAAGATTTGGACGCGATATTTAATATAGTTATTTTAGGTGTTTTTGCCTAAATTTTATTGCATCTATACGGTTTTGTACTTACTCTCTTTCATTTTGTGTTCAACGGGGTTCTGGTTTGTTTAATCGTTTTTTTTGGGTTTTGGGGTATTTGGTGCTTTTGTCGGGGTGCAGTTTGGTTGATCGACAAGGGGCACCTGAATTGCTCGATTTGAAAACTGATCGTGGCGGTGAGCCCTCTGTGGGACGTGGGCAGTTGGTTAAAATAACGGTTTTGACCAGTGACCCAGACAACGATGAATTGGATTTTCGATGGACAGCAAGTGGTGGGGTTTTTACGGCCACCCAACGAGATACATTTATTGACTTGTTTCAAGATTCGGTTTCCGTGACGTGGAAAGCACCCCTTCTTCCGGGTACGTATGAATTGTTTTTGGAAGTGAGCGATGGAAAATCGGAAACGCTTACCACGTCTTCTTTACGTATTGGGGTTACGCAGGCTCCGCCAACGGCTTTGGTTTTGGCAGAACCCTTTTTTGAATATGGTGATTCTTTACGCATTGTTTTGGATGGCACGGGTAGCGTGGATCCCGATGGGGATAATTTGACCTATTTTTGGCGCCAGTTGGGGGGGCCACGGGTGGCTTTAGAAAACCTACAGAGCGCTTCTCCGGTGTTTCAGGCTCTGGCACCCGCTGATTATGTGTTTGAATTGCAAGTGGCCGATTTGGTTGAAGGACAAGGTGATTCGAGCAATGTGGTGCAGGTGCGCGTGCGTGTAAACGACCGCGGGGGGCGGGTTGTACAAGGGCCGTAGGCCGATATATTGTGTTGGTCTCGTTTTTATAAAGTGTGGGTGATTGATTTGGCAGAAGTTTGATCTTCTGCCTTTTTTATTGGTGTGTATGAGCCGATTAAGCAAACAGGCGTTTTTGTTGACCCTTGAAAAGGCATCGCATTTGGGTGGGGCAATGCTTTTGCTCATTGCAGTGGCGCGTTTGATGGGGGAAGCGGCTTTGGGTGATTATGCCTATGTGATTGCCATAACGGCTGTATTTGTGCCAATCTTAGACTTGGGTTTAAACACACGGGTCATTCGTGCTGTGGCGGCTGGAGAAGGTGTGTTGGCATTACAAGATGCTGTGGCGTTTAAAATGCGGTTTGGTGTCATTGCGGTGATGCTCATGCTTGTGTGTAGTTGGTGGGCAGGCAAACCGACTGATGTTATTTGGGCTGTTTTGTTGGTGGGGGTGTCTACTTGGGCAATGAGTGTGGGCGATGTTTTTAATGCGGTGTTTAAGGGGTTGCAACGCGCCGATTATAGTGCCTTGTTGGTGGGGGGAGCGTATGTGTGCCTCACGGGATTGGGCATTGCTGCGATGGTGTTTGGCTTTGGTTTATTGGGGATTGCTTTGGCTTATGCGGTTTGTCGCATAGGATTTATGTTTGCAGCTTGGATATTGCTTGGGCGTGTCGGGTTTGTTGTTGAAACTAGTGGGGTTCGGTGGTCGGTTGTTTTGGCGGGGGTGCAGTTGATGCCTGCTGTGTTTTTTATAGGGGTTTTGCTCAATATCAATTTTATTACGGCAGATGCTTTGGGAGAGGGTGTTGATTCGGGTGTTTATGCCATTGGTTATCGCGTGGGAGCTGCTTTGTTTGTGTTGGTGAGTGCGAGTATGGAAGGGGTGTTGCCTGCATTGGTGGGCGTGAGTGATAACAGGGGGGCTTTTCGCGATTTGTTTTGGCGATGCTGTGGTTTGTTTTTGGTGGGTGGTGTTGTGGGAGTGGGTTTGATACAAGCATTTGGATATTGGGCCGTGGTTTGGATTTTTGGTTTGGAATATGTGGGGGCCGTGACGGCTGTTCAGGTGTTGGGTTGGATTTTGCCCCCTTTGCTGGTTTGTGCGGTGGCACATACGGCATTGTTGGCATTGGGGCGCGAAGGTGAAGGGTTTGGATGGATGGTGGGTTTGGTGGTGGTGGGAACTTTGTTCGGTGGGTTTGGCTTTTGGTGGCAAGGTGCAATGGGGGCGGCAATGGCGCCGACAGTGACTGGATGGTTGTTTGCGTGTTTATTGGGGGGGCGTGTTTGGCGATTGTTGGCGCGATAGTTGTTTGGGTGGTTTTTAGAAGAGGGTGAGCTGGTCGCGCACTTTGGGTTGTACGTGAGGAAAGAGTCTTTTGAATTCGGCATCTGTAAAAAGTGTGTGGAAACGCTCTGCCGTATCGTGGAGTCGGCGAAGCAGATATTTGCGGTCTTCGTCGTGTGCAAAATGCTCAATGCGGGCCAGTGAGCCGTCTTCGCGTTGGTAAACAGCGATTTTGTCACCAATGTTGCTGTCTTCTGCGGCTTGTGCTAAGCGGCGCAAATTAGAGTTGGAAAATGTTTTTTTAGAAATGCGTTCCCAACGACAAAAATCTTCGGGTGGAATTTTGCCGTCTTGTAGCTGGTGGGCAAGGTGAAGATAAACATCGGATGCGGCTTGAAAGTTTTGTTCGATGAGAAAGGGAGCCAAGTCGGTAATAAATTTGCGAAAGATGCGTTCATCCCGACGGCTTCTGAGTGAACTGCCTTTGACAATGAGTTTGTTGTTGTAATCACTGAGAATATAATTTTTGGCTTTGAGGCTGATCATGCCTTTAAATCGGCCATCGTGTGACAAATGGATGCCTTCTGGCAAAGATGCTGAAATGGATTGGATGAGCTTGATTTCATCGGCTTCTGATTGGACGTGGGGTGGGGCCACAAAGTAGACCCCATCGGTATCAACTTCGATGATTTCTGCGCCCAAATCTTTGAGGGTGCTGACCATACTGTGTGCGATTTGTTGCCCTATGGTGGTGACCTGTTCGGCGGCATGGTAGTCGTTAAAGTTGGCACGCCCATAGGCCAAATAGCCATAAAAAGAGTTGATCAAAATTTTGTAACTGCCTTGCACCCCATCCCAATAGGCTCGATCGGTTTCTGTGCTGGCTTTTTGGTAGTTGGTTTTGGCCTCGAGGCGACGGTGGGTGAGGTGCTCGAGCATGGGTAGAAATGAATTTTCGGTGTCGGATGCAGGGCGAATTTGGTTGGACAGCATAATGGATGGGTAAAGGCTTTCGACATCGGCTTTGACCACGCGCTGAAAAATACCATCGGCAACAAGCTCGGTATAACCGCCACCAAAATCTTTTGTTTTGCGTGGGCGAGGAATGGCCAAATTTCGACGCAAATAATGCCCGACCATGAGGGCATTAATTTTTTCACCAGGACCACTGAGTGCCGCCGATTGGAAACTGTAGGGCAAGACTTGGGTTTGGTAAAACTCTGTGGGAACAACGAGTTTGCTTAAATCTTTGACATCGCGGACATCATCGAGGGCATAGGCTATCAATTTTTGTGGATCGGTTTGCCACGTGCGGGCAATGTCTTCGCCTTCTACAAAAGTGCGATCTTCGCGTTCGAGCCCCAAGGCGCGCACCACGGGTTTGAGCCCATAACTTTCGAGCTTGCCCCCAATGTCGTATCGCTGAACTTGATGATAGGTGTCTATGATGTGTCGACCGTGAACGTAAGATGGGCGAAAATTGGGGGTTTGGGCACCTACTTTGTAGCGTTGGCGACCGTGTCCTGCGCGCAACTCTGATCCGTCACGGCCCCAGGTGAGGGGCACATGGTGTACTTGGGCACGTGCGGCAATATAGGGCAGATCAAATTCGAAGATGTTGTGGCCTTCTATAACATCGGGGTTGCGCTCTGAAATGATTTGATTGAGTTGTTGTAACAGTTCTGCTTCAGAATAATCGATCCCACTGAGCACTTTTTCATAACCTTGTGTGTCTGTTACGGAAATCAGAATGATTTGTGCAGTGGGGGCTTGTGGGTCTAAAGAGAGGGTTTCGATGTCGAGTTGGAGGCGGTGCAGATCGTCAAAACGCATGTCTTTAAAGAGCGTTTGACCGGTTAACATCAGGTGTTGGCGCACGGGGGTGTTGATGTTGAAGTGCACGATGCTGTCTGTGGAGAGACGGTCGCGTGCTTCGAGAAAATGATTCCAGGTGTCGAAGTGAACGCGATATCGAAATTCGCCACCGCCTTTGAGGGATACGATATTGGACACGCCGACCAACCCTGCTCTGTGGGCATCTTCGGGTGTTTCGAGCAAGAGCCACGGAGAAAATGTCTCTGTAATCTTTTCTTTGCGTGTGTAGAGGTGCATTTGGGTGCCGTTGACGAGTTCTATCGCCAGCACCCCAAGGTGGTGTGCCATTAAAACTCCAAAATACAATGCGCATCACAAATGTGTGGTCATTGGGTAGATATATGCGCATGATTTGTCGGAAAGAGGGTGTCGATAACTTATTGGAATATAGCCAATTTTTCGAGGGTTGCAAGGCGATTGTGGCTTGATGTTGAATGTGTGAAATACTATATTGGGAAGGTTATGAATAGCGAACAAATCATATTGACAGATCACGACTCTGTGTCGGGGCAATTGGTTGCTGGACCAGTTGCGCAATCTGCAAACGCGTTGGAAGCTTATTGGGCTTGGGGTGTTTTGGGGGTATGTCTGCTGGGGGCGGTTGTGTTGGGTGTTTATGGTGCCCCTAATCCTGTAGACCAGTGGGCCGCTGTTTTGGTGTGGATGCCTGTGTGTTTGGTGGGGCTGGATGTGTTTTTAATGGGGCTGTTGTTATTCAAGCAGATTGGTATAAGGGCACTGGGGCTTCCTGCAATTGGAAGTGTTTTTCATCTGTTGACTTGGATGTGGGCACAATATTTGGCCTCATTTGAGGTGTTTTATGGGTTGGATATGCAGTCCGAATTTCATGGTGTCTATGAAGTGCGATTGGGCATTGCTTTTTTATTAGGTGGACTGGGTCTTTTGGCTGTTGCGGCGGCCGTTTATGAGGTGGGTGTTGTTGGACAATTGGTCGGAGATTTGGATATTCCCATTGCTGGCGAAGTGCAAACAGAAGAAGACACAGAACTGGCAAGCGATCATATATTTGATGCACAAGTGTTGCTCAATAATTTGGGATATGATGTGGGTGGGATTGACGGTGTGTTGGGGCCGAAAACCGAAACTGCGCTCAAGCAATTTCAGTCTGTGGTTGGCCTGGCGCCCCAAGGTCGGGTAACGGCACGTACGTTGGGGCTTTTGCGTCAGCGGGGGCAAGCCCACGAGCGTTTGTCTTTGATACAGACATTTTTCACCTTTGTGCAATATTGGAGCAAGCGTTTGGCGGACTATTTGCAGCATTTTTGGACGGTTGTGAGAGATCGGTAAGATACCGATCTCGTTTTTTACTTTTATATAAAAAAGCAGCCCGAACAGATATCGGGCTGCTTTTTTATATAAAATGTATTTCTGTGGACATTTTTTGTTTAAAAAATAAAGTAAATAAAATTAATTATTTATTGGCCATCTGTTTGTATTTTTAGGTTTTGTTCTAATGTTAGCTCAAGAGGGCCGCGGCGGCTCGTGTGGCAAGCTCATAAAACGTGTTGGGGAAGGTGCCCATTGCCAACACGAGAACGATGGTGCCTAAGGCTGTTATGGCTATAAGCGGTGAGGTGTGGATGGTTTCTGCGTGGGGTGATTCGACCCAGTAGACCTGACGAATGACCATAAGATAATAATAGAGGCCAATGGTGGCATTGATGGCCGCGACCAGTACGAGATAAAATTGCCCCCGTTCAAGGGCCGCTGAAAAAAGGAACCATTTGCCCACAAAGCCCACGGTGGGAGGAAGGCCAATGAGTCCAAATAGACCAAGGAGTAAAGTGAACGATAGGAGAGGGGCACGTTTATAAAGGCCCGAGAGTGATTCGATGGCAACTTGGTCTTTGTTTTTGCCCACTTCGCTGATAACGAGGAAACACGCAAAGGACATTACAAAATAACCGAGCGCGTAAAAAATGGCCGCAGAAAGACCGGTTTGGGCAAAGGTTTGCAGAGCAAGGAGGATATATCCTGCATGTGCAATGGTGGAATATCCCAAGAGGCGTTTGACATCTTTTTGTACGAGTGCCGATAGATTGCCAACTGTCATTGCGATGATGCAAAACCACATCAAAACGGTTTGAATTTGCCCTGCATGCCAAGCATAGGGGATGGTTAAGGACAAGAGACGGCACAAAATGGCAACAGCCCCAATCTTAGACACGGTGGCAATAAAAGTGATGACGGGATGGGGCGCTGTTTGATAGGTATCGGGTGCCCAAAAATGAAATGGAAATGCACCGAGTTTAAAGAAGAACCCCGACAGGGTTAACAACAGCCCCAAATAAAAGATGGGCTGGGTAGATACTTGGGCAAACTGGTTTGCAATGTCGGTGAAATAGGTTGATCCAAATGCACCAAAGAGAAAGCTCATGCCATAAAGCGAAACGGCTGAGGCGGCCATGCCTTGAACCATATATTTGGTGGCACTTTCACCATTGGTTTTGATATTGCGATGTAGGGCCACAACAATGTAAAGCGGGTAGGCGGCCAATTCCATTGAGACATAAAGTGTGAGCAATTCGGTTGCACTGACCATCATCATGAGGCCAAGTGTGGAAAAGAGCAAAAACAGAGGCAACTCGGCCCAGGCAGAGTTATGAACGGTTAGCGGGTTGCGGCAGGTGATGGCGACACATAAAAAACCCAATGCCAATGCCACTTTGATGAGTTGGGAAAAGAAATCCACTTTGTAAATGTGTGGGAAAAACGGTTCGCCATTGAGCGAAAGGGTATACACGCTTGTGGCAAGCATGAGGAGGCCTGTAACAATGCCAAGGCCATAAATGGTGCGATGAGAAGCCTGAAATACCGTGCCAAAAAATAAGACCAAAGCCATCAGGAGGCAGACGATTTCTGGGGCAAAGAGCAGGGCGTTTTCCATCTAAAATTTTCCCAGTAATGCAGTTGTGGTGCTGTTGATAATATCGAGCATCGCACGTGGCACAAATCCGAAATAGACCAAAACGGCGACCAATATGGCACGTGGTAACAATTGAAACCCTTTGAGATCCACCTCTTTAAGATTTTTCCAACGGTCGTTTGGGGGACCAAAAAAGGCTGTGTTGAAAACCCGCAATACATAAATGGCGGTTAAAACGAGGCCAATAATGATGATGACGCCAACGATTGGATACGTCTTTATGGCGGCCAAAAAAACGAGCAATTCGGCCCAAAAACTGGCCAAGCCTGGCAAACCTGCACCGCACAAACCGGCCACAATAAATATGGATACGGCTCGTGGCATTTGCGAACCCAACCCACCAAAGTCGGCAATGGTTTTGGAGTGGGCGCGGTCATAAATAAAACCGACGGTGCTAAAAAAGAGAGCGGTCATAATGCCGTGGGCAAACATTTGAAAGACGGCTCCGTTGAGCGCATCGGTGCCTGCTTTGCCCAAAACGGCCAAGTTGAGGCCCAGTAAAACAATGCCCATATGCGAGACAGATGAGAAGCCAATGACAAATTTGAAGTCGGTTTGGCGGATGGCCACAAAAGCACCATATACAATGCCAATGGCAGCAAAGGCACTAAATGTGGGTGCCCAATAGATGGCGCCTTCGGGTAAGAGACGTAGGCCTATAGAAAGCACACCAAATGCCCCGAGTTTCATTAAGACGCCAGCATGGAGCATCGACACGGCAGAAGGTGCGGCAACGTGACCCGTGGGTGACCAACCGTGGACGGGGAACATACCTGCCAAAACGCCAAATCCGATGTAAATGAAAGGATAGACAAAAATTTGAAAGTCGGGTGTAAAGGTGTGTTTTGAAAGGGCAATCAGGTCAAATGTGTGAAGGCCCGCATTGTGGTAAATGGCCAACAGCCCCGGAAAGAGAAGGGCACTGCCAGCCAAAAGAAAGAGCATCAATTTCATGGCGGCATATTCTTTGTTGCCACTGCCCCAAATCACAATGAGTGGATACATGGGCACCACGGCGATTTCATAAAAGAAAAAGAAGAAGAACATGTCTTGCGACATGAACACACCGTAAACGCCAATGACGAGCAGAATCATAAACGCAAAATATTCTTTTACGCGCGTTTCCAAATCCCACATGGTGAGCACGCCCGTAAAAAATACGATGGAATTGAGCATGACCAAGATGGTGCCAAAACCATCCACACCGAGGTGGTAGGATATGCCCATTGAGGCAACCCAAGGGATCATTTCGATAAATTGAATCCCGCCAAGTGTTGGGTCATAAGCGATCCAAAGCTGAATGCTCAGTACGCCCGTGATCAAACCGCTTAGGGCACACACCCAACGAATGAGTTGGACTGCGCGGTTGGGGATCAATAAGATCGCGAGGAGTGTGAGTGTGGGAACAAGTAAAATAGAACTGAGCAGTGGCATGGTG
Organism: Candidatus Latescibacterota bacterium; assembly: GCA_038279365.1. GTDB lineage: Bacteria > Latescibacterota > UBA2968 > UBA2968 > UBA2968 > JABIFK01. Next base: position 31,159 of record JAYODI010000029.1, on the reverse strand, counting down.
AGATCCAATTAAAAATGTAAAATGAAAAATTAAAAAGGGAGGATGTTTAAATTTTCATTTTAGATTACAACCATCCGATATAGAGTGCAACAAGACCGACAACAACGATTGCCCACCCCACATACATTTGCATCCAACCTCCTTGGATGCGTGTTGAGGCAGAACCCGTACGCAAGATGCCAAAACCAAAACGATCAAAGACACCATCAAACAAATGTGTTTCAAGCCAGTGCATGAGTGTGGCCACTGCCATTGTGAAGGCAACCACCGTGGATCGGTAGACGTCGTCGATATACCATTTGTTGGCAAAAAGGGTGTGCAAGGGGGCAATTTTGGTAATAAATCCTAAGCGCGTAGCGTTGGCACGGCCATAGTCTAAGTAGGCCACAAAGATACCGAAGATTACGATACCTATGGCGGGCAACATAGACATGATGGCGTGGTGCTGCACGTGTACACCCAAGGCGTGGCCGATGTTGTTGCCAAAAAAACCTAAAACAATGGCTCCGAGTGTGAGCAACATCACGGGTAAGGTCATCGCAAGTGGTTCTGGGTTGTGACCGTGGTGATCGTGCTGGCTTTCAATGTGTTTGGGCTTGGTCACCAAAAAGATCATGCGAAAACTGTAATAGGCTGTGAGAAATGCCGCGAAAAATGCACCGGCCATAAAGATGTTAAAGCCGTGGTGACCCAATTGGGCAAATATTTCTTCTTTGCTCCAAAAACCCGCCAACGGGGGCAGACCGGCCAAGGCGGCCCCTCCAACAATGAGCCCGAGCGTGGTTATTTTGAGCTGACGCCCACCCTTTTGCCCAATGGTGGTCATGTCGTTGGTTTCGTAAGCATGAATGTAAATGCCCGAGCACAAAAAGAGCAGGGCCTTAAAGATGGCGTGGGTGATGAGGTGAAACACGCCCGCAAACAGACTGCCTGCGGCAAGCCCCATAAGCATAAAGCCCAATTGGCTAATGGAGGAGTAAGCGAGTACTTTTTTGATGTCGTTGTCCACCATTGCAATGGTGGATGAAAGCACGGCTGTGAATGTGGCGATGCCGAGAACGATCAGGGCTGTTGACTCTGCTGCCATAAAGAGGGGATGAAGGCGAATCATGAGAAACACACCTGCCGCGACCATAGTGGCCGAGTGCAAGAGCGCACTAACGGGTGTGGGGCCTTCCATGGCATCGGGCAACCACGTGTGCAATGGAAATTGTGCACTTTTGCCCATAATGCCAATAAAGATGAGCAACATGATGAGGTTGAGTGTGTCGGCAGACACTTGGGTGACAAGGCCTACATTGGGATCAATGAGGGTGGGAATATCAAAGTTTGCGGTGTGTTGTAAGATGAGTAGGATGCCGATAAAGAGTCCCACATCACCAATGCGGGTCATGAGAAATGCTTTGCGAGCTGCAGCCGCTGCGGTGGGTTTTTCGTACCAAAATCCAATAAGGAAAAAGGACGCCAAACCAACCAATTCCCAAAAGATGAAGGCTTGTAAAAGATCAACGGCATATACATAACTCAGCATAGCCCAAGCAAATAAACCGAGCATGGCAAAATAACGCGTTTTGTCTGGGTCGTGCGACATATAGGCAGTGGAATAGAGCATTACACACGCTGTGATAATGGCCACAACCATGCCAAACAAGAGGGAAGCCCCTTCGCGCACAAACCCAAATTGAAGCTGGAGGTCACCACTGACAAACCACAAAAAACGCAAGGGTTCGGCGGGGCCTTGAAGATAGAGCAATAGGGCACCCATGACCGATGCCAGCCCAGAGAGCAAGACAACGGATTGGGCGGCTTTGGGCTGGCGCATCAAAAAGATGAGTGCAATGCCAAAGCCGATAATGGGTGCAAATGTGGTGATAAGAAGCAGGTTAAGCGCGTCCATTTCAATTCCTACACATATGGGCCAATGGCCGTTAGGCTGAGTAGATGAGCGGGTGTGACGGGTTTATCCACTGAGCTCAGAGAGTTTTTCGGCGTCAATATCGTGATAGGCTCGGTAGAGTCTCAAAATGATGGATAGAAAAATTGCCACTTCGGCAGCGGCCAAACCGATAATGATGAGTACAAAAATCTGTCCAACGGTAGGATCAGTGACCACATAGTGATTGAAGGCCATAAAATTTAGGCTGGCCGCATTCATCATGAGCTCTACGCCAATGAGCAAGGCAATGAGGTTGCGGTGAGAAAGTGCACCGATTAGGCCCAAAGAAAAGAGGGCAAGGCTCACAAGTAAGTACATGTTTAAGGTCATGGCGTTGGGGTGTCCTTGCGGGCAATTAAGATGGCACCAATGATGGCCAATAACAAAACGAGTGAGAGGGCTTCAAATACCAGGTTGTATGTGGTAAGCAGGGCATGACCAATTTGTCCAACAGACCACGCTTCTTCAGATGCGGGTGTAACGATATCAAAGTGTGTGCCAGTGATAATGGGCATGAGGGTAATAAAAAATAAAATGCCGGCAAGAATGGCAAAGATGCGTTTGGACATATTGGGTGCTGGTGGCAAAAGTGACATGGCAATAGAGAGCATCATGGCAAAAACGATGGCAACAGTGATGCCACCAATGTAGATGAGGATTTGCATGGCGGCAACAAAGGGGCTTCCGAGGTTGAGAAATAGGCCTGCCAAACCGAGCAAACTCACGCCTAAACCAATAATGTTATAAAGGACTTGGCGGGCAAAGGCGGCCATAAGACCACCCAATAGGGTAAGGGCAATAAAAATGTAGGCGATGAGGTCAGGCATCGCTGTTCTCCGTGTCGTCGTTGGTTGTTTCGTCTGTATTGTCTGCGTCGCTTTTTTTAGCTGCGGCTTTTTTTACCGTTCGGGCTTTTTTGGCTGCGGCTTGTTCTTCTTCTGCTTTTCGCAAACGCTCAACTGTGGCCGCTTCTGCGTCTTGCCAAGGTTCCAGCAGGTCATACACAAAGTCACTGCGGCTGTATCCGGCTTCGTCGTGTACTTTGCTGTAACCCAAGGTGCTGGTGGGGCATACATCTAAGCACAGACCGCAATCGCTACACAGTGCAAAATCGACCTTAAAGTGGGTGGCGCGCATACGGCGCATGTTTTCTGGGCGTTCGCCATCTACATCAATGCAAAAAGAAGGACAGACACGTTCACAGGCTTTGCACCCAATACAGTCGTGCGATTGGATGTCTTCTTTTTCTATCAGCACAATCACATTTCGAAATGCTTGTGACATTTCGATTTTTTCCATGGGATATTTGGATGTGATAGACGGCTTCCGAAAGTTATCTAAAGTTACTTTCATGCCCGTGAGCAATGTTTTTGTGCCGTCAAGAATGTCTTTGACGAAGGCCATTTATAAACTCCAAAAATAAGAATCGTTCGCAGGTCTTAAGATTTTGACCTGTGACTTGCAAACCTGCGACTTGAGACTGTATTTATATCAATTTTAACACAAACGTTGTGACCAACAGATTAATCAATGCCAATGGCACCAACACCATCCACGCAAATTTCATGAGTTGATCAAATCGCAAACGCGGAAAAGTCCAGCGAAACCACATCATGAGCACGATGAGGGCATATACCTTAATGAAGAACCAAACGGGGCCTGGTAAATAAGGGCCTTTCCATCCGCCTAAAAAGAGCACGGTGGCCAAAGCACAGGCGATGATCATGTTGGAATATTCGGCAAAAAAGAACAGGCCAAAACGCATGCCCGAATATTCGGTGTGAAATCCAGCCACGAGTTCCGATTCGGCTTCGGGAATATCAAAGGGCGCGCGGTTGGTTTCTGCTGTGGCTGAGATGATAAATATAATGGCGGCAATGGGTTGCAAAAGCACAAAGGGAACAACAGTTTGGGCATCGGCTATGCCATAAAGCGATAAGGAACCCGTCATCATGACAATGGGAATGACAGAGAGAATCAGTGGAATTTCGTAGGAGATGTTTTGGGCCACAGAGCGCACGGCACCTAAGAGCGCGTATTTGTTGTTAGAACCCCACCCGGCAAAAAAGATGCCCAAAATGTTGACACCGCTAATGGCCAAAAGCAAGACCACCGCAATGCTGTAATCGTGAAATATCCACGTGGCGGAGATGGGAAAGAGGGAACAAACCCCAAGCACGGGCGCAAAGACCATCACGGGGGCAATGAGGTATAATACACGATTGACGTGGTCGGGGGTGATGAGTTCTTTGCTAAAAAGCTTGACCATGTCAAATATTTGTTGCACCAAACCAAAGGGGCCACGCGTGGGGCCAATGCGTCTTTGGATGCGCGCACTGAGTTTGCGCTCGAGCCAAATGAGCATAATGGCATTCACGCTCAAATAACCCATAATGATGGCAATGGTGGCGCCAATGGCGACCCAGAAGTTGTCAAAATATTGGATGATGTTTGTGGGCATTTGAAATCCTAAAAACTGGAAGACGGCAGAAGGCAAATGGCAAACGTCCCATTCCAACCACCCCGTTTGATGCCTGCTTCACATTTGCCGTTTGCCGTTTGCCGTTTCACTGTTTTACCGATCTATTTCTGGAACAACAATGTCTATACTGCCCAAAATGGCCACAGCGTCTGAAAGCAGTTCGCCTTTCATCACATCGGGCATGGTGGCCATGTTGGCAAATGAAGGTGTGCGCAATTTGAGACGATAGGGGATGTCACTGCCATCGCTTACAATGTACATGCCAAAATTTCCGCGTGCCGATTCGACGCTAAAGTGATATTCCCCTTCTTCTGGGCGAATGCGTTTGGGCACTTTGGGGGCAATAAACGGGCCATCGGGAATGTCTTTGACGGCCTGTTCAACAATGCGCACACTTTGGCGCATTTCTTCCATGCGCACGAGTGAGCGCGCAAAGCAGTCGCTTTCTGTTTGTGTGGGGATGTCAAAGTCAAAGCGGTCGTAGATGCCATAGGGTTCGTCTTTGCGCACGTCACGTGCATGCCCCATTGCCCGCAAACACGGGCCAGAAACGCCATATTTTTGAACGAGGTCTTGATCGAAAACCCCTACACCAATGGTGCGTTCTCGGAAGATGACATTGCCAATGACGAGTTCTTCATAAATATCGAAGCGCGTTTTGAAATACGTACAAAACTCGGCCACTTGTGTGAGAAAGGTGTCGTCTACATCGAGCACAACACCACCAAATCGGCCATAACAATAGGTGAGGCGCGATCCGGTCACTCTGTCGAGGATGTCGAGAATTTTTTCGCGGTCATCAAATGCGTATAAGAAGGGTGTAAATGCGCCCAAGTCGAGCAAGAAGGTTCCAAGCCACAACAGGTGGCTGGAGATGCGGTTGAGTTCATTGGCAATGATGCGAATGTATTCGGCCCGTTCGGGCACTTCAATGCCCATGGCCCGTTCAATGGCCTGACAATAGCCAATGTTGTAGATCATGCCAGAGAGGTAGTCGACACGACTGGGGTTGGGTAGGAACTGGAGGTAGTCGCGGTTTTCGGCCATTTTTTCATGGGCGCGATGCCCATACCCAATAACGGGTTCTGCCGAAAGGATGGTTTCACCGTCTAAGTGGAGTTTGAGGCGCAACACGCCGTGTGTAGACGGGTGTTGGGGCCCCATATTGAGATAGTATGTGTCACGACTTTCTGTATCCTGCACCACATCAAACCGACTGGCCATCCGTCTTCCCTTCACTTTCAGGATCAACAAAGTCTTTTAACAATGGGTGTGCATGTGCGGGGTAATCTTCGGGCATGAGAATGCGTTTGAGATCGGGGTGATTGGCAAAACGAACGCCATACATATCAAAAACTTCGCGTTCGAGCCAATCGGATGCTGGAAAAATATGGGCGATGCTTTCGACTTCTGCCAATGGATCGATATCGAGGTGTAGCAAATGGCGTTGGGTATGGTCGATGGTACAAAACTGATAGACCAAACGAAAAACATTTTCTTTTTCGCGCCGATCTTGGCAGGTCATCATTTCAAGGTAGAAGCCCTTGTCGCAATAGGCTTGAGCGGCTTGGGTAATGGCATTTGCTGCAAGGGTATGAAGCAGGTGAAACCCTTGTGCTTTGTGGTCGATGGCGGTGGTTTCTTTTACGCCCTCTATGTGATCAAGCAGACTCATTTTTTAAAGTTCTTTCCGGCCTTAATTTTTTCTTCCAACTTGAAAAGCGCTGCAAAAAGGGCTTCTGGGCGAGGTGGACATCCTGGCACGTAAACATCAACGGGCACGATTTTATCTGCGCCTTCCACAATGGCATATTGACCAGGGTATTTAAAAGGCCCGCCGTCAATGGTACAACCGCCCATTGCAATGGCCCATTTGGGCGCTGGCATTTGGTCCCAGAGGGTTTTAATGGGGTCAATCATTTTGCGTGAAATGGTGCCTGCAAGAATCATCACATCGGCCTGACGCGCGCTGGGGCGAAAAACACCCGCGCCAATGCGGTCGAGGTCAAACCGTGCAGCGCCTGCGGCCATCATTTCAATGGCACAGCAGGCCAAACCAAAGGTAAGTGGCCAAAGAGAACGGGCCCGTGCCTGATTGAGTAAGTTTTCGAGGCTGTCCATGTGAATGAGTGGGCCAACTTCTTCACGCAGTTGTTCTATGTTTTGTGCGTTGCTGTTCACAATGGGTAAGTCAAGTGATGTGTTTTTGGAATCGGCCATTTATCGAGATCTCCAGTTCAAAACACCTTTGCTCCAAGCATATATGATGGCCAAAAAGAGGATGCCAACAAAAACGAAAAGTTCGATGAAGTCGCGCCAAATGTATTCGCCCGAATCATAAATAACAGCTATTGGCAAAATGTAGAGCACGTCAACTTCAAATACAACAAAGATGAGGGCAAAAAGATAATAAGAAATGTCAAATTTTACCCAAGCACTGCCAATCGTATCCACCCCACATTCGTAAGTATCGAGGGTTTTTTCCCCTCGGCTACGCGGTGAGATAAACAATGGCACAATAACGGGCATTGCACCTAACACAATACCCGCCAAAAGCAAAGTGCCCAAGTAACGATATTCGGCGATCCATTCCATAATTATATTCCGATAAGGTCTTTAAAAATATGCCTGTCCGAGGCTTATGATAATTGTTTTGATCGAAAATCGCAAGCCTTGTCTTGATCGTTCTTTCATATTATACCTCAGAGTGAACAAAATTGGCAAGCAACAGGTGAAAATTTTAGATTTTAATATTTAAGAAAGGGATCAGGCGAGCAGTATGGGTTTGGTATGTTTTATACGCCTCACCAAATTGAAGGATGAGTCGACGCTCTTCAATATAAGACCCAATCCAAAAATACAGGACGAGCCACAGGGTGAATATGAGATGCCGATAGGTTGGGTGTGGATGGGTGATACAGATGACCGATATCCAAAAATATAGGGGATGACGGCACAGACGATAAGGGCCTGTGGTGATCAATTGCGGAGATGTTGATAATTTTTGAAGATGCCCCCATCCTAAAAAATCGCTCAAATTGGTGTGGCGCAGTGTCCATAAAAGACCGAAGAGGCCAAAGAGCTGAAGGGTATAAAAACCGTAGGATAGCGGGGCGTGAATGTGATACAGGGTGCCTCTTGGCCAAGGAAGCCACGGGAGTGGGGCAAGTAAAATGATGCTGATAAGTGTATAAAGAAGTCTATAATATTGTTGTGGCAGGAGTGGAGAGAGCATTTTTTTGGTGCGATCCATAGCCAGAACACTGTGCAAGATGGCATAAAAGATGAGATACGACAATGTGATGGTCAGGTGCATAGGGCTATTCTTCTGTTTCATTTTCCGGTGGGGTCGATTTGCTATCTATGCCATGCCGGGCGGTGTAGCGGTCTACTTGCCGAAAGATTTTATGTATGGTGGCCACATCTCTGCGTTCCATTTGGGTGCGATCAAATATGCGCCGAATGGAGCGCATAAAGGTGCGCGGATCATGGCGAGCAACAAAGCCCAGTTTGTCTAAGCCCACCTGAATGTGATCATACATAGATTCTATTTCATCGTGGGGGGCCAAATCGAGGTTTGCGGGCTCTGGGGTGTGGTAAACGGCTTGGAAAAGTTCATAACCATAAATCAGTGTGGCTTGAGAAAGGTTGAGCGATGGGTAGGTGACTGCTGAAGGTATGCGAGAGATGATTTGGCATTGGTGGAGTTCGTCGTTGGTAAAGCCGTTTTGTTCACGACCAAAAACAATGGCACCCTCATGGTTTTCTGGCAATGCGACCAATTGTTTTGCAGCTTCACTTGGGGAATGGTGGATATTAAATCCGCGCCGTGTGCGGTGTGTGGTACCAACGACCAAAGACGTACCAGCCAAAGCTTCGGCCAAAGAGTTTACCACTGTGGCACCGTAGAGAATGTCACCCGATCCGTGTGCCAAAGCTCGGGCATCGCCACATGTATGATCGGCAGGGTTAACCAAATAAAGGCGCGAAAGGCCCATATTTTTCATTGCGCGTGCTACAGAACCAATGTTTCCCGGTTGTTTGGGTTCTACAAGCACCAGGCGAATGTGTTTGAGTGCATCTGTTTCTGACATAAATTTCGATCTCCTGAGGTATTTTGATTAGGGTGTAGAATACAGAATTTGATTTTTTTTGACAAGTTGCGTCTTGATACAGATTTTTACCTTGACCCATTCAGATCAATACTTTAGTTTTGCGTACAACAAAAAAGAAGATTTTATTGGTTTGTCATTGATTCCTTTTAAGGAGTGCCTTAGGGCCTAACTCTCGTTTTTGAGTTGGTTGCAGTTTTTGGCTTAAGATCCATCTGTTTGTTTAGGTGTTGATCTGAAAAAGTGTCGCGTGATGGTTTGTGTATGACACTCCTAAAAGGGATGGTGGCCCTACGTTTCGATTTGATCATCAGGCGTCCATCCTACACGGTTAGGTTGGACGTTTTTCTATATCAAATAGAGTGTTTATGCCACTGCTATTGAAATATGATCGTTTTGTTTGATTCAAAGAGGTTTTCATGGGTGTTCTTACGAGAGTTTGGCGGTTTATTAGACCTTTTCGGGGGCAATTGCTGTTGGCCATTGCCCTTACGGGTATCATGACCTTATTGGGTATGTTGCCACCTGTTTTGATGAAATTGGTGATTGACGATGTGGTGGGGTTGGGGCAGTGGGATGAATCCGTAGCCATTTGTTTGGCATTTTTGGCCGTCAATGTGTTGGCTGCTGCGGGTACATATTGGAATTATTTGATCATTTACTTGGTCGGACAACGTCTGGTTTTTGATATTCGCTTGTCATTGTTTAAACACATTCAAGAATTGTCTTTGCGTTTTTATGACCAAATGGGCACGGGCAAGATTATGGCGCGCATTATGGGTGATGTGTCGCGCATTCAAAATATGGTTACCTGGAATACCATTTCGATTGTAAACGATTTGATTTCGTTTGTTTTTGGGTTGGTGATGATTTTTTATTTTAGCTGGCAATTGTCGATTATTACATTGGCTTTGTTGCCGCTTTATGTGGTGAATTATTTGTGGTTTGTCAAACGGATTCGCCGCAAAAATGTGAGTATTTGGAAGAAAATGGATCGGGTGGCCAATGCCTTACAAGAACGTCTTAAAGGCACACGCTTGGTTCGATCTTTTACCAATGAAGGTCGCGAAGCAGAGGCTTTTGCAGAAGGTACGCGAGGGGTTTTGGATACGGCGTTGGAAACCACCACACTTTCAGCATCTTTTTCTGGCACATCGGGTTTGCTCAGTGGGCTTGGGCAAACGGTTATTTATTGTTTGGGATGCTATTATGTCATTATCGGGCAAATGACCTATGGTGAAGTGGCGGCATTTAGTGCTTTTGTATTTCGTGTATTGTCACCTGCCGTCAGATTTACTGAGGTTTCGAATCTGCTGGAGCAAACCTCCATTTCTGTAGAACGTATTTTTGAGGTTTTGGATACCCAACCTGAGATTATCGAACGTCCTGAAGCACAAACAATGGGGAAGGTTCAAGGCCATGTGCATTTTAAAAATGTACATTTTTCATATGTAAAGGGCGAGCCTGTGTTACGCGGTGTCGATTTGGAAGTACCCGCAGGGAGCACGGTGGCTTTGGTAGGACACACAGGGTGTGGGAAAACGACGCTAACGAGTTTGTTGATGCGGTTTTACGATGTCACGGAAGGGGCCATTGAGATAGATGGGGTGGATATACGCGATGTGACCTTGCGTTCGTTGCGACAAAACATTGGTGCTGTTTTGCAAGAATCCATTCTGTTTCATACCTCCATTTTTGAAAATTTGAAATATGGTGATCGTCACGCAACAGCCATGCAGGTGATAGAAGCGGCGCGTGATGCGGAGGTGCATGATTTTGTGATTGGGCAGGTGGATGGTTATGATACAGTGGTGGGAGAAGGGGGCATTGTGCTTTCTGTGGGTGAAAAACAACGCTTGGCCATTGCCCGTGCTATTTTGACTCAGCCGGGTATTATGATTTTGGATGAAGCAACGTCTTCGCTCGACTCGCGATCTGAGGCATTGATTCAAAAAGCATTGACACGTGTGATGGCAGGGCGCACGTCATTTATTATTGCTCATCGTTTGGCTACCATTATCAATGCCGATATGATTGTGGTGATGGACAAAGGGAAAATTAAAGAAGTGGGCTCACACGAAGAATTACTCAAACTCCCCAATGGGGACTATCGACAGCTTTATGAAGAGCAATTTGCAGCACAGTTGGAAAATGTTTAATCGGTCACAGGCCACAAGTCAGCAGGTCACAGGTCTGTCAATGCTTTTGATGCGGACTTGCGACTTGCCGACCTGCGACTTGCGACATTCTTGAGGATGTTATGGAACAGTTTTTACGTTTGGCAAGAAGTTACTTTAAACCTCATCGTAGCAAATTGGTGTTGGTGCTCATTGCTGCTCTGGTGGCATCGTTGTCATCTTTTACTTTTAGCTATTTGAGCAAAGTCATGGTTGACGATGTTTTGCATGTGGGGCAGGTTGAAAAGGTAAGCACCTCTCTTATCAAAGAACAACGCCCCAAAGAAGCCAAGAGTGAGACGGCAACGACCAATCGCGAAGCACCGATTTCGGTTTCCGATAAAAGTCGGTCCTTGCGATTGTTGTTTTGGGTTTCTATGGCCTACATTTGTTTGCGCATTTTGCTTGCGGGCGTGCAATGGGGGTATACATATGGCATTGCGCGCATTGGGCAAGAAGTGGTGTTTCGCATTCGGCAAGATTTGTATCATAAGTTACAGCAATTGCAAGTGTCTTATTTTGACCGGTATCAAACGGGCAAGATTATGGCCCGTGTGATGGATGATGTCAATGCGGTGGAGTCGAGTATTTCTTCGGTTTTTATACGTGTGGTGACCGATGTGGCCACTTTGTTGATTGGGACGGTTATTTTGTTTTCGATCAATGCCAAGTTGGCCCTTATTGCGATGGTGACCTTGCCGGGGTATGTGTTGGTGTATCAATTTTTTGTTCGGCGTATTCGATTAACCAATCGCATGATTCGTGAGGCCAATGCCTCTGTTTATGGCACCATTGGCGATGGGGTCAACGGTGTTCGGGTCATGAAGGCATTTGCCCGAGAGTTGCGCGAATTGCGCCGTTTTTTTGCAGGAATTGCAGATTATTTTAGATTGCAGGTGCGCAACTCGGTTCTCAATACATCTTTGAGTGTTTTGTGTGGTCTCATCAGTGGGGTCGGCACAACTGCAGTGGTTTATTTGGGCATTTTGGCCATTCGTGATGGCCAAATGACTTTGGGTGAATTTCTCTATTTTCATGGGTCTATTGGTTTTTTGTTTGGGCCTGTGGTGTCTTTGTCCAATATGAATATCATGGTGCAGTGGGTGATGACGGCATTGCACAGAATTTTTGAAATTCTGGATGAAGATATTACCATAGAGGATACACCCGGAGCCTTAACATTTAATGAATTGCACGGTGAAGTGACATTTCACAATGTGTCCTTGAAATACGATCCCGACAAAGAACGCGAGGCGTTGCATCGGGTCAATTTTGGTGTGTTGCCTGGTCAAATGGTGTGTGTGGTGGGTGCATCGGGAGCAGGTAAAACGAGTTTGGTCAATCTGCTGTTGCGATTATACACCCCTACAGAGGGGCGGATTACAGTCGATGGAGAAGATATTCAGAATTTGGCATTGTCTTCGTTAAGGCGGCATATTCGAATGGTGCCCCAAGAGCCTATGTTGTTTTCGGGAACATTGGCTGAGAACATACGTTATGGCAACCCTCAAGCATCGCCCAATGAAGTGGTTGAAGCATCCAAAGCTGCAGAATTGCATGATTTTGTGATGACGTTGCCCGCCAAATATGAAACGCGTATTGGAGAAGGTGGTGTGTCACTGTCGGGGGGGCAAAAACAGCGTATGGCATTGGCGATGACACTTTTGACCAACCCAAGCGTTCTTATATTGGATGACAGTACGTCGGCCTTAGATGCCAAAACAGAAGCGCGTATTTATCGCACTTTAGATCGCATTATGGAAACGCGCACATCTTTTGTGATTACACATAAGTTGGCCATGGCGCGCAAGGCCGATTTGGTCTTGGTTTTGGATAAGGGGCATTTGGTTGAATGGGGAACGCACGCGCGTTTGATTGTTCAGCGCGGTATGTATTACAATTTGTTTGAAACACAGCTTACAGACAATGAAAAAAACGAAGACATGCAAGCACCAGTCTAAAAGGAGTTGAATATGAAATATTTGGTGATGGTGATACTGGGAATGATGGTTTGGGTACAAACGGTGGTCGCAGATGACGACGAGATGGTGCCAACCATAGAAGTCAGTGCATTGGCTTCGGTGTCTAAAGAACCCGATCAGGCCGTTGTACAATTGTCTGTTGAGACATTTGCGAAGACAGCTATCGATGCCACACAAGAAAATGCAGGAAAAATGAGCCAGATGGGCAAGCAGTTGAAAGCACTCGGGATTGACCCTGCTCAGATTCGGACCACACATTTTCAAGTAGATCCACAATATGATTATAAAGATGGGCGCCAAAAAGATCCCAGACCCATCGGATATCGGGTTCACAATACGGTAGAGGTCGATATTTTGGATATTAAAAAGGTTGGGCAGGTGATAGATGGGGCCATTGATGCTGGGGCAAATCGGGTGATGGGGCTCACTTTCCAGGTGCGCGATTCGGAGGGTGCTTATCAAATGGCATTGGTGAAGGCAATGAAAAATGCCAAAAAACAGGCTCAGGCAATTGCGGAGGGGGCAGGGGTTGGGTTGGGTGACCTGCTTTGGGTGAGCACCACGGGGCGGGCGCCAGCACCGGTGTATAAAGCCGTGCGCGCCGAAGCGATGATGTCTGCCGATACACCCATTTCGGGCGGTGAGTTAAGTGTGGTGGCCAATATACGGGTGCGGTATCGGATTAAATAGGCGAAATGGCAAATGAACGAAACTGAGAAACTGCGAATAGACGAATCAAAACCTATTCGTTGATTCGCAGTTTCGTCTATTCAGGATTTTTTCAACTCTGTTTTTACCACAATTTCATTTTGCAAGGTGCGATGCACGGGGCAACGATCTGCAATTTCCAATAAACGCGCCTGTTGCTCTTTATCTAATGAACCGGTCAGGTTGATTTCACGTGTGATGTGATCAACTTGGCCGGTTTTTGTTTCGCAGTTTTCACAATCTTTTGCATGTATTTTGTTGTGTGTAAGGGCGATGTCTATGTTTTCAAGAGGCCAGTTTTTGCGGTCGGCATACATGCGTAAGGTAATGGCCGTACACGCACCGAGGGATGATAAGAGCAAGTCATAGGGGGTAGGACCCAGATCTGTGCCGCCCATTTCTTGCGGTTCATCGGCTACAATTTTGTGACCATTGATGGTGATGTTGGTGCGATAGCGCGATTTGTCTGCCTGTACAAGAACCGGTTTGGGCGGAGTGGGTTCGTCGGTTTTTGCAGTGGCCACAACATATTTATGTGCCCAAGCGGCAATCACAGTACCCACATATTGGGAGTCACTGGGGTCGGTGAGCATGTGGTCTGCTTGATCGAGGGTGATAAAGCTTTTGGGATGGCGTGCGGCAAAAAACATTTTACGTGCATTTTCGATGCCCACCACATTGTCTACGGGTGAGTGGAAGATGAGCAAGGCGCGTTTGAGTGTGAGGACCGTTTCTTCCATGGTGGCGTCTTCTAAGTCGTCGAGAAATTGTTTTTTGATTTTAAAGGAGCGCCCTCCAATTTTAACAAGGGCTTCACCTGTGTTTTCAATTTCATCTTGCTTGTCAGAGATGAGGTGTAAAACATGAGAGGGTTCAAAGGGGGCACCTATGGTAGATACAGCGATGGCCGATGGTATTTGGTGTGCGGCTTGGAGAACTGCGGCTCCCCCTAAAGAGTGCCCCACAAGAATTTTTGGGGCCTCATATTTTTTTTCGAGGAATTGTGCTGCGGCAACAAGGTCGGCCACATTGGATGAAAAGTTGGTGTCTGAAAAGTCGCCTTCACTTTCTCCCAACCCCGTAAAATCAAACCGAAAAACAGCAATGCCTTCTTCTGTGAGTGATTGGGCAATGTTGCTTACGGCTCGCAGGTTTTTGGTACCTGTAAAGCAGTGCGCAAATAAGGCATAAGCTCTGGGTTTGCCCTCATCGGGGCGTTCTAAACGCGCGGCCAACTGATGGCCTGTTGCATTGGGAAATGTGAGGCGTTCAGTTTTCATATATGTTTTCCTAAAAAAAAGTTTTTCTTATATCTGCCATTGCCTCAAGGAGGTTGGCGATGTTTTCTTGGGTATGTGTGGCCATAACAGACAAGCGCAAACGGCTTTGTCCTTCTGGCACGGTGGGAGGGCGAATGCCATAGAGATAAACACCACGTTCGTAAAGTTCGTGAGAGATTGCAACGGTTTTTTTATCTTCACCAATAATAATGGGGATGATTTGTGTTTGTGATTTGCCCAAATCAAAACCAAGTGCTTGGAGGCCTTGGTGAATGGTTTTGATGTTTTTCCAAAGTTGTTGGCGTAGATTTGGGGCGTGGGTGATGAGGTCCAATGCGGCTGTGGTTGACGCACAATCTTGAGGGGGCATGGCGGTGGTATATATATAAGGCGCTGCGCGATTTCTAATGAGGTCGATGAGGTCATTGCTGCTTGCAATAAAACCACCCGATGCACCCAGCGCTTTGCTTCCTGAAGTCATGTGGATGTCAATGGCATTGGGTGACAAATGAAAGTGCTCAAATGTACCACGGCCATTTGCTCCTAAGATGCCGGTTCCGTGGGCGTCATCGACCATGAGTGTGGCGTGGTATTGGTTGGCAAGAGCAACTAGCTCGGGCAATGGTGCAAGATCACCGTCCATAGAGAAGACACCATCGGTGATGATGAGACGACGGCGATGGTGTGTTGCTTTTTTGAGCAATGTTTCAAGGTGATGGCTGTCGCAGTGGTTATAAATGGCAATTTGAGCGCGTGATAATCGACAGCCGTCAATGATGCTGCGGTGGTTCAACTGATCGCTAAAAATGATATCCGCTTGGCCCATGAGTGCCGTAATGACACCCAAATTGGCCATGTAGCCTGTTGGGAAAGCGATGGCTGCCTGCGTATCCAAAAACTGAGCCATGCCGGTTTCTAACTGGGCATGTGGGGTCATATAACCCGAGATGAGGGCCGAGGCCACACTGCTGCTGCCATATTGTTGAATGGCACGGATGGCTGCGGTGTTGAGTGCGGGATGATTGGCCAAACCCAAGTAATTGTTGGAACAAAAGAGAATCAGGTCACGCCCATCGATACGGATTCGTGGTTCTTGAGCAGACGCGACTTGTCGAATGCTCCTAAAGCGATTTTGATCTCGTAATGTCTGAAGTTCTGATTTAATGTTTGGAATCATTTTAAGTGTCTATTATTTATGTGTTTGATGTGTTAGTACGAAGGTTTCTGTGTGTGATTGACAAGGATGAAACACACCCTTATATTCTACCACTCTGGCCGTGTTTGGCAACTTCAATTTTTTGGATGATGATATGCGTTGGGCACAAGTTTTACATACGCCTCAAGTCGTAGCCAATGGGCAGGCATTTGATGTTTCGCACTTATTAGGTGGTGAATATACCCTCATGTTAGGGCCCGATACCGATGGGCGCAAGGCACATGTGGGTATTTCTTTGTGCGAAGGTCAACTCATTATTTCTGTACTGGCCGAAGGTTTGAACCCTTTTGGTGCGCGCCCCGATCACGAAGAGTGGTATAATCGTGCGCATTTGGCTGTGTTGCTTAACCCAGAGCATGATCATGCCACACGCTGGTTATACGCAGTTGATGATCGGGGTGAGGTGGTTCGAGAAGCGCATTTTGCTTGTCCAGGAGAAGAATTGGGTGATGACGCTGTGCAAGTGTTAAATGCACCAGCTGATGCCCAAGGTGAGTTTGCATATTTGGATGATGCGCGTTTTTTTGCGCGTGTGTCATTGCCAGATCAAGGATTGTGGCATACGTGTGGATTGGCGGGTTTGTCGCTGCGTGTTGGGTTTCACGAAACGCCCATGCCCGATTCATTGGCGTGGCCCAATCGTGTGACTTGGACGCGAGATACGCCTTTGGTTTTTGGCGATTTGTATCAAACCGATCCGACAATGTGTGTAGATGCGATGGATTTGGGCAAACCCATTTGGGGGGGCGACCCAAGTCCTATTTTTTTGAAATGTCGGTTTTCCCAAAGTGGCATACACACTGGGCAGGTGATGGTACGCATAGATTTGCCAACAGATGGTGTGTATGAACAAGGGCCATTTGATTGGCGATGCGATGGGGGCTCGGGAGATATTGAGGTTCCCCTGATCTTTCCTTTTCGGGCCAAGTGGGCCAATGGATTGGCAAATGTTGCTCGATTGCATATTGATGTGCTAGACGATACGGGTGTTCATATTTGGGCAGGGGCTTTTCCTTTTGGTTTTGATACGGGCATTTTGGTGCGCGAACAATTTGGGGGAGCTCGGGTGACACGCCCCGATTCGAATCATGCCGATTTTTTGGATGCGTTTCGGTCTTATATTTTGAGTCATTTGCCCAATTATGCGATGGAAACCACACAAGAGGGTGCACCCTCAGACTTTTATTTGGTAGACAAAGACGGTGATGCCAGCGTTGATTTGTCTGCAACCAATGCTTTGGATCAAGTTTCGGCAGTGATTTCGAGCCGATTTCCCAATTGGCAAGATGCCCTGTGTGCGGTGGCTATGTGGGTGCATCATCCGTGTGTCACGCGCCATTCATCTACATGGTCGCGTGTGTCCAATGGCGCATCTATAGAAACGATTCCTCGTTTGGCGGGGTGCTTTTGTGGCGATACGTCGCGTTTGACGGCACTATTAGCAGAAAAAATAGGTGCTCGATTGGGGGTTCCATTGCGTGCTTTGTCTATGGGGTTACGTGGGCATTTGTGTACGTTGGTTGAAACGCCTATTGGTGCGGTGGTGATCGATGGAATGCTGGGGGTGTGGTTTCATACATTAGACAATACGCGTTTGGCTACCTTGGATGAAATGCGTGGCAATCGCGAAATTGTAGAGCGTGTTTGGTATGCACCGCGCGCACATGGCCATGAGTTTTTTTATGGTGTAGAAAATCAACTGATTCGGCCATTTAAAAGTGGGCCGCTGGTGTGGCCTGTGGCCAGTGATGGGAGATAGGATGGGGCAAGACCGTTATTCTTGGTGGACATTGACGCTTGTTTATCCGGCCTTATCTGGGGTGATTATGGCTGCGGCTTTTCCGCCGTTGCCATTGGGGTTTTTGGTCTATTTTAGTTTGTTGCCTTTGGTGGTTTCTGCAAAAAACTTGAGTGGTCGGGGTGCTTTTGGTGCAGGTTTTGTACAAGGGGTGGTGTTTTATGGCGCAACCCTTTATTGGATTGCCTGGATTACGCCACCTGGTATGGCGGGTGCCATTTTTTATATGGCGTTGTTTCGTGGTTTGTTTGTGTGGGTGTGGGCTTTTATTCTAAAACGCACCTCTCATTTGGGGGTGTGGCTAACCCCTTTTATATGGGTTGGATTTGAATATTTTAATACGCTCAGTGATATGGGTTTTTCTTGGGTGTTGTTGGGGCATACACAAGCCGATTATTTGCCCTTGATTCAATTTGCCGAAGCAACAGGGGTTTATGGGGTTTCGTTTTGGGTGGTGCTGATTAATTTGGTGGTTTTGAGCCTGAGCCAAAGTGAACAACGTGGCAAATGGGTCGGGGTGCTTGCCCTGTGTTTTGCACTTCCTTTGGCCTTTGGGGTATGGCGGTTGTCAGAGCCGGTGCCGCAAGGCGATGTGTCTGTGGCTTTGGTACAACAAAATATTCCACCAGTTGAAAAGTCACATTGGGGTTTCGACTACAATTTTGATCGTCTCAAACCGTTGACCATTCAGGCCAAAGAAACGGGAGCCGAGTTGGTGGTGTGGTCTGAAGCGGCCTTGCCTGCCTATTTTAAAAGCCCAGTGCATCGTACGTATCAAGCCTGGACGCAAACATTGGTCGATTCTTTGGGCATTTATCTTTATATGGGGGCCAACCGATACGAAGAAGATCCTGTGAGAGATCGGCGCTATAATTCGTCTTTTTTCTTTGCACCCGGTGGCGGTGACCTCCCTTATTATGACAAAGTGAAAGTGGTGCCATTTGGTGAGCGGGCACCGTTCCCGAAATTGCTTTCGATTTTGAGGGACATTCAATGGAGTGGTGCAGGATATGTCAGTGGCGATTTTGAATCGGGCACAGCACGTACGGTTTTTGAAATGCCTGGGGGTAAATTTTCGGGGTTGATTTGTTTTGATTCGGTGTTTCCTTGGTTGGCAAGAGATTTGACGGCTGCAGGTGCAGAATTTTTGGTGGTGATTACAAATGATGGGTGGTTTGGTGATACATCGGGGCCTTATCAGCATGCTGAAATGTCGGTGTTTCGCGCAATAGAAAATCGAAGATCGGTTGTTCGATGTGCCAATACGGGTGTGTCTATGTTTATCGACCCTTATGGGCGTCGGTTGCAAGAGACGGGTATTTTTCATGAAGCCGTTTTGCATGAAAATGTGGTTCGTCGAACAGATCAATCAATTTATGTACAATTTGGCGATTTGTTTTCTCAGTTGTGTTTGGTGATGATGTTGATGGGCGTTGTGGTGGCCGCCATTCGACGCCCAGAAGAAACACCCGATACAACAGAAGCCATGACGCGCCGAGTACCTGAGGGAACGGTGGCATCAATTGGAACGACCTCTGAAGATGGTTTGGTAGACAACGGCAAGCCCATGCCTTTTTTGGACCACTTAGAGGAATTGCGTTGGCATATTTTGAAGGGTTTGGCCGCCATTATTGTTGGGGCCATATTTTGTGGTATTTTTGTCGATGATATTTTGCGGGTATTGATCCGCCCAATCCGGGTTATGGAATTTCCTCCCGTTTTGCAGACATTGAAGCCTATGGGCATGTTTATGGTCAAATTGGAAATTGCTCTGGTGGGAGGAGGCATCTTGGCATTGCCCATTTTGATTTACCAACTTTGGTTGTTTATTGCGCCTGGATTGTTTGCACGCGAGCGACATTTTGCAACATTTGTAATTGGTTCCTCAACCTTGTGTTTTGGTTTGGGTGCGCTTTTGGCCTATTGGTTTGTGATTCCAATGGCAATGGTTTTCTTTGTGGGGATGACGGCCGATACTGGGGTGACGGCTCAGTTTGATATTGGTTTGTATATCAGTTTTGTGATTCGATTGTTGCTGGCATTTGGGTTGGTTTTTGAACTACCTGTTTTGACATTCTTTTTGGCCAAACTGGGTATTGCCACTGCAGATCGATTGCGCAAAGGTCGTCGATACGCCATTCTTATTGGGTTTATTTTGGCGGCAATATTGACGCCCCCCGATCCCATTTCGCAAGTGCTCATGGCATTGCCCCTTGTGGTGCTTTATGAAGTGAGCATTTGGGTGGCATATATGGTCAATAAAAAATAGGTTGTGTGATGATTGAAAAACCATTGGTGCGATATGTCGATGCATTTCCGACGGAAATAGAAGGGAAGCAGTTGGTTTATTTGCGCGATCCTGAAGGATTGGCCCCCGGTTTGGCCGTGCCGCCTGCCGCCTATTTTTTGATTTCGCATATGGATGGATTACATTCGGTAACAGATTTAAAAACCGTTTTTGCAAAGCAGTTTTCGGGTGCTTCTGTTACACTTGAGGAGATTGGTCAACTCATTGCACAATTGGATGGGGCTTTTTTGCTTCGCAACGCACGTTATCAAACACGACGGCGTGAAAATGAAATGGCTTTTCGGCAAGCGTCCATAAGACCTGCTGCTCATGCTGGGTTGTCTTATCCTGATGATCCAAATGTTTTGAGACTGATGATTGATGGTTTTTTTGATGCAGGGCCTGGGCGTCCTCACGGAAATGGTGCCGAACCGCTCAGAGCACTTATTGCGCCGCATATCGATTTTAACCGAGGCGGGCCTTGTTTTGCTTGGGCATATAAGGCTTTGGCCGAGTCGCCTGCTCCTGATTTGTTCGTGGTGCTGGGCACGGGGCATTCGGCTCGTATGCCCTTTGTGATGAGTCGCAAAGATTTTGAAACGCCTTTTGGGGTTTTAAGAGCAGATCGTGAAATCATTGATCAAATTGCCAAAAGGGCACCTTTGGATGTGTTTGCCGATGAATTTGCACACAAAGAAGAACATGCCATCGAATTTCAAGCTGTGTTTTTAAAATATCTCTATCCCGACCAAGACATTCCTTTTGTTCCTATTTTGTGTGGCTCGTTCCATGAAATGGTTGAAAAACAGAAAATGCCTCAAACTGCGCCTGTGGTTTCGGAGTTTGTGCAAGGTTTAAAAGAGGTGTTGAATGTGTCGGGCAAACGCGTGTGTTTGATTGCAGGTGTCGATTTAAGCCATGTGGGGCAACATTTTGGTGATGCAGATGTGTTGACCGACGGTTTTGTAGCAGATGTGGAAAGGGTGGACCAGGCTTTAATTAAAAAAGCAGGTGCAATGGATGCCGATGGTTATTTTGATGTGGTCATTCAAGAATGTGACCGCACGCGCGTATGTGGCACATCATCCATTTATACAATGTTACAAGTTATGGATGCCAAGCGAGGTGAATTGTTGAACTATGATCATATTGTAGATCAAGACACACAGCAGATGGTTTCTTTTGTGAGTATGGCGTTTTATTAGAGCAAATAGCAATCAGCAATCAGCAATCAGCGGTCAGTCACGACCACCTGTGTGTGTGGCCAAAAAAGCCGAAAGCCGAAAAACGACCGCTTGATTGAGAGGAGTTGTTGGGTGAAAGTGTGTTTATTGGCCAGTGGCAGTGCGGGTAATTCTATTTATATCCAAAATGGCACAACAAGTGTATTAATTGATGCGGGCTTAACGGGCAAGCAAATCGAGACCCGTTTAAGCAGCATTGGCGTGAATCCGGCAACTTTGCAGGGCATTGTGGTCAGCCATGAGCATTCCGATCACATAAAAGGTGTAGGCGTTATGGCCCGTAGATATGGTTTCCCTGTATGGATGACACAGGGCACCTTGGATGGCTCAAAAAAAACGTTTACAGGTGCAGAGCGTGTGCGTGTGATTGCCCAGGATGAAGGTTTTTCTATTGGTGATTTGGCTTTCCAGCCCTTTCCTTTGCCACATGATGCTGCCGATCCGGTTAATTATGTCGTGAGCGATGGTTCCGCCTCCATGGCCGTTGCCACCGATATGGGTGTGATGACGCAGTTGGTTTACCAACGTTTGAAATCTGTAGACTTGGTGGTCATTGAAGCCAATTACGATCGGAAGATGTTAATGGACGGACCTTATCCTTGGGATCTCAAAAAGCGGATTAGTGGCAGACATGGTCATTTGCCCAACGATGGCGCGGCAGAGACGTTGTGTGATTTGGCCGAAGAGGGTATGCAACAAGCCGTTTTGGCCCACTTGAGTGAACAGAACAATCACCCTGACTTGGCACGCAAAACATGCCAAGATATGTTTACAAAGCGCGGGATTAGACGTTTCCCATTAACGGTTGCATTGCAAGAGCGACCAAGCGAGATTTTTGTTATATAAAAGAAATAGGAGGCAGATGATATCTGAGGATTAGATATTCAGATCATTCGGTCTTCTTGTTTTATTTTTGGAGATAGGAGTATGTCGTGAGTGTTTGGGTTGCTGTAGGTGTTTTGGTTATTTGTTTTGTGGTGTTAACCAAGTGTGCCGATTGGTTTGTCGATGGCGCAGTGGGAATTGCAGAATATTTAAACGTGCCTCAAATGCTGATAGGCATTGTGTTGGTCAGTTTGGCAACAACATCTCCAGAGTTGGCCGTTTCGGTGATGTCTGCATTGCAAGGACATCCGGAGATGGCATTGGGAAATGCGGTGGGGTCGGTCATTGTGGATGATGGTGTGGCCTTGGGATTGGGAGCGTTTTTTGCGGCGGCTCCAATTGCTATTAATCCTTATTTGTTGAAAACAACGGGTTTCTTTTTGATTGTGGTAGATGTTATTGCTTATGCGATGGTTTTCAATGATTATACCTTGAGCCGAGGTGAGGGTGGTGTTTTGGTGTTTCTGTTTGTGATCTATACCATTTTTGCCTATGTCACACGTAAGCGTTCGCAAGAAACAGAAAACTTAGAAGAGTTGGCAGAGATCGAAGAAGCTATAGAAGGTAAAGGGGTGGGGGGGCTCATTTTGTGGTTTGTGGTTGGTTTGGTGGGGGTGTTGGGGGCCAGTCATTTTATTGTTGATGCATCTGTGGTGATTGCATCTTTTTTGGGTGTGAGCGAGGCGGTTATTGGTTTGACGGTTGTGGCTATTGGCACTTCCTTGCCCGAAATTGCCACTGCGGTGATGGCCGCTAAAAAAGGACATGGCGAGTTGATGGTGGGCAATATTCTCGGTGCAGATATTTTAAATATTTGCTGGATTGCTGGCGCATCTGCATTGGTAAATCCATTGGTGGTTCAGCCTCGTGTGATCCACTTTTCTTTTCCTGCTATGTTGGTGATGGTGATCAGTATGTTGATCGTGATGCGTACGCGTCACCAACTCTCACGTGGTGAAGGTATATTTTTGTTTGTTTTGTATTTGGGTTATTTGGGCATGATGGTGAAGTTATTTTTATAGCCCTGAAAATACACTCATTGAAAAGAGGTTCTTTGTGAAGACAATTCTTGTAACAGGTGGAGCTGGGTTTATTGGCAGCCATTTTGTACGTCATATTTTAAAGACATATGATGATTATCACGTCATCAATTTGGATAAGCTGACTTATGCGGGCAATTTGGAAAACTTGAAAGATGTAGTGGATAATCCGCGATACGAGTTTGTGCAGGGGGATATTGGCAATGCCGAATTGGTTGATTATCTCATGCAGCGTGTGGATTATGTGACCAATTTTGCAGCCGAAAGCCATGTAGATCGCAGCATTATGGGAGCAGAAGATTTTATGCGATCCAATGCATTGGCTGTGTATACCCTGTTGGATGCCGCCAGAAGACACGATGTGGCACGCTTTTTACAAGTGAGTACCGATGAGGTATATGGTTCTTTGGCCGATGGCGAAGCACCTTGGACAGAGGCCTCGCCTTTGGCACCTCGCAACCCATATTCTGTGGCCAAAGCCGCAGGAGATATGATGGCCCAATCTTTTGCAATTACTTATGGGATGCCTGTGGTGATTACGCGTGCATCCAATAATATTGGGCCGTTCCAATATCCTGAAAAACGTGTGCCATTGTTTATTACCAATGCAATAGACAATTTGTCTTTGCCCGTATATGGTGACGGTTCTGCTGTTCGCGATCATTTGTATGTAACAGACCATTGTGAGGCAATTGATTTGGTTTTACACAAAGGGACAGCAGGAGAAGCATATAATGTAGGTGGAGAGAATGAGGCCAATGGGATGGAGGTTGTAGAAAAGATATTGGATGTTTTAGAAAAGCCAAAAGATCTGATTAAACATGTGACAGACCGGCCTGGGCATGATATGAAATATTCTCTCAATGCTGCAAAAGCAATGGATTTGGGGTGGCAACCCAAGCACAATTTTGAAAGTGCGTTGCGCTTAACTGCCGAATGGTATGTTGCAAATGAGGGGTGGTGGCGAAAAATTAAAGAGGGGGACGATTACAAGGCTTATTACCAGCGACAATATAAAAACCGATAAACACATAAAAAAAACCGCCCGATTTTAATCGGGCGGTTTTTTATGAGAATGGTGGTGATGATGGATCTTCGGGAAAAAGACCATCATCTTCGATGCTTTCGTCTTGGAGTGGCATGCCCCATATGAGACTGTTGGGATCCATCTCTGTCAATGGGGGGCCATCATATATTTCAGGAACAAGTTCTGTGCCACAGTTGGGGCAATAGGTAAAGGATGGATGGAAGGCGACTTTTTGTTCGCCATTGGGGCACACTTTGATGACGTTGTCGAGGGTTTCGCCACAGTGTACGCAATGTTGCATCATGCCATCGTAAGGTGTTTTTTTATTGCAATGTGGGCACGGAATCACTTCATGCAATCCCATTTTTTCTACGGGTGGTTGTTCAACCGACACCGCCATACGGTCGGGTACTGAAATGTATTCTGCTTTATAGGTGGTAAACTTTTCACGTATTTGGCTGGTTTGAATGGCCAGATATTTGTCTGATATGGTAATATTAATGACCATGTGGGGGGTGATGCCCACATAGTGAATCAAGTCTTGGGTACCCCAATCGCGTTGTTCAATAATTGTGGCTTGGTGTTGTTCACAAAGGGCAATGAAATCGGCAATTTTTTGCCGATTTTCTTGTTTGAGTTGTGTGTCTTCCTGTTCAAATTCGTAGAGGGTTCCAAAATCAATACGAATCATAATGCCAATACCTCTTTGAGAAATCGACCTGTATAAGAATGTGGATTTTGGGCCACTTGCTCGGGTGTGCCTGTGGCGACTATTTGTCCCCCTCCAGAACCGCCATCTGGGCCAAGGTCGATGATCCAGTCTGCGCGTTTAATCACATCAAGGTTGTGTTCAATCACAAGCACAGTATTGCCTCGATCCACCAGACGGTCCAATACGTCTATGAGGACGCGAATGTCTTCAAAATGCAATCCGGTGGTGGGTTCGTCAAGCAGATAAAGTGTATTGCCCGTAGATATTTTAGACAGTTCTGCTGCCAGTTTGATGCGTTGGGCTTCTCCGCCAGACAGGGCTGTGGCTGGTTGCCCCAAACGCAAATAACCCAAACCCACATCGGCAAGTGATTTGAGTTGGCGTTGGGCTTGTGGGATGTCTCTAAAAAAAATGAGTGCTTGGTCAACGGTCATTTTGAGTATGTCGGCAATGGATGCGCCTTTAAATCGCACTTCAAGGGTTTCTCGGTTGTAACGCATGCCAGCACAGGCATCGCAGGTAACATAAACGTCGGGCAAAAAGTGCATTTCTATTTTGCGAACCCCATCGCCTTGACAAACTTCACATCGCCCCCCTTTCATATTAAAGCTAAAACGCCCTGCACCATAGCCGCGTACTTTGGCTTCGGGCAATTGGGCATAGAGTTCGCGCACAGCACCAAATAATTGCGTATAAGTGGCCGCATTTGAGCGGGGAGTTCGCCCAATGGGTGCCTGATCGACACGGATGACTTTGTCTATTTGGGTGTCGCCTTCAATTTGACCAAATGGCAACGGTTTTTGTGTTGCTCTATAAAGACGGTGCGCCAGTGCCGGATAAAGTGTGCCATTAATCAGTGAACTTTTTCCCGACCCAGAAACACCGGTGATACACACAAATACACCAAGGGGGATTTGGGCTGTAACAGATTGAAGATTATTGCCCGTTGCTTTGGTGATGGTAATATGGCTTTTGGCTGATCGGGCATTGGGCGGTGGCGGGATGGTTTTTGTCTGAGATAAATACGCCCCGGTGAGCGAGTCGGGATTGGCCATCACTTCTTTGGGGGTGCCTTGTGCAATGAGTTCACCGCCTAATTCTCCTGCGCCAGGTCCAAGGTCAATGAGATGATCTGCTGTGCACATGGTCTCGCTGTCGTGTTCTACGACAATGACTGAGTTGCCCAAATCGCGTAATTGGCAGAATGTGGAGATGAGTTTGCGATTGTCTCTTGGGTGTAAACCCATGCTGGGTTCGTCGAGTACATAAAGCACGCCAACCAGCTTGGTACCCATTTGTGTGGCCAAGCGAATGCGTTGGAACTCACCCCCAGAGAGCGTAGCCGTCTTTCGAGACAGTGTGAGATAATCTACGCCAACATCTTTTAGGAAATTAAGGCGGTTCTGGATTTCTCGAATGATAGGGGCTGCAATTTCGCCGATATTGTCTGCCAGATCCAGTGAATCAAAGAAGGCATGTAAGTTTTGGATGGGTAGGTTGGCGATATCGCTGATGGTATGTCCTGCCAATGTGATGGCGCGTGCTTCAGGACGAAGCTTTGCACCATTGCAATCTGGGCAGGTATTGTATTGTGTATAGGGTGCCAATTTTTCTTGGGTTTCTTCTGTGGCAGCTTGATCAAATTGGCGCTGCATTTCTGGAATAATACCGTCAAATGTAAAGCCCTTTTGTTTGACACCATTTAAAATGCTCTCTTGTGTTTTGGTAGGTAAATCACCAAAGGCTGTTGATAGATCAAAGGACAGGTGTTTGGCCAAGTGCTGCAGTTGCTCAACCTGACGTTTGCCTTTGGGGATGCCCCAAGGGGCAATGGCGCCATCGAGAAGTGATAAAGCAGGGTCGGCGATGAGACTGTCTGGATCAATTTGAGGGATCGATCCTACCCCGCCACAAGTTGGGCAAGCTCCGTGTGGGCTATTAAAGGAAAAAAGCCGTGGCTCGAGTTCTTCTATTTCAAAATGGCCTTCCGTGCAGGCAAATCGCGTAGAGAATGTCCACGCTTCGCCGTCTATGATGTCAATGGTAACCACACCATTAGAAAGATCTGCGGCTGTTTCGAGCGAGTCGGCCAATCGGTTGTTGATGTCTGGGCGGATGACCAGGCGATCAATCACGGCTTCAATGGTGTGCGGTATGGATTTGTCTAAAGCAATTTCGTGATCTAAGGCAATGGTGTCACCGTCAACACGTGCTCTGATATAACCTTCAGAGCGCAATGTGTCAAAAGTGCTGAGGTGGGCCCCTTTCTCATTTCTTACAAGGGGAGATAGAATTTGGATGCGTTGTTTTTCGGGTAGTCGGAGCAAACGATCAACGGCCTGTTCTATGGTGTGACGCAAAATGGTTTGACCACAAACTGGGCAGTGCGGTGTGCCTGCGCGGGCAAAGAGCAACCGAAGGTGATCGTAAACTTCGGTGACGGTTCCAACCGTTGAGCGCGAATTGCGCGTTGCACTGCGTTGTTGAATGGCAATGGCTGGAGATAACCCCTCAATGGCATCCACGTCTGGTTTGTCCATCACATCGAGAAATTGCCGGGCATAGGTGGCCAGAGATTCAACATAACGCCTTTGGCCTTCGGCATAGAGGGTATCAAAGGCCAATGACGATTTACCCGAGCCCGATGGCCCCGTGATAACAACCAAGCTGTTTCGTGGAATATCAATGTCTATGTTTTTTAGATTGTGTTGGCGTGCACCGCGAATGGAGATCTGATTTTGCATAGCACTTAAGATAAAAGGCGTTTGCCGAGGTTGGCACAATGTAAGAGAGGCTCCGATATCATATCGGAGCCTCTATAAGTGGTGCGGCAGAG
Organism: Candidatus Latescibacterota bacterium; assembly: GCA_038279365.1. Taxonomy (GTDB): domain Bacteria; phylum Latescibacterota; class UBA2968; order UBA2968; family UBA2968; genus JABIFK01. Next base: position 3,437 of record JAYODI010000029.1, on the reverse strand, counting down.
AGGACTCGAACCCCCAACCGTCTGATCCGAAGTCAGATGCTCTATCCATTGAGCTACTGCCGCATAGGTGAGAATATACGGACGGTTCTCTTTTGACGCAAGTGAAAGGAAATCGCTTGACAGAGAAGCTCCTGGGGTATATTTAAGGTTAACATAAAAACAGAGTGGGTATGAACGTGGTCGGACAGTATTTGCTTAATTGGCGTTGGTCGGAATAGATCCTTGCGGATGACGTGTTAGAAATCTAAAAGGGTCGTATATGGCGATCAAACATATCGAAATACGGATGATTATTTCCTACAAATATCTATATGATTGGGAGGTGTGATTTGCATTCGCGATCGAATGAGCTTTTTGAGGCGGCACAACAGGTGATCCCTGGGGGGGTAAACAGTCCGGCACGTGCATTTGGTGCCGTTGGAGGGGGGCCGTTGTTTATTGCTGAAGGACATGGTTCACACATTAAAGATGCTGACGGCAATACTTATATTGACTATGTGTGTTCTTGGGGGCCATTAATTTTGGGTCACGCCCACCCCGAAGTGAATAAGGCCATTCAAAATGCGTGTACAAAGGGCACGAGTTTCGGTGCCCCAACACAAATAGAAGTTGATATGGCCACTTTGGTGACCGAGATGGTGCCTTCTATCGAAATGGTGCGCATGGTTAACTCTGGAACAGAAGCAACCATGTCGGCCATTCGATTGGCAAGAGGCCATACGGGCAAAAATAAGATTATCAAGTTTGAAGGTTGTTGGCATGGCCATGCCGATAGTTTTTTAATTCAAGCAGGTTCATCGGCTTTAACATTGGGTGCACCCAGCAGCCCTGGGGTGACACCTGGTACAGCTGCAGATTCGATTACTGTGCCTTACAACAATTTGGAGGCTGTGCAAAAAGCTGTGGCCGAAAACAAAGGCGAAATAGCAGCTATTATCGTAGAACCCGTTGCTGGTAACATGGGAGTGGTACCACCTGCGCCTAACTTTTTGAGTGGTTTGCGCGAATTGACTGCTGATTTGGGTATTGTGCTTATTTTTGATGAGGTGATTACTGGCTTTCGTGTGGGGGCTGGGGGGGCACAAGGGCTTTATGGTATTACGCCCGATCTGACAACATTGGGAAAGATTATAGGCGGCGGTTTACCTGTGGGGGCTTTTGGGGGGAAGCGGGAGATTATGTCTGATATATCACCATTGGGCAAAAAAGTGTCGCAGGCTGGCACGCTATCTGGTAACCCTTTGGCTATGACGGCTGGGTATGAAACTGTAAAACGCTTACGAGATGCGTCTGTATATGAGACTTTGGAAAAACGCTCTGCGGCATTGGAACTCGGTATAAAAGAAAACCTGAAGACATTGGGTCTCAAATACCATATTAATCGGGTGGGGTCTATGATGACCTTGTTCTTTTCAGAACAACCCGTAACCACTTTTGAGGCTGCCAATGCGTGTGATCAAGAGTTGTTCGCGCGGTATTTTCGCGAAATGTTACAGCGCGGTATCTATTTGGCCCCTTCTCAATTTGAGGGTGCATTTGTGTCTTTGGCACATACAGATCAGGATATTGAGACAACGGTCAAAGCCAATTATGAGGCATTGAAAGCGGTATGTGGGTAAACCCTCTCGCGATATTATTGTGTGGTGTGCTTATTGGCGGTTGTTCTTCTGAAAACAGCAGTTATATCGATCAATTGCAATCGGGAACGCCAAAACAGCGCGCGCAAGCCGCATCTTTTTTGGGTGCACAGCGTATGGGAGAGTCTATACCTCATCTTTTGGCGGCTCTTGATGATGACAACGTTCAGGTGCGGGCAAAGGTTATTTGGGCGCTGGGTATGTTGCGCTCTAAGGCCGCTTTAAAAATACTGTTGCCATTTATGATGGATGCAGATCGAGATATCAGGCAGGTGACCGCTTTTGCATTGATGCAAATTGAAGAACCTGAGGCAATTGTTACGCTTGAAAGTGCTTTAAAAATAGAGTCTGATGCATGGGTTGCCAAAGATATTGCTGCTGCACTTGCGCATCTGAGGCAATTTGAAGGGGAGGTAGACGTCAAAGAATCTACGGTGCGTGGAGAATTTTTTTAAAAAAGATGTTGACTTTCGATATCTGACCTTGTATCTTCTTAACTCTCCGCTGGAAATTTTGCGGAGGCAGTTTAGAAGAAAAGAATTTTGAAAAAAGATGTTGACTTTTAAGAAGTAACTTGTATCTTCTTAACTCTCCGCTGGAAATTTTGCGGGGGCGGTTTAGAAGAAAAGAATTTTGAAAAAAGATGTTGACTTTTAAGAAGTAACTTTGTAGATTAAATGCTTGTCAGCGCGAGTTGAACGCGCCTGTTCTTTGAAAATCAAATAACGTGCATGTGCCAATAAAAGCTTGGTAGGTTCTCAAGAATTCTTGAGAACTTCAGTGTAACATTTAAGTAAAAAAAGTCCGATGTTTGGACACTCTCAATTAATATAATTTAACGGAGAGTTTGATCCTGGCTCAGAACTAACGCTGGTGGCGTGTCTTAGTCATGCAAGTCGAACGAGAAGGCACCCTTCGGGGTGCTGGACAGTGGCGAACGGGTGAGTAACACGTGGATAACCTACCTTTAAGTGGGGGACAACCTTTCTAACGAGAGGCTAATACCGCATGATGCAGCGGCTCCGCATGGAGACAGTTGTTAAAGGGGCAACTTCGGTTGTCTCGCTTAAAGATGGGTCCGCGGTTCATTAGCTAGTTGGTGAGGTAATGGCTCACCAAGGCAACGATGAATAGCCGGCCTGAGAGGGTGAACGGCCACACTGGAACTGAGAAAGGTCCAGTCCCCTACGGGGGCCAGCAGTCTAGAAATTTGCGCAATGGACGAAAGTCTGACGCAGCGACGCCACGTGGAGGATGAAGCCTTTAGGGGTGTAAACTCCTGTCAGAAGGGAAGAAAACGGTGAATAACTTTCGCCGTCTGACGGTACCTTCAGAGGAAGCCCCGGCTAACCTCGTGCCAGCAGCCGCGGTAATACGAGGGGGGCAAGCGTTGTTCGGATTTACTGGGCGTAAAGGGCGCGCAGGCGGATTATTAAGTCGACTGTGAAATCTGTGGGCTCAACCTACAGTCTGCAGTCGAAACTAATAGTCTTGAGTATGGAAGAGGAAAGCGGAATCAGAGGTGTAGCGGTGAAATGCGTAGATATCTCTGAGAACACCGGTGGCGAAGGCGGCTTTCTGGTCTAATACTGACGCTGAGGCGCGAAAGCTAGGGGAGCGAACGGGATTAGATACCCCGGTAGTCCTAGCCGTAAACGATGGGTACTAGGTGTAGGAGGTATTGACCCCTTCTGTGCCGTAGCTAACGCATTAAGTACCCCGCCTGGGGAGTACGGTCGCAAGGCTGAAACTCAAAGGAATTGACGGGGACCCGCACAAGCGGTGGAGCATGTGGTTTAA
>JAYODI010000127.1:0-11373 GCA_038279365.1 Candidatus Latescibacterota bacterium | reverse complement strand
AAAGACGACTTTATGGTCATGTTCCGTTCCTCCCCCTATGGCGGCGTGAGTCACGGCCATGCAAGCCAAAATGACTTTGCCATCATGAAAGGGGGGCGAGCCCTCATCTGCGCTGGCGGCGAACGCTTTCCGCAACACGGCACCCCCTTTCACAACGAATATGCACAACAGTCCATATCACACAATTGCATTTTGGTAAATGGTCAAGGCGCTATCAATCGCGACGGCAATCGCGGTGGTGAAATCATCGACTTCTTCACCCAAGATCAATACGGGTATGTGTGCGGCGAAGCCGAAAATGCCTATGGCGATTTGATGACAAAAAGTCGTCGTCATATGTTGTTAATTCGACCATCCGTTCTTGTTGTGGTAGATGATTTGGCAACACCTTCTCCCGCAACATTTCAATGGTTATTACACGCATTTGAAAAGTTTGACATTGCAAATCACACCGTTATATCAAAACGCCACGGTGCAACATTAACGGGGCAAATCTTTAGTTCAACAGGTCTTTCGCTGAGTCAAAATGACGATTGGCCCGTCGCCCCCGACAAAGGATTTCCCACACTCAAAAAACCCCTGCCCGCCAAACGCTGGCACTTTACAGCAGAAACACAAGCCCAAACAAATCAATGTCGTATTGCCACGCTCTTTACAGTCCAAGGACCCAACGAAGAAGCACCCAACATCACCATCAATCAAGAAGACAACCGCATCCAGTTTGAATACATCACAAACAACAACACCTATCAGGGCCTTATCAACCTCGACCCCAATGCCTCAGGTTTAATTATGCTCGATGATGGTCAAGGGGGTTTTGAAATCGCATCTTAAATTTACCACACAACAAATAAAAAGCCGATCTCTGTTTGAGAGATCGGCTTTTTATTTGTTATAAAAACGCAAGATAACCAAACTATCCTCTCGGATCACCCTTGAGCAATGGCAATGGGTTGGGTTGTACCAACTCGCCACCACATTCATAAGAGGTCATCGCAGCCCACGTATATTCCAACGCGGCCAGTGCATCACGCCCCGATGCACGCAATTGTTCTTTGGGCACCCCATTGCTCACATCTTCTAAAAACGCATGAATCCGATTGGGAAAGGTTTGGCCAAAATCCTTAATGCCCGACTCATGTACCACAGGATCTGGTGAAGAACCCAACTGCAAGTTTTCAGGTGCAGCAGCAGTACCAGGCGAAGGCCAAAACGTCACCTTTTCAATACAATTCTCAATGCAAAACGTACCTCGTGTACCCGCCACCTCCACACTCCACCAACCACCCAAACCAAATGTGGCATCCCCACGCTGGCTCAACAAATAACCCATCGCACCATTTTCAAACCGCAAATGAATGCTGTTAATCGACAACATCAAATCACCGGCTTTACGGCGCGAACTCGGCTTGTCAAAAAATGCCTGCACGTGGGTGACATCGCCACAAAAATAGCGCATCACGCTAAAGGGATGTGTCAAAAACGCCTTCACATGCGCATACGGATGCCCCCAAAAATTTGGGACAACATTCGGTTTATACGTTTCTTCCCCACCCGGAAAACCCATTTTGTGAATGCAATACACCAGCTCGCCCACCTTGCCTTCTGCCATATACTTTTTGGCCTGATCAGCGGGCGGTGTAAAATAGTGGTTTAAATTGCAGCCCAAATACAAATTGCGATCTGCGGCATAGGCCACCATATCACGTGCTTCATCCACATCATTTGACAACGGTTTTTCACACAACACATGCTTACCTGCTGCCAATGCTTCCATCACGGGTTCATAATGCCAACTGCCATTTTCATTTCCACCCGTTGTCACATCCACCACATCCAAATCTTCATTGTCCAACATATCTTTTAAACTGTAATACGCCTTAATCCCGTGCTTTTCTGCAGCCTCATCGGCGCGTTCTTTCACCACATCACAAACCGCCACCAAATTTGACAAATCATCTTTCATATGACAATTGGCATGGTTATTCCCAATGCCACGCATCCCCACCAAACCAACTTTCAACGCCATATTTTCCTCCCTTTAAAATTAAATCGTTTCATTTTCCACAACCACAAAACAATCCATAATCGATTGAGGAATTTTCTGAGGTCGCCCCGTTCGAGCATCCACAAGCACCCAATCCGTCTCAGCCTCTACCACCGTTTCATCACCCCGTAGAATTTTATATTTGCGCGTTGACTGCACCCGTCGAACACTGGCAACCCAAGTTTGAATGGTTAATTGATTGTCTAAAAAAGCAGGGCGCAAATAATCGATGCGATGCGCCCTAATAAACCACGTTGCCCCAATCTCAGAAGTGGCTTTGTCACCACCAACAGCAATGGCATGTGCCTCTGCAGCATCAAGCAACCAACGCAAGTACACAACATTATTCACATGCCCATTTTCATCAATGGCTTCTTCCGATACCGAAAATGTATATTCATAAATGTCTATCACAAGCCACCCCGATACAAAACCGCCAACCGCTCAGCAATCCCATCCCAATGCAATGATTTTGCCCGTTCATATGCACAATGACTTAATGCATCAATATCTCTTTTTCGAATCGCTAACATCGCCGCTTGCAAACCCCTGGATGCTTTGGCATCAAACAAATGCCCCATCGTCTGATCGACAACCTCAGGCAAACAGCCTATGTGAGGCAAAATAACAGGTTTGCCAAATGATAAAGCCAAAAGTGCAGAACCCGATGTCAGCACATCCACAAACGGCAACACAGCAACATCGGCGGCATTTAGATAGGTTTGAAATTCATCCCGTTCAAAAAATGGCGATGCAAATGCCAATATCCGATCATGATCTTGCACCTTCGCTTGAATCTCTTGGGCATAAACTGGGTTTAAGCCACTTCTCATCATCAGCAACAACACAGACTTTTCATCTGCCACCTGACCAAAGGCTTCAATCAACCGCTCAATACCTTTATAGGGCCGTGCATTGCCAACAAACACATACACAAAGGCATCATCCGCAATCTTTAATTGCTGACGTGCCTCAAATCTCAAAACAACATTGGGATACGCATCAATATAATTCCCATGCGGAATCACGTGCAAATTTTTTAAACGATAAAAATGTTTGCGTGCCAACTCTGCCGCATACCCACAATGCGCCACCACATGATCTGCCAAACGACACATCGACAACTGCGCCAAATGATCCAACTCAGGAAAAGGTCTTTCGTGTGGATAAAAATTATGCATTGTCCATACAATGCGATATCCCAAATTTTTTGCAAAGTTCAACTTTTCCACAAAATCATTTAACCGCGTCACACCCGTTTGCAAATCTTCTGCCCGATAAAAGTGATGCAACCAATTGATATGCAACACCGCATATGTCTCACGCTTCTTTTCCAAATACGCCTTCTCAAAAGCGTAGTCTCCCAATTCCAAATGCACACCTTTTTTTGCCATCGCAAGCGCCAACAGTGGCCCATAAGGATTGCACTTGTGCTCAAGCGTAAGCCCGCCCGCCTTTTCCCAAAAAAAAAGCGCGTTCATAAAATCTCCAACACCAAAGGACGCACACGTGCCCAATCATCTGCAACAGGCACAAATTTACCAGGCCTCACAAACTGGCGCACACGATCATTACCGTGATCATAAATTTCCTTAAACAACCACAATTCATAAGCCCGACTCAAGCCATAACAATGTACTGCCACATCCAATGCCTCAATAGAAAGCTCATTTGTTTCTTGGTAGGCTTTTAAAAAGGCAATGCTTTGAGTCGGTTCAAAATGCAACATCAAATGGATGGTTCGAATCACTTCCCAAACAGCAGGTGCCGTATAAATCTTATCCCAATCAATCAGAGCAGAAATCTCACCGTTTTCAAAAAACACATTGGTTTCTTGAAAATCACCATGCACCACTTGAAATGGCAACTGAAAAAGCCCACTCACATCTTCCTTGCCACGCCCTTGCAACCACTCTCTGCGAGAAATCAATCGCGTCAAGGCATATTCATCTGTCACGTGTGGGTTTGGGACAGCACGAACAAGGCCCTCTAACCGATCTATACCCGCAAGGGTCTCTTCGGGTTCAATATGAACACTCACAAGTGGCATATCATCTATTGGATACTCAGAAAGCACCCGATGCACTTGCCCCAAAAAACGCCCCATCTGTGCAACATCACCCAATTGCAACTGATCACGCAAAACCTGATACCCCGAAACAAATGGCAACAAAGTCACAAATTGGTCGTTGTATTCTACAAAGCCCTTGCCATCACACGTTTGAAGGGGCAAAACAGCCGGAATGCCTCGCTCAGCAACCCACCGAACCACACGCAATTCTGTCTCGATGCGTTTAAGAATATGGTGGCGGTATATACGCAGTACAAACTTGCCATGATCCGTATCTAAAATGCGAATGGTGTTGATGGTTCCCATTTCAGGTATCGCAACAGATTGAATTGTGCCGATATTCCAACAGGCCATCAAAGCTTGGCATTCAGATTGCGTCATACGCGACAAATCATCCTTTACCGAAAAAAGAACCCCACTTTAAAGGGCATGTGTTGCGTTGTTTTAATTTCTGTTAATCCCACCTGATATTGTGCCTCAGCAAAAAAACCTGCACGTCCCGACACTGCCAAATCAACACCTGCATCCACACCAAACCCCATTTTATTTTGTTTGTCCAACGTGTCTCGAACACGATCCTCCCTTACAGACCGAAACAAACCCAACCCCCCTTTAACATATGGAATCACAAGAGCACTGCTGGAGCGCAAGCGCATCTTCAGATCGGTAAAAACACTCACAACATCTACCGACTGGTCTGCACGTACAATTGTTCCTTCACTCAACGCCAATATATAATTGGTATAATCAACAGAAGACGAAACAATGAACTTTTGTCCTTTATCCAAAATATATCCCAAGCTCCCACCAATATGAACACCACTGTTCCATTCTTCAGAGAAAATATCGGGTGCGCCAACTGCAATTGGATAACTTGCCCCCATTCCAAAAGACAATATTGTGCGATCTAATACTTCGGCATTTGCAGGATTTGAAACCAAATAACTAAGCACAACAAACAGCAGGCGTCTCATATTAAATCCTCCGAAAAACGTTAAAAACATAACCCGACATGTCATGTTTCACGTTTTAGACACCTCCAAGTTCCGACAAAATATCAGCGATTAAAAACAAAGCTTATAGCGGCCTAATTTCACGTCTTACAGAACCATCTGTCATCGTCTCTGTAACAGACATACCCGCATCACCACCCACAAAACGCAAAACGCGACCATCAACAAATGCAACGTCCACACACAAATGATCCGTCTGCAGAACACCCTGCACCGGGCTTGCTTCTCCCTGGCGCAACGGCAAAAAGAGCGTCATGAAATGTTGTACACCATCACCTGATCGATTGTGCAGAACTGTTGCCGCAGGAATCACCGAAGGCTGAACGCGTTTGCGAATCCACCACCCCAAAAGTTCGGGCTCTTCCTGTGCCGAAACAGACTGTACATCCACACCATCCAAAAGCGGTACAATCGCCAAATTGGGTTGGCCATCATCAGCCGTCACAACACGATTCCCATCCATTAAAACATGCGGTGTTGTCACATGCCATCGGGCTTGATAATGATGCACCGCTTCATCTTTTGGTGTCAGCACATCCCAAACCAAAAAGAGATCGGGCTTGGCAAACAACACATGGCGTGTGTGCATAACACAAGCAACATCCTCATACGTTTCATCATAAACACCCACGGCATAATCATAGTCTTCACAACTTACCCACGTCACATCCTCCAACGGCACATCAGAAAACGCACGTTCACGTTTTTGTCCCAAACCATCTACGATCACCGTATTGTGTGAGAATGTGCTGATACCATAGCGGCGCCACTTGCTTTGTTCATAAGGCCCCCCACCCATATCCAACAACACTTCACGGCCATAAGCCCACATCATCACATTCAATTTATCTTGGTGAATATGTGCCAAACCCGTTGGCCCCGCATCAAAACACAACATATTCGCATCGGCATCCCACCCAGAGCGCATCACATAATACCCTGCATAATCAAACCCCACCGATGTCCCATTAGGAACCTGCCCCTCATCCCCATTCGTCGCGGCCCACAGAAAGTCTTTTCGTTCCGGAAACAACTCCGCCCCAACCGCCATCACACTTGCCACATCTTGCCTATTAGGTGTATCATTCGTACGCGGTGTAGACCCATCAGGCGTACGCATCAACAAGGTAAATTCAAATGCTTTTTCAGCACGCGCCAAAAAATCACGTGGCAATTCACCTTCAAAACCCGCGGCCTTAGCCACCCGTGGAATTGTCAAAATATTGCCCAAAGCCACCCAGTGATATCCAGGTGACAACTCGACTTGTGCGCCATCGGGTGTAAACTGTGTATCCAATTCCCGATACGCATGTTCTGCCGCATAAACACGCCAATTCTTCGCGTCTTTTAACTCCGGAAACATTGCCCCCACCGAATACAACCCCGCCATCTCCATTGTCAACCAATTGCCAGCCGGTCGATGATGTGTCCTCAAATGAATCGCGTGTTCAATACACAGTTTCACATACAGCACCACATCCTCATCCGTAAATGACGGCGACTGCAAAAAACAACAAAACGCCTTTGGCCAACTCCCCGCCATCCGAATGCCCGACTCAATTGTGCGCCAACACGACTGTGCATAATTGCCATGATCCTCTGGCCGAGGACATTGCGCTGCCCAACTTCTCAAATGTTTCACCCAAGTCTCTGCATAAACCTCATTGCCCGTTGCCCGATAAGCCAATCCCAACACCTCCCAAAACCCCATCCGATTCAACTGCCACTGCCACTCATTATTCACCGCCAAATCATCACGCACCTGCGTCGGATTATAAAACCAATCTATATCACCACCCGCAAACGTATGATCAATCGCCTGCTGCTCCATCTCCCCCATCACAATACGATCCGCCCACTCTACAATATGCGCGACCTCCAACTTTGGCACACGCAAGCCATCCCCCCACGGCGCATAACTCCGACCACGCAAATAACTCGCCCAAGCCCGTACCGCCCCTTCCTGATCCTTTTTCTCAAGCGCCACCTTCACTTTCACCACCCCATCCAAATCCAAAAACTCAAACATATCCCTCTCCTCAATCACAGTACCCATCACAAAAAACAATCATGATTTTTCGCGCATTCCGTCCATCTCTAAATTTTCTAAAAATGATAGCGATAGCAGGCCATTTATCTTTTGTACCCACACACGGTATTTGCGAAAAATCAGCCTCCCCGGCACTTGAGGGGCGGCATTTTTTGCTTACTTTTTGTTGCTGTTGACAAAAAGTAAGTCGCCGAAGGCAAACCAACATCAAAATAAACTGTGAACAAAAACACATCTACCCAACATTATTTTTGGTGATTTCTCAAAGCCTTATCACACCGCCCGATTCGCCTCATCATAATACATATTCACCTTCGGCACCTCGCTCATCCCATGCCACACCCCTCTAAACAACGTCTGTCTCTTCGGTGCCATCGCCGCAATCACCTCCGGTGCCGGACACCCCTTCCCCCACTTTGCATTCACCGTATTATAACACGTAAACAAACTCAACCGATCCCGTTCTTCATTCACCCACGTTGCACCCGTATGACACAATGACTCCGTAAAAATAACCACCGACCCAGCCGGGCACGCATACGTCTCCCACAAATCACTCTCTCGCCCACTCAACGACTCAGGCCGTGGAAAAGCCGTCTTATGACTGCCCGACAAAAACATCGTGCCCCCATCACCCTTTTGCACCTCATTCAACTCCCAAACCACCCGCACCAACCCCGCATGAATCTTGCCCACCTGCATTTGATACAAATGTGAACTCCCCCCAAAACTAAAAAACCCACCCCCACCATGCGGCCTAAAATTATCATGCCCCGCCTTGCGATGGCTTGTATAGGTATGATCAAACCGAAACCCATAACACTCTTCACTCGCCAATCGTTGGTGCGAAATAATCTCATTCAACACACCCACCACAGCAGGATGATCCAACAAAACCTGCGACACCCCACCATGATTATTGCGCGCTTCCGGTGGTAGCGAATCCCGCTCATACAAAAACTTCATCTGATGTTCTCTCACAGGCGCCAACTGTTCCTCCGTCATCAACCCCGGCAAACAAATCCATCCCTTCAAATCAAACACATACTTCTGCTCATCACTCATCGGAATCACAGGCAACCCATCTGCATTTGTTGTTGGTAATAAATCAGTCATTGTAACCCTTCCTTATATTAATGGTTTCTAATACGTCCACGTTTCCCTTAATGTCTTCAGAAAATATTCAGGATCATCCATGCTCAACATCACCACAAAATCCTTCTGCGTTGGCAAATAAACCACATGAGACCGATATGCAAAGAAATAGGCATACAAACTGCCACAATAATAAATATCAACACGATCCAAGCACCATTGGATGGCAAATCAAAAACAATAGGTTCCATCCTCACCCTCATCAGATATCAGTCCAAATTAAAATTTAAACTTGAAGGATGCCATTTATCTGAGTACATTTATAAAAAGTAGCATAGACCATCTCACAACAGAGGATCATATATCATGGAAGTTACACTTGACATTCCTGATGAATTAGCCACACAACTAACAGGTTTAGAAGGCCAGTTGCCAGAAATATTAAAAATCGGCTTGGACAAAATTCATTCACTATCTCAATCAAACTTTGAAGACTTTTCTGATGTCCTTGAATTACTTATTGGTTTTCCTACACCAGAAGAAGTTTTAGCACTTCGTCCATCCCCAAAATTACAGCATAGAATCGATGAACTATTAGAAAAGAATCGCACAAATGGACTCACGCCAGAAGAACAAAAAGAATGGGATCAGTATGCCTATTTAGAGCACATCGTACGCCTGGCAAAGATCAAAGCCACTGCAAAATTAAAAGCTGCTTAAAATGAGCAACACCTATATTCCTCAAAAGTTGCGAGATCAAGTACATAAAAGAGCTAAAGGTAAATGTGAATACTGTCTCATCCCTCAAGCATTCTCATACGCACCTTATCCCATCGATCACATTATTGCACAAAAACATGGCGGTGAAACAATTCTCACAAACCTTGCACTGTCCTGCACATTATGCAATCAAAACAAAAGCAGTGATATCGCATCCATTGACCCAAATACCCAATCAATTACCCCCCTTTATAATCCCCGTCAAAATAGTTGGCACGATCACTTTCAACTGACCAAACAAGGCGTGATCACACCACTAACACCCAAAGGTCGTGCCACAACCAACCTATTAAAACTTAATCAACCCTTTCGAATCAAAGAAAGGCAGGCTCTTATTTTAATGGGCATATTATAAACCACATCACCCCATCTGCAACAAACTCTCCCACTGCCCATCATCCACCAACACACCTTGTTCCAAACTCTCCTGCCGCACACGCAACATCCCCGCACCCGGATAACGCACACCTCCGCCCACTTCCTGCAAATCATTCACCACATCATTTACAATCTGCTCGCGCACACCCTGCCCCACCAAAGACGTCACATCCAATGCAATAAACGTTTGTGACACCGCATACTCATCACCTTGTGCACCAATTTGATGGGTCGATTGCCCACCAGAAATCACCGCCGCCAAAATATCCAACATCACCGCCAATGCAGACCCCTTCCAATATCCAATAGGCAGCGCGCGTTTAGACGCCAAAATCGCACCGGGGTCACACGTCAAGTTCCCACCACCATCATACCCACCAGCCAGTGGCAACTCTTCTCCACGTTGTTTCAAAATCTCCAACTTACCATTTGAATATTGACTCATAGCCATATCCAACAACAAATGTCCACCATCCCTTGGAATAGACATCACCATCGGGTTATTCCCAATCCGTTTTTCTTCCGCACCCCACGGCGGCATCAACACTGTCGTATTTGTCCAGCACATCCCAATACATCCTGCATCTGCCGCCTGCAACCCATAGGCCCCCGCACGCATCCAATGATTTGTATTTCGCAACCCCACACACCCCATACCATGTTCTTTTGCAATTGCAATGGCGCGCCCCATTGCAATTTGTGCATTCAAAAGCCCAATCCCCATTTTGCCATCCCATTGCTCCACCACACCCAAAGCCTTCACACATTCAGGTTCTGCAGTCACATCAATTTGCCCAGATTGAATCTTAGCAATCAAGCCGGGAAATCGATTGAGCCCATGAGAGTACACCCCATCTCGCTGATTTTCGCTAAACAATTGCGCACAAATATCGGCCCGTTCTTCCGAAAGCCCAGCCTGCAACAACGCTTTGTAAAACGCTTCCTTCAACTCATCAAATAAAACACGCATAAAAAATCTCCCATCCAAACACAATTTTTATTGCTCACGATATCCCAAAACCACCAACAAACACGAACCATCACCAATCACATTCAACCCCAGTGAATCGCCCAGATCAAGTGCCTGTTCACTTTCGGCACCCGGTTGCATCCACACATGATGAATACCCGCATCGGCCACTTCCTGCACAATTTTTTCAGTGATATGTGGTGGTGTAATCACCGATACACCATGCACTGGTTCTGGCAAAGCGGCCAAATTGGGCACACACACCTGCCCTTCAATCTCACTTTCTTTGGGATTAACCGCATAGACTTTTAACCCATGTTGTAAATAACACCGCAAAACCTTATTCCCATATTTGCTCCGATCTTTCGAAGCCCCCACAACAGCAAAAACCTTCCCCTTCAAAAATGCATCAATCCCTTCATCAATACCCATAAAACACTCCCTGAATAACACACGCACCCGTTTTACATAAATTTGTTTGCTTAAGATATTCAACCTGCTCAAAAATGCCATTGCTAAAACATCTGCATCATTTGCATCATTTTTAACATAAAAAGCTTGTGTGACGGGCTTAAATGACGAGCAGGTCATTCCATTCAGCCAGCCTAATAGATGACATGCAAAAAAATAAATAATACTTTATTCACATACATGAAATCTTTCTGAAATAATCACAAAGTAAATTTGCGCCGTCCCCCATAGAAATGGATGAACCAATGACAACGACTTCATACGCCAGTTATCGCATCCTACTCATCTGCAATGATGACACCCAAACAAAAGATCTAATAAATTTTTTACAAACCCAAAACCAAACGGTATTTCATACCCCTCTAAGTGAAAACTTACATATACAAATTACCAACGAAAAGCCCGACATCATCGTCGCCATAGCAGACATACCCGATGCATATTTGATCAACAGCATTAGAAACTTAACCTTACCAGTTGTCATTTTTAGCAAAGATG
>JAYODI010000197.1:0-1706 GCA_038279365.1 Candidatus Latescibacterota bacterium | reverse complement strand
TCCCATTTTTCCCCAACAGAGATGGTTTGATTGCCCAATGTTTGCGACAATCCATCCGCCCTTTCCATAACGGCATTAAAAAAGGCAATTTTCTTTTCTGCGTCGGTGGCATTTTCGCCAAGGCCCGCATATGCCTCCTCAAGTTTTATCGTGATACCCAAGTTGTCCAAAATCAATGGAGACATGCGCCCGATACCTGTCACAAGGTCACCCAATGCACTTGCGGCATCACGCCCTACGGCTCGCCCCAATCGTGTGGCAACCGTTGCCATGTTTTCCATTTCTCTTGCAGTTACGGGGATGCCCAAAAGTATTGCCTGGTTTACCTGTTTCAGTATTTCCAAATCACTTACAGCCCCACCAACACCACGAGTTACCGCCGCCAAAATACTGGATGAACTTTGACCGATGGATTTGGCCAAACGTTCATTTGATGTTTGAACCACCCGCATTTGGTCGGATAATTTTGACATGCTAAAGACGGCTGCACCAATAGCCTTAACGGTTTGCACACTCAAATATGCCACCGCAGCCGCACCAATCGCTTTCATTGATCCGGTAATACCCTTGGATGATTTGCCAACGGCGCGGTCTGCTTGCTCAAATTCTTTTTTGAACTTATCCGCGCCAGAAACGCCAAACATCACCTCTAATTTTTCACGAATCCCCGCCATATTATTTTTCCTCGGGTTTTATAAAATGAATGGTCAACCGTCTAAACCAATGGGCATTTCTCAGCATATACAACTTCCCTCCCATCTCACGCCACACCACACAATCACCTGGGCGCAACACAACAGACCCCTGATGGGGGGCCGTCATCGTTATGGGTTGCCCCTTGGGGAAACATCGACGGGTAATATTTACAATCTCATATGTATCATGTGAGGGTTTGTTCATTGATTTTTACCATTGCCGCGCCTAATACCACAACATAGGCCCACGACATTTCCCATTTCATTTGTTGGGGAGTATACCCCGTGTTTTTAACTATGAGAGCAACCCACCGGGCTGTTGCGTCTTTTTTTTTTCATCACCACCAACATGACGCCCCAATATCGCGGTCAACAAATCGGTGGGATCATTGGCCTTTCGATGTTCATGCATTATTACCGTTTGCAACCCTATGGGCATCTGCAAAAACTCATCAACAGACAATTCTTGGTGCTTTTCCACATTATAGGGATCGGCAAACACGGCACAAAAAAAGGCGTATTTCGCGCGTTGGATCTCCGTCAACGCTTTATTCACACGCTTACGACGCCACCGCAAAAAACGCCATCGTTTCAATATTCTGCGCTCGCCATTGCGCTCGGCATCAAGCCATTCCTGGAGGGCAATGTCTATGTGCCGTAACTGCCCCTCTGATTTTGAATACACATATACCGTCTTGCCTGACGGTAACAAAAACTCACCATGGGGCCGATCATAAACCACAGCAGACATCTTGGCCTCGATGTCGTTGTGTGCCGTTGGCCCAGAACCACCCGTGGGCGTCAAAATAAAATCATCAATTTCCTGTTCCGCATTCGGTGCACCTAAAACTTGGGTTGCCGCCATAGTCTAACGCCCCACATTGTTTGCAATTGTATAATTGTTTTTTTGCAATGCCATTGTCGGTGGCAAAATACCCCGACATAGGCGGCAAGATGTCCAATCTGGATCGGGTCTTGTATGCCCAATTGTTTAGCCACACACCCCAAGCC
>JAYODI010000126.1:0-11592 GCA_038279365.1 Candidatus Latescibacterota bacterium | reverse complement strand
AAAAAGTAAGTCGCCGAAGGCAAACCAACAAAAAATCAATTAAAAGAGCTGTTTTAAAAGGACCCACCATGCCAACCCTCCAAGACGCCGTATCAGACTACACCCACTCCGAGCACTATCTCTTCTTAGACAGCGACCTCAAAGAACACGCCGAATCTCTCTTATCCTATTGGTGTGAACAAGCCACCAATGATCCCGAACCCGACGACATCGAAAACGCCCTCAAAGCCGTTGGTCAACTCGACCTCCCTATCCAAGCCCGTCAATCTTTTCCCAAACTGCTTCAAACCTATTTCGAATACTTAGACAGTGTGGGAGGCTTCCCAAAAACCTCGGCGTGGTCCATGCAAATTGAATATCTCGAACCCAAATACCTCGAAAGCTTCCGCACCGACGGCACCATGAAAGGTGAAACCGTTCGCAAAACCCTCCCCAAAGTTGGTCGCAACGACCCTTGCCCCTGTGGCAGTGGCAAAAAATATAAAAAATGTTGCGACGGGTTGTTTTCATGATCCGCATCCTCATCGACGCAGATGCCTGCCCCGTCAAAGACGAAACCTATCGGGTTGCCAAACGATACCAACTCAACGTCATCCTCATCTCCAACATGTGGATGCGCATTCCCAGCGAACCGTGGCTCGAACAAATCGTGGTCAACGACCACCCCGATGCTGCCGACGATTGGATTGCCGAACAAGCCACCGAACACGACATTGTCGTCACCGCAGACATCCCCTTGGCAGGCAGATGCCTCGAAAAAAATGCCCGTGTGATCAGTCCACGCGGGCGCTATTATACCGAAAATGACATTGGTGAAGCCCTATCCAACCGCAACCTCCGCGAACAACTCCGCGACATGGGCATCATGACCGGTGGCCCCAAACCCTTCTCCAAACAAGACCGCTCCCACTTCCTTCAACGCCTCGATCAACTCATTCAAAACATGCAACAATAATTGTAAAACATCGCCTTTGAAACGACTCAAATTTGAACAAATAGAGCACAAAAGGAACCCCCTCCATGTCGGCCACAACCAAACTCGCCCTTACGGATCATTTGCCACTAACCTGCACCCGCTCTGGCACCTGCTGTCATGGCAAAAGAGTCAGGCTAAATCCCTATGAACTGGCCTGTTTGGCCAAAGCCAAAGACCTAACGCCAAGAGCATTTCGAGATCAATACTGCGACTTTGGTGGCATCCATTTGCGCTTTGATGGGGCACCCGACTGGAAACAACAACCTGCATGTAGTCAATATGTACCCGATTTTGGATGCAGCGTACACGAGGGTCGCCCATTGGCCTGTCGGTTATATCCTCTGGGCCGCCAAAGACAAGCTGAGGAATTATACTACATCTACCAAGGAAATGACTTTCCGTGTATGGACGGATGCCCCGAAGTCTTAGAGTTACCCCAATTAAGCGTCGCCACCTACATTGAAGGACAAAACACAAAGCCCTTCGAAGTGGCACAAGACGAATACCTCGAACTGATGCAAAATTTAGCCGATAGCGCATTTGCACTTTTACTCGAAAGTGGTCTCTCCGAATCAGGAGACCGACAAACATTGCGTCTCTGGCGAGAAATGGGTAAAGAAGAACCCGAGCAATTAACCAAACGGCTGGGCCCCGAATGGATCGACCTGCTCATGCTCCCAGAGTTGACGGATAGCCTAAACGATCCCATCGCTTTTTCTCACCTGCATTCCGATCTGCTCATGACAAAAGCGCAAGAATCATTTGGCACACTCGACAACCTTATCGATTTTTCCAACGCATCAACACTCATGATGGGATTGGCCCTGCACCTCGGTCGTGGTCTGGGCGCAAACCCTGCCGAACTGTCCAAACACTGGATAAAAACAGCCAAAGAACACGGAGCGCTTGATTAGCCACATTCAAAGTGTATCATTAGAATTGTGGGTGTGATATATGTTTATCAACTGCTTAGGTTTTTGGATCACCAAATTGTGCGTGTCTGGAGATGCCGATCGGTTTATGGGGTACTTTGTTAACGCGTTGACGCGGGAAAAGAATTGAAACCGCGCCTGTGGCGGCAGAGCAAAAAAGGTAAGCCTGATAGGTTTGCCTTTTTTTATTGTTGTCAAATCTGACACCCACAACCAATTAATGATCACCAACGTTAATCACCATAAAATATACTATACCCTTTTTCATTGGATAAATTGATCAAAGTCCGAGATCAACATGACGTCTACAAAAATAAGTCGGCAAACCGAATAGGCTTGCCGACTTTACAATTACACCGAGTGAAGTTGCAACACATCTACTCCATCATCTCCACATCCACACGTTTTGAAAACGCTTCATTATACCGTGCGACCCCATCGGTATTCACAATCAAAAACGGGATATCCACAACCTTTTTCATCGCCTCATCTGCCCCCACCAAAAACAAATACGTCGCCAACACATCAGCCGCTTCTGCAGTGGGTGCCAATACCGTTGCACTTTGAGACAACATGCCAGGATAGCCTGTTCGCGGATCAAGAATATGATGATACCGCTTTCCATCAATCATCTTAAACCGCTCATAGTCGCCACTGGTCGCCACCGCATAATCTTTCAAATGAAACCGCGCAATCAAGTCTTGCAACTTGCGCGGATGCTTCACCCCCACACGCCATTCCGTATGTTCATCCTTTTGCCCCGACACATAAATATCGCCCCCAGCATTAAGCAAAAAGTGCCGAATGCCCTGATCTTTCAGCACCGCCACACCCCGATCAATCGCATACCCCTTCGCAATCGCACCCAAATCAATCATCCCACTACGATGTGTCAAATAAACCGTCGTCTTTGCAGAGTCCAAAACAACCGTCTGATAATCAACCAAAAAACGCTGTTGATCCAATACCTTTGAGTCGGGCAACACCACCTCACCTTCACCACTAAACCCCCACAACATACTCACAGGCCCAATTGACACATCAAACAAACCATCTAACCGCTGGCTATATGCCTTGGCACGCTTCACAATTTCAAACGTCTCATCCGACACAACCACAGGATGCACACCTGCCGCTTGGTTAATCTTTGATACCTCGCTATTTGCATTGTGAGCACTCAAAACCGACTCAACCCGCGCCATCTCCTGATCGCCATCACCAATGCTTTTTTACACGCCACAATATCTGTATGACGTGCCGTAGTCTCCACCCGAGTACCCATCAAAAACTTATTAACCGACACCTCAAACAACGGCCCCTCAGCCAGTGCAGGAACCACCCCAACCAACAACATCAATAAAACAACACTCAAAAATCGCATTTCAGATCCAATCTCAAGTTGAACTCGCCATATGCATGCCCCATTAAGGTTTAATCTCCATCACAACTCTCAGCTTCCCCAAATATTCAACACGCTCTTTTACAGACCATCCCAAACGAGCATAAAAGTCCTCATTCTCTTTGCTGGTCGTATACAAATAAAGAACAGAGACGTTCTGTTTGCCTGCTTCCTCAACGATCCCTTGCACAAGTTTTGTTCCAATTCCCTGACGCCTGTAGGCAGGCGCAACAAATACCCCTGCCATCCAAGGTGTCAAATCTTCTCTGCCTTTCATATCGTGTACCACAATACTCGCATACCCCATCAACTTCCCATTTCCAACAGCAACAAGCACGGTTGGAACACCACCTTTTTGGGCCTCACGCTCTAAGCGCTCTCCACATAGATCAAGCGTCTCCCACGGTGTCAAATGGTGCCATTCATCGTAATGCCACTTGGCCAGCAAAGGGACAAGGTGCATGTAGTTAGCAAGGTAATCAATGTGCATAGGAACACGCCCTATGGGTGCAAGTATCCAAAGGATTGACGAGTCATTTCTCTATCATTTAACCACGTATGCATCATGATAAGTTTTGATACGCGTAAGTCAACCTATTTCCAATAAAGAAGGGTATCAGCAACATACCGATACCCCTTCTCTCGTATTTGTATTCTCTCCCCGACACCCATCTCCCGCCCCCACCTTTCATCCCCTTTAAGAGATCGATAGGTGCCTTCTAAAACGTCACCCCATCCACCCATCCATTCGTCCCTGCAATCGACACAGAAAGCTGTGCCGGTACACAAACCAAACTTTGCCCAGCCTGACGAATCGCGCCCATCTTCATACACGTTTGATGCTTGCAAGATGCATGAACAATACGTGCCGAACCCTCACCAACAGCAACTTCAATATGCCCACGTGCACCATCCAAACGATGAACATCTTTCGCACCTTGCAATGGCAATTGTTTCACCAAAACATCCCCGCAAAAAACCTGTGCATGCGTAGGGTGAGAAACACCTTGGGCAGTATTAAAACGTAACAGGGTTGGATTATCATACGTTTGAGGCAATGCCAAAGCAGAAGCGGTCTCTCGTAACAGCTGGGAAACAGAATCTGTTGCTTCATAAAAGTTGACCAATTGATTCCCTTTCACAAACGCAATATCACCCACATGACGCCCTTGCAATGCATACTCCGAAAATCCAATTGTCTGTTGTTTCAAATTCGAGTTCTGAATCACCTGCTCAATTTTCCGTATCGCCAAATCTGGGTGCCCAGTCACCACATCAATAGAAAAAGAAGACGTTTCTGCTGCCAACAAACGCTTCGGCAACGCACCACTCAAACCCGCCATTGTTAAACCCAACAACATTTTTGAACCGTATGTCATAAAATTTCTGCGATCCATGCACATCCCTTTCTCAAATACATCAAAAACGATATCGAATCCCAAAGTTAAAATCTGTCGAAAACAACTCTTTTGATCCATTGAACCAATAAGGCGTATCAGAATGCCGTTGATAAACACTCGCACTCAAATTGTATTGCACTTTATCACCCAAAAAACCAAGCAAGTTGCTTTCACTACCATTAACCGTCAGATCAAACTGTAACTCATTTGAGAATCCAGAATCCAACTTAATGTCCGTGGTGATAAATGTTTCAACCTGATCGTACGAGGGCTTAAAGAATGAGGCCCGACCTTGCAAATAACTGCGCACCCCCAAGCCCACAATAACATTTGGCGACATATACCGCTTATAATTTAACGATCCCGTATGTGACTTCACGTCCCAATCGTCCCAATAATATCGATACCCCAATTGCAATGATTCAAACCCCATCCATCACCGATACACGCTCGCTTCAACATTTTATATGGTGAAGCAGATCGCTTTTTGAGCAAACCTATTGACATAAAAAAAGGAACGAACACAGCGTTCGCTCCTTTTTCTCTTTCCAAACATGAAAACCATCTTACAAGATGCGCCCCTCTGGCACCCGCCAATTGCCAAACCAGCGAGAATCTTCTGGAGGGGCCTCTTCTGGGTTTTGCATCGAAGCAAAATCCTTCAAGCGCGGTCGAATCTCTTCCTCCCAAATCCCTTCCACATCGTCATAACTCAACGCCTTGTGATCGGTCACCTCTTTTTGATAAGCACCCATCAATTCATTTGCCTTCTCGCCAAAATGCGCCACAATATCATCCACCATCTGCTCACCCGCACGACGGTCTGACAAATCATTATAATCGCCCATTGCAAAATTGGGCGCACGCCCGTCGTCCATACGCGACATATCCACACAATCGGGTGCAACGGCCCACAATACCGATGTTTCCCCTCGGCCTGCGTGCCCACCCAACCCCTTGTCATCGCCAAAACGATCAATATCAGTACCCACACTCATCATCGAATACAACTTCACATCCACATGGGCTTGCATAATATCAATCACCACAGGCACATCCAACCGATGCGGGCCCGAATGCCCCGAAAACAAAATGGCCACCTGAAAACCCAATGCATCCACGGCACGAATGTGATAACAGATATTCTTCAAAAACAACCAAGGAGGAATGGCGCTTAACCAAGGCCGCACATCTCCCACTTTTTTATGCGCCCAAGTGCCATACCCACCCGACTCATGGCAATGCCAATAAAACGGCGGTGCCACAATACCCCCATTCACACGAGCCGATTTGCACGAACACTGATGGGCCCGAATCGCATCCATCCCCACCGCATTGTGCCAGCCATGCGGTTCACACAATCCATAAGGCAAATACACCACAGGGCACGCCTCAAATGCCGCCTCCAACTCATCGGGAAACATCCGCTCCCACTGCACTTCACGTTGCGCCATCTCATCCTCCCTATCTAAACCATCTCAAAAATCTTCACGCGATACGAATTCATCTGTGATTCGCTACACTCGTTATCAGCTTCGTCCATTCGTCCATTCGTCCATTCGCCTTATCCCCCTACTCCGTTTGTATCCCCGTTACGTGCTCTCGCATCTGACTATACGTATTGGGCCGCATGGGTACCGAAAAGGCCAAATCACCCCACGTTGCTTCAACCCGATCACCCTGTTGTGTGGCCACCACGGGCGCGATCATATTGTCTCCCCCTACCTGAAGCCCAAAAATAAAAACCGCCTCCTGAATCTCAGGCAAGCAAAACACACGGTTTTCACCCTTGTGTATCACCACATCCAAATAAGACCCTTCTCCCACACGCTCTACCTCTGCACGCCCACTTTCCCAATGCAAATCGCACCCACTAAACCGAGCAAAGGGCACATGAATGCCCACCGAAAAACCACCAAAATCAATCGCAACGGGCTGCGTGAGTACATCAGGGCTTGGCAAAGCAACCGACGCAGCAGTTCCCCCAAACTCAAAACGCAAACTGAGTTCTTTCGCTTCAAACGTGCCATTCTCCAACTTTTCAAGGCTCAAATGTTTGCCACCTCCATCGGTTGCAAAGGTGACCGCGCCTAAAATTCGATTCTCATTTTGTTGTGTCCACAACGCACCCGTAGACAAATCATAGTCATCATACATCAACCGCAACCGACAATAAGACGGCGTGGTATGATGCCCCCAAAATGCCACAATGTTGCGCCGTTGATTCCACATATCTTGGTGATTAATGCTCCCCAAACCCATTTCGGGTGTGATATATGTGGTCGAAATCAGTGAAATGGGTGATCGCTTTTGCACGGTCTGCACAACCGTGCGAGGCGCATCTAAGGCAACAAAATAATCTTCCAAATCAGAAGGACATTGTGCATTCATATCTTCTAAGGCTGGGTCACCTGGTGTTTCGCCATATCCAAAGTCCACTTTAGAACTTGTCCATCGCTCAATAAAGCGCAACACATCTTCACCCGTAAACACCGCATAATACCGCGAATTGGGCCCCACCCATTGGCGCGATGGCACATGAAAATGAGTGGCCACCGTTTCCCATGCAATGCGAAACAAATCATCCACCATGGCTTTACCTTCAGCATGTTTCACATGATGGCGAAAACCAGACAAATCTCGCAAAGCCACCATCGTATAGGTGGGGCTGTTATATTCCGTAAAAGTACCCGTTTCTTGTGTATGTTCATGCAACACCCGCAACCGCGCCAAACCACGTTTCAAAATCTCATCATCCTGAAGCGTCTCACCTGCCACCAACGTCACATAACTGCCCATTACAGCAATGTTGGTATACCCAGCTCCCACATTGCGAATGCGAATGGCCTCAACAGCACGGCGCAACGACGCTTCCACTTCTTTCGCCAATTCGACAGGCAACCGATCTTTGTGATAAATGATCACATGAAGCATATCCTTGCCCAAAAAATCGGCCCAGTTGCGATCCACATAAGGCCCTTTGCCCAAAGGTTCTTCCATCAAATGGGGCCACACACCATAGTGCTGATGATTGGGGTCATCTTCTTGAATTTCAATAATGCGTCGCAAAATATCTTGTGCCCGATCCAAAAACGCATCATCATACGTATCGAGCAAAGCAACCGCATATCCCAACGATTCACGTGTGGGGTGCACAAACGTATTGCGTGCATAATAATTATAACTGTATGCACCGCCCATATACCGCTTAATCAACCGTTCTTCAGCATCGTATTCTTCGTGGCGTTTTTCCAATGCTTTTGAACGACGTTTTTTTTCTGTTTCAGAAATCATGTTCCATCCTTTCAGCAACCTTGTGTAAAACTGTTAACTTTTTAATGAAAGTGCACCTCTTACCAGCCTCAAGCTTGTACAATATAAAACGCATCTTTTGACAAACAACAAGGAATCACCCAGCTTAACAGCACAAAAGACCACACGCTCAAAATGGTTCGATAAAAAAATGAGCATTTTAGAAACACGGGTTTTTTTATGGCATCTAAGAAAGCTTATATGTATCATTTAAAATCTCAATATTCTGGAGGTTTTATGAAATACATATTTCTATTCATCGTTTTATTTCCTATTCCGATCTACGGACAAACCCTATCCAGTGCAGATTTTAATGGTGACAATGAAATCGGTTTTGCAGACTTTGTCATTTTTGTGCAGGCTTTTGGCACCAACAACGCCACCTTTGACCTCAACAAAGATGGCAGTGTCAATTTTCCCGATTTTCTGTTTTTCACCTCCGTATTCGGGCAATCCTATAAAACAACACCTCCCAATATCTTGTTAATCATTGCCGATGATATGGGACTGGATGCCTGCCCCAACTATAACGTTGGCACCGAAAAACCTTCCATGCCCAATTTACAAGGCCTCATCAGCACAGGCATCACCTTTGACAACGTATGGGCAACCCCTATTTGCTCACCGACCAGGGCGTCTATACTCACTGGCAAATATGGTTTTCGAACAGGTGTGCTCGATGCCACAAACAACCACGAAATAAAACTGAGTGAAACATCCCTCCAAAAATATCTCGATGAAAATGCACCCACTCCTTATACCCATGCCATCATCGGCAAATGGCATTTGTCTGGCAGCTCAAATGGCGGGCGCAACAACCCCAGCCAGATGGGAATCACCCATTATGCAGGCTTGCTCACTGGCGCACACGATGACTATTGGAAGTGGGAATTAACTGAAAATGGTCAACAATCTACCCAAACCGAATATGCCACCACAGCATTTACCGACTTGGCAATCAACTGGGTCACACAACAACAAAGTCCGTGGTTCTTATGGGTGGCTTATACCGCTCCGCACACCCCATTTCATTTGCCACCCGAAGCGTTGCTGTCCAACAACACCCTCTCTGGCACAGCGTCAGACATTGAAAACAACCCATTGGCTTATTATTTCGCCATGCTACAAGCCTTAGATACCGAAATAGGCCGTCTGCTCAATAGCATTGATCGCGACAATACCCTCATCATTTTTATTGGCGACAATGGTTCTGCCCGACGCGTCATCCAATCGCCCTATAAAGCCTCGCGTGCCAAAGGTACCCTTTATGAAGGTGGCATTCATGTACCTATGATTATAGCAGGCAAAGGCGTCACCCGCCAAGGTGAAAGAGAAACTGCCCTTGTCCATTCCGCAGACCTGTTTGCCACCATCACCGACATAGCCAACACAGGCACTTCAAATATTCACGACAGTCAGAGCATCAAGAGCTTATTGAGCAGTACGTCAACATCATCACGAACCTATCTCTATACCGATGTCATGCAAGACACGCTCAGTCAATGGACCGTCAGAAACAACACCTACAAACTCATAGACTTTGGCAACAACACCCAGGAGATGTATCATCTAATCAATGACCCCTACGAACAGACAAACTTGTTAGAGACAACATTAGATGACGCAGCCAACCAAGCCAAAACAGATCTTGAAATGCACGTTCAAAACCT
Source organism: Candidatus Latescibacterota bacterium (assembly GCA_038279365.1). Taxonomy (GTDB): domain Bacteria; phylum Latescibacterota; class UBA2968; order UBA2968; family UBA2968; genus JABIFK01. The sequence continues at coordinate 1,903 of JAYODI010000126.1, read as the reverse complement.
CAAAAATTAGTCTCCAAACCGCCACAGAAAGACACCATCCCCTTCTCCACACCCAATCACCTCAGAGACATCACAACAAACGGGCTCAAAAAATCAATTTGATTGTCGTCATCCCAAACAATATGTAATTTGTATCCCAGACAAACAAATGTGCGATGACATTGCCTCAGAAAGCGAAACCCCACGTGAAAAACACGGTCATCCTCTTTGATTTTGATGGGACAATTGCCGATACCTTCGAAAATTTCATTTTGATCGGCAACGCACTGGCCAAGGAGTTTCAATTCCAAAGTCTCGCACAACATCAAATTGAAGATTTCAAAAACAAAACCATTCGACAAGCCATCCAGGACTTAGAGGTACCCATCTTTCAAATTCCCAAACTCCTGATCAAAGGCAAACAAGAACTAAAAAATCGCATGCACACCATCAAAGTAATCGATGGCATGACCGACGTTTTGAAAACCTGCAAAACACAAAACATAAAAATGGGCTTGGTCAGCACAAATGCTTTGAAAAATATACAAGCAATGCTCCAAAATTGGCACTTAGAACACCTCTTCGAATTCATTGGCACAGGCTCGGGCCTGTTTGGAAAGCGCCGAGCATTAAACAAAATCATCAAACAAAACAGCCTCAAAAAAGATGACATCCTATATGTCGGAGATGAAGTGCGAGACATTGAGGCCTCACGTGGTGTCGGCATTGCTATTGCTTCCGTCACTTGGGGATACAACAGTCGCAAAGTGCTTCAAACTTATGCCCCCGACTACCTCATAGATCATCCACAAGAATTGTTGCACATCATTAAAGAAATGAACACGATTAAATGACACTATTTTCTCTTAAAATGAATAAGACGGTGTATACGTACATCCTATACGTCATCACCTTATTCATCACCCATCTCACCTCGCCAGTTCAGGCCCACAACGGCGCGGTTGCACTGGCCATCCCACTTGAAAACATCACCATCGACGGTGACCTTTCAGACTGGCCAGAGGGTATGACCTATTATGCCGTTGACAACCCCGAATTTCAATTGCCCCCCAAAGACACCACCGACTTCCAAGGCTATTTTCGCATTGGATACAACGCAACAGAAAGTGCACTCTACATTGCCACTGAGGCAACCGATGAATCAATCCTCATAAAACGAGAAGGTGGCGGCATCTATATTGATCTCAGCCATCAAGACCACAACTCTCCTGTTGGACAATATTATTTTATGGGTTCAGGCATCTATTACGGTCAAGGCGCTGTCAAAGATGCCGTACAAGTCGCACAAATTGAAAAAGAAAACAAACGCTATGCAGAATGGCGTTTTGATCTCAATCGTGTGGGGCAAACACCCATCACACTTAAACCGGGGCAAATCTTAGGTTTTGATCTCATCTTACACGACAGTGACAAAGAGCCACAGTTTTCTTGGATGACGTGGGGCAAAGGCAAAGACAAATTTAAAATGACAGACCGACGCGGTGATGTCATCCTCATCGACAACACCACACCATTAGGATATCTCCAAGGACGAATGTTATGGAGCGACACACTTGAACACGTGAAATGGGGCCAAGTCTTGGTAGAATCACCCAATGCACCCGATTTCAGTCTGGTCATTGGCACAGATGAAAAAGGATATTTTTTCTCTCCCATTCCTATAGGTGCTTATACCATCAGCAGTCTGGACCCCAGTAATCGCCCACACAAAACCAAAATCAACATCACACCCCAAGACACAACCAAGCAACTTTCATTCAAAGTAAACCCACCCCAAGGCATTTCAAAATCAGCAGGCTCCGGAAAAAGGGTTGAAACAGGGTCGGGCTTGCGCAAAGGATTGTGGCAAACCTAAAGCATTGCCGACGGCCTTCCATCACCACATATCGCACACACCATGCAA
>JAYODI010000028.1:0-59408 GCA_038279365.1 Candidatus Latescibacterota bacterium | reverse complement strand
ATAAGTGGGGTGGAAGCTTTGGCGGTCATTCGTGGCATCAGACCACAAACGATTGTTGCAATTGTTTCGGCATATGTGAAAGACTTAGATGCAGATACCCAAAAGGTTGCCGATGTTGTCTTAACCAAACCTGTTGCCTTGTCTCACTTTCAAGAACTGCTTAAGCTTTCGCGAGAAATCGGTGAAAAACGCATTGCTATTCGCAATCTGGGGATGTGATTAAGGTGTTGTTTTTTTATGTGTTGTGTTGGGAGTTGGTGGTCTTTGTGCCTGGTTTGGAGATGGGGTAGAGAATTACTTGAATCCCTACATCAGGTTGATTATATTCCAAGTCTTAAGTTTTACTGATATCTTCATGTAATAAAGGAGGCCGTACTTTGAGCAATGAATGGAAAACCCATAATGAATCCGGAAGCAAACGGGTGGTGGTCACCAAAGACTTACCAGGTGATCGTTGGTTAGAAATTTTAACAGCAGCAGATTGTCGCGTTGATATTGGCACCTCTACCGAGATTTTGAGCATTGAAGAAATCAAAGCCAAAATCGGTGATAAATGCGATGGGGTGATTGGCCAATTAACAGAAAAGTGGGGGGAAGAACTTTTTTCAACGCTAAAAAATGCCGGTGGTAAAGCCTATAGCAATTATGCAGTGGGATACAACAATGTGGATGTGGGGGTAGCCACCAAATATGGTATTCCTGTGGGCAATACACCTGGTGTTTTAACTGAAACGACAGCCGAGATGGCTGTTTCATTAACGTTTTCTGCAGCGCGTCGTGTGATAGAAGCCGATGCGTATATGCGTGCAGAAAAATATACGGGTTGGTTACCCTCTTTGTATTTGGGTGAATTAATGACCCGTAAGACAGTGGGTGTCATTGGTGCTGGGCGGATTGGTACATCCTATGCCAAAATGATGATTGAAGGCTTTAAGATGGATTTGGCCTACTTTGACCCTTACCCCAATCAATATTTAGAAAATTATGTTAAAGCATATGGTGAGTTCTTAAAAGCCCAAGGAGAAGAACCCGTCAAGGTGACACGTTATGAAACCGTAGAAGAGGTTTTGCGTGTGTCAGATGTGGTGAGTTTGCATCCTTTGTTGGATGATACCACATTTCATTTGATGAATAAGGAACGTTTGGGGCTCATGAAAGACAATGCCATTTTGATCAATGCCAGTCGGGGCCCAGTTATCGACGAAGTGGCTTTGGTAGAGCATTGCAAATCGCATCCAGATTTTAAGGCGGGTTTGGATGTGTTTGAAGATGAACCTTTAATGAAGCCTGGGTTGAAAGACTTGCCCAATGTGGTTATTGTGCCTCATATCGCATCGGCCACCCAATGGACACGCCAAGGGATGGCCATTTTGGCGGCCAGCAATGTGGCGGGTGTTTTGAGTGGGTATGGTGCTTGGAAAGATCAGAATAACGTATTGCCATTTTTGGGCGAAAATCCTCCCAAAGCAGCTCCCAGTATTGTTAATGCCAATGAAGTGGGTGTGGCAGCATTTGCCGGGTAGGTTATTATGCCATAAAATCATGAGGTCGATCACTTCTGGTGATCGACCTCATTTTTTGTTAGTTTATAGAGGTTTGGGATTGAGATATGGTTTTCTATTGAGGGTGAACAAGATTCGTTTTTGGTTTTATTGGGAAGTGCGATTAGGGGTTACGATGTAGTGGGTTAAGATTTGGAATATTTATGGATATCACAAAAAATAGAGCCTTTTCTGTTGCACCAATGATGGATTGCACAGACCGACATGCGCGTTATTTTATGCGTTTGATTACACGGCAGGCATTGCTTTATACAGAGATGGTTACAACTGGAGCGATTGTTCATGGAGATCGCCATCATTTGTTGGGATATGATCCATTTGAGCATCCCATTGCATTACAATTGGGCGGTAGTGATCCCAATGACTTGGTTATTTGTGCCCAGATAGGTCAAGACTTTGGGTATGACGAGATCAATCTCAATGTTGGATGCCCAAGTGATCGGGTACAATCCGGGAGATTTGGTGCCTGTTTGATGGCCGAACCCGAGTTGGTTCGCGATTGTGTCGGGGCCATGCGTCAGGCAGTGTCCATCCCTGTTACCGTGAAGACTCGCATTGGTATTGATGAACAGGATTCTTATGAAGCATTAAGTCGGTTTGTTGACATCGTGTCTGAGGGTGGGTGTGATGTTTTTATTTTTCATGCGCGCAAGGCCTGGTTGCAAGGATTAAGCCCCAAAGAGAATCGCGAGGTACCGCCGCTCAAATATGATGTGGTTTATCAAATTAAACGCGATTTTCCACATTTGCATGTAAGTATCAACGGTGGCATTAAGACTTTAGATGAGGTGGGCAAACATCTGGAGGTGGTCGATGGTGTGATGGTGGGGCGCGAAGCCTATTCCAATCCATATTTTATGGTGGATGTAGATCGTCAACTTTTTGGAGATGATCGCTCTGTTCTATCACGTCATGAAGTGTTGGAACATTATCTGATGTATGTCGAACAACAGCTTGAAAAAGGGCGGCGCCTTAATCAAATGTCAAGGCATTTGGTAGGGTTGTTTCAAGGCCAACCGGGTGCCCGTGCTTGGCGGCGATACATCAGTGAAAATGCACATAAACCCGATGCCGATGCATCTGTATTGCGAATAGCCGCTGCTTGGGTAGGCAATGCTGAGCTATCGGTTGAGAAAAGTTAAAAGCGTCCGGAAAATGATTTTTCTGGACGCTTTATTTTTTGGCTTAATACGCTACAGAAGTGTTGATGTGTTTCCAATATGTTATAATTTGGTTGCTGTATTGCGGTCCTTCGTTGACCTGTATCAGCTCCCATCCATCGGATGTGTATTTGGACAATTCCTTTTGGAACTGGATATCGTTGTTGGCAAATACAGAGTGGGTGGCGCGTTGGTAATCCCACGTGACAGGTGAAAAATCACGGCTTTGAGCATAAGCGGGTTGATCTTGTAGCACCCAGGTCATGAATGCGCCACCTGAAAATGCAGATAACATCATCAAGGTGATGGTTATGATGTGGCGTTTCGGCATATTGTATTCCCCTAAAAAAAATTTAATAAATCTTTTAATTTTTAGTATCGGTGAAACGCCAAGCTGGTAAATAAGGCTATATACAAAAAAACAAGACTTAGGGCTATGCCCACAGCTCCAGTTAGAGAAGATAGACAAAGAATACTCAAACTGGTAAAGCCAACGGTGCATAATCCTTTGAGTGTATGAAACTTTAGCAGTGCTCTCATTTCTTGCCCCCGCGCAAAAGATATAAGGTGACCCTATTGGTATCATAGGGATGGTTTCTTGGAGTCCCGATATTCCAAGCATATACATAGGCAAGTAATGTGCCACTGATGCAAATTGTATTTTAAGTTGTTGTAATTAATTGTTTTAGTTGTAAAATTTGTGCGAGGAATGTAGGTTTTGTTTTTTCTGGAAAATGAAATGAAATGTGATAGATTGTAACAAAATATGATAGGGTGTGAAAGGATGTATGGATGGAAAATACAATGGTGAAAACACCGATGTCGCGGGTTTTATTTGGATTGTCACGGCGAGATATCACACCGCCAATAGGTATTTATCACCCGCTTTGGGGGGCTGCGCGACATCATCAAGCAACGGGCGTACATCGCTCATTAACCGCCGAAATTATGGCTTTTCAAGATATGAGCCAAGAGCGAGCAAAACCCTTTGTTCGCGTGCAAATGGATGCCTGTGGTTTTGTAGATCCTGCCTATTACGATGCTTTGGTTCAATCTGTTTGTGACGGAGCCGATGTATTGCCCGAACAGGTAATTTTGGCTGTTTCACACACACATTCTGCTTGTTTTCCTGTGAAAAACCGGCTCAATTTGCCAGGTGGAGAATTGATAGAACCCTACATTGAAGAATTGGAAGACCAACTGCGCCGTGGTGCACAAACAGCCGTTGAGGGGATGCAGGAGGCTATTATTACCTATGCTGTTGGTCGGTGCAATATGGCGGGTAATCGGGATTATTGGGATGAAGAAAACAAAGGATTTATGTGTGGGTTTAATCCTGAAGGTGTGGCCGATGATACGGTTGTGGTGGCACGTTTGACTGATCGCTTGGGAAAGGGAATTTGTTCGGTTGTCAATTATGCTTGTCACCCAACCACATTGGCCTGGGAGAATACCTTAATTAGCCCAGATTATGTTGGCGCAATGCGTGAGGTTGTCGAAAAAGAAACTGGCATGCCTTGTGTATTTGCTTTGGGTGCCTGTGGTGATTTGGGCCCGCGAGATGGTTTTGTGGGAGATATTGAGGTTGCAGATAAGAATGGGCGTCAATTAGGCTATGCGGCATTGTCTGCGTTGGCTTCTATGGGGGCACCAGAGACAGATTTTAAATATCAAGGCCCAGTGGTCTCTGGCGCGACTTTGGGTACTTGGGCATATGTAGAAGCAACGGGAATGCGGATGGACAATGTGTCTCAATTTGGCGGGGGTGTGTTTCGGGTTGATTTGCCCTATATTGATTTGCCAACAGTGGATGAATTGAACGAAAAAATAGATTTTTGGCGTCAAAAGCAACACGAAGCAGATGAAAAAGGCGATGTGATTGCGGCACGTGATGCGGGTGCACAAGCTGAGCGTGCTTTGCGTTGGGCGGGAAAGGTTGTGGATTTGCCCGAAGGTAAAACATATCCTATGTTTTTTTCGGTGTTGCGAATGGGAGATGCCATTTGGGTGACTACGGGAGGGGAGCCCTATAATTATATTCAACGCGTGTTGCGCGCTCGCTTTCCCGAGGTGACGATTGTGTTTTCCCCTTTGGTGGGGCCTATGAATGTCGGGTATTTGTTAGAAGAAGATTGTTATGGCAAAGGATTATATCAGGAACAGCCTTCTGTTTTGGCAAAGGGATGTTTGGAAAAGCTTATAGAAGCTGTTTCTAAAAAGATTGCAGATGTTTTGGGGTAGCATATTTACAAACAAAAAACCCGCCATACCATATGGGTGTGGCGGGTTTTTTTGTGAATCAAATCAGTCGAGAATTTCGTTTATTTTTTCTGCTGGGCGCGCAATAACAGCCTTATTTCCCCTAATACACACAGGACGATTCATCACTTGGGGGTGTTCTAAAAGCAAACCCACCAGTGCATCGGGTGTGTTGAAGTCGTCTATGTTGAGACCAAGATCACCAAATGGGCCTGGATGGATCAGATCTTTGGGTTCACCAGGTAAGAGTTTTAGAAATTCTCGGAGTTCTTTTTCTGTTGCGGGTGTTTCCAAATAGTTAATGACGTCGAACTCGACGTTTCGGTCGCGTAAGATATCTAACGCGCCTCGCGATTTGCTTCAATTTTGGTTGTGATAGATGGTTACTTTTTCCACGCAGGGTCTCCTTCGTGTGAGGTAAAGTAGAAATTTGTTTAAGGTCAATATAAGTGTGTTGGTTTTATTTACAAAGTTTAAAATACCTCGTTTATAGAGGCAATGCGCTCATGATTTCTGCCATGTGAGTATGTTTATTAAGCACATAAAAATGAATGCCTGGGGCACCTTTTTGGAGCAATTCGGTGGCTTGTGCAATACATTGATCGATCCCAATAACCATTGCTTTGTCATCGTCGTCAATGGCTGTGTTTAATTTGGCTTCCAAATCTGGTGGAATGGCAGAACCACACATAGAGGTTATGCGTTGAATCTGATTGGCAGACAATATGGGCATGAGGCCTGCAACAACGGGTGCTTGGATGCCTGCTTCACGAATTTTTTTAACAAAATTGAAATAGTCATTGTTGTTATAAAATAATTGGGTGATGATGATGTCCCCACCAGCATCTACTTTGCGCTTGAGATTTTGGATATCCAAATCGAGGCTGGGTGCCTCGATATGCTTTTCAGGATAACCTGCGACTGCCAGGCCAAATGGCGCATCTTTGGGTTCGGTTGCACGAATATGAGAAACCAATTCGTTGGCATAAGCAAAGCCATCTTTGGGCGCAATAAATGTATCAGAGCCTTTTGGCGGATCACCTCGTAAGGCAACAATGTTGTGAATACCAGCATCGCGTATTTGAGAAAGGGTGTTGTCGATGTCAGTTTGTGATGACCCCACGCATGTAAGATGGCAGGCCGACTCTATGCCAAATTCATTTTTTACCAGCGAGGCAATTTCCAATGTTTTGCTTTGTGTTGATCCCATGGCACCATAAGTGACCGTCATGTAACTTGGGTTGTGTTTTGCAAGATTGGGCAATAACTTTTGACAAATGGTACGCATGCCCACATCTGTTTTGGGAGGAAATAATTCGAAGGAAATAACAGGTTTTTCTGGGTTCTGAAAATATTCAGGAAATCGCATAAGAAAACCTTTGATGGCAATTTGGGTGGTGTGAAGAGTGGGTTTTTCTGTTAAAGAGAGACGCCCCTGTACGTAACAGTACAGGGGCGTCTTTAAAATGACTAATAACGATAATGATCAGGCTTATAAGGGCCTTCAACAGGAACGCCAATGTAGTCGGCCTGTTCTTTTGTGAGTTTTGTGAGTTTAACACCCAGTTTTTCTAAGTGCAAGCGTGCCACTTCCTCGTCAAGTTGTTTTGACAAAACAGAAACGCCAATTTCATGCTCATTTTGTTGAAGATCTATTTGAGCCAGTACTTGGTTGGTAAAGGAGTTTGACATCACAAATGATGGGTGACCTGTCGCACAACCGAGGTTCACCAACCGACCTTCGGCCAACATGTAAATAGCGTTGCCTGTCGGGAAGGTATATTTGTCTACTTGTGGTTTGACATTTTCGTGCTGAATACCAGGGTATTCAATCAGTTTTTCGACTTGAATTTCGTTATCGAAATGACCAATGTTACACACAATGGCTTGGTCTTTCATTTTTTCCATATGTTCAATGCGAATGATATCGGCGTTACCTGTGGTGGTCACATAGATATTGCCTTCTGATAAGGCATCTTCTACCGTGGTGACCTCAAAGCCTTCCATTGCTGCTTGGAGCGCACAGATGGGGTCAATTTCCGTAACGATAACACGTGCACCATAACTGCGCATTGAATGGGCACAACCTTTGCCTACATCGCCATACCCACAAACGACAACCACCTTACCCGCAATCATCACATCGGTGGCACGTTTGATACCGTCTGCCAATGATTCGCGACAGCCATAGAGGTTGTCAAATTTGGATTTGGTTACAGAGTCATTCACATTGATGGCAGGAAAGAGCAGTTTGCCTTCTTTGTGCATTTGATAAAGGCGATGAACGCCTGTTGTGGTTTCTTCTGAAACCCCTTTGATGTCTGCAACCATATTGTGCCAATATCGTGGGTTGCGCTCGAGTTGACGCTTTAAAACCGCATTAATGATGCGAAGCTCGCGGTTGTTGGTTGGTTCATCGAGTATTGAAGCATCGTTTTCTGCTTGATAGCCTCTGTGAATCAATAATGTTGCGTCGCCACCGTCGTCTACGATGAGAGTTGGCCCACCTTCGGGAAAGTTTAATGCCTGCAAGGTACATTCCCAATACTCTTCCAACGATTCACCCTTCCAAGCAAAAACGGGAATGCCTGTGGCTGCAATACCGGCAGCGGCATGATCTTGGGTAGAAAAAATATTGCAAGATGCCCAGCGCACATCGGCCCCTAATGCTTTGAGAGATTCTATGAGCACAGCTGTTTGGATGGTCATATGCAAAGAACCTGTGATGCGCGTACCTTTTAAGGGTTGCTCTTTGCCATATTTTTCACGTACGGCAACCAAACCGGGCATTTCTTGTTCTGCAATAATAATTTCTTTTCGCCCAAAGTCTGCTTGTGACATATCGGCAACTTTATAATCGAGGCCCGAATAGTCTGGAATTTGAATTTCTTTGCTGATTGTTGCATTTGCCATGAAAAATCCTTTCAAAAAATGAATAAACGAAATGTTTTTTGAGGTGATGGAAATATTGCAAAAACGAAAAGTATTTTATTTTTCACGAATTTCGCAAATTTGAACTGGGTGCTCAATGCCGTAAAATTTACGTTCTAATATTTGTAATGTTTCAAATTGGGGTGCCAAGTTTTCGGTGACCTTGTGGGTTGCCAAGATGCCACTTTGGGTTTTGATGTCTTCACGGCTTATTAAAAAAGCAATGTTTACCACATTTCCCATAATATCGGGGTTGGCGTATTCGGTATGTCCTATGCTACCTAAATATATTTCGCCCGTATTTAAAACGATTTCAATTTGCTCAGAGATGAGGCGTTTGGCCAAGGTTGCCGCACGCGCAGCTCGTTGCGAGTGATTTGGACCCGAAAAAAAACATAAAAATTGGTCTGCCATGTATTTTATAGGCACACCATCAAAGCGCAATATGGCTTCTGTTACTTGTGATAAAAAACCATTGGCCCAAAGAGCAAATTCGTTGGGGGGCATGCGCAACGATTTTTCATACGTACCAGCCACGCCCGAGACCAATACAGTTGCATCAAAAACATCTAGCCCTTCGTTGTGTGTATCCAATATCCAATCGGTTGATACACCCAATAATTTTGCCAAAGGTGCCAAGGTGGCAATATCAGGGCCATTTTCTCCACGTTCCCATTTGGATACAGCTTGAGGGCTCACTTGTAAGGCATTGGCAATATCGTGTTGCTTAAGCCCCAAACGTTCGCGTTGGGCACGAATGCGTTGACCCAATTCACTGAGCAACATGGTGGTCATCCTTATTCTGGGAACGTTGCAAAAGTAGGTTATTGTAAGATTAAATACAATAACGAGGATGTTGATTCAACTAACGGATCGGTTTAATCGTATGAATGTTGTTTTTTTGAGGGTGAGATATATTGTAAAACTTAAATAATATAACAATTTCATCTATGTGAAAAAGTCTTTTAATATCATTATCTTACTGATATTGTCGGTTTCTTGCTTTGCGTTCTTGGAGTGGTTGCTTATATTCTACCATCTTCAATTCCAAATGGTGTTTTATTTTTACGGATCCGATGGTCGGTTTTAAATAGGGAGGATTGTAGCATGAAACGTGTGGTCATTGCCCTTATTGCCTTGGTCATGGTTACTGGGTGTCAACGGTTTGAAGGCGTCGTTCAGGTTAAACATATGGGTCAGATTGTTGCAAATGGAGAATATGATAATGGTGCAAGATCTGGCACTTGGACTTATTTTGATGAACTGGGAGAGGTGAAAGGACAAGGCACTTATCAAAACGGCAAAATGCAAAATGGCCTTGAAATATTATATCATGATAATGGCAACAAACAAGCCGAAGGTACTTGGACAAATGGGCAGCGAGACGGGTATTGGATAGAATATTATCCCAGTGGTGGAAAAAAGGCCGAAGGCACATATTTATATGGAAAAAAGACAGGCCTATGGAAAGAATATGATCCATCGTATTACTATTCTACGGAAAAGCTTTTTGAAAATGGCAAACTGGTTGGTTGGCGAGAGTATAAACAGGGGCGCTTAGGCAATCCGCTAAAAGGTTGAGTTGCAAACGCCTCTGAATGATTTCAGAGGCGTTTTTTATTTGAGGTAAGGGTATGTTTCTTAAAAATGGCCTGCTTATTATTTTGTTTTGTGGCTGGGGGATCGTATCTTGTGGGCCATCTGATGGGGCGTTTGTGGACCATTACCCCAATGGTACAATCAAAGAAGAAGGTTTTTATAAAAATGGGAAAAAGACGGGGCTTTGGCAGTTTTATTGGAAAGATGGCACCCGCAAAGTAGCTGGGGCTTATGCAAATGATGAACCACACGGTCAGTGGACATTTTATGACGAGAGTGGGCGGGTGATTGGTAATGGCACGTATAAAAATGGCCAAATGTGGGATGGGCGGTTTGTGCGATACGTTTTGGGTGCCAAAAAGATAATTGTGGTGCGAGAAGGGCAACAAATCAATTAGATCAGCGCGATGTGTGACTTGTATGCATAACCATATTTTTTCAATATGGCAATTTCTTGGTATCTGTGGGTAGGTGAAGTAAGGTATTGTTATTAAAAATTTTAAATCGTTTTTTGTGTGTCAGCGGACGGTGTGGTATGTATGAAAGATGGATTTTAAGGGGTTGACATATAAAACGTAAGGTATATATTAAGCTATGTTAAGTAAGTGAGTAGTTACTTCTTTAAATTTTATGAATAATATCCATAATTCAAACTACTTGTATCTGTGTAACGCCTAGTGTTTGGAAAATTGAAAGCGTAATATGGCACACTTCGTAGATTTAGAAAAAAATGATCTGGATGACTATGAATTGATCCTTTTGGCCCAAAAGGGTGATCAGGGTGCATTTTCTTTGTTGGTAAAAAGATATCATCACCAACTTTTTAATATGCTCTACGCACTGGTAGGTGATTGGGACGAAGCAGATGATTTGGCACAAGAAACATTCTTAAAAACGCACCGTGCATTGCCTGGTTTTGAAGGACGCGCACAGTTTTATACTTGGTTGTATCGCATTGGTGTAAACTGTTGGAAAGACTGGTGCAAGACGCCTCGTGTGCAAAAAGAGGTAAGTGAATTTTGTGAAGATGGCCAAAGTGTGTTTGATCGATACGAATCTTCTGAGTCAACGGATAACCAAGTTGAAACAGGTGAATTTCAATATATGTTGGAACATGCTTTGTCAAAGTTGCAAAATGAGTATCGGGTGGCTGTTATTTTGCGGGAAATTGATGGATTGGGGTATGATGAAATTGCAGAGGTTTTGGATTGCTCTGTCGGTACTGTGAAATCCAGACTTTTTAGAGGGCGTACTCAACTTAAAAAAATGTGGGATATGCGCTATCGCAATTATTGGGAGGGTGATGGTACGCGCAAAGCTTTGAACAGCTTATAGAAAATGGTTCTTGGCTAAAATATATATGGAGACAAAGCCGTGTGGTTATCATGCCACACGGCTTCTTTATTGCTTGACGGTGAGCTTTTGTGTGACGTTTTTGAGTGCGTCCTTGGTAAAATATGTTCCTTGAATCATGTGAAAATGGAGCGTGGTTTCTTTTTCTTTGGGTTAAATGACTGTTGGGTGTGTTTTTAAAGTGTATGATTCACATATCAATAATAAGGGGTTATTTTGAGTTCTCATTGCATAATTGGTAATAGGGGGGAGGCCGAGACGGAATCTGTGCAATATACACGACGCATTTTATTCAGTTTGATGTTTCCCGCAACATTGATGCCTATGGTATCTACGATGTCGCGAGTGGCACTGCCTGTTATTCGCGATGAATTTCAAATTTCGGCAGATATGACGTCTTGGGTGGCAGTGGCGTTTGGTGTGCCATTTATGATTTTGATGCCCGTTTATGGTCGGTTGAGTGATGGTATTGACAAACGTGGATTGATGCTGGCGGGCATAGGTATTTTTGCCGTGGGTACTGGGCTTACTGTTTCTGCTCAAGATTTGATTTGGCTGATGCTGGGGCGGGCGATACAGGGATTTGGTCTTGCGGGTATTATGCCATTGAGTTTGGCCGTTATTTCAGAATTGTTTCCTGCAGAGGGGCGTGGCAAATCAATCGGCACTTGGAGTTCGGTGGGACCAACCGTGGGGTTTATTGGCCCACTCTGGGCAGGTTTTTTGGTGTCTGCCTGGGGGTGGGTGGGGGCATTTTGGCCACCTCTAATAGTTGGTGTAATTGCTTTTGGTGCCGTCTTTTGGGGGTTGCCAAAACAAAAAGAAAAAAAGCCTGTGCGTTTTTGGCGCACATTTGACTGGGTGGGGGTGGTGCTGGTTGCGCTGATTTTAACCAGTGTCACATTTTTTATATCCAGCAGGCTTATTACAGGTGTGGCCTCGTTACACGATTGGCGATTATTTGTTGCCATTGTGGTTTTTATTGGGCTGTTTATTTGGTGGGAGAAAAGAACGGATAACCCTTTTGTTTTGCTTCACATGTTTCGCAATCGGGTGTTTTGTCAGGCCACTTTTTGTGCGTCTATTCGTATGGTGGTCATGGGTGGGTTGACATTTTTGATACCGCTCTATTTGGTAGACTTACATCATTTGGGGGCAGAGGTATTGGGATTGATGTTGATGGTTAATTCGGGGGCCATGGCATTGGTTGTTCGTGTTGGTGGAGGGCTTGCAGATCGGTGGACAAGTCGTCCTCCTGCAGTGATTGGTTTGAGTGTGCAGTGTGTGGTTATGTTGTTATTTTCGCAATTTTCGTCAACAACGGGGTTGTGGGTTATTGTTCTTACTTTGGCATTGCATGGGTTGGGTGTGGGTGTCATGTTGGCCGCTTTGCATCGGGCAGTTATTGCCAGTGTGCCCAAAGATGAGGTGGGGGGGGCTACGGGGTTATACAGCATGTTTCGCTTTGTTGGAGCAACAATTGGTATGGCATTAAGCGGTGTGATTCTGCAACAAAATTTGGATGCTTCAATGACCACAGTGACTGCCTATCAAAATACCTTTTTAGTTTTTGCGGCATTTCCTGTGCTGGGCGTTTTGGTGGGGGTGCGCTTACGGGAGGACAAATAATGTCACATATTTCAGCGTTTATATGTTAGGGTTTTAAACGCCAAGATGAGACTTTCGGGTCGTTACGCTTGTATCAACGTGGAGGATTTTTTATATGCTTATTCGTGGTGCGGTACCCGTGTTGGTTACACCGTTTACAGACAGTGGTAAAGTGGATGAAGACAGTTTGTTGCGACAGCTCGATTTTTGTCTGGCTGCGGGCTCTAAAGCGCTTGTTTTTGGTTGGGGCAGTGAGAGCCATTTGTTGACCGATGCCGAGTTGGAAGATGTGTGGTCTGCTACTGTGCGACATGTGAATGGCAAAGTACCGATCGTGGCGGCTACCACGCATGCAAGCCGAGAAGGGATTATTGCACGAACAAAATTGGCCAAATGGTGTGGTGTCGATTGTGCTATGGTGAACCCCGAAGGTCGTAAAGGTGATGAACTGGTGGCTTTGTTTCGCGACTTGTCAGAAGAAGTGAATATTGAATTGATGATTCAAGATGCAAACGGCAATGCTTCGTCAGACGTGTTATTACGTGCTGTAGAAGAAGCAAAAAATGTCAATAGTTTAAAATTAGAATCACCGGGTGCGCCACACAAGATGGGGTTGGTCAAAGAAGGCTTGCTAAAGGTTTCTGGTGATCGAGATGTGACGGTTTTGGGAGGTTCAAATGGAGGCCTTCTATTGGAAGAATTGGAACGTGGTTCCGTGGGCACATTGCCACATCCTGCTATTATAGATGCTTTTGGTGAAGTGTGTGACTTGTATGCGGCAGGAAGTTTGAAAGGTGCTTCAGATGTTTATTATCAAAAAATATTGCCATTGAACCGTTTGACGGCGGCTGGTGGGGCTGCGGGGGGTGGGATTTGGTTGCATAAAACAATTTTTCAACGTGCGGGTATTTTACAATCCAATTATTGTAGGGTGGTTAGTGCTCCACAGCCCGATTGGGTGATGGGCAAGGTGTGGGCACATTTGGCAGAGAATCATTTGGCTGTTTCCAAAAACCTGCCTGTGTAAATTTGGATAATGGATGATATATAAAATGGTGCTAAACGAGTTGATGGTATTGCTCAAGCTCAATGCAAACAAGGATATTCGTTGAGGCCTTTAATTATTGGTCGTGATCGCAATGGCGAAAAGGTGAATCCCTTTGGTCATATAAACAACGGGGAATAAGATGATTGATCGCAAAAAATTGGTTTCACGCCACAATATCAATTTGAAAGCCGCGGATATTTGGTCTCCCCTTTCTGTAGGCAATGGTCGGTTTGTTTTTACAGCAGACATAACGGGTCTTCAAACACTTGGTGCATGGTATGAAGATGGTGTGACGCTTAATACCATGGCCGAATGGGGGTGGAATTCGCATCCCAATGTTGATCAGGTTCGGTTTGAAGAATCGTTGTTAGATGTAGATACCTATGGCCGTTCAGTGTCATATCCGCTTCGGACAAAGTCTATGCAGACAGATTGGTTGCGTGCCAATCCGCACCAGAGTAATTTGGCGCAGATTGCTTTTGTGACAAGGGATCTATTTGAGCATGACCTTGGGGTAGATGATATTCAAAACGTGCATCAAGAATTGGATTTGTGGCACGGGAAGTTGGTGAGCCAATTTAAATTGGCCGGATATGATGTGTTGGTAGAAACGATGTGTCATCCAGAACAAGATACCATTGGTATTCGTGTTGTTACGCCTTTGATTGCCAATGGCAAGTTGGGTGTGTCGGTCCGATTTCCATATACGTCTGCTGCGTGGGGACGCAGTCCGTCAGATTGGGGGCACAGTGACCGTCATAATACACGAGTGGTTTCGCAAGCTAATCAAAGCGTGGTGATAGAACACAAACTGGATGATCTAGCATATGAATGTGCGATCTCTTCACAAGAAAAAGTGACATGGGAATTACCTCGTGAACATTGTGTTGAATTGTGGACCTCACGTCCTGATATGATGGAATTAAACTTTACGGTTTCATTTTCAAAAAATTTATTGCGAGAAATATGCGTTCAAGAGGTTAGGGAGGCATCGGAAAAGCATTGGGTGAACTTTTGGAAAAGCGGGGGTGCCATTGATTTGTCTGAAAGTATTGATGCGCGTTGGATGGAATTGGAACGCAGAATTGTGCTGTCGCAGTATGTCACGGCCATTCAAAGTTGTGGTGCATTACCTCCAGCAGAAACTGGGCTGACCTGTAACAGTTGGTTTGGGAAATTTCATTTGGAGATGCATTGGTGGCATGGGGTACACTTTGCGCTATGGGGGCGCATAGGTATGCTGGAAAACAATTTGGTTTATTATCAAAAGATAATTGGTCTTGCACGTGAGACTGCCCAAAGACAAGGGTATAAGGGCGTGAGATGGCCAAAAATGGTGGGACCAGAAGGGCACGAGTCTCCTTCTGGTGTTGGGCCAATGCTCATTTGGCAACAGCCCCATCCTATTTATTATGCCGAGTTGTGTTATCGCCAGCATCAAAATGAAGAAACATTAAATTTGTATCGTGAGATCGTGTTTGAAACCGCAGACTTTATGGCCTCTTATGCCCATTGGAATGATCAAAAGGCACAATATGATTTGGGGCCACCGTTAATTCCTGCACAAGAAAATCACAAATATGCCGTGACAAAAAATCCCACATATGAACTTGAATACTGGCATTGGGCATTGGAGGTTGCTCAACAATGGCGCGTACGTTTGGGGTTGTGCCGAAATGATCTATGGGATCATGTTATTTCGCATCTGGCACCCTTGCCTGAAAAAGAGGGATTATATTTGGCTGCGGAGAATCGACAAGACAGCTGGGGTGACCCTGATTTATGGCGCGATCATCCGTCGTTTTTGGCGGCCTTGGGCGTGATGCCTGGTCGGTGTGTAGACAAAGCCAAGATGCAGGCCACGCTTGCAAAGACGCGAGATGTGTGGGATTGGGAGCGTGCTTGGGGATGGGATTTCCCTGTTGCGGCAATGTGTGCTGCGCGATTGGGTTTGGGTGAGCTGGCCATCGATTTGTTGTTATTGGATGTGGTGAAAAACCGTTACTTGCTCAATGGCCATAATTTTCAGGCCGAAAGATTGCCTTTGTATTTGCCGGGTAATGGCGGTTTGTTAACGACAGTTGCGATGATGGCAGCAGGGTGGGATGGGGCCGATGATGAGGACTGTCCAGGTTTTCCTCAAAATGGCCAATGGAAAGTAAAATGGGAAGGGCTTAAACCCATGCCTTGATGACGCAGATTATGAAGATTGAATCAGACGGCGGGAGCAATGTAAAATGAGATGGGAAAAATCAACAGGGTGCGAATGAACGTTCATCGGTGGTTTTTTTGTTTATTCTGTTTTATTAAGTTTTTTGTCATGATGGATATTGAAGCGCATGAACCTTTGGCGAGTTGGACGGCTGCGCGAATATCATCTGAAGCATTGATATTGGAGGTGGTTTTAACACCGGGTGAAGCACGTTTGTTGGTGCGAGATCGGGTGGAAAATGCACCATATATTTACCCAGATAATTTTGACGAAGTAAAGCCTTTGTTTGTAAAATATGCCATTTTTGACCTGTTTGATGTTACGGTAGATGGCAATGTTATCACTTTGGAACGCGCCGATGTGGTTTATGATGCCGATAAAGATGACGTGATTTTTTGGTTGTATTACCCCAAACCCTACGGTAAGCGGTTGGACTTTCGAGCACGCTACCTGGATTTGATGCCAGAAGCGCATGAAGCAACATTGCAGGTTTATGGTGAAGAGGGACAATCTTTGGGATGGGAGTTGTTGATTAAGGGAAATGACGGGTATGCTGTTTCATTCAAGGCGCCTATACCTGTGACGATGTGGGATTCTTTTAAACGTTTTTTGAAGCTGGGTATTGCTCACATTTTAACTGGTTATGACCATTTGTTGTTTTTGGGGGGCTTAATTATTGCCTGCCGATATTTTAGAGAAATGGCTGTGGTCATTAGCTGTTTTACATTGGCCCATTCTTTAACGTTGGGCATCGCGGCATTTGATTGGTTTCTTTTGCCTGGCGACATAGTTGAACCTCTTATTGCAATTACTATCATCTATGTGGGCATTGAAAACTTATTGCGTGAGCCTAAAAAAAGATGGTTGGTGACGTTTGTATTTGGTTTGATACATGGTTTTGGGTTTGCGAGTGTGTTGAGAGAAACGGGTTTGGGAACTGACGGATGGGATTTGATTGTGCCCCTGTTTTCTTTTAATTTGGGTGTTGAAATGGGGCAAGTTTTAGTGGCTATGTTATGTTTGCCATTGATCTTAGGTTTGCGAAAGTGGTCGCATTTTATCCGATATGGTCTGCCTGCTCTATCTATTGGGTTGGCGTTGATGGGTGGATATTGGTTTGTTGTGCGGGTGTTTTTTTTGTAAATCATTTATGCTGAGGATGGGGCAATGAGATTTAAGATGTTGATGTGTGTTTGGGGCGCGATTTTTATGACATCTACGGTGTTTGCACAACGGCAAATGGAGCATTTGGATCGAGGGGTAGTGGCCATTCGCCAAGACGATGGAAATGTATTTGTGGGCTGGCGCATGTTGGGCAATGATGCCGATGAAATCGCATTTCATGTTTACCGAGACAGTGGCAATGGGTTTGTGAAATTGAACAGATTGCCGATTGTTGATGCCACTTTTTTTTTAGACACAACGGCAGATTTTGACAAAATCAATACGTATAGAGTCAAAACGATATTGAATGGTTCAGAACAAGAAGGGTTGGGGCATTATGTTTTAATAAAAAATGCGCCTGTTCAACAATATATTTCGGTATCATTGCAAACACCCGAGGGTTACCAACCCAATGATGCTTCTGTGGGCGATTTGGATGGGGATGGTGAATATGAAATTGTTTTACATCAATCACCACGCGGGCAAGACAATTCACGCCCTGGGTTGACGGATGCCCCTGTTTTAGAAGCCTATAAATTGGACGGCAGGTTGTTGTGGCGGATCAATTTGGGTTTGAATATTCGCGAAGGTGCACACTATACACAATTTATGGTGTATGATTTAGATGGGGATGGCAAAGCGGAGGTGGCGTGTAAGACAGCAGATGGCACTGTGGATGGTGTTGGCAAAGTTATTGGAGATTCCAATGTGTTGTATCGCAACCCCAAAGGATCGGTGCGAAAGTCTCGATCGCGCAGAACAGGTGAAATTCGCGAACAAAATAATGAAGGGTATATTTTGGCAGGGCCGGAGTATTTGACCATTTTCGATGGCAAAACGGGTGCAGCTCTTGCAACCACCGATTACATTCCAGCACGTCACCCAGATACACTGCATCCAACCGCAGAACAGCTTCAGGAAATTTGGGGAGATGGGTATGGGAATCGGGTAGATCGTTTTTTGGCGTGTATTGCCTATTTAGATGGCAAACACCCCAGTTTGGTGATGTGTCGGGGATATTATACCCGATCTGTTTTGGCAGCTTGGGATTGGCGTGGGGGGAAGCTCACACATCGTTGGACATTTGACAGCGATGACGGTACGTTAGGCAATGAAGATTATCGTGGACAGGGCAATCACAACTTGGGTGTGGCAGATGTGGATGGAGATGGCAAAGACGAAATTATTTATGGTGCAGCTGTGATTGATGATCAGGGAAAGGGTTTGTATTCTACGAAATTAGGCCATGGCGATGCACTGCATGTTTCAGATTTAGACCCCGATCATCCTGGGTTAGAAGTTTTTAATATTCAGGAGCGGTTTGGCGATGCGGGAGCAAATTTTAGAGCCGCAGGGACGGGTGAAATTTTGTGGAAAAAACCATCAATCAAGGCTGGTGATGATGGCGAAGGGCCAGGACGCGCCAATTCATTTGATATTGACCCACGTTATAAAGGGCATGAAAATTGGGTAAATGGGGCTCAAATAAATGGCATCTATAATGCAAAAGGGGTGCTCATCTCTGAGGTGAAACCTCGCTCATGCAATTTTGGTGTTTGGTGGGATGGTGACTTATTGAGAGAGCTTTTGGATAAAAACTATATTGCCAAGTGGGATTGGCAGGCGAGTATTTTAGACACCCTTTTGGTGGATGCCGAATGTACATCGAACAATGGTACCAAAGCCACACCTGTGTTGAGTGCCGATATTTTTGGCGATTGGCGAGAAGAAGTTATTTGGCGAACCCGTGACAATCAAACCCTTCGCATTTATACGACCACTGTGCCAACCAAGTATCGGTTTCGAACATTGATGCACGATCCTGTTTATCGGCTTGGCATTGCGTGGCAAAATGTGGCCTATAATCAACCCCCTCACACAAGTTTTTATTTGGGTGAAGGCATGAGTGCACCACCCAAATCAAACCTGTTTACACCCGTTTATCAAAAATAGTCAACTTTATGGGATGGGCTAATGTCGTGCGAGACGCCACATAGAAAACAAGGAGATGGTTTTATGAAAGTTCGAAATCATTTGTTGGTAATCTTTATATGTTTGTTTGGTATAAGCACCATACATGCCCAACGTCAAATGGAAAAATTGGATAGAGGTTTGGTTGCCTTTGCACAAAAAAATGGGCATGTGTATCTCGGTTGGCGTTTGTTAAAGGCTGATGGCGACAATGTTGTTTTTAATGTTTACCGATCAACGGATGGGAATGTGGCAAAACTGACCCAAACGCCCATTGCGAAAACGACGGATTTTGTAGATGACAATGTCCCCACAAAAGGAAAGCATCAATGGTGGGTTGTGCCTGTGGTGGCCGGTAAAGAACAAGGAGCATCCAAACGGGTAGATGCGATCAACAATGATTCAGAAACGGCTTATGTGTCTATTCCGCTTCAAGGGGATTATACTTTTCAGAAAATTGGTATTGCCGATTTGAATGGTGATGGTGCCTTAGATTATGTGGTGAAACAACCTGGATGGGGAACTGATCCTGGGGAGGGGCATTGGCGACCAAGCCCTGATACCTATAAAGTAGAAGCATATTTGCATGATGGTACTTTTTTATGGTCGAAAGATTTGGGTTGGAATATCGAACAAGGCATTTGGTGGTCGCCGATGATTGTTTATGATTTTGATGGTGATGGAAAGGCCGAAGTGGCACTTAAGACCGCTCCAACCGATGTGGATTATCGCAAGGGCGAAGGCCGAGTTTTGGATGGGCCGGAATATTGCTCGGTATGGGATGGGATGACGGGTAAAGAAATTGCACGTGTGGACTGGATTGCGCGTGGCAATGTGAGCGATTGGGGCGACAGTGCGGGCAACCGGGCTTCCCGGCACCAGATTGGTATGGCTTATTTGGATGGAAAAAGACCGAGTTTGTTGGTGATCAGAGGTACCTATACAACAATGAAGATTGATGCTTACAACTTGGTAGATGGCCAGTTAAAGTCTGTGTGGAAATGGAATGGCGATAATGAAACGCCACCAGTGCGTGGGCAAGGTTTGCATGGCATGCATGCGGTGGATGTAGATGGTGATGGTCGGGATGAAATTTTGAATGGGTCGGCGGTGATAGATGACCATGGCAAAGTGCTTTGGTGCAATCAGATGGGGCATCCTGACATGGCTTATGTGACCGATATTATTCCCGAACGGCCAGGGTTGGAAGTGGCTTATGGATATGAATCAAAGCAATCGGTCAATGGCATTTCGGTGTTTGATACCCGAACTGGGGAACTGATTTGGGGACATCCTCATCCAACCACACATATTCACGACCAGGGCATGTTTGGTGACTTTGTGCCAGAAAGTCCTGGTTTGGAGTTTTACTCTGCAGAACAAAATCGGACGGGGTATTGGTTGTATTCTGCTGCAACGGGTAAGTTGTTGGACACGGAAGATTTGGGAGGATTAAGCCCACGGGCTTTATATTGGGATGACGGTTTGATTAAGGCTTATATGCCAGGACGCATCCGGAGTGTAGCCCCCCCCAATCGAGAAACTGCATCCCAACAGGCAACCCAACCCCGTCGGCCACGCAGAGATGCTGATCGAACCACACAAATTGTTCAATACAAGGGCGAACAATTGGGGGAGATTCAGGGGCGTGTGGTGGCCATTGCCGATTGTTTTGGCGATTGGCGAGAAGAAATCATTTCCAGCGTAGAAGGTGAATTGCGAATTTATACCACCACCATTCCATCTTCTCGGCGCAATGTGTGCCTTTTGGAAGATCCTCTGTATCGTCAGGATACAGCATTGCAAGCGATGGGCTATTTTTATCCACCCCAGTTGAGTTACTTTGTTAAATAAAAAAGTTCTAAAAAAGAGAGAACAAAATGAAAAACTGCCTTTTGTATAAGGGCAGTTTTTTTATTTCTGGGTTTTTAATATTTGACAAGTGGTTCGGGGAAACTTATTATGTAAGTAAGTGGTTGCTTGCTTTGGAGCGCAGCTGGGGAATTTATACATTTTAAAGGCAAATCAGGAAAGTAAACCTATGGCATATAATCCTATTAGACCATTTTGGCCTTATCTCAAGCCCTACAAAACATATGTTGTTGTGGGGCTTTTGTTGCTTTTGGGCAGTCAGGCAATAACTGCTGCTATTCCGCTGATTTTGAAGTGGGCTATTGACACGGCAAAATTGGGTTTGGAAAAAGGAGAGTTGTTTAATGGTGTGACCGATACCCTTTCTGGCACACTGAGGGGAGATTTGGCTTTTTATGGTGGATTAATGGCTGGGCTTGCGGTGGTCCAGTGGTTAATGTCTTTTGGTATGCGGTGGTATATTGTTGCCATGTCGCGCCTTGTAGAGCGAGATATTCGTACCCAATATGTGCGGCATTTGGTGAAGTTGCCGATGTCATTTTTTCAGAGCCAGCGTGTGGGTGATTTGATGGCGCGGGCATTAAACGATGTGGAAGCGGTTCAGCGTTTTATGTATCACGCATTTCGCATGTCTTTGCAGGCGACCATGTCGTTTTTCATGAGTTTGGTTTTGATGTGTATGATTGACTGGGAACTGGCGCTCTATTCATTGGCCCCTATGCCCGTCATGGTGCTTGCTGCCCGTTGGGTGGGGCGCAAAATGCGGCATGGATACAGACGGGTGCAGGAACAGTTTGCGGTGATGACGAGTAAGATTCAGGAAAACTTATCGGGTATTCGTGTGGTAAAAGCGTATGCACGGGGTGAGCGCGAAATTGAAGGTTTTTCGAGTATGAACGATGAATATGTGCTCCGCAATCGGCATTTGGTGAACATTCGCAGTCTTTTTTATCCGTTTACATTTTTACTCAACGGTGTGTCGATGTTGGTGATTTTGTGGTTGGGTGGTTTGCGTGTGATTGATGGTGCTCTTACCTTGGGTGCATTTGTAGCGTTTAATACCTATTTGATTCGCTTGAGTCGTCCTATGATGATGCTGGGGCGCATTGTGGATGAACAACAACGGGCAGAAGCGTCTATGGCGCGTATTCAAGCCGTGTTGGATGTGCCACCGCAAGACTATGGCACATATGATCCTGCAGCAGATGAGGTGAGGGGAGAAATTGAATTTCGCAATGTGTCTTTTGCTTATGACGGAAAACCCGTATTGAAGAACATCAATTTAAAGATTTCATCTGGGAGTAAAGTTGCCTTGGTGGGCCGTGTGGGGGCTGGAAAGTCGACACTGGCACGGCTTATTCCCAGATTGATGGATGTGACGGAAGGGGATATTCTTATTGATGGACAATCGGTTCGCGATATCCCTCTTGTTAAAATTCGATCTGCTATTGGATATGTGCCTCAAGAAACTTTTTTGTTTTCGGATACGATTCGCGAAAATGTGGCTGTAGGTGTTGGCAATGTGGCAGATGGCTTGGTTGAGACGGCCACGGAAGTGTCACAATTGGCACCCGATTTAGAAGTGCTGCCCAAAAAGTTGGAAACCATTGTGGGCGAGCGGGGGGTGACATTGTCGGGAGGACAAAAACAACGTACGGCCATTGCACGTGCGGTGATTCGAGAACCCAAAATTTTGATTTTGGACGATGCGTTATCGAGTGTAGACACCAACACAGAAGAAGAGATTTTAAGACGCTTGCGAGGGATAATGGCTTCTCGAACGACTCTTGTTGTTGCTCACCGTGTTTCAACCGTAAAAGATGCTGATCATATTGTGGTGTTGGACGATGGCGAGATTGTTGAACAAGGCTCACATGATGAGTTGGTGGCTTTGGGGGGGATTTATGCAGACATGTATCAGCGCCAACATTTGGTAGAAGAATTGGATGAGATGTAGACAGGCGCATAAAGGGTGCAAAAAGTTTTCTGGTCTTGTTTAGGGTTTGTGTGATGTTGGTTTTTTAAGTGGGTTCGTTTTTATTTGAAAATTGGATGTTTTTTTGGATTTTGGAGTGTTTTAAATGGATGAAAAAGAAATTGATCATAAGGGTTTTGATTTCCATTTGATGTCGCGTTTGTTGAGCTATTTAAAACCCTATTGGCCCTGGGTGTTGTTAACTTTTGTTTTAATTTTTGTTGCGTCTTTTGCGCGACAAGCAGGACCCTATTTAACCAAAATAGCGGTGGACGATTATATAGAAGTAAAAGATGCTGAAGGATTGACGGCGATCATTTTTATTTATTTGGGGTTGTTGATTTTTCAATTTGTGGTTGGTTATGCGCAAAGTTGGGCCACCAACATGATTGGACAGTGGGCCATGCGCGATGTGAGACAGCGCATTTTTACAAATTTGCAAAAACTGCCTTTGCGCTTTTTTGATCGCACGCCTATTGGGCGTTTGATGGCACGCAATACCAGTGATGTGGATGCGTTGAATGAGTTGTTTACCGATGGCCTTGTGTCGATGTTGAGTGATGTTTTGACAGTTGCCATGATTTTGGGCTTTATTTTTTATATGGACGTTCAACTCGGTGTGGTGACTTGTGTGGTGTTGCCATTGGCCACATTGGCTACATTTTGGTTGCAAAACAAAACATTTCAGGCATTTCGAGAAGCGCGTACTCGATTTGCAAGATTTAGTTCTTCATTGCAAGAAACCATATCGGGTGTTGAAGTGGTGCAACTGTTTAATATTGAAGAACGCAGTGTGCAACGGTTTGAAGAATCGAACAACAGCTATGCAGATGCACGCTTGCTCAGTTCTTGGTATCACGCCATCTATTTTCCATTTATGGAATTTGCAGGTGTGATCCTCATGGCTCTTGTTTTGTGGCATGGGGGCGGGCGTGTGTTGGCTTTGGAAGTTGAGTGGGGTGTGTTGGTGGCTATGTTGCAATATGTACCTCGATTTTTTATGCCCATTCGAGACATAGCAGATCGGTATACGACCATTCAGGTGGCAATGGCGTCTTCTGAGCGAATCTTTGAATTGATAGATGAAGTGCCAGAGTCTGATGGGGGGGGCAAGAAGCCAGATCGTTTGTTGGGTGAGATTGAGTTTCGCAATGTTTGGTTTGCCTACAATGAAGGTGATTGGGTTTTGAGAGATGTTTCTTTTAAGGCTGTATCGGGACAAAGCTTGGCGCTTGTGGGGGCTACTGGGGCAGGTAAAAGTACCATCATCAATTTGGTGTGCCGATTTTATGATATTCAAAAGGGGCAAATTATTGTAGATGGGCTCGATATTCGCGATTGGGATGTGTCTACATTGCGTCGCCGTATTGGCATTGTACAACAAGATGTGTTCCTTTTTGCAGGCGATATTGAAAGCAATATCAGTTTGGGCAACCCAAATATCACGCACGAACAAGTGGTGTTGGCTGCACATCAAGTGAACGCAGATCGGTTTATTAATCAATTGCCAAAGGGATATGAAAGCTCTGTTTTGGAACGAGGCAGCTCGCTTTCGGTAGGGCAGCGTCAGTTGTTGTCCTTTGCACGTGCTTTGGCAAATGACCCTGAGATATTGGTATTGGATGAAGCCACGGCCAATGTGGATACGGAAACCGAAATGTGGATCCAAGAGGCTGTTGAAAAGTTGATGGCATCTCGCACGTCTATCGTGATTGCACATCGGTTGTCTACAATTCGCCATGCTGATAAAATTTTGGTGATGCATCATGGGCAGTTGCGCGAAGAAGGCCGCCATGAAGAATTGCTGGCCATGAAGGGGATTTATGCACGCTTGCATCAGTTACAGTATAAGGATGTGTGAAAAAGAAATGGCAGAGGGCAAATAACAGACGGAAAACGGCAAATGAATCGGTTTTTGAGATAAGACTTAGGAGTGTGGGGATGGATGAAAATGCTTGTGAAAAAGAGCCTGTTTTGGTTGGGCAGATAGATATTCGGGCTGCGGGAAGAGGTACTCGCATGTTGTTGGGGGATTTGGATGGTGATGGGCGCATGGAGATGTTGCTCAAACAGCCCGACGGGGGCATTGATGATCGGTATGTGCCACACGAAGTTCAGTGCATGACCGTGTTTGATTTGGAAGGCAATCAACTGTGGCAGGTCGGAGAGATAGACCCCGAAGTGCGTGGCAGTGGTGCAGATATGCCCGCGCAAATTTGGGATATTGATGGGGATGGACAATTAGAAGTGGTCTGTGTGATGGGTGGACAGTTTTGTGTGTTGGAAGGCAAAACGGGAAAGCTAAAGTATGCCCATGATTTACCTGACCCCGATGCACATGACTGTATTGTGATTTGTAATTTAACAGGTGGAAAATTTGCCCAAGATGTGATTTTAAAAAATCGCTATCGAAAGATGTGGGCAATGGACAAAGATTTTAATGTGCTTTGGACGCATGAGGGCAATCCTGGCCATTTTCCTTGGCCACATGATTTTGATGGTGACGGCAAAGATGAAATTATGGCGGGATATGATATGTTGGATCACGATGGTACCAAGTTGTGGTCTTGTTTGCCATTGGATGATCATGCCGATTGCATTTGGGTGGGGCAGGTCGATGGTTTGGCAGAGCCTGGTATTGTTATTGGAGGTAGTGTTACGGTATTGTATGATCGGCAGGGCAATGAGGTATGGCGTTATCACGATTCGAAGGAGTCTCAGCATATTGCAATGGGGCGGTTTAAACGTGATCGTCATGATATTTTGATTGCTGGGTTGGATCGCATTGAGCGCGGGCGTAACGGCATTGATGGGATATTTATTTTATCATCAAGTGGTAAAGAGATTTGGAAAGAAAACCGTACTTCACGGGGTTGGTTGACCATTTTAGAAACGGTTGAGAATTGGGATGGGTCTGGGCAGAATTATATTTTGGCCTATCGCCGCCGGGCAGGGTTGTTACCCGGGCTATATGATGGTTATGGCAAACGCGTGGTTACATTTCCAAATGATGGCAATGTGATGTTTGCCGATTTGTTGGGGCACGGGCGGCAAGATGTGATCGTTTATACAGATGAAATCGCCTGGATTTATTCGAGCGAAATGTGTGATGTGTCACAGTCTGTGGCGGGGCATGCTTTGCCACAAAGCAAACGTTTGTCGCACACAACATTGTATCCGGGGGGTGAGTTTCCTGAAGTGATGTGATAGGGGGATGAGATGAATTATGTTGAATTGGGAAAAACGGGTCAAAAGGTTTCAGCACTTGCATTGGGGTGTATGAGCTTAACGCATGAAAAGGAAAAACAAAGTCGGGCTTCGGTAAGAAAGGCTTTTGAGTTGGGTATCAATTTTTTTGATACGGCAGATGTTTATACCCACGGCGAGTCGGAAGAGGTTTTGGGTGCTGCACTCAAAGAGGGTGGTATCAAACGAGAAGATGTGGTGATCGCGTCTAAGTGTGGCATTGTGTTTCAAGGTTTGGTGCCAGAATACGATTACAAGGCCTATGATCTTTCGGCAGATTATATCAAGGCTGGTGTTGAGAAATCATTGAAGCGATTGGATACGGAATATATTGACCTTTTTCAACCGCATCGCATTGATTATCTCACGCACCCAGAAGAAACGGCACGTGCATTTGAAGATCTCAAACACGAGGGCAAAGTAAGGCACGTGGGGGTGAGCAATTATGTACCAGACGAAATTCGTGCGCTTTCGGCATACGTGCGTTTGGAATCTCTACAAACCCAATTTAGTTTATTGCATTTAGAACCGATTGAAACGGGTTTGTTGGCTACCTGTCAAGAAAAGAAAATGAATGTGTTGTGTTGGAGTCCTAATCACAGCGGCCGTTTGGCCGGTAAAGGTGGTTTTGCACATGCAGATTGGCAAGCACAACGTGAGCAAGGTGTGGTGGCACAAGTAGCCTGTTTTGCCGAACAATATGGGTGGACACTGGGGCAAGTGTCCTTGGCGTGGTTGATGCAGTTGCCAGGAGGTGTGATTCCATTGTTGGGTACTGCTAACCCAGACCATGTTGCTGAAGCGGTTGAGGCAGTTGGCAAGCAATTGGATCGCGATGATTGGTATGAACTCCTGGTGATTGCACGTGGCCGCCCCATGCCCTGGGGGCAACGTCCTTATGTGTATACCAAAGAGCGATGATAGGAGAGGTATGTATGAAAATTAAAGACATTGAGGTGATTCCCTTTCGCGTGCCTCGACAACGTTTCCATCGGGGAAAAATGTTGCCCGATGATACCG
The DNA here is from genome assembly GCA_038279365.1 of Candidatus Latescibacterota bacterium. GTDB lineage: Bacteria > Latescibacterota > UBA2968 > UBA2968 > UBA2968 > JABIFK01. The sequence goes on along the minus strand of JAYODI010000028.1, from coordinate 32,428 downwards.
TCATTCAGACACTGACCAAAATTGTTACTGACGAAGGTGCCGAAGGGTATTATTTGGGTGGGCACAACCATGGTGACCAAGAGGGTATGCCACCAGATCGGGTTGCAATGATTTTGGGGCGCATAAAAAATATGGTTGTTGGGCAAGACCCATTTGATCGTGAAAAGTTTTGGCATTGGCTGTGGGTGGCCAAGGTAGAAGAGCCTGTGTTAAGTGTGTTGGACATGGCTTTGTGGGATTTGCAAGCGCGTCTTTTTAATGTGCCCATTTATAAACTGTTGGGAGGGTGTCGTGACAAGGTGAAGGCCTATGCCAGCACGTATCCCAATATGGGATCTGTTGAAGATTATGCGGCACATGCGGCGGCGTGTAAAGCCGAAGGATATACACATTACAAAATTCATCCGTATTATTTTTGGGACCCCATTACACAACAATCAGACCCTGGCCGCCCATCGCACATTAAACAAGACATTGAAATATGCCGTGCGATACGTGATCGGGTGGGGGATGATATGGTGCTGAGTTTTGACCCTTGGGGAACGTATTGCAATTACGAAGAAGCATTAAAAGTTGGGCGAGTCTTAGAAGAATTGGATTTTTATTGGTATGAACACCCCATGCCAGAGTATCGGGTGGCATCGTATGAAAAATTGTGTAGAGAATTGGATATTCCCATTTTATCGCCAGAAGTGGCTGCGGGTAGTTTTTTTACACGGGCAGATTGGATTTTGCGAGGGGCTTCAGATATGAGCCGCATTGATGTGTTGCGCGGTGGAATTACGGGTTGCAAAAAAATGGCAGCAGTTTGCGAGGCTTATGGTGTTAAATGTGAAATTCATATGAGTGGTTTTGCAAATTTACAAATTTTGGGTGCTACAAGCGAAGACACTTGTGAATATTACGAACGGGGCTTATTGGCTCCAGGGGTAGATTGCAACACCCCCCCACCTTATTTGGATGCATTGGGAGATCCTATGGACAAAGAGGGTTATGTCCACCTTTCAAAAGAGCCTGGAATTGGCTACAAAATCAATTGGGATTATATCAACGATCATCGGGTAGATGATTATCTGCGGTAAGCAGCATACATTTGCTTGGCGTGGTGCTGTGAAAAAGGCTTGCGAATGAATTGTCGCAAGCCTTTTTTATTGTATGAGAAAGGAGGGGATGATGTCTGAAATAGAAAATTGGAATGAGGCGAAACACGCTCAGTTTATGGAACAAGGTTATCTTCGTTTGGGACAAGTGCTTAAGGCCGAAGCATTATTGGCTTTGCAAACGCGAATTGATGCCATTATGCTGGGAGAGGTTGCGTATCCCAAAATGCAATTTCAGTTGGATGGAAAGACGGGGGATTATGCCAAAATGGAACCCAATACCATGGGCAACAAAGGGGCATCGTTGGCCTATCGACGCATTACGGGTTTGGAACAAGATCCGTTGTTTTTGGCATATATGCAAAACCCCATTTTTCGAGACATAACGGCATATTATATTGGAGAAAATGTATCTGTTTTTCGGGCCATGTTTATGAACAAACCTGCCCATCAAGGTACGGTGTTGCCGTGGCACCAAGATGTTGGTGAGGGATGGGGGCTGGATCAAAATCCTATTATAACCATTTGGACAGCGTTGGATGATGCTTCTCCTGAAAATGGATGTATGCAAGTGGTGGTGGGCAGTAATAATTTGGGTATTTTAAACCCAAATCATTATACATCTGAAGAGGATCAAAAAAAATATGCGACTACAGATAAAGTGATTGATCTTGAAGTGAAAGCGGGTGAAGCAATTTTGTTGCACAATTGGTTGATGCATCGCTCTGGTGTGAATCAGACAGGATCTCCTCGGCGTGCATTGAGCGTGGCTTATATGGATGCTTCGACACGTAAGATGAGAACAGCCCAAACATTTCCAATTGTTTTTGGGAAAAACGCACTCAAGTAATGAATGTTATTAAATTGTATTTTAAATGGAAAATCACCTTTTTAAAAAACGGTATTAGGAGAAACTCATGACGCGTCCAAATGTTTTAGTTGCGTGTGGCCAGCGTGTGCGTGAAAAATATTTACCCTTAGAAGAAATAAAACGACTTGAAACTTTTGCCAACTGGGATTGGTTTGCGTGTGAAGGTGGCAATATTCATGCGGCAAGTGATGATGTTGAAGCGGCAAAAAAATTGGCAGACCGCATTGCAGGTGTGGATGCGTTGGTGGTGTGTCATGGATCGCCACGCATTGATCAAGCAATCTTAGATCGTGCAGATAAACTCCGTTTTATTGGAGAATTGGAAGGAGACCGGTTTAGCGTGCGCATCGATTTGGATGCGGCTTGGGCGCGCGGGATACGTACGGTTGATACCACCAATGGTTCTTCGTATCCTGTTGCTGAGTGGGCATTGGGTTTGATTCTTATTTCGGTGCGCAATGCAGGGGCAAACTTTCGGCGTATTATTGCGGGCAAAACGCCATCGGGGGCTGAAAAAAGTGAAATGTGTGGTTCGCTTTGGGGCAAACGGGTGGGGATTATTGGGGGAGGGCACATGGGCCGTCGCCTGATGAAATTGTTGCGTCCCTTTGAAGTCGATATTTGGGTACATGACCCTTATTTGCCTCGTGAAATGGGCGAAGCGTTGGGGTTTTTACAAACATCATTGGATCTCATTTTTTCTCAATGTGATGTGATTGTGTGCGTGGCTCCTCTTACGCCCAAAACAAAAGGGATGATTGGCAAACGCGAATTGGATTTGATTCGTTCGGGGGCCGTTTTTGTCAATGTTTCGCGTGGTGCAATTGTTGACTCAATGGCTTTGATAGAGCGACTGAAACGCGGCGATATTGTGGCTGGTTTAGATGTTTTTGATCCAGAACCTATTCCTGCAGACAGTGAGATCATCCATTTGTCAAATGTGTTTTTGTCGCCTCACTTTGGTTGGGCCACTGGCGATGATTCACCTCATTTTTTTAAATTGATGGTTGATGAATTGGATCGTTTTTTTTCTGGGCACGAAACGTATTTCGATTTGACACCACGGGCAAAGGCAAATCGTTTAGGGCAAGCGCCTTTGGATGCGTGATGATGGTTTGAATAATTTATTCACATAAGGTGATGACTCATGTCTGTTTTTGATTTGCACGTAATTGCGAAACGTCAGGATCGGGTGGCACAAGCATTTGGGAACGATGCACCCATCGTACTCATTGGTGCTGGCAAGCCCATAGGTAAACCTGGGGGCCACGATCAAGTTTATCCCTTTATTCCGCACCCACAATATTATTGGTTAACTGGGTCGTCCCGATGGGGTGGCGTTTTGGCATTTGATCCTGAGGCGGGTTGGACTCATTTTGTTCGCCCAGTGACCGATGCTGAGCGTTTGTGGGAAGGGGGGGGGGAGGTTGTTGTGGGGGAGGATGTTGAAAAATTGGCTACTTGGTTGCATACTCAAAAAGATCGCAAGATCGTCTCTGTTGGGGCGGGTGTTGAGGGTATTGATTCTGTGAGCGAATGGGCTCAAGAAATGGCTTTGCGCTTGGATGTGGTCAGGCGGCATTTGGATGTGGCAGAGTTGGCTCTTGTTGAGAAAGCCGTTTTGGCAACAGAAGCTGGGCATCGAAAAGCAAGGGAAGTGATTGGGGAAGGTATTACCGAAAGACAAGTGCAAATCGCACTCGAAGCAGAGATGTTGCGGTGTGGTGCCGATGAGATGGGATATGGCAGTATTGTGGGGGCAGGAGAGCATGCCGCTGTATTGCATTTTGAGCCGGGAAATCGGGTAATTCGCGATGACGACTTGATACTCATTGATGCGGGAGGGAGCCTGTTGGGATATACCGCAGATGTGACCCGCACCTATCCTGCGGGGGATGCATTTGCTTCGCAACAACAGGCCATTTACGATATTGTCCTACAGGCAGAATTGGAGGCCATCAGCCACTGTCGTGCTGGTGTTGAGTGGCACACTGTCCACACGGTAGCTGCACGTGTGATGGCAGAAGGACTGCGAAGTTTGGGTATCTTGAAAGGGTCTGTTGACACATTGCTCGAATCTGGGGCGATTGCGCTATTTTTTCCACACGGTGTAGGACACATGGTGGGGTTGGGTGTGCGTGGTGTGGGGGGGCGAGCGCCTGGGCGCAATGGAACAGAAATGTATTGTGGGGCGCGCATTCGTGTGGATTTGCCATTGGAAAAAGATTATTTAATGACCGTTGAACCGGGCATTTATTTCGTACCTGCCTTGTTAGATGATGTTGAGAAGCGCAAGAAATTTCGAGAGATGGTCGCTTGGAATTTATTAGATGATTGGCGATCTGTTGGGGGGGTACGAATTGAAGATAATGTTTTAATTACAATTGGTGCTCCTGATGTATTGACTGAAAACATCCCCAAATAAATGAGATGCTAACAACATAGCGGTTTAACATTGTAAAGTTATACAAGAGGTGTATTGATGAGTGGTTTACCAGAACCAACCGTGGTGATAACGGAAGAACAGATTGCATTTTATCATCGCGAAGGTTATTTGGCGATAGATCAAATTACAACATCTGAAGAAGTAATATATTTGCAAGAAGCCTATGACCGTATTTTTGAGCAACGAGTTGGCCATGATGTGGGAGATGAATTTGATTTGGTGGGGCAAGACAAAGATGGTCAACCGCCCAAGTTGCCACAAATTGTTGAACCTCGAAATTATGCATCGGAATTTAGAAACACACAGTATGAAGCCAATGCAATGGCTATTGCCAAACAACTGTTGGGTGAGGGGGTGATTCAGCGGGGCAGTCACGCAATCTTTAAACCCGCGCATTATGGTGCTCATACGCCGTGGCACCAGGATGAGGCTTATTGGAACCCCTCTAAAAATTATCATTCTGTAAGCATTTGGATGCCGTTACAAGAAGCCACGCTTGAAAATGGATGTATGCAATTTATACCCAAATCTCACAGTTTGGATGTGTTGCCACATCATAAAATTGGCCATGACCCTAAGGTGATCGGATTGGAAGTAGATGATGGATACGTTGAAGATTCAATGGCGGTTGCTTGTCCTATACCAGCTGGTGGTGCAACTTTTCATGGTGGACGTATGTTACATTATGCTGGGCCAAATCCATCGGCAGTGCCTCGGCGTGCCTATATTTTGATGTTTGCCGTACCTTTGCCTCCTTTTGAAGTACCACGTAATTTTTATTGGCAAAAATGATTTTTACTAAGGCCACGAAATGATCAAATTGCCTTCTTTTCGGATTTTATTGGTAGAAGACAACCCTATCAATCAACAAGTTGCGATGGGTATTTTGTTAAAATGGGGGCATGTGATTGATGTTGCCGAAAATGGATTAGAGGCTTTACAAAAGTGGGAAACAGGGAACTACGATCTTATTTTGATGGATGTGCAAATGCCCCAAATGAGTGGTTTGGAAGCGACGGTTAAAATTCGAGAGAGGGAACAGGATACGGGGGGGCATATTCCTATTATAGGTTTAACGGCCCAAGTTTTGGCAGGGGATAAGGAATTGTGCTTTCAGGCGGGTATGGATGATTATGTGCCAAAGCCCATAAAAAAAGAGCGTTTATTTGATGCTCTTTCACGGGTAGGCGATTTGTCCCCCAAAAAAGAGACCGAAAAAGGGAACGCGGCACACGACACACTCTGTGTTTTGGACATCGATACCTTGGCATTATTAAAAGAGCTTGAAGCACCAGGTGTTTTTTCGTTGGGCGAATTGATTGGAACATATATTGAAACGACACCCAATTATTTTAATTGGATCGAATGTGCTATTAAAAAAGGGGATGCAAAATCCATATCTTCAAATGCGCACGCATTAAAGGGAAGTTGTCAGTCTGTTGGAGCTGTGCAATTGGCAAAGGTTTGTGAACAATTGGAATTGTTGGGAAAAGAAGAAAAGATGGAGGATGTTTGGGATTGTTTGGGAGATATGCGGAACGCGTTTGAAATGGCCAAAGAGGCATTGTTGGCATTTGTGCATCAGGGCAAGACGGATTGAAGGAAGAACAGTTTGCAAAGTATCAAATTCAGTTGGTCGCAGAAGTTTGGGAATGTATAAAATCGGTTTACAAAAGCATGGTGAGATGAGCAATATGAAAGGAATAGATGGAATATCGTAAGTTGGGCAATACGGGGCTTGATGTGTCCATTTTGGGATATGGTGCATCACCGCTTGGGAGTGTGTTTCGGAACATTGATGAATCGGTAGGTATTCAAACGGTTCATGCTGCTATTGATTTGGGAATAAACTTTATTGATGTGTCGCCTTATTATGGTTTGACGCGGGCAGAAGTGGTTTTGGGAAAGGCATTGAATGAACTGCCTCGCGATGCGTATTATTTGGCCACCAAAGTTGGGCGATATGGCGATGCTGACTTTGATTTTTCTGCCAAAAGAGTGATTCAGAGTGTAGACGAAAGCTTAACCCGTTTGCAGGTAGACCACATTGATTTGATACAATGCCACGATATTGAGTTCGGGTCACTCAATCAGGTCGTAAATGAAACACTACCTGCCCTTGAGAAGGTGCGTGAACAGGGGAAGGTTCGGTTTGTTGGCATCACGGGTTTGCCCTTGAATATTTTTAGATATGTTATCGAACGCGCGCAGGTTGATACGATTTTGTCTTATTGTCATTATGCTTTAAATGACACTGCCCTTGTGGAGCTTTTACCTTATTTGCAAGAAAAAGAAATTGGGGTGATTAATGGCTCACCACTTGCTATGCGTTTGTTAACTGAAAAAGGCCCACCCAGTTGGCACCCAGCGCCACTTGATGTTCGGTTGGCTTGTGAAAAGGCGGCGACTTATTGTCGATCAAAAGGCATTGATATTGCGCAACTGGCCATTCAGTTTGCGGTGGCCAATCCAAATATTGCAACCACATTGGTCGGAACGGCAAGCCCAGAAAACTTAAAGAAAAATGTGACGTGGGCGTTGTTGCAATGTGACCGGGATTTGTTGTTGGCAGTTCAGGATATACTTGCACCCATTCAGAACAAAACGTGGCAGAGTGGTTTATTTGAAAATCAATAGATTTGAGAGAAATGGTAGGTGATCTGGATATAGGATCCTGTTTCCATATCTTTTTTAATCTTGTGTGGGGGTATCTGGGCCCACATCGACCACACCAATATCTTTGCCTTGTTTGTGACACCAAGCATCTTCTAGCATTTGTTTGCCATCATATTGGGCAACATAACCGAGATGTTGGGTGGTATATGTCATGTCATATTCATAAAATTCGGCAAAGGGGTATGTGACTGCAACATATTCGAGATGGCTGATTTGGGATAGATGGGGAACCGCTTCATCAAATAGAAAGGGTTTGCTCATCACAATAAAAGCTTTGCCGATGGCACTTGGTTTGTCTAAGGCACAAGTGGTTGCCGTAACCACATCGCGTACATCGCCCAAATGGCGTTTGAAGGCAGGGCCTTCTGGGCACTGGGGGATGACCAGGCGTTTGCCTTCTGTGTGGTGTTTTTTAAGTTCGGCGATTGTTTTTTCGATGTCTGGCGTGGCTGGGCGTTTTTGTAAATCTTTGATATGGCTTTCGATGAGCGGGCTAATGGCATTGACACGCTCCCCCAAAAATTCACGGCCACAAAATGTATAAGGATTAGTGTGGCTCACTGTTGGAAGTTGGTATTGTTGATGGTAGCTTTGCACCATGGCTTCACTGGCAATTTTGGAAACGGCATACATGCCTCGTGGGCGGGTAAATATGTCTTTGGGTGTGATGAGAGTGGGCATGTAACCCGTGTGGGGGTAGAGCGTATCGGAACTGCCATACACAAAACGTGTGAGATTGGGAGCATGAACACGTGCGGCTTCAAGAAGGGTGAGGGTGGGGGCTGTGTTGATGTCGAGATGTTCGTAATTTGTTGGACCTCGCAGTTTGACTCCAAGATGTATAATGGCGTCTACACCTTTGACGGCTTGGGTCAGTTTTTCTCTGTCGCGTAAATCTATTTTGGCTATTTCTACTTCAAACTGTTCGAGTTTTTCAAGTCGATCTGTATTGGGGCGCACCACACAGCGCAGATGTTCACCACGCTCGGCCAAACGTTTGACAACGTTGGTTCCAATGCGACCTGTGGCGCCGGTAATAAGAATGGTCATGGTTTGGTTCCTGGAGTTATTGGGGTAGTATTGGTGTTAAAAATAAGAGTCATTGTGATGTTTCTTATGGCACGCAATATAAGGTATTGGAGTATTATTGCATGAAAATTTTGATCACCGGGGCACGAGGAACAATTGGCCAAAAACTGATCGCACGACTTGGAGGTGAGCACGATTTGTGTTTGCTGAGTCGATCTGCGGTTGCAGATGATTTGCGATGGATTCAGGCTGATGTGACAAACTTTGAAGAAATTTTGTCGGCGATGACGGGTGTTGATGTGGTCATTCACTTGGCCATTGCTACAGGACATGAAGGAGATTATGAAGAGGATGTTTTTAATGATCAGCGTTTTGATGTTAACGTAAAGGGGACATACCATGTTTTTGAGGCGGCCAAACGCGCGGGTGTAAAGCGTGTTATTTATACCAGCAGTTTGACAGTGGTTTGGGGTGCTTTGGGTGAAGTTGCAAGTGATGCATCTGCACAGCCTGTGGGAACATATGCGTTAACAAAACATTTGGGAGAACAGGTTGCACAATATTATGCCCAACAACACCGGCTCTCAGTGGTGTGCTTGCGAATTCCCAAACCGGTTGATATTGATGACCCCAATACGGTTGCCCAGCCTATTTTACCCCAATGGATTGCTTTTCCCGATTTGATGCAGGCTTATCAATTGGCAATAGAAAAGCAAGACATCCATTTTGAAATCATTACGGTCGTGGGAGAAAGCTCAAAACGGCGATGGGATCTGTCAAAAGCTGAACGTCTCTTAGGGTATCAGGCACAGTACCGCTTGGAGGATTTGGGATATACTTTGCGTGATGAACCCAGTGGATATAATCGGGCAGGTGTGGTTTGGGATGTATAATTAGTGTATTTCGATACGGCGTTTTTCATTGACGGATACCTCGGCGGCAAGCCCAACTGTTGCTGCGTCAATGGCCACTTGAGTGTCTGTTTGCCAGGAGGTATTGCCCTGTATGTCTTCAAGAAATAATTGGGCAAGCGATTTGTTGGTGGGGGCTGAATGAGGGATGGTGGCTGTGCCATTGGCGGTTGAAATTTCCCAGGTATCACCTTGATCCAAAAGGGTGCCACGGGTGAGGATGATCCGATGTGATTCTTCGGCTTTTTCTATTTCAATGCCACCTGCCCAATGCCAGTGCGCCAATCCACCGCTTTGAAAACTTGCCACGAGGGTATTGGCAAAACGATGATATTGGCCATTGTCTTTCAGATCTTCATATACAGCCCCGGCACTTACCCAAGCCACTGGGCCAAATAAATCTATGAGTGGATAAATATGATAGACAAAAAAGAGTGCGGGTGGGCCTGATAGAGGAAGATTAAACAAAGCTTCGGGGCGTGCACCACGCCCGGGTGTAAGGCGTGTAAAGGTACTGGACAGCAGGGGACCCATTTCTTGGATCTGCGTTTTAAGAGATTGGTGAGATCCTGAGAGGGGTTCATTGTGAGAGACGCGAATGACGGTTTTGTTGGTGATTTGTTCCGATTTAATTTTTTTGATTTCATCTAAATTGCGCGCAATGGGATATTCGCAGAAAATAGATTTTTGGGTTTCAAGACCCGCCAATACCATTTGACCGTGGCTTTTGTTGTTTGATGCAATCACAATGGCATCAATATCTTTTCTTTCATACAGTGATTGCCATTGAGGTACAAATTCAACCTGATGGTCGTGAGCCAATGCTGGCCCGGTTTGTGGATTCCTTGAAGAAATGGCCACAAGTGTGAAACCTTCTGTTTGCGAGAAGGTTTGGGCATTGCGAGTGGCCATGCCACCTGATCCGATTATTCCGATTCTGATATTGTTCATTGCTGTGCTCCAAACAAAACGCCCGTGGAATTGCTCTCCACGGGCGTTCTTTTATATGACCACTCAAATCTAATTGGCCGATGGGGGATCTGCAAAAAGACCGCCCGTAAACTGCAACATCACTTTAAATGAGGCCAAGCGAATGGGGCGACCATCGGGGTCGACAATGGGGATATGGCGATAGCCTTGTAATGACATCAGATGCAATATATGACCAATGGGATCCGATGCTTTTAAGACGGTTGGGTCTTTGGTCATCAAATCGGCAACTGTGGTGGTGGTTAAGTCGACGTTGCTTCCTGCGACTTTCTCAAAAAGGTCACCTTGGGCAAATATACCAATGAGGCGATTCTTATTGTTGACCACCAACAAACACCCCGCATTTTCTTTGCGCATCACTTTAATGGCGTCTGCCAATGTGGTTTGGGCCGTTACGCAGTGGGGTTCTGGCAAATCTAACGACGAAATAGGGTCATACATCAAATGTTGCAATGGGGTGCGTGGTGCAAGCGGGTCTTCTTGGCTGATATCTGGAATGATATCTGAATAAGAAGGTTCTTCGTCTCCGACTTCGCGTATGGTCTCACCATCAGGACCTTCGGGCACAATCCAGGTATCTGCTGCATGGAACAGAGCATTTAAGTCACCTTTGCCCCGTTCTGCAACCGCTTTGTTGTTTTGTGCAATGACTTGTTCTTCGTAGATGGGGCGCTGCACATTGCGAAATACGCCCAATGGTACGGGGTAATCGGGATACATCAAACGGCTCAACAAATAGGCGTGTGCAGGATTGTCTAATGTTTCATCATGCGTGAGTAAATCTTTTTCTGTAATACCATTGCCCAATGTGACCACCTCTGGGGCAAGGCCGTTGAGGCGAATGCCTTTGTCTTTGTCTTTGCCAAAAATAAGGGGTTGACCATGTTCGAGCAAAACGGTGTTGTCGTCTTTGACATCGGCTTCGGTGGCAAATGACCACGTGCCATCGTTGAAAATGTTGCAATTTTGATAGATTTCAACAAACGAGGTGCCTTTGTGCTCTGCGGCACGTTGGAGTATTTCTGCCATATGTTTGGTGTGGCGATCTACGGTTCGAGCAACAAAGGTAGCCTCTGATGCCAACGCAACAGAAATGGCATTGAGATCTTGTTCCACAGAACCCATAGGTGATGATTTTGTGACTTTGCCCGTGGGAGATGTGGGGGAATATTGCCCTTTGGTAAGGCCATAAATGCGGTTATTAAACAAGAGAATGTTGACATTCACATTGCGACGCAAGACATGCAATAAATGGTTTCCACCAATAGATAAGGCGTCACCGTCGCCGGTGATGATCCATACGTGCAAATCGGGGTTTGCTACTTTTAGGCCTGTTGCAATGGTGGCTGCACGCCCGTGAATGGTATGTAGGCCATAAGTGTTCATGTAGTAGGGGAAACGGCTTGAACAACCGATGCCCGATACAAATACGAGTTTTTCTCTTGGGATGCCCAAATCGGGCAAGATACGCTGCATTTGCGCCAAGATGGCATAATCACCACAACCCGGGCACCAGCGTACTTCCTGATCTGAGACGAAATCTTTTCGGTCAAGCTTGGGTGTTTCTACGGCGTCTGCCATGGTCTTCTCCGATTTCGTGTATGACAAAGCGCTTTATGCGCCCAGGATGTCGTCGATTTTGGTTGAAATTTCAGAAATTTTGAATGGTAGCCCTTGTACTTTGGGGAAAGAAATGACCCGCTTGGGATATTTTGCATTAAGCAAGAGCGAGAGTTGCCCCATGTTTAATTCGGGTACCAGTATTTGTTTGTAGCGTTGTAAAATGTCGCCCAAATTTTTGGGAAACGGATTGAGGTAGCGCAAATGTGTGGCTGCAACTGATTGTCCCTTCTTTTGTGCCCGACGCACAGCTGTGCGAATGGCACCATAGGTGCCACCCCAGCCGACCACAAGCAAATCGCCTGTTTTGGGTCCCATGACCTTTTGCAATGGGATGCGATCTGCAATTCGCGCAAGGCGTTCTGCGCGGATGTTGGCCATATGTTGATTGTCGTCTGGGTCATACGACACATTTCCTGTGCCATCTTCTTTGCCCAAACCGCCCAAGCGATGTTCTAAACCGGGTGTGCCCGGCAATGCCCAAGGGCGAGCCAATGTTTTGGGATCGCGTTTATATGGCAAAAAGTCTGTGGGGTTTGTGGGGTGATTCACCACAATAGCAGGAATATCATCGGGGTTGGGAATTTGCCAAGGTTCTGAACTGTTGGCCAAATAACCATCTGAAAGAAAGACGACTGGGCACATTGTTTCTGCAGCAATGCGAAATGCTTCAACTGCCATATCGAAACAATCGGCAGGTGTTGCAGGAGCCACAATGGGCATGGGGCTGTCACCATTTCGGCCATACATACATTGTAAGAGATCGGATTGTTCTGCCTTGGTGGGCATGCCTGTGCTGGGGCCCCCTCGTTGAACGTTGCAAATCACTATGGGCAATTCCATCATAAGAGCCAAGTTCATGGCTTCACTTTTGAGGGCGATACCCGGGCCACTTGTGCCTGTGGCTGCAAATGCACCACCAAAAGCTGCACCTATTGTGGAGCCCATAGCGGCGATTTCGTCTTCGGCTTGAAAAGTGCGCACATCAAAATTTTTGAGGGCGGCCAAAGTTTCTAAAAGCGCGCTTGCTGGTGTAATGGGGTAACTGCCATAAAAGAGCGTTTTGCCTGCTTTTTGGGCGGCCGTTACCAAGCCCAATGCGGCGGCTTGGTTGCCTGTGATGGAGCGGTAGGTACCTGGTGCGACCACAGCTTTTTTGACATGGTAGCGAACTTGAAACTCTTCAACAGTTTCCCCAAAATGGTAACCCGCCTTCATGGTGCTGACATTGCCATCAACGATATTGGGTTTGGTGCCAAATTTCTTTTCCAGCATGCGAATGGTGGGCTCTAATGGACGATCAAAAATCCAATAAGACAACCCCAGCGCAAACATGTTTTTCATCATGTCAATTTGGCGGTTGGTCAGGCCTTCGACATGGGCTACGGCTTCTTTGTGTAAAGCCGTTAAGGGCACTTTAACAACGCGATATTTGCTAAGGGAGTTGTCTTCGAGTGGGTTTTCTTCATAGCCTGCTTTACGCAAATTGTTGCGCGTAAAGTTGTCTGTATTGGCAATGACAATGCCACCATCTGGTAGGTCATTGATGTTGGCCTTAAGTGCGGCTGGGTTCATGGCCACCAACACTTGTGGTTCGTCACCTGGGGTGAAAATGTCTTCACTAGAAATGCGAACCTGAAATCCACTTACGCCAGGCAATGTTCCTGCGGGAGCCCGGATTTCGGCAGGAAAGTCAGGCATTGTGCTGATGTCATTACCGACAATTGCTGAGGTATTGGCAAATTCACCACCAATAAGCTGGCTACCATCACCAGAGTCACCGGCAAAACGAATGGCAATAGACTCGACTTCTAAAAGTTCTTGGAGCGCAGACTCGGCCGGTTGTTCTGCTGCAGTGTCGGCCATGGGTGATCCTCCTACGGAAAAATTGCAAAAGATAAAAGTAAATGCTACTTCTGAGGTTCAATGGTTATCTGTGTGATAAACTTATGCGCCGTCGCGGGCATGGGCATAATTGCCCGGAACGGGGGGCAGATTGTAAATTTCTTCGGGAAAGTGATCGCTGATATATTTGATGAGGGCATAATGGGTTAATGTACCCAAAACTTGGCCTTCTGTGCCAATAACGGGCATGTAACGATACGGTTTTTCGCCCATTATTTTGATGGCATCGATGATTTTCATATCGGCTTTAAGTGTGAGCGGGTTGGTTGTCATCACACTTTCTACTGTTTGTTCTGATGTGCCAGGTTGATCGATTGTTTTGCGGGCAATATCGTGATTGGTAAAGATGCCTAACAGTTGGCCATTGTCCATAACCAGTGCACATTTGCGCTGGCTGGCTTGCATTTTTTCAATGGCGAGGCGCACTTTCATGGTTTTGGGCACTTCAACAAAAAAAGACAAATCGACGTGTTTAATGGTGTCACTGTGGAGGTTGTTTCTGAGGTTCATAGGAGCCACTCTTGTTGTGAAATGTGCCTGTAATCATCTCTGGTAGACACAGCGTATATATAACGATATTAATTGTATTGGAATTTTAATATAAGGTTTTTGTATATTGCTCGCAAGCCTTGTCTAAAAATATTTATAACTTTCTTGATCAACTTAGTATTGTATTTGTTGTAAATGTATGAATAACAAAATGCATAGCTCTTCAAAAATGGCGTGCTTGGTCTTGGTAAATTTGGTTGTGAGGCACGTTAAAAAATTTTGGCGCAATGGGATTTTACCTCTATATTTGAGCGATTGGAGGATGAAATGAAACATCCATTTTATGAAATGTTAACAAATGATCACCCATTTGTGGTTTTTCCAGATGATGTGGATGCCTTGGTTGCACAAATGAGTGGGGCAAAAGTAGAGGCATTTGAACAGTGGGCGGGGAGAACGGTATGGGCGATCACTTTTGGGGATAGGGGTGATCTTAATAAAAAGCGTAAGTTATTTGTTTCACGGCCACATGCTCACGAACCTGCTGGTGTGGCTGCTTGTACAGAATTGATGCAAGCTTTGGCGGGTGTGGGGCGCTATGACGGGGCTTGGGATGCATGGCGCGAAGCAATTTTGTCTCAATTTGTTATTACATTGGTTCCCGATGCAAATCCGATGGGCAGTGTGCGGGCACCAGTTGCGTTTTGGGATGGTTCCCAAATACCCAATGAGCGTTTCTTTTTGTGGATGTTTGGCGAATCGGGCGACAAACCTGGCGAACGTTTTCCTCGGGTAGCGTGCTGGGACAAACGTGAGGTGACTGAACCTGCTTTGTTGGGAATTGCTTATGAGCAAATAAATGACCACATTTTTGTTGAGCCCAACCGAGATTATCGGTCTACCTTTTTTAAGTCATTTTTTGCTTGTGATCAAAAATATCATTATGATGTGTGGTTGGATTTGCACCAGACCGAATTTATAAACTCGGATCGCAACTGTGAAGTTCATTTGCCAACCTGTTTGATTGATTTACCTCAAGCCATGCAGGCAAAACACCAAGCGTTGGGAGATCAATTACATTTGGGTTGGAAAGAGGTGGGCGGTGTGCCCAGAGATGTGCCATCGCTACCTTATCAAAATAATCAGACGCAAAAAGCTTTTTTGGATGCTGTTTGGAAACCCATTTCAGCACGTATGGTGCATCTGGTTACGGAGGTTCAAAACAACAACCCGAAAACACCCATTGCTATGCAGGTGCATTTGCAATTAACTGCATTGATGAAAACTTTGGAATGGATGAGCGGACAATGATGCAATCTGGAGCAGGGCATTCCAATAATTCTGATGGATTAACGGCTACACGCTTGGCTGTGCAAAGTGCTATGAAGTATGCCCAACTGACACAGGCCGACTTGGTATTTCTTTTTATTACCCATCATCATCTTAAAATTGCCCAAGATTTGGTACAAGAAACGATGGATATTGCGGGTACTGAAAATGTGGTGGGCTGTTCGGGAATGGGTGTGCTTACAGATGCGCGTGAGAATGATCGCGAACCTGGTGTGGCCGTGTTGGTGATGGGGGGGGCAGATCTAGAAGCCATTTTGGTTTGTGATAAAGGGGATATGGCTGGTATTGGTATTGGAGAGAAATTGTTGCCTTATGCCCAAGAGGATACTTTGTTGGTGATGTTGTCTGGGCTTTTGAGTGATCCTGCGATCACAATGAAGCAAATTACGGATATTGTAGGGGATTTGCCCATTGTTGGAGGTGTTGCTTCACCCAATCCTTGGGAGCGAACACAGTTGCAATCGTTGCAGTGGTGCGGGCAAGAAATGGACGAAGATCTGGTGGTGGGGGTATTGTTGCGCGGTGTTCACTTTGTCACTGGAGTGGCTCAAGGCTGTCAACCCTTTGGGCAAGCTTATACCATTACACAATGCGACGAACATGTGATTCAGCAGTTGGCGTTTGCGCCAGCCGTTGACGCGCTCAAAGAGGCAATGGATACACTCACCACCGAAGAAAAAGCCAATTTGCGGAGAAATATTTTTATCGGTTTGGCGATGGATGAATATGCCGTGAAGCGTGATCGCGGTGATTTTTTGATTCGAGGCCTGATGGGCATTGAAGAGCGCACGGGGGCTTTGGGCATTAATGAACCCGTAACTGTGGGGCAAACGATCCAATTTAACCGTCGCACACCAGATGCTGCTCACGATGATATGGTGCAAGTGATGAAGCATTTGAAACAGGAAAAGGGACGCATTGCGGGAGTGTGTGCTTTGTATTTTAATTGCATGGGGCGTGGGTTTGGTTTATATGGCCAACCCGATCATGATGTGCTGGTTATTCGCAAGCATTTGGGTGCTTTTCCCATGGCAGGTTTTTTTGGCAATGCAGAGTTTGCACCTGTTGGTGGGCGCAATTTTGTGCACAGTTATACGGGTGTGTTGACGTTGTTGTGGTAAGGGTGTTTCTGATGTTAAATGAGAACTCGCCATTGGGATGGCGAGTTTTTTTGTTTTTAGGGCTTGACAGGTTGTGAAAGTATTATATCATGTGTGATATAATATGTCGTCTTTGATATAATGCGAGGTATTTATGCCGTTTGATTATATGCGTATTCGTGAATTTCGGAAGCGGTTGGGGTTTACGCAGGTGGCACTGGCTGAAAGATTGGGTGTGCCACAACCCACGGTGGCGCGGTGGGAATCGGGCCAGGTTTCACCATGTGCCGATTATATTGGCGCAATGTGCGATTTAGGGCGCGTTAAGGGGATTGATCCTTCATTTTTCTTTCCTGCTTTTAGCCGATATGACCCGCAACAGGATCGCGATAAAATAAAACCCGATTGTGTCTGATCACACAATCGGGCAAAGGGCTTACTTCACCGGCAGGTTGGGTAAGCTGTTTATAAGTTAGGACATTTGGCTGTGTGACGCAATATGGGAAAGGAGGTGGTACAACGGATTGGATTTGTGGTCGCACGAAGTGAAATATGTGAGCAATTATTCAATTAATGGCGTTTAATATTTAAAACGGAGGTAAGTGATGGGAAAACTCAAAACTTTAGATGATGCTACTTTTCAAGGTGCATTGGATACAACAAAACCGTTGTTGGTCGAATTTGGTGCCTCGTGGTGCGGGCCTTGTCGGTTGCTGGAGCCTGTATTGGAAGAATTGGCAGAAGAATACGGCACACAAGTTAAGGTGATGAAGGCCGATTTTGATGAATCGCACCGCACCGCAACGCAGTTGGGCGTGCGCAGTTTGCCTACGGTGGTGTTTTTTAAAAATGGAAAGGAAGTGGATCGTTTGGTTGGGGCGTTGCCCAAAGCGGCTGTTGCTGAGCACATTGATGCACTGCTTGACGTTCAACTGGCATAACTTATGGGAAAACTTAAAAGAAAGATATTGCCAGCTCAACGCTGGGGTATCTTTCTTTTTTAGAGCTTGGAATCGTTCCCTATTCCGTGAGCAGAAATTGTCGTTTGGGTGATATGGGAAGTCTACGCTCGGTTAATCACTTGGCGTTTCAGTTGTGCTGAAAACTTTGCCATCTTATTCTTGTTTACGCAAACATAGATTACTCAATCAGGGCGTTGGTAAATAAGCTTCGGGGAGTTGATACGATTGGGGGGTGTTTGTCACTGGACATTGGAAGGCAAGCAAATAAGCCGTGAGTTGGAGGTTGGTTGTTTGATCGGTGGAACCGTACAGGCGGTCACCTATTACAGGATAACCCGCTTGTGAGAGGTGGCGGCGAATTTGGTGTTTGCGGCCCGTCTTGATGGTGATTTCAAGGAGCGAACGGTTTTTTGAGTGTTCATAATGGATGAGGGTGGCTTCTGTGTGTGCGTGGCGATTGTCAATGGGATCGGTATAGATTTGGGGTGTCTGGTGAAAATGGCCGTGAACAATGACGCGATATTTTTTTTCAATGGTGTGATTTTCAAAGCCCTTGGACAAAGCGGTTGTCGTTTGTTTTTTGTGGGCGATGAGCATCAGACCTGTTGCGGCACGGTCTAATCGGTGAACGGTAAATGTGGGGCGTTGGGGTGTTAAGTGATTTTCTGCCCAACGTTGAATGGTGGTATGGTCTCCCCACTTAGAGCCTTGTGATCGCATGCCGTAGGGTTTAAACCAAACACTGTAAGCGTTTTCATCGGCAATTAGTTCGGCGGGTAGGGTGGTTTCGTTGAGGATTTTTTCATCGTAATAAATGTGAAGCTCATCCCCCACTTGGAGTTGTTTTTTTGCACGTCTCAAACGTTGTGTATAGGTGTTGTGCGTAAGCCACACGGCGCCTTTTTGCATGGTTTGTTTGATCACCGTTTTGGATAAGCCCGTTTCTTGACTGAGCAGATCCACAGCTGATGTTTCACGAGATAAGATAATGTGATGTTCGATATGTTGGTTGGGCATAATTTTATGTGACAAAGCCTTCGGTGATTTCCGAAGGCTTTGTTGTGTTAAGGCAAATTTGAGGGCATTTAATTGAGGCTTTCAATGAGTGCTTCTGGCACCGATGCCACATGAATTTGGGGGCGAATGGTTCGGTCAGAATTAAAAACGAGCCATTTTAAATCAGGTGAGAGATAGGGGTGCCCGTGTGTGTTTTGAGATTGCCCCATAGACGTGTGGGCTTCGCAAATTTCTGCAGTTTTTCCCGTTTGAATATTACCCACTATGAGTTTGCTGGCGCCTCGCCAATCGTCACAAAAATAATATTTGCCACAAGGCGATGTCCCCACGTGATTAAACTGATAACCTGGTGCACCGACGCGTTCGGGGGCTTTGTTGGGAGCCACTTTTATCAAGTTGCCTTTTTCGGGCACATAATCGTCGACGGCACGAACCGACATCAGGATTTCTTGGGTGCCGGCAATCCAAGCTTCATGACCTGTAATGCCTGGTGTGTATGGGGGGCCCACTTTTAGGCGCGTTACTTCGCCATCGGGCACGTGTATCAAATATTCGGTTGCACCTTCTTCGCCAACGAGTTTGATGCGCGTGCCGTCGGGTTGAAATTCACACCCGCGGTTGTGTTGCACCATAATATATTCCCCATGTGTGGGTTCAAATTGGGTGTGCGGGTTGCAAATGTCAGGGTCGGTGTTGATGATCTCGCGCGTGCCTTTATCGAGGTCGATTAACTCAATGCCAAACATTTTGGGTGCATAACTGATGGTGACGCCATAGGCATAATACCGTTCATTGGGTGACATGGTACCCAACCCGCGTGATTGAAAATCTAAGGGCAATTCATAGAGCACTTTCTCAAGACCTGTGTTGAGGTCATACCGAACAAGCTCTTGGCATTTGTTTGGTACCACCCGACGATAAAAAAAGATGCCCTTGTGAGTAATGCCTGGGCCGCCCAAACCACACCCAATGATTTCTGTTTTCCATGTGCCAAATTCACAGGTGACGTATTCTGTGCGGTTGATGTCATTGTTTGGGTTTTGTTGTTGATACACAAATACCCGCGAATCTGCCGAACAATAGGGCAGTTCGCAATAGATGTTTGATTTTTCGAGTTTGTCTGTTGTGACCTGATACAGATTGACACCATTGGGCAGTTCGGCAAGATGGATGGCCATCGATATCCCTTTCAACCTTTTGAAGGTGTGGTTTGTCTCTTGATGCGGCTGTGATTAAAGGTTGTTCACAAGGTCTTGGTGTGCCAAGTGCCAATCTTCAATGTTGTTGAGTATGACAGCAGATGTGAGGCTGCCATCATTTTTTAATCCAACAGTTGCGGTAATGTCGGCTTGTTTGTTTTCGTTGTGAATGCGGTGGCAAAGATAGTCGTTCCATTCGTCAACCGCCTTGGCGGGTAATGTGCCACCACATTGTTTGAGCACCCAATCTTCAAAGTCGAGGTATGAGGGTAAATTTTCGCGAATATGTGCCATTGTTTTTTCAATGTCAAGACCGAGTGCTTTGAGTACCCGAGGGTCAAGACCACCACCTGTCATGTCGGGATAGTCGGGGTGCAGAATACCCTTGGCTTTAAGCAATATTTTGAACCACGTACGAGGCAATTGGCGCACACCCAATGGGCCATAGTCGAGGGTGGCAATAAGTGGAACAATATGGCCACCCAGTTTGTTGGCAAAGTCGGTGTTCAAATCGCGTTTGTAAAAAAGCTGCCAATCTTGCAAGCTGTTTAGGATAACCGCCGAATGAACGCCGGCATCTTTGGAGAAACCAATGTCGGTATAGGTTTCTTCAATTTTTGCGGGGCTTGTATGTCTGCGTGCACGCACGGAGGCATTCCATTTGATAATGGCGTCTTGTTGTTCAAAACCAAAAAAAGCATCGCCTTTTTGTGCCACAACCCAGGCTTCAAATTCGAGGTAGGTGGGCATGTTGTTGCGCAACCAACCAAGGGTGGTGTCTTTGTCGAGATTGAGCACTTCAAAGACCATACGATCCAACCCGCCACTGAAGTCGGGATATTCTTCATCCATATATCCTGCTTGGCGCAACAAAACTTTCCACCACGTGCGTGGCAATTGGCAAACTCCCAATGGACCATAGTTTAAACTGCTGATGAGTGGGATCATATGGGTTCCTTTGTTTTCAAATGAGAAGAATAATTGTGGGTCTTTTTTAGCCAGTGATCAATTTATGCAAGTAGGCACCTTGTTCGCTGATTTTGGTTTCGTCATCTCCTGGTCCAAATTCTTCAAGTGAGAGATAGCCTGTATAGTTCACATCTTTGAGGTCTTGAATAATTTGGGGGATGTTGGCCACGCCTTCACGCAAATCGCTGAAGTTCCATTTCCATTGCATTTGACCGTTTTCGTCGCGTTCTGTGGCCACGGGGGTGGCGTTGCCTATGTGGCAATGTGCCAAATACGGGCCCAGCAATTCGAGGCCCATTTTGCTGTCTTCAAGGCCCACGCGAATCATATTGGGCACATCCCAAATGGCACCGATGTGGTTGGGGTCAAAATCTCTTAAGAGTTCAATGGTGCGCGAGGCAGTTACTGCAATGGTACCCACGTGAATTTCGTAAATGACTTTGACGCCATGGTCGCGAGCAATTTCAACAAGGTCAGCAAAGCCTGCTCTGGCACTTAAAAATTGATTGATATAAGGTTTTGTGCGATCATGTCTTTTGGCACCAATGCGAATGAGAGGTGGGTTGTCTGCATCAATGGCTTTGGCACCTTGGAAAATTTTTTCAATGATGTCAATTTGATCGTATGTGAAGTTGGGCGCAAGAGCAGCAACGCGCACACCCGTTTTTTGTGAGAGTTCACGAATTTGGGGTGCTTTGTCCAATATGTTGTCTGGACTCACATCGGTGAGGTGTCTGCCCCAGTTTGCGGGTTCTGCATTGGGGTCCTCTGGGTTATACCGACATCGCAATTCAATCCCATCGTATCCGTGCTCTGCCAGTTTGGTAAATGTGGTTTCCAAATCCCAGCGGGGAAGCATAACGGATGTGAGAGATATTTTCATTTAGGACTCCTTCTTCAAAATTTGGACGTTTCTCTGCAAAGATCTAAAACACGCATAAGTTCACGCGACTCTTCAATTTGCACATACGGTTCAGCATTGTTTACAATGGCTTCATATACATTGGCATAAAAGTCGCGTTGTTTGTCTTGGGTAATCGGGAAATCTTTTTCTTGCCAGGGCAAACGATCTTGGTTGTCATAGCTGCGGCCAGGGGCGGCACCTTCAACAATTTCAAGTGGGGCCGCTTCACTTGGGTTGTAATATTTGACTTTGAAGAGGTCGCCTTCTCGAATGGCTGTGCCATATTCGCCACAAATGTGCCACCCGGATAAGGTTTGGGAGGAGGCTTGATTGATTTCTACATCAAGCAATTGGCCCGCCTCATTTTTGATCCATGCTTTGACCACATCGTCGGCATCTCCTACTGAAGCAATGGACCAGAGGTGGCAGTGTACGTCTATGATGGGTGATCGATTGGAGAGATACATCAATTGATCGATGTAATGTGCGCCATAGTTGTTGAGCATGCCGCCCCCATTTTTGCGCAAGCTTTGCCAATCGTTGCGGCGCACAAACCGATAGACTGCGCGTCTAATGGCATAGATATTTCCAAGTAATCCACTTTCTATGACTTCACGTGCAGTTTGTGTTTCGGGGGTGAAGCGGTGGGGTTGGTAGACAAAGATTTTTCGATCATTTTCCTTGGCACAGGCAATCATGCGATCTGCCGATTCGAGGGTGGTGGTCATGGGTTTTTCGAGAATGACGTGGCATCCTTTTTTAATGGCGGCGCAGGTCATTTCTTCGTGTAGGGTGGTGGGTGAGGCAATGGCAACCACATCGAGTGATTCGTTTTGCAATAAAGATTCAAAGTCAGAATAGCCTTTACACCCCGATTCTTGATGGGCTTCGGCAAGTCGATCTGGCAACGGATCTGCTACGGCTTGAAGTTCAAATTGGGAGGATGCAACACTTTGTTTGAAGTGAAACTGCCAACCAATACGGCCCAAACCCACAACTGCTGTTTTTAATTTCTCGTTCATTGACGAATACCTCATGTCTGTCTATATTGCTTCAACATTAAATGGAGGATAAAAATATGCCGAGTATTCATGTTGACAAAGTAGATGCGGCTCACTTTGCCGATCGATGGAGCAAAAACTTGGTTGGAACAGATCAGGTTCCAACCCAAGCGGGGTTTAATTTGGGCATTGCAGAATATCATGCCAAATCATTTGAACCCACAAATGTTCAAAAACACGATGACCAAGAAGCACTTTATGTTTTAAGTGGTGAAGGTGAAGTGAAAATTGGCGATGTGGTGCACACCGTTGTACCTGGCACCGCGCTTTATGTACCGCCTCATACCGCCCATTGTGCTCGCAGTACGGGTGATGTGCCTTTGCGTTTGGTCTATGCGCACGGGGCAGTCTAAAATATGTGCTGAGGCCAAAATGTCCACAAAATTTCACGGTGCATGTATTTGCATGACATAATTGGGATGGGTTTTAATGAATAATAAAGATATAGCCTTGTCATTGGAAGAAATGGCAACCCTCATGGAACTCAATGGCGAAAATGCGTTTCGCATTCGGTCTTATAGCAATGCAGTTCGGCAAATAGAGTTGTTGAAAGAACCTGTTACAACCTTAATTGAAAATGGCACCTTGGATTCGGTGAGGGGGATTGGCCAAAAATTGGCCGAGAATATCACCGTGCTTGTTGAGACCGGAAAATTGCCTGGGTTGGACGAATTAAAAAGTGAAATCCCTGAAGGATTATTGGAAATATTAGAGGTTCCAGGATTGGGTGCAAAGCGTGTACGGGCTATTTATGAAGCTTTGGGTATTGCTGATGTGGATGCATTGGCCAAAGCCTGCGAAGCGGGAGATATTGAACAGCTCAGTGGTTTTGGGAAGAAGACGGCACAAAATATCTTGCAGGGCGTTTCTTATCTGCAAAAACATCGCGGGCGCTTTTTGAGTAGAACCGCGCAAGCAGAAGCTGAAAATTTGCGCGGTTTTTTAAAGGACTTGCCTGGTGTGATTCGTTTGGAAGTGACTGGCAGTGTGCGCCGAAAAATGGAAACCAGCAAAGATGTGGATATTGTGGTGAGCTGTGCTGATCCACAGGCATTGGGAGATGCGTTTGCAAATCACCAATCGGTAGAGGAAGTGACTGGCAAGGGCGATACCAAGGTAAGTGTGATTTTGGAATCGGGGATGAGTGTCGATTTGCGCATGGTGACGGATGATGAATTTCCCTATACCATCCATCATTTTACGGGAAGCAAAGAACACAATACCTTGATGCGCCAAAGGGCCAAAGAACGCGGTTGGAAACTGAATGAATATGGGCTCTTTGACGGTGAGACGGGCATTGCTTGTGAAGATGAAAAAGCGTTGTTTGCTGCGTTGGGTTTGGCCTATATCCCCCCTGAGTTGCGTGAAGGGCTGGGTGAGATAGAAGCCGCAGAAAAAGGGCAGTTGCCCAAATTGGTGACCGAGAAAGATTTGCAAGGCACACTCCATGTGCATACAACCTATAGCGATGGGCGCAATACAGTAGAAGAAATGGCCAAGGCCGCTTTGGAATTGGGCTATTCTTATATTGGTATTTGTGATCACAGCAAGGCTGCGGCCTATGCCAATGGACTCAATGAAGCGCGCGTGCGTGCGCAATGGGCAGAGATTGACAATGTCAATGAAACTCTTAATGGAATTCGGGTGCTCAAGGGCATTGAAGTAGATATCTTAGGCGATGGACGTTTGGATTTTGACGATGAATTTTTGGCCGAATTTGATGTGGTTGTGGCCTCAATTCATTCAAAGTTTTCAATGAGTGAAACCGAGGCTACCGAGCGTGTCATTCGTGCCATAGAGAATCCACATGTGGATATTTTGGGGCATTTGACGGGGCGATTGTTGTTGTCACGGGAAGGATATCCATTAAATATTCGTGCGGTCATAGATGCCGCAGCAGAAACCCACACGGCCATAGAAATAAACGCCAACCCAGCTCGCTTGGAGTTGGATTGGCGTCATTTGGCATATGCCAAAGAAAAAGGTGTAAAAATCCCCATCAATACCGATGCCCATCATATACTTGGGTTATCGGATATGCACTTTGGTGTCGGCATTGCCCGAAAGGGTGGCTTGGAAGTAGGGGATGTTCAAAATGCCCTGTGTTTAACAGACTTTTTGGCTTCCATCAAGGGGCAGGCATGATTTTTTTGATGGTCACAAAACCACTGTCTTCTTGTGTGGCTTGGGCTGGATAGTCTTGTGTAAATGGCTTTCTTGCATTGGGGTCAACATTTTCTATTTGAAATGTGAATTTCTGGATGGTTGCGCCATTGACATCTTGTGTGCGAAACTCGAGTTCGACCTGTGAGAGTTTTTGATCCGTTTTGTTTTTTATGACACCATAGACCACATTTTTGCTTTGATCGACGGTTCGTTTCCAGGTCCAATTGATATCAATTTTTTCACCTATATTTTCGCCTAATGTGTTGTTTTCTTGAGGCGTAGGTTCTTTGCTACACCCCAAAGCGCCCCAAAAAATAAGGCTGGTAATACAGAAAATAGCCGTTTTGTTTTTTAATCTCATGATCTTACCCTCAGTTTTTAGGAAACTTTTTGGTTATTGTTGACGTCTTCTTTTTAAGAAAATCTGGCAAAGTTGTCAATATTTTCAAGGGTTTAATGGTTTTTTGAACTCGGGGGCTTGACATGATAGGGCGGGTGGCATAAATTGAAGCATTCATTTTTATGAGACAAAGAATGATAGATTGAAAATTTTGATTTAAATTGTTTTTTTTTAAGTATTTGCTTAAAAAATTATTTTATGTAGTGTTCGTTTTTGTCAAGTTCAGGTATTATTTGTCGATAAAGTTTGTATCACTAACCATTTACTAATGTTGGTCATGGGGGCCCATAAGGCATATGGCAAAACAAAAACCCTTGAGCAAAAAAAAGCTCGCGGTATATGAAAAGCTCTTATTAGATCGCAAGCACCAACTGTTAAAGCAGGTGCTCAATCAAGACGAAGATATTGATGAAATTCGCAGTGATGTGGCCGCTGATCCATTGGACGCAGCGGGCAATTCCACATCTCTAGAATTGATGACCACTTTGGGCAATCACGAGCGCCATGAGTTGTCAGAAATTGATCATGCTTTGGGAAAGATTGCCGATGGTAGCTATGGTTTTTGTGAAGAATCTGGCGAGCCCATCCATCCCATGCGTTTAGAAGCCGTACCAACGGCGCGTTATACCATGCAAATTCAAGAACGCATGGAGCGTACGCCACAAAATTATTATCAAGACAGACCACGTCGGCGCGTTTTGATGGGGGATGATTTGCCTATTTCTACCGACGATGATGAATAATGGGTTGAGTTTATAAAAAAAAGGGCAGCCTCAGGTAGAGGCTGCCCTTTTTTTATGGGTGGTGTTTTACCCTCTGACTTCTTGCACCATTTGTCGGCATCCGCGAAGATAAATGCCTGTGTCAACTGAGAGCGATACATATTTGACACCTGCATCGATCCACATTTTTGCCGTTTCTGGGCTATCGGCAAATGTGCCAACGGTGAGGCCTGCGCCATTGATGAGATCAACTGCTTGGCGCATGCGGTCTACCACGCGTGGGTCGTGCACTTGTCCAGGAATCCCCAAGGATTGTGAAAGGTCATAAGGGCCTAAGAAGATCACGTCGAGGTCTGTGACGGTAACGATTTCCTCAAGGTTTTTAAGGCCTTCAACGCCTTCTACGTGCACCAAGAGCATTGATTCTTCATTGAGGCGCTTGAAAATGGCGGCTCCATCGGCAAAGTATCGCGCTGCCCGAGTATAAGGGGAAACACCGCGCATGCCAATTGGCGCATATTTGGCGGCTTTAACAACGGCTTCGGCATCTGCTTTGGTGCAAATTTGAGGCACCTGAACACCTCCTGCACCAATGTCGAGAGCACGCAAAATTTGGGCCGGGTCGTTTTCGCGTATACGAACAATGGGGGTGATGCCAACGCCATAAGCCACGCGGCAGAGATCTTCACACGTGGGGATGTCGAGTGGGCCATGTTCGGTGTCGAGAATGACAAAATCAAACCCTGCATAAGCAGCAATTTCAATCATGGCACCCGAACTTAAATTAACAAACGGGCCAATGGCGGCTTCACCTTTGGCCAACTTGCTTTTGAGTAAATTTTCTGACATGCGTGCAACTCCTTTGGAATTGTTAAAATGAAAAGATGTTAGGAATATAAACCAGTTTAAGTACTGATGAAAGCAGAAATACGTGCTTTTGGGGAAGTGATAGGGTTGACTTTGGCGATTGACCTGCTTATTTTGTGTGAGGTGTTGCCAACCCTTTAACAGGAGGTTGTTATGGTAGGTGATGATCATAAAGCAGCATTGAGAAGGAAAGTGACGGAAATGTTGGGGCTTTATTATCTGGGACAGAAACAAATGCAAACGATGGTTCAATGGAAAAAACTTTGGATTCATCCTAATTAATAAAAAGAGCGTTCGGAAACAAAAACCGAACGCTTTTTTTATGCTTCTTTTAAAGATCATCTGATTCATTTGGGTTGCGATTTGGGGCTTGTTTGTTAGATTTTACAGTCTAAGTAAAGATAGTTACACAATGATGTGGATATTGTAATATATATTGACCGTTGAGATGTAGAACTGACAGTGGGTTATGGGCTGTGTTTGATAACATCATGTTTTATGAGAGATGAGATGATGGCCACTAAAATTGGCAATGTTGACATACAGGGTGTAACCGTATTGGCCCCCCTTGCAGGCGTGACAGATCGGGCCTTTCGAACCCTTTGTCGCGAACAAGGTGCCAGCATGGCTGTTACTGAAATGGTGAGTGCGCGCGGGTTGTCTGAAGGCAGTGAGCGTTCGAGTCAATATCTCGATTTTGATGCATATGAGCATCCCATCGCGGTGCAGGTATTTGGGTCTGAACCCGAAATTATGGCCGATGGGGCACAGGTGATTGCCGAACGAAAACCCGACCTGATTGATATTAATTGTGGTTGCCCCGTCAAAAAAATTGTGACACGCAATGCAGGCGCTGCTTTGCTAAAAGATCCACCCTTGTTGGGGCGCATCATTTCTGCCATGGTTAAGGCCGTAGATGTGCCTATTACACTAAAAATTAGAAGTGGTTGGGAAGATGCCGAGGAAGCTGTGCGTGTGGCACGGGTGGCCCAAGATGCGGGGGCTTCTGCCATTGCCGTACATGGGCGCACGCGCGAAGCGAAGTTTTCGGGGCAAGCCAACTGGGATATTATTGCAAAGGTCAAACAGGCAACGTCTATACCTGTTATTGGCAATGGCGATGTGCGCACCCCTGAATTGGCCAAAGAAATGCTGGAAATGACGGGCTGTGATTTGGTGATGATTGGCCGTTGGGCAATTGGAAATCCGTGGATTTTTAATCAAATAGAAACCTTTGTGGCAAAGGGTGAATGGATTCCGGGCCCAACACTAAAAGATAAAATAGAGATGGCCGTGAGACATTTGCGGTTGTCTGTGCTTGCCAAAGGTGCCCGCACAGGGGTGCTGGAAATGCGTCGTCCATTGGCGGCCTATATCAAGGGGGTACCTGGGGCGGCACAATATCGACAAGCGCTTATGACAGAGGACAATGCAGAGGGTGTTGAAAAACTGTTGTATGCCATATTACAAGACCAAACCGAATGTATGGAGGCCGTGTAAGTGACACCAGAAAGAGTACGTGCATTATTAGAAGCTGTGCAAAGTGGTCAGAAGAATGTGGATGAGGCCATACAATTGTTGACCAATTTGCCCTTTGAAGATTTGGGGTTTGCACGCATAGATCACCACCGAGCCCTTAGACAAGGATTTCCTGAGGTTATATTTTGTGAAGGAAAAACGGTGACACAAGTGGTTGACATTGCCAAACGCATTGTGGATGCAGGGTCTACTATGTTGGCCACAAGAGCCGATGATGCCAAGCGTGCTGCACTGGCGCAGGCATTTGAAAATGCCGACTGTCATGATTTGGCCCGCACCGTTGTGGTATTAGGGGAAACGCCAGTGGTGCAAACAAGGGGGACTATTTTGGTGGTTGCCGCAGGAACCTCCGATTTACCAGTAGCAGAAGAAACCGTTGTTACGGCACGGGTGATGGGCAATCAGGTTGAAACGCTCTACGATGTGGGGGTTGCTGGTATTCATCGTTTGTTGGCAAGCCGAGACCGTTTTACAACGGCCAGTGTGGTGGTGGTGGTAGCAGGCATGGAAGGGGCATTACCCAGTGTGGTGGGTGGGTTGGTCGAGGGACCCGTTATTGCAGTGCCAACCAGTGTGGGATATGGCGCGAGTTTTAAAGGTGTGGCTGCTCTGTTGGGTATGTTAAACAGTTGTGCTTCGGGTGTTACGGTGGTGAATATCGACAATGGATTTGGTGCGGGAGTTGCCGCAAGCAAAATCAACCGCTTGCGAAAGGGTGAGGGTAATATTTAAAAAGTAGGCAGAAATAATTTGGTGTGTTGCGAAAGGCGGTGTGACCCTATTCTTGTGTGGTTGCACCGCCTTCTTCTTGGCTGGATTGGTCGAAATCTACAATGTTATGACCGAGTGTATAAGGCCGTGTTTGATAGCTGCGAATGGTTTGCATTTTTTTTAAAATGTCGTTAATGCGCAAAGTTGCTTGAATGATTTGTTCCTGATATTTGTGGACGTTTTGGTGTTCAGCCAAAATGTTTTGTGTCATTTCGGCATACCCCAATATGGCTGTAAGGGGTTGATTAATTTCGTGGGCGGCCCCCCCAGCGGTTTCCAAGAGCGTTTTTAACCGCGAGGCCTCCATTCTTTGTGTTTCGGCTTGGCGTCTGTCTGTTAAGTTACGAATAACGCCTATGTAGAAGGTGTCGCCAGCTACTTCAAATGCAGCCAATGTCCACTCTGCAGGAAGGACATTGCCATTTTTTTGCTTAAATAAGCCTTCATAGACATAGTCGTTATTTTGAAGCGTACCCAATGGGAAGGGTTCCGACCCAGTATGAAATTCAGAGATGTCTATGCCAATAAGTTCGTCTTCTGGATAACCCGTGAGGTGTCCTGCGCTTCTGCTGGCCATCATAATGATGCCGCTTTGATCGGTAATGACCACCGCATCACCTATATGATGTAGAATCGTAGATGATTGGGCTTCGGCAGATTTGCGGCGGCTGATGTCGCGCAGATGAATGAGAAGATGTGGCTCGTTGTTAATGCTCACAGATGCCAAGTCGACATCAACGGGTAATAACCGTTGATTGGACAAGGTGAGGTGCACTTCAAATATGGGCATGTCACTGCCTTCTAAGGCACCTGCAAATGCGATGCTGAACTCGCGCTGATCTTGTTCTGCAATAAGATCATAAATGGGTGTTTGTATCAGCGCCGTATCTTTGAGTAATAACAGGTGTAAAGCCGCATCATTTACTTGGCGAATGTCACCGTTTTTTGCAACAACAATCTCAGGATCGGATGAGCGTTCAAAAAGGGCGCGATGATAAGCTTCGGAATCGCGAATTTTGCGCTCAAGTTCTTGAAGGCGCAATTGTACGTGTGTGCGAGCAAGCAACTCTTGGAGACTGAAGGGTTTGACAATATAATCATTGGCACCTTTTTCTAAGCATTCAACAATGCGTTCACGCTCTGCTTGTGCGGTAAGGATAATGATGGGAGTATCAAAGTGGGGTTTTTGGGGGAGGGATTCTAAAACTTGGATACCATTCATGCGTGGCATGCTCAGGTCGAGCAAAATGAGATCATGGGCATTGTTTTGAATGGCTTGAAGGCCCTCTTCGCCATCTATGGCCGCCGAAACGGTATGGCCGTGTGCAGAGAAGGCTCTGGAGAGCGTCTCTCGAATATCATGGGCGTCGTCTATGACCAGTATATGCGCCATTAGAAGATTTTCGAGTGCTGGAGTGTGGGCAAGTTATTCACTAAGAAGTTTCTCGATATGGGCGTCTGCAGCATCTGAAAATTTTGCTTGCATGGCCATAACTGCTTGGGATGACAATGCGACTTTTTCGGCCCATTCTTCGATCATGTTGCAACAAAATGCCTTAATGGTGGCATGGCGCCTTTGGCTGGATTCGATATTGTCTTGTCCTTCTGGTGCGTCTTTGAATCGGTCGAGGTACATTTTCAGGGAATAAGACGACATGTAATCCATGAAATAGTTGAGTGCCAAGTTGCGGGCCTTTTTTCCCATCTCTTCGGTGTAGGGGGCTTTGCGGTAACGCATCAATATTTCTTCTTGAATTTGGAGGCGTTCGCCCGAACTGAGAGGTTCTTTTTTGCGAAGACTTAAGTAGATACGTGCCAAACTTTCAATGGTTGGCACAAATGACCCCATGCGCGTAGCAACAGAAAACAGGAGGTGTTTGAAATTTTTATTGTGATAGATACCTAAAATTTTTTTCACCTTCTCATCACCAATAGCCGATGAGATATTTTCTGTGTGTGCTTTTATTTTTTCTCCAGGGTCTATTTCAATGGTTTTAATTTGTTCTAAGAGCTTTTGATTAAAGAGCATTTTTTCAGGTTCAAAACCAAATGTGCTTGCCAGACGACTTGCCGACTTTAAACCGGCTCTAAAAACAGGGTCTGAAAAATTTGAGTCAAAGTTTTCACGGGGTGCATAAAGAGAACTGGGTTTTATCTCTAAGTTGGTAATAATCGGTGCCCACAAGGGGTTGGTTAAAAGACTGTGCAAAGCATGGAAGCTCCGAACGGCGTGCTCAGTTTTTGATATGGCCGCAGCTTGGGGCTTGGGGGCAGGCTTTTTGACTGATTTGGCTGATTCTTCTGATGCATCTGCTGGTTGGTTTGTTTCTGCAGTCAGAGATTTATCAGTTGGGTCATCGGCTGCAGGGGAGTCGTTCTGATTTGTTTCTGATGTCGGTTCACTAAAAGGCTCATTGCCAGCATCAGTTTCATCTACAGATGTTTCTTCGTTGCTTTTGTTAGAAGCCACACGTTTGACTTTTGCTGGTGAAGATGTGGGGGCGGGTGGTTCTTCAAATGGTGTTGATTCAATGGGTGTGTCTGAGGTTAATTGCTTAAGCAAATCTTCTTGGGTGGGTTCTGTGTTTTTGGCAGGTGCGGGGGTTTCGCTTTTTTTCTTTGACGCCACGCGTTGCACTTTGGCTGGAGATGTCATGTTTTTTGGTGAGGCATTGGCAGATGTTTCTGGCGCAGACATTGGTTGAGGGCTTTGGGGATGTTCCATCGCCCCATTTGGCGATGATGGTTCCGGTGATGAGGTTGCCAATGTTTCATCGAATGTCGAAGGTGGGGGACTGGTTTGCCCTGATGTCGGAGTGGCGGTATCGTCGAACCCAACAGCTTTTTTAATGGACATGATGCTGTCTGTGGCCGTGTTGAGCAATGCCGCTGGAGATATTTCTGAGGTGGCTGTTTTTAGTTCGTCAAGCATGTTAGTTGCAAACTTAGACAAACTTTTGAACATCGCATTGGGGGCACCTGACCCTGTTTTTTTGGGTTTAGGCGCTTTTTGGGGCTTGGGTTTGCTTTGGGTCTGTTTCGGTTTTGGTGCAGGCGCACGAGGTGCCGAGGTCTGACTTTTTGCCGGTGCAGGCCGAGAGGCAGATTTTGATGCAGACTTGGAGGCAGGTGCACCAGCAACGCGTTTGTTTTCTGCTTTGGCAAGTGCTTCTGAGAGTTTTGAACGTGCGTCAGACATGGTTTATTTGGTGGGTTGTGGTTAAGAAACAAAAACCACCCATAACGTGGTGGTTAACCACTGTCTCTTGGGCAGATGCAGATTTACAATGTAGACTATTGATAATAATAAGTATTATAAAAATACTTGCAAACCTCTTTTTCAAGTCTGTTTGGGGGCTCTAAA
>JAYODI010000125.1:0-11783 GCA_038279365.1 Candidatus Latescibacterota bacterium | reverse complement strand
CAACAGCAACAAAAAGTAAGCAAAAAATGCCGCCCCTCAAGTGCCGGGGGGGCTGATTTTCCGCAAATACCTTTTGAGGGCACAAGAGGATGAATGGCCTGCTACCGTTATCGTTTTTAGAATATTAAGAGATAGACGGAATGGCGCGGAAAATCATGATGGTTTGGCGTGATGGGTTTTGTGTGTGTGATGTGTTTTTTTATGTGATAAGTTTTAAGGATGTCGTCCTTAGGATTTTTCAAACATAGTAATGGAATGATGGATATTATTTCAATAAACCGGCAATGTTTTGATCTTAAGTCCGTAGGACATTTCAACCTTCGCACCGGAATTTATTCCGGTGCTGATCGATTTGTTTTTATTTCCATAATTCGGTGCATCAGGCCGTCGCAAGGGCGGCATCGCGGGCGATGAATATTTGTTCGATAATTTCGTCGAGGCCAAATTTATGTTTGAGGCAGGCGAAGATGGTGGGGCCTTCGCCGCGCATCATGCGGGCGTCGTGTTCCATGACGCTGAGGTCTGCGCCAACGAGTTCGGCAAGGTCGGTTTTGTTGATGATGAGGAGGTCCGATTGGGTGATGCCGGGGCCACCTTTGCGTGGGATTTTGTCGCCTGCTGAGACGTCGATGACGTAGATGGCGTAGTCGACGAGTTCTTTGCTGAAGTGTGCTGCCAAGTTGTCGCCACCGCTTTCGACCAAGAGGAGGTCGATGTTGTTGTCAAAGCGAAGCATGAGGTCTTCGAGGGCGTTGAGGTTGAGGGAGATGTCTTCGCGAATGGCGGCGTGTGGGCATCCACCGGTTTCAACGCCAATGATGCGGTCGGCTTCGAGGGCTTTGTGTCGCAATAAAAATTCGGCGTCTTCTCGGGTGAAGATGTCATTGGTGACAGCTCCGAGGCTGTATTTGTTGCGTAGGGCTTCGCATAAGACGCGCATGAGGGCGGTCTTGCCTGAGCCAACTGGGCCACCAATGCCAACGGTGAATGCACGTTGCGTGAAGTCGCGATTTTTAAGCATGGGGTCGCGGTGGGTGAAGTCACCGGGTGAGTCGAGGTGTTCGTGGGTGTGCGGGTGGGTGTGGTCATGGCTGTGATGGTCGTGATCGTGATTGTGCATGTTTTGTCCTTTGTTGTGCGCGACAAAATTTAGCTTTGAAAGAGGCGTGAATAGAGGTGTTGGTGAAAGCTTTGGGTGATGTCTATTTGGGGTGCACTGCGTGTGGCATGTGTATACGGTGTGTCTGTTGTTTGCTCTATGGCCATTTCACATGTTTGATGGTGGTGTTTTTGTAATTGGGCGGCTTCCATTGGTCCGATGATGCCCAAGCGCACCGCGGCACTGATTTGGTCACGTAACATTTGATACATGAAGATTTGTTGGGTTTGCAATAGAGCCAGCCCTGCGATGTGAAATGTGGTGCCATAGACAATGGTGTAATGCGTGGGCACGGTTTGTTTGATGAGTGTCTGGCGCAGTTGAGTCATGGCATCAGATGGGTAGAGGGTGTTCATGATGCGGATGAGGTTGCGCCCCTGTACGGCACTGGCTTGGGCCATGGTTTGGGTGGTGAGCATGGCGTCGTAAGTAAGTAATATGTCGTCTAAAAGAGAGGTGTTTGCTGTATAACACGACTGTATAAAGGGTAGTTCACTTTGGGCGGTGTTATAAATAGCGGTTGTCATGTAGTCATGTAAATGATCGGTACTGGATAAAAGGCCTAAGTGGCTGGCCGCTTCTAAGCCATTGGAAAAGGCATAACTGCCAACGGGTAAGTTGCTGTCGGCGAGTGTGAGGAGGTCGAAGAGCATCGGTTGGAGGTCTCAAGTTAAAATAAATGGCAAACGGCAAACGGTAAACGGCAAACGGTAAACGGCAAACGAATCAACCAGGTTATTAATTGCGTGCTATATTGGGGGTTTTGTTTTTTGATTTTAAAGGTTTTACATTTGGCGTTTCACGTTTGGCATTTCACAGATTTTAAAGATTCTACATTTGGCGTTTCACTGCCTTCTTAAAATAAGTTATAAAGTTGCGCCAATGGAAGCTTGACTGCGGGCTCACATGTGAGTAATTCACCATCGACAGTGACGCGATAGGTTTCTGGGTCGATGTGTATGTTGGGTGTGAGGGTGTTGTGTTGCATGTCTTTTTTGCCAATGTTGCGGCAGTTTTGTACGGCAACGGCTTTTTTGGATAGGCCATAGGTGGCCACTGTGTTGAGCGATGCATTGGAGACAAAGGCGAGTGATGTGGGGCCTACGGCTGTGCCAAATGATCCAAACATGGGGCGTGGGTAAACGGGCTGGGGTGTGGGAATAGAGGCGTTGGGGTCACCCATTTGGGCATGGGCAATGATGCCGCCTTTGATGATCATTTCGGGTTTGGCACCAAAAAAAGCGGGTTTCCACAAGACGAGGTCGGCGAGTTTGCCAACTTCAACAGAGCCGATGTCTGTGTTGAGACCGTGTGCTATGGCAGGGTTGATGGTGTATTTGGCAATGTAGCGTTTGACGCGTTGGTTGTCGTTGTTGCTGTCTCCCAACAAGTAGCCACGTTGCATTTTCATTTTGTGTGCGGTTTGCCAGGTGCGGCAAATGACTTCGCCAATGCGACCCATGGCTTGGCTGTCGGAGGCGATAATGGAGAGGGCACCTAAGTCGTGTAGGATGTCTTCGGCCGCAATGGTTTCTTGGCGAATGCGGCTTTCGGCAAAGGCGACGTCTTCGGGAATGTTTTTGTCTAAGTGGTGACACACCATGAGCATGTCTAAGTGTTCGTCGATGGTGTTGACGGTAAAGGGGCGGGTGGGGTTGGTGGATGAGGGTAAGACATTGGCTTCGGCACACAGACGCATAATGTCGGGTGCGTGCCCACCGCCAGCGCCTTCGGTGTGATAGGTATGAATGGTGCGGCCTTTGAAGGCCGCGGCCGATTGTTCTACAAAGCCCGATTCGTTGAGGGTGTCGGTGTGTATGCAGACTTGTATGTCATAGTCATCGGCTATGGCCAAACAGGTGTCGATGGTGGCCGGTGTGGTGCCCCAGTCTTCGTGCAGTTTGAGGCCACAGGCACCGCCTTCAATTTGTTCGGTAAGGCCTTGGGGTAAGGAGGAATTGCCTTTGCCTAAAAAACCGAAGTTGAGCGGGTAGGTGTCGGTGGCTTGTAACATCAGGCGAATGTGTGTGGCACCGGGTGTGCAGGTGGTGGCATTGGTGCCTGTGGCGGGGCCTGTGCCGCCTCCGAGCATGGTGGTAATGCCTGAGGCAATGGCTTCGTCAATTTGTTGGGGACAGATGAAGTGGATGTGTACGTCGAGTGCACCTGCGGTGATGATGTGCCCTTCACCTGCGATGACTTCGGTGGTGACACCGACGATCATGTTTTTGTTGACACCCGACATGATGTCGGGATTGCCTGCTTTGCCAATGCCAATGATGCGGCCATTTTTGATGCCGATGTCGGCTTTGTAGATGCCTGTGTAGTCGATGATGAGCGCGTTGGTGATAACGAGATCCAGCGCGTCTTTTTGTGACACACCTGTGGCTTGTCCCATGCCATCACGCAGTACTTTACCGCCGCCAAATTTGCATTCATCTCCGTAGATGGTGTGGTCTTTTTCCACTTCTATGATGAGGTTGGTATCGCCCAATTGGAGTTTGTCGCCTGTTGTGGGGCCATACATGTCGGCATATGCGTTGCGATCAATTTGTGCCATGAAAAACCTTTTTAAGAAAATATTTTGAAACCACAGATAGAGACAGATTTTTTTAAAGAAACTATGCAGATTTAAATCCGCTTTCGGTGGCGTTTTTAAGGGCCTGTTCTTTGTTTTTGTCTAATGCGCCAGAGATGAGTGCATTGCCGCCGTAGACGATGCGGTTGCCTGTGATGGCAACCAGTTCGACAGATTTGGTTTCTCCAGGTTCAAAGCGCACGGCCGTGCCTGAGGCAATGTTGAGTCGATAACCATAAGCCTTTTCGCGATCAAAGGAGAGGGCAGGGTTAACTTCGAAGAAGGTGTAGTGTGAACCGACCTGAATGGGACGATCTCCCGTGTTTGTGACTGGTAGTGTGAGCGTGTCGCGATCGGTATTGAGTGTGATGGGTTCGTCTGTTACTGTGGTTTTGCCTGGTGTGTTGGCAGAGATGTTGTCGGGTGACCACGGTGCTTGGGTGCGTGTGAGGCCCGAGCCATAGAGAGCTAGTTCTGTCTCGCCATTTTCGCGGCAAATGGGGTTGTGCACGGTAACAAGTTTTGTGCCGTCGGGAAAGGTGCCTTCTATTTGTACTTCGTGAACCATTTCCGGTACGCCAGGTAAGACGTCGTTGGTGCCCAGTAGTTGTTTGCCTTTGTTCATGAGGGTGGCTACCGATTCACCATCGCGAATAAATTCGAGCAATTGTGCGGCAATGAGAGCCGTGGCTTCTGGGTAGTTGAGCTTGAGCCCTCGGGCATATCGCTTTTGGGCGAGAAAACCAGCATTGTGCAAGATGAGTTTGTCAATTTCTTTGGGCGAGAGGCGCATAATGCGTCGTCCTTTGTTGTGCGCGTTTGAGAATTTTAATGGTGACCAAGATACAGGTCATGTGTTTCGCAGTGGTTTCGTTTTTGTGAAATTTTGGTTTCACACAAGCAGAAATAGCGTTCTATCATCAGCTCAAAAAGAAATACTGATCATGGAACGCTCTTCTACCTTCGTGGGCGTCTTGTAAACGATTTTAAAAGGTGAGGTATTTTTTGATGCTTTCATCCGACAAGTCTTCTGCTGCGCCATGTAGGGCTATGCTGCCACGATCCATAAGATAAAAGTAGTCGGCAATTTGTCGGGCAAAGTCGAAATATTGTTCAACGAGAATGATGGTGAGGTCACTTTCGTCTTTGAGACGCAAGAGTATTTTTTCAATTTCAAGAATGATCGAAGGTTGAATGCCTTCGGTGGGCTCGTCGAGGATGAGGATGTCTGGATCACCCACAAGGGCACGTGCAATGGCGAGTTGTTGTTGTTGCCCCCCACTGAGGTTGCCACCCGCTCTGTGTTTCATGTCGGATAATACAGGAAAGAGACTGTAGATCAAATCTTCGGGGATGGTTTTGAGGCCATCGGTGCGTGCTTCAAGACCTATCTGTAGATTTTCGAGCACTGATAATTTGGAGAAGATTTCGCGGCCTTGTGGCACAATGCCAATGCCTGCTCGGGCTCTTAGATCAGGTGTCCATTGGGTGATGTTCTCGCCATTGAGATGGATGTGTCCTTTGCGCGCAGGCAACAAACCCATAATGGCTTTCATGAGGGTTGTTTTGCCTACGCCATTGCGGCCCATCACGGCAATAATAGAACCTTGTGTGATGTCGAGTTTGACATCGCGTAAGATGCGACTTTCACCGTAATAGACATCTAAGTCTTCTACAGTGAGGAGGGTTTTATTTGCGGTGGCGTTCATGGAAACCTCGAAGAAATGGAAAAAGGAAACTGCGAAACTGCGAAACTGCGAAACTGCGAATCAACGAAACTGCGAATCCTTCTACTCAAAGTATGTTGCAAGGTTTTCGTATATTCGTCTATTCGCCTATTCTCCTATTCGGCCTTTAATGTTGTGCACTGCCCAAATAACACTCAATCACACGGGGATCGTTTTGGACTTGTTGCATGG
Source organism: Candidatus Latescibacterota bacterium (assembly GCA_038279365.1). Lineage (GTDB taxonomy): Bacteria > Latescibacterota > UBA2968 > UBA2968 > UBA2968 > JABIFK01. The sequence goes on along the minus strand of JAYODI010000125.1, from coordinate 6,127 downwards.
GGCCTTCAACGAGCAACTGGCCTTCGTGAAGCACGGTAACGGTGCGGGCTATTTGACGCACAAATTCCATGTCGTGTTCAATGACAATAATGGCGCGGTCTTCAGACAGGCGTTCGAGGAGTTCGCCGGTTTTATAGGTTTCTTCGTCGGTCATGCCAGCGGCGGGTTCATCTACGAGAAAGAGTTTGGGGTCTTGTAAGATGACCATGGCAATTTCGAGCCATTGTTTTTGGCCGTGTGAGAGAGAACCGGCTTCTTTTTGTAGGTATTCGTGAAGACCCGTTTGCTCGGCAACCTTTTCGATGTGGGTGCGATCTTCGTTGCTGATTTTGGCAAAGAGTGATGCTATGACGCTGCGGTCGGTTTTCATGGCGAGCATGAGGTTTTCGTACACGGAGAGCGATGTGAAGACCGATGGGGTTTGAAATTTGCGTCCAATGCCAATGTCTACAATTTCATTTTCAGGGAGGCGAGATATTTCAATGTTTTGAAAACGAACGCGTCCACTATCGGGTTTTGTTTTGCCACAAATGACGTCGAGAAAGGTGGTTTTTCCTGCGCCATTGGGACCAATGACCACGCGCAGTTCATTTTCTCGCAAAGAAAACTCACTCAAGTTAAGGGCTACAAATCCTTCGAAGGAGACGGTGAGGTCTTTTACATGTAAGAGTACTTCTGTCATGGCGTTTCCAAATTGATGGTCAATGATGGTTTGTGGCGATTATTTTTCCAATGCGGGTTCTGATTTGGTGGTTTCATTCGTTTTGGAAGCCCAAAGCGCTTTTGCACGTGCCCAAAGGCCTGTTACGCCATCGGGAAAAAAGAGCACCACACCGATAAAGAGAAAGCCTAAAAAGTATAACCACGTGCCAGGAAATGCCCCTGTTAAGAAGCTGTATAAGAGGTTGATGAGGATGGCGCCAATGATGGGACCAATGAGTGTACCGCGCCCCCCAACGGCTGTCCAAACAACCATTTCGATGGAGGCTTGCACATCCATGCGTCCTGGGGTGATGATGCCAGTTTGAGGCACGTAAAGCATGCCCCCAACGGCCGCCATGATACTGGCAATCATGAAGATGAAGACTTTGTAATGGGTGATGGGATAGCCAATAAAGCGCAAACGCATTTCACCATCGCGAATGGCCACCAAGATGCGGCCCAATTTTGATTGGGTGATAAATCTGCTAAAATAATAGGCCCCAAAGAGTGTGAGTAAAGCAACCAGGTAGAGCCCACGTTTGGTTGCTGGGTCGGACAGTTCAAAACCGAGTAATGTTTTAAAGTCGGTGAGACCATTTGTGCCACCCAACATGGTTTCGTTGCGCAAAAAGATGAGCCACATGGCCAATGCAAGTGCTTGGGTAATGATGGCAAAGTAGACGCCTTTGAGACGACTGCGAAATGCGAGATAGCCAAATACCAAGGCTATGAGCGCGGGGATGACAATGACCATCATAAGTGATATGGGAAAGGTGTGAAAGGGCTCCCAAAATAAGGGCAAATTTTCAACTTGGTTCCAAACCATAAAGTCAGGTAGGGCACTGCCATAAACCCCTTTGGTACCTGTTTTGAGCAACATGTGCATGCCAATGGCATACCCGCCCAAACAAAAGAAAAAGGCTTGGCACAGCGAGAGGATACCAGTATACCCCCAAATGAGATCAACTCCTAAGGCCGCAATGGCAAAACAGCAATAGCGCCCCCACAGGTTGAGGGTGTTGTCTGAAACAATGCCAAAGTGATTGAGGATAGGAACCAGTATGCCGAATAGACAAAAAATGACGAGTGGTTTGGTGGCGTTTTTCATTGGTCTTCGTTTCTCCCTTTGGCAGGAAAGATGCCGGTGGGGTTTGCTTGTAAAAACATGATGATTAAACCGAGTATGAGCACTTTGGCATACACCGCTTCCACAAAGGGTTCGAGCACTTTGTTGGAAATACCAATGCCCAATCCGGCAACAATGGTGCCTATGATTTTGCCCACACCACCTACGACCACAACGAGAAATGCATCAACAATGTAGGTTTGCCCCATGTTAGGTACCACGTTGCCAATGAGTGTCATCGCCCAGCCGGCCACACCGGCAATGCCTGTGCCAATAAAAAAGGTGAGGGAGTCCACTCTGCGCACGGGTACACCCATGCAGGCACTCATGTTGCGGTTTTGTGTAACGGCGCGTAATCGCAGGCCAAAGTTGGTTTTGTAAAAGAAGGCAATGAGGCCCACGACTATGAGCAGTGTAAAAACGATGATAAAGAGGCGGTTGTAAGGCAATAAAACTTGTGGGGCCAAAGCATACCCACCGCTAAGCCATTGGGGCAGCTTAACTGCTGTAAGATCGCCAAAGATGCTACGTGCCAATTGAACCAAAACAAGGCTAACACCCCAAGTGGCAAGCAAGCTTTCGAGTGGGCGACTGTAGAGATGGCGAATGATGAGGCGTTCGATAAGCAAACCAAAACTGCCTGAGATGACAAAAGCAAGTGGCAAGGAGATGGGAAAAAAGACGTCGATGTAAGCAGCAGGCAAGAGTGCGAAGCAAATGTTTTGAATGACATAGGTGGTGTAGGCACCCGTCATCATAAATTCGCCGTGTGCCATATTGATGACACCCATTTGCCCGTAAATAACGGCCAAACCCAATGCGACCAAGATGAGAATGGAACCGAGACTTAAACCTACAAAGGCTGTTTGTACGGCCATCATGATGACTGTAAATTCTTTGAGCCATTGAATAGAGGCTGTGAGCGCCGTGTTTACGGCTGGATCGGTTTCGGTTTTGGCGTGTGTTTCTAATAGTGGTAAGACAAATGTGTCGTTTAGTTCTCCTAAAGCAGTGACTGCTTCGAGTCGAACATTTGTATCTGTATGGGCCAATTGTAATTTGGCACGTGCCACTTGCATAAAGGTTTTGATGTCTTTATTGGTTTCTTTTTCGATGGCTTGGGTAAGGGTAGGTATGGCATTGATGTTGCCTTGGTTGCCCAATGTTTCGGCGGCAACGCGGCGTTTTATCGGATCGGGATTAAAAATTTCCATCTGTATAAGGTAGGGCTGAATAATGGCGCGAATGCGGCGATTGCTTTCTACTTCGATGAGGTCATAAAGGTTGACCTCAATGGGTTTGCCTGTTTCATCGAGCAAGGGTGTATTTTGAGGATAAGCCGAGTTGAGTTGCGAAATGGTATCGCCATAATCGTTTTTACGTGTGTTGCCAGCAACAACCAACTGACCTTGTTCGGTGAGGTATAATTCACCTCCAAATAAGGCTTTCATTAGGTCGTAATATGCTATTTGCCCGCTTTGACCAATGGCTTTAACAGCTGCTTCGATATTGTCTTCATCATTGCTGCGCAGCAGTGATAGTTGTTGTTGGTCAAAAGCACCGTCTTGTGCTTGAGCATTAAACGACAAAAAAAGAAGTAAGAGACTATACATCAGTGGTTTCATGGTCACATCTCGTGGCGTTGGGCTTTAATGGTTAGATATGGTCCTCGTGCGTGAAACACTCACGAGGATTCCTACGAAGGTATTCACTCCGTCCCCGCCAAGGAAAAGAGAGAACAAATTATGGGGGATGACCGTTTCTGACCGGAAACCCGGCACTCATCAGGATGGCCACCCCCCAAAAAAACTGCGAAACTGCGAAACTGCGAATCAGCGAAACTGCGAATCAAACGAATCCTATCATCTAAGAGCGTCTATTACTCGCTACGCTCGTTGTAGCCTGCGGCTGTGCGTCCATTCGTCTATTCATTTAGAACGAGAGGATGGTTTCAAATGCAAATGAGGTCACTTTGGCGTCGATGTCGCGACGAATTTCGGCCAACATGCCCACATTGTCTGAGACCACATAGCTGGGGCTGAAGGTGATTTCTGTGAATTTTGTGGTGGTGTCTGTGTCGAGACCACTGTAACGCACGGTGGCGGCAACTTTGTCAGACAAGCCCATGTTGCCCATCAAAATCCAACCATAACCGTTGTTGCCTTTGGCACCCCAGTCTAAGAGGTGATTGTATTCTGCGGCCAATGTGATAGGACCTTTGGCATACATACCCCAGGCATTGATGAGTGATTGATTAAATGCACCCATGTCTTCCCAAAGATAAGCGACCTTGGCGGTAATACCTTCTGCGGGCATAAATGAAATTTGTGCTTCAAAACCCATATCGTCCATGCTGGTGTCGGCACCATTCCAAACGCTGCTGACGACGGCACCGTAAAAGCCCACTTTGTCATTGCCAAAGCTTGCAGCTACACCGTTTTGATAGCCACCATATACGAGCGTTGCAGAATAAGAGTATTGATACAAACCTGTGGGTTCGGCTGTTTCCCAACCTGAGCAACTGAGGAATTTACCACCTGTTAAGCTAAAACCACCGGGTGAGGTATAGGTGACAAAGGCTTGTTCAAGATCGACCGAACCCCCGCCGAGGCTGTTGAAATCGGCTTGTCCGGTAAACATGCCGTATTCATACATGAAATCAATTTCAAATTGGTCAAAGGACAGGGTGTTGGTTTTGGAGCCTGTGTTGTAGGTGGTTGACATGTCGAAGAAACCCGTAACACTTAAATTATCTGTCACTTTGATTTGTGCAAACGATGGTGTTGCAAATAAAGCTGCTGCGGCAATACTCATTATCCATTTTTTCATCTTTTTCTCCATAAATTAATTTAAAATTGATAGGTTGCGGAGCGTCTCTCTCGACGCTCCGCATAAAACCTGATTTACTTAACGGTATATGTGCCCATGTAGTTGACGTGGTCACAGTCTTTGTCTGCACTGGTGATGTCGTCCCAAGGATCGGGCGCAACCAACCCTTTGGTTTCATAAACGATTTTGAATTGGCCGTCTTTGCGAATTTCACCGATGAGAACGGGTTTGTGCAAGTGGTGGTTCATGCCGTCCATCATCACGGTGCCGCCTGGGCCGTCAAATTTGAGGCTGTAAAGTGCGGGACGTACTTTGTCTACATCGAAAGAGCCGGCTTTTTCAACTGCTTTTTTCCACAAATAAACACCCACATAAGACCACACGATGGGATCATCTGTGACGCGTTGTGCACCACCAGGCAAGCCCATTTTTGCACAGTAGTCTTTAAACTTTTTCACAAAGGCTTTGTTTTCTGGTGTGTTAATGGATTGGAAGTAGTTCCAAGCAGCCAAGTGACCCACGAGAAATTCGGTGTCCATGGAGCGCAGTTCATCTTCGGCGACAGAGAAGGCCATAATGGGACACATGGCAGAGGTCAAACCTTGGTTGGCAAACTCTTTGTAGAATGGCACATTGGAGTCACCATTGATGGTGGAGAGCACTGCGGCATCACCATCGGCTGCAAAACGTTTGATTTTTTGCACAATGGTTTGATAGTCTTGGTGGTGGAAGGGTGTGTATTCTTCCATGATGTTTTCTTCAGGCACGCCACTGTGCAACAAGAAGGCACGTAAGATTTTGTTGGCGGTGCGTGGGAAGACATAGTCTGTGCCCAAGAGATAAAACTTTTTAAAGCCACCACCGTCTTTGCTCATCAAATATTCTGCAGCAGGGATGAGCTGTTGGTTGGGGGTTGCACCTGTGTAGATGATGTTGCGTGAGCATTCTTCACCTTCATATTGCACAGGGTAGAAGAGCAGTCCCTTTTTTTCTTCATAGACGGGCAAAACAGATTTGCGAGAAACGGATGTCCAACAACCAAATGTGACATCCACTTTTTCTTTTTCAAGCAATTCCTTTGCTTTTTCGGCAAAGAGATCCCAGTCGGAAGCAGGGTCAACAACAACGGGTTCGAGCTTTTTGCCCAATACACCACCCGATGCGTTGATTTCGTCAATGGCCATCATCACAACATCTTTAAGGGAAACTTCGGAAATGGCCATGGTGCCACTCAGAGAGTGCAAGATGCCGACTTTGGCTGTTTTTTGCGCTTGAACGGCAGAAGTTGCCAATAACAATGCGCAGGTGAAAAGCATAAAACGTTTAAACATAATGGATCTCCTACAAAAATGGTGGTTTGGTCTATCATTAAAAACTGTCTATTTTATAAAGAGGTATTTGGCAACCTCCTTTCTGATATAAAAAATAAAACGGCGCCCATGAGACCGCTGTAATGCCTCTCAAAGTGGA
>JAYODI010000124.1:0-11985 GCA_038279365.1 Candidatus Latescibacterota bacterium | reverse complement strand
TCACAGTTTGGGCATGGTCTACGAACAATTGGGTCAACGCGATCAAGCGCGCTCTTGTTACCAAAAAGTGCTCGAAATCAATCCCAATTATCCGCACGCCGCATTGATTCAAAAATGGCTTCAGGAAAATTTGTAACCATTAAGCCTATGGACGCGCCACCAAATCATATTTGTCACGTGGCCCACGCGGATTGGAATTAAACACCAAAATTTCCCAGTACGTATCTGTGTACATCCGCACAGCAATCACAAGGCGCGTGCCATCGCCATACGTAATTTGCATATCAAAATCAATTTCCTCAGAACCATCGTTTAATTGCACTGTTCGTTTGTTCGTCACCAAATATGTACCCACCTGTGCGCCATTTTCAAAATATCGTCCTTCCTTCTGAAATGCAATCTGCGTAATCGGCTCTCCCGCGTTGGTAGGCTGAAGCGTTTGCGCCGACCAAACACCAAAAAACAAAGGGTCTTCAGAATTGGAAAAAGGATTGCTACATCCTGTAACAATCCCGCATAACAAAATCAAACACAGTCTCGCAGTCATGTATTTCCTCTCCTCCCAAAAGCTGATGGCTGACAGCGATTTCAAAATTCCGCACTCACACTCGCAAATGGCAACGCCGGTAACCACCCCTCAATCAAACGCCGCATCCGACCATCTTGAATAAAATAGCTATAATGCCGCACATTCGTTCGCCCATAGATATTGCTCATGCCCAACCCAAACACCAACTTCCACGAATCGTATTCGACCCAATGTGTCACCTTCACATCCAACCGATGATAAATGGGATATGTTGCCGAATAAAAATCGCCAAACACAAACCGTTGTGACCCATCGGGCCGGTCTTCTAACTCCAAAGGCGTATGGGGCCAACCCGAACGAAACTGCCAGGCCGCCCCCACAAACCAATCGGACACTGGGCGATAGATCAGATCAAACGAAACCGAATGTGCCTGATCAAATGCACGTGGAAATGTTTGCCCTTGAAATTGCGGATCACCCACACCTGGTGCAAAGGTCTCTCGCGTAGAAGTAAGCGCATAGGTGGCCCACCAATTGAGCCCCAACCCCGTATCGCGCTTTACATAAAACTCAATACCACGCGCCGTTCCCTTTACAGGAAAAACCTCAGTCCAACCGTCTACCACATCGGGCAACGGATCTGTGGTATGGTTTTGGTTGAGGTTTTCATAACGCGACCACATCTGATCATAATCTTTGTGATAGGCTTCGACACGTGCCAAAATATTCTTACCCATCAACCGTTCCAAACCCATCACATAATGCGTAGCCCGCGCAGCGGGTTGAAACGTTTGTACGCCATTGTGAACATCCAATGCGCCAATGTGTTGCGACTGAGAATAACGCCCCCAAGCCGTGCGTAGCATCGTCTTATCATCCAAGACCAACGCCACCCCCGCACGTGGGCTCCACACTTCATCATTCGTATACGTCTGTCGATCAAAACGCCCACCGATATCTGCCGTAAGCTTATTGTGCAACCGCCACTTATGACTCACATAAAAACTGTTTTGCCACCCTTCGGGCGTCACATCTACCGATACCTCATCATACGTTACACCAAAATAACGTCCAGCCCCCACATAATCGGTCAACCGACTTTCTTGTTTGCGATAATCGTAATCACTCTTGAGCCATCGAAGCTCACCGCCAAACCGCGTAATATGTTTTTCGTGCCACTGCCATTTGGCATCTGACTTAATGCCATACAAACTCGTGGTGCGAATGTCATCAATCAACTCATCGGCACTGTCTTCGGCATTGATCAATGTGGCTTCACGGTCACTGGTAATGCGCCCATAATACGGCAAGGTACGCACCACCAAACCCGAGCCAATAATCGCATCCCAAGTCAACCAGGTATAACCATTGCCATAGGTACTTTCCAAATGGTCACCATCGACCTGCGTAAAACCACCGCTGTCTGAGGCCCACAACACCTGTGCGCCAAGCTGATGGTTGCCCCCATTGTAGGTCACCTTTCCAAAGATATCGTAATACTCGGGGTTAAAATCGCGCTCGGGGTCAATCTTCTCCACCATAATGTCTGCATACCCACGCCGTGCCGACACCAAAAAACCCCATTTTTCATTGGCCCCATCGGCCAAAATCCGCGCATTCATAATGCCCGCACTAAACGAGGCGCGCATGCCCTCTTCTGGGCGGCGACTGCGCATTTGCAACACCGCACTTTGTCGATTGCCAAAATCAGCCGAAAACCCACCCGTCATCATATCCAACCCACCCACCACCTCGGCATCAATAATGCTCAACACACCGCCACCCAAATCTTTTAAGTGAAACGGCTCAAACAACTCCAACCCATCTAACGACACCAGCACCTGATCATAATCACCACCGCGCACCGTAAACCGCGCCAAAAAATCGCCACCTGACACACCCGGCAACCGTTCTACCGTGCGAAAAATGTCATCCGTCACCGCAGGAATGGCCTTAATCTCAGCCCGAGACAACCCACGCGGTGCCACAGGGTCATCTTCCATCACCGAAAAACTGCCGGGATTCACCACAATCTCATCCAGCGACAACTCGCGGCTCACCAACGTCACATCCCACCGATGTGTTTGCCCAGCGCCAAACACAAACGCATTTTCAACCGCCTTTTGATAGGCCACATGAGATGCCTCAAGCCGATGTGTGCCAGCTTGGATGTGCGCAATGCGATAAAATCCCACATCATTGGTCACCGCACTGAGTGTATCATTGCCCACAACAACCGACACATTGGCACCCGAAAGTGGTGCAGACTTGCCCAAGATGACACCCTCTAACACACTCATCTCTTGGGCATCCCCCTCACCCATCACAAACCCAAGACACAAAATAATCGCATAAAAATGTCGCATCAAAACCTTCTTTCCACATGCAAACTCGAACCGATGGTGGATGGGTGAAAAAATCATAAATGGGCGCGGATTCAAACATGGGCGCAGGGAACCATAAATGGGCGCGTATCCAAACATGGGCGCGGGGACCGCGCCCCTACTAAAACGGTATGAAACGCTCTACTTTTTGAAAAACGCGCACATCGCCCAAGGCATCGGCACTTGGGGCACGTTCATTCAACTTATCTAACGCCTTTTCTACATCACCCGAAGACATATCATCCACACTGTTATATCCCAAAGACACGATATATTCGGGCAATATTTGGGTAATTTGCAACCCCAACGCATCAGGGTCTGTCCATTGGGTCAATTCCACACGGGCAAACTGCACATGTAAACGCCCTTCACCCGGCGCACCACCCACACCCAATGAACCACCCACACCCCGCGTTCCTACATAATTGCCTTTGGCCCAAAAGTTGCCTTTAAACTCGGGCAAACGAGGTCCCGCCAATCCCCAAGGCGCAGAAAATGTGCCATCGGGGTTAAAAATAATATGTCGCCAATCTTCAAATTCTTCAATCACAAAACTATTGTTGGGAACCACCCATGTGCCCACAATCAATCGCTCAAGGGAACGGGTGGAAGAGGTTGGATTGTTGCTGTCACAACCAGACAACAACACGAGGAAAGAAAAAAGGAAGGAAAAACGTCTCATAAACCCTCCCGGCAAGAGACGGTGGATAGAAGTAGGTTAATTATATTATACGCTTCATGCGTCTGATTGGTTGCTATTTGGTTCATACTATGGCTTATTTATTCGACACCGATGCCATTTACCATCAACTCGAATTGGTAACCGGAAACACGCGTCATTTTGAACGCATACAAGACCTCAAAATCAATCCTATCCTCGCGCAGTCTCGCCAAATATCATCCAAATAACAAAGCCGATGAAAAAATGCATCGGCTTTATTCATTTACACGGATCAATCATGTACGAGATTAACTCAACAACAGCTTCAAATAAAACAACGGATTGGTCAACTGTTTCTTCGGCACCGCATTGGCCATCATGCCACAAATGAGATCGCGCACCTTGTCATTGTGAGCCGCCTTATTCACCGTAAAGTTCAGCAACGGTTTCCAACGCCCCAATTTTTGCATGCGTGTGCTCGTGGCCAACTCATCGCCAATCGTTTCCCAAAGCCCATCTTCATACCGCTTTAAAAACGACGCCGAAAAATCATTTGCCGCAATCGCATCTTTCACTGTTTCCACAGCAAAACGCGCAGAATAAAGCGCGTTGCCAATACCCTCACCCGTAAACGGATCAATCAAACCCGCCGCATCGCCCAAAAGCAAGCAACCGCCTGTATAACTGGTGCGCCGTGTACTGCCCACTGGCAAATTCCATCCCACAGGTTCTTCCAATGGTTTGGCATGTTCAAAGCGGCTTTTAAAGGGGGGCCGATCAATCACCGTTTGCAACGCCACCTTCAAATCAATTTTTTTCTTCTTCAACATATCGTGGCGCATCCCAATGCCCACATTGGCCTGACCACTGTCCAAGGGAAAAACCCAAAAATACCCCGGCAACACTTCTTCCACAAAATGCAACTCAATCTGATCGGTCAAATCGGCCACATTTTCATAATAACACCGCAGGGCCACCACAGAATGTAAGGAATCGTGTTTATACAACCCCACTTTTCGGGCAATAATAGAATTAAACCCATCACAGCCCAAAACCACACGCCCCCGAATCTCACGCACCTCACCATCTACCTCACCTCGAACACCCACCACTTGAGCGCCCTCAGTGATCACATCACGAACAGAAAACCCTTCCAAACAAACATCCACAGCCGCACGTGCTTCTTGAAACATAAAATGGTCGAGCACTTCGCGCCGAATCACAAACCCTTCCATCGGCATTTCTTTGCCCGTGAGCAAATCGTGATGGTCATAACGACTCAAATCAACGCTGGCTTGCACATGATTGGGGCTGCCAAAAACCACTTCGTGAATGGGCGCACCTGGCAACTGACCGATCTTATCCAGCAAATCCAACTCGTGTAAAATCGACACCACCTTGCCCGACAAGGCATCACCACAAATTTTATCGCGTGGAAATGTGGCCTTATCGACCAAGCACGTTTTAAGCCCTGCACGCTGGGCATATAACGCCGCTGTGGCACCGGCTGGCCCACCACCAACAATCACCAAATCATACATTTCTTCTGCCATGAGCATCCCATTATCAAAAACACAATGAATCATCACAAAGGATTACATTACATACCTCAAAAACGCATCGGCCTGAAAATACCGCCACAAAGCAATAAGGTCAAGTTAGAACGTGGTGAAAACACGAAGCCATAACGCGATTTCACCTCTAAAACTCGAAATATCCTTGATATATCAAGCTTTTTACGATTCGGCACGCCAGTTGCTATCCTTACCATTAGACCCTTTAAGGAGGCAACGATCATGAATCATAAATATACACGTTGGACGGGAATTTTGATTTGGAGTGTGTTGTTCTTCCTCATGCCACCCACTTCTTAAAACCAGATCCATATTCAATTGGTAGAATCATTTTGCTCGCACTGATAACGCGGGCGACCTGCCATAGGGGAGTAACCTCTTCTGTGGCACGTTGCCCGCGTTTTTTTGTTTAGGGAATCAATGATCAATGTCGTTGCAAAGAAAAATAACCTTTTCTAACGATGAAAAACGGGCTATTTTGAGCCAGAAACCAAGCCAATATCGATTTATCCAATACCTCACCGAACCTTTTGCTGTGCTTATTTGACTTTGTTTATGAGGTTGAAAAATGACTTTGGGAATGGCCCAACCAAACGCACCGGAATAAATTCTGGTGCTAAGAGAGTAAAAGTCCTTCGGACTAAAGATCAAAAGCCCTATCAAGCTGGTATATACAATCTGTAAAGTGCAATGAAAACATTTTAAAAAAATCTACCGAACCTTTTGAGGCATCCATTTGACTTTACCTATGAAGGCGTTGGAAACATCCTCATCACCAGATAACACAACGCTTGTGAATATGGCACTCTCTGGCGGGCCACAGGCTTTTGGCCCCATCATTGAACGCTACAAAGATGCCGTCTTTGGTGTGGCGCTCTCACGTCTGCGCAATTTTCACGATGCCGAAGACCTCACACAGTCATCATTCGTCGAAGCCTTTGACCGGCTGGCCGACTTAAAAGACCCCAACCGTTTGGGTGCGTGGTTGCGCTCCATCACCATTCACCGCTGCATCAATTACCTCAAACGCGAAGCACGGTCAGTCACCATCGACAGCATTGAAGAACCTGAATCATCGCTCAATCCACACAGCGACTTAGAACAGGCCGAATTGCGCGAACAAGTTTTAACGGCCATTGGTCGCTTGAGCAAAACACAGCGTGAAACCGTCACCTTATATTACATCAGCGGATACTCACAACAAGAAGTGGCGCACATTCAAGAAGTGCCCGTTGGCACCATCAAACGCCGCCTTTATGAGGCCCGCAATCGACTCAAAGAGGATATGATACACATGGTCGAAGACGTTTTAAAAGAAGGCGCACCCGGCGAAAACTTTACTGAAAAAGTTTTTGAACTGCTCAATGCCTATCCCAACCGAAGCAACATGTTTCAACGCGATATTCGCCAAAAAATAAAACAAATTGGATCACGGGGAATTTCAGGATTCCAAAAAGCCTTTCAACAACCTCATTGGCAAACGCGCCGCGCCGTGGTCAGTTATGTTCACAATGACTTGCCAACCGAAGACGTTGTGAACTTGCTCAAAAAAGCACTCTATGACCCAAATAAAAAAGTTCGAAAATACACCATGCGCGAGTTGCTTAAACTCAACGTGAGTGAACAACGCAAACAAGAAGAATTTATGCCACTCATTGTTGAACTCATGTTTGACTCCAGTAAAACAGTCAGACGACATTTCACCAACGTTTGGCCTGTCAAAAAATATCTAACCTGTTTTTCACCTGAAAAAGTGGCCCAAGCCTTAGAACGTGAAACCGACCCCAAACTCAAAAGTGGCTTTCAACGTTTGTTACTGGCCATTCTAAAAGCAAAAAGAGAAGTGACATAATTCACTTTCTCAATAAATTGATGGCGGTCAAACACAGTTGGACCTGGCGTTAGGTGTTGCGCATCCAACACACAAAAGGCTAACTGTTTCCAAGCAGCAAGTGATGCGCTTCCTGTTTGGACCGTCACACACAAAATTTATGCCCATCAGATCTGGACACGAAGTTCTGTACACTTCGCAAAGGGCAGTTGGGCACCCGAGAGGAAGGCGTACATCTTTCCTCTCGGGATAAAAATAACCTGTCAGACCTGGACACGAAGTTCTGTGCGCTTCGCAAAAGGCTGGCAGCACTCGGGGGGAAGGCGCACATCCTTCCCCCCGGGGTTTAAATGTAAAACGCCGTCCATCTCACATTGAGAAGGACGGCGTTTTATTTTTGGAAACCGACAACAGAATAGTCACAAGAACCAAAGCCCACTTCTCATGTTAATAAGAGGACTTTTTATATTCAAAACCTATTGAGGCACAGGTTTGTATTATTAATAGGTTTATAAGGTTGTCTCATTCCATCATAAAACAATGCAGGTGATATCTTGTTCAAAAACTACTTCACCATTGCCATTCGCAATCTTTTGCGCAACAAAGTATATACCCTCATCAACATGGTCGGCTTGGACATTGGCATGGCCGCAGCCATTTTAATTGGGCTTTATGTTCACAACGAATTTCAAGTAGATCGTCACCATCAGTATGCCGACCGTATATATCGCGTCATTCGGGCAACACAAGCCAACACAGGAGACACACAAACCTACGTCTTAAACAATCCGGGCATGTTGGGCCCCGATGCCGCCAGCACGCTGCCCGAAGTAGAAACTGCAACACGCATTTGGAGCAATGGTGTATTAATGACTTATGGAGACAAAAAATTTAACCGATGGGGCTACCTGACAGACAACCACATTTTTGACGTACTCACATTGCCACTCATACAAGGTGACCCAAAAACAGCACTCACAAACCCAGGAAGCATTGTCTTAACCGAATCCACCGCCCAACAAATATTTGGTCAGGAAGATCCTTTGGGCAAAGCCATTCAACTTGCAAGCATCAACCTTGCCGGTCTTTATACCGTTACAGGTGTCATCAAAGATTTCCCCCAACAATCAACTCTTTACGCAGAATTTTTACTCTCGCTCCAAAACGATGCGTGGATTCGCCCAGGATGGGAAACGTGGCAACCCGTTGGTTTGGGGTATCATGCCGAAACCTATCTCAAGTTACGAACAGATGCCAATATGCCTGCCCTTATTCAAAAACTCAATGCACTGGCTCAAACACGTCTCAATGAAAAAGACCGCCAAACCAACACCTTTCATCTGCAACCCTTATTAAGAGCACACCTTTATTCTACAACCGATTACAAATTGCGCTCAAACGGCAGCATTGACCAAGTGATATCGCTCATCGCCATTGGCGTATTCATTTTACTCATTGCCTGCATCAACTTTGTGAACCTATCCACAGCAAGTGCAACCTTGCGGGCACGCGAAGTGGGGTTGCGCAAAGTGGTGGGAGCCTATCGTGAACAACTTTTTGGGCAGTTTTTAAGTGAGTCGCTCATTCAAGCCGCCTTATCACTCCTGTTGGGATGTTTTTTGGCCTTTTTGGCCCTGCCCACTTTTAATGGTTTTGTCGAACGCGATTTAACATTTGGGGTCTTTCAAAATCTTTACGTCTTACTAATGTTGCCTGTCCTTTGGTTGTTGGTCAGTTTGATGGCGGGCAGTTATCCGGCCTTTGTGTTGTCGGCATTTCGCCCCGTAGAAACCCTTAAAGGCATCAAGAACATGGGCCACAGTGGGGTTTGGTTGCGAAAAGGTCTGGTCATGTTTCAATTTGCCATGTCCATTTTACTTATCATTTGCACCGTTGTGGTACACAACCAACTCACTTATATCCAAAACAAAGATATGGGATTTAACCGAGAGCAAGTGGTCACACTGCCCATTTTTTCTCGGCATTGGAACACCCATGGCGGTGCGCCCGAAGACCGTTTATCTTGGGATGTGGGGCCTGTCAAACGCGCCTTTTCAGATCATCCCAATGTAGAAAAAGTCGCATCTTATCGGTTCTCTATTGGACGCGACAAATCAACAGGAGGCGGCCCAATCAAACGAAATTTTCGCCTGGCAGATGGGCATGAAATGAGATGGTTTGTGCAAGAAGTGGACGAAGGATTCCTTTCACTTTTAGACATTGACCTGATTGCAGGCAGAAATTTTTCGGCAGACCTTTCATCTGATCGCACAGAAGCAGTCATCCTAAATGAAACAGCCGTTCGACAGCTTGGCTGGAAGAATCCTTTGGGGCAAACCATTGAATTTTTGGGTGAAGACGGTCAAACATGCACCGTCATTGGTGTGGTAAAAGATTTTCACCTTCACTCCCTGCATGGCAATATTGAACCCGTGCTCATTTATATGAGCCCAGGATTTTACCGACACATTGCACTCAAAGTAAAAATGGACAATTTCTCTGAAACCCTTGCCCATTTTGAACGGGTGTGGAACCGCTACTTACCCGAAAGAGAATTTGAATTTTCCTTTTTAGAAGACCGCATGATGACCGCCTATCGTGCACTCATGCGCCTCGAACGCACATTTAATGCCTTTGCAATACTTGCTGTGCTGGTGGCCTGTTTGGGGCTTTTTGGTCTGGCGGCATTTACCGCCGAGCGACGCACCAAAGAAATAGGCATTCGCAAAGTGCTCGGGGCATCAGAACCCAACATTGTGGGCTTGCTTTCGCGCGACTTTGCCAACCTCGTATTATTGGCCAACATCATTGCCTGGCCGCTTGCCTATTGGATCATGAACAACTGGCTTCAAAATTTCACCTATCGTCTCACCCTCAATGTGTGGCCATTTGCCCTAAGCGGCTTTCTCGCCCTGCTCATTGCCACCATCACCGTAGGGTATCATGCCTTGAAAGCGGCTCGGGCCAACCCTGTGGATGCCGTTCGATATGAGTAAATTCCCATCCCTTGTTTGGAGAAATTCATGATTAAAAACCATCTCCTCATCGCCACAAGAAATCTCCTGCGTCACAAAGCTTATTCATTTATCAATATCTTAGGTCTGGCAATTGGGTTGGCCTGTTGTATGCTCATTATGCTTTATGTACAAAATGAATGGCAATATGACCAATACCACACCAACAAAGACCGCATTTATCGCGTGGTAAGAGAAACCCGTATGGAAGGCGACCGCGCATCTATACATCCTGGATCATCTGGGCGCTTAGTTCCCTCCTTATTACAAGATTTTCCAGAAATTGAACACGCCACCCGCATTTGGGAACGCAACTTCTGGGTTTATGACACTCAGAACACCAACAAAGGCTTTTACCAATGGGTTGCCATTGTTGATCCTGCTATCTTTGACGTCTTCACCATTCCGCTTCTCTATGGCAACCCCGCCACAGTTTTTGACACCCCCGAAACGATTGTCATCAGCGAAACAATGTCCATTAAACTTTTTGGCAACACAAATCCCATTGGGCAAACACTGACCTTAGACCACAACTACCACGAATCCAAACCCTATCGTATCACTGGCGTGATGCGCGACTTTCCAACACAATCGTCTATCCAATTTGACATTATGACCGCCACCGTCAAACCCGGTGAACCCGAAGAATGGTGGAACCAGTGGCATGCCGAATATGACGTGCGCCCCATTCAAACATTCATCAGCCTTGCACCAAGTACGGATGTCAACGCACTCTCAGCCAAATTGCCCGATGCCATTGAGCGCTACATGGGGGCACAAATTCGCAAAATGAACGACTATCACTTACAACCGCTCACCCGTATGCACTTGTATGAATATGAAGACTATGGCATGCAACTTATCGCCTTTCCTGATTATGGCATGCCCATTTCCAGTGACATTACCACCGTCTATTTGCTCATCACGGTGGCCATCTTCATTCTCATCATCGCCTGCATCAACTTTATGAACCTCTCCACCGCACGCTCCGTTCACCGTGCCCGTGAAGTGGGCATTCGCAAAGTGGTCGGTGCCAATCGCACCAGCCTCATTCGACAATTCATCAGCGAATCTATGTTGCTCTCCTTTTTAGCACTCCTTCTTGCAGTCCTCCTTATTCGCATCGTATTACCCACATTCAACAATTTCTCTGGTAGGCTATTAGACTTTACCGACATCTTCCACGGTCTCATGCCCCTCTACCTCATTGCCCTCACCCTGTTCACGGGTCTGTTAGCGGGCAGTTATCCTGCTTTTTATCTCTCAGCATTTCAACCCATTGTCGTGATGAAAGGCCTCTCTACCAACCAAGCCAAAGGTGCTTGGCTCAGAAAAGGCTTGGTTGTTTTTCAATTTGCCGCATCGGTCATGCTCATCATTGGCACCACGGTCATTTATGAGCAATTGGCTTTCATGCGCAACAAAAAATTAGGTTTTGATGGCTCACAAATCATCACCGTACCCATCTTCGTTACAGATCGCGTTACCAGACCGCGAGACGGAAACCGCTTGTCCTTTCGCTACAACATGGCCAAAGAAGTGTTTGAGCAACACCCCAACATTCTCAAAACCACTGCCTTTCGTTTTAAGCTGGGTCAAGGTGAAGAATTCATTCGCACCGTACAACCCGAAGGATTTCCGCCCAACACATGGCGTATGCCCACAAATGAAGTGGACGAAGACTTCTTTGAAACATTTGGATTGAACCTTGTTGCAGGCCGCAACTTCTCACCCGACATTGAATCAGACCGCTTTAACGCTTATATCTTAAACGAAACCGCCGTCAAACAACTCGGTTGGGATGACCCCATTGACAAATCATTTACCTTCAACAGCAACCCAGGCAAAGTCATTGGTGTTGTGCAAGATTTTCACAACCGATCCCTTCGTGAAGAAATCG
This sequence comes from Candidatus Latescibacterota bacterium, assembly GCA_038279365.1. Taxonomy (GTDB): domain Bacteria; phylum Latescibacterota; class UBA2968; order UBA2968; family UBA2968; genus JABIFK01. The sequence continues at coordinate 92 of JAYODI010000124.1, read as the reverse complement.
GACCCGTTGTTTTTATTATGCGCTCAAGCTTGTATCACCATTTGGGAGTTAAACTCAAACCCGAAAACTTCTCTGAAACTTTGGTACACTTA
>JAYODI010000123.1:0-12051 GCA_038279365.1 Candidatus Latescibacterota bacterium | reverse complement strand
CACACAAAACACCCCCACCTCTCAAAATCCACCCACCTTTCTCCTTTTCACCAAACCCTCCCAACTGTATCTTATTCTATACGTATTCCAAAATTCCCTTGGCTATTTTTCACTGGAGCCTCACCATGATCGTTTATCTCAATGGCCAGTATCTGCCCAAAGAAGAAGCACATATCTCGCCTGATGACCGAGGGTTTGTGCTCTCCGACGGTGTCTACGAAGTTACCCGATGTTACAATGGTCATCTATTCGCCTGGGACAAACACCTCACACGCTTAGAACGCAGCCTCAAAGAATTACAAATTCAACAACCCAACGTCAACTTCGAAACCATCTCTCGCGAACTGCTCAAACAAAACAACCTCGAAACAGACGATGCCATCGTTTACCTCCAAATCACCCGAGGAGCCGCGCCCAGAATTCACGCCTTTCCCAAAGGCAATGTTACGCCCACCGTCTATGGCTTTGCCCGCAAATTTGATATGGACCCTGCCGACTGGACAACGGGCGTCAAAACCATCACCTTACCCGATATGCGGTGGTTGCGCTGCGACATCAAATCGGTATCATTGCTCGCCAACGTATTGGCCCAGCAAAGCGCACAAGAAGCCGGTGTAGACGAAGCCATTCTCATTCGCAACGGTGCCGTCACCGAAGGATCGCACACGAGCGTTTGTGGCATCTTCGACGGTGTATTATACACCCACCCCGATTCAAATCTCATCTTGCCCGGCATCACCAGAGCCATTGTTTTAGAATTGTGCCAACAACTCAACATTCCAGTACGCTTATTTCCCATATTGGAAAACAAGTTGTCCCAAGCAGATGAACTGATGATTTTGGGAACAGGCTCAGAAGTCATGCCCGTTGTGCAAGTAAACGATTGGCAAGTCGGAAACGGCAAACCCGGCCCCATCACTCTGAAGCTTCAAAAAGCCTATAAAGACATGGTTGCAAGTCACATGTCCAAAGGCTAAAAAACACGGTCGCAAGTCACAGGTCTTCAAGTCACAAGTCCAAAAATTAAAAAGCAACTGAATTTGACCTGCGACCTGAAGACCTGCGACTGTTTTCATCTTCAACCCAAGGAGCAAACATGCCCTCATTTGACGTCGTCAACAAAGTGGATATGCAAGAAATCAGCAACACCGTCAACAATGCCAAAAAAGAAATCTTACAACGCTTCGATTTTCGAGGCTCAAACACAGAAGTTGAATTAGACGAAAAAGCCAAACACATCACCATCACCACAGAAGATGAAATGAAAATGGAAGCCGTGCGTGACATATTACTCACACACGCCACACGACGAAAATTAGATGTCAACTGTTTAGAATTTAAAGAAACCCAAGCCGCCGGTGGCAAAACCTTGCGCCGTGAAGTAATCATCAAAGAAGGCATCGAACAAGTACTGGCCAAAAAAATGGTCAAAGACATCAAAGAGAAAAAAATGAAAGTTCAAGCCTCCATTCAAGGAGATGAACTGCGTATCTCTGGCAAAAAAATTGACGATTTGCAAGCCGTCATCGCGTTGCTCAAAGGCGGCAACTATGAAATTCCGTTGCAATTTATCAACATGCGAGACTAACCCATGGTCGAACTTCAAATAACATCTACCATAGACGGCTCCAAAGAACCCGTCTTATTTGAATTTCCCCAAGACAAAACAAACGTACCCTTATTTGTTGGGTTGCACACTTGGAGCTTCGACCGATTTAACCAAGTCGATGCCATGTTGCCCCTTTGTCAAGAACGAGGTTGGGCTTTACTCTTGCCCGAATTTAGAGGCGCAAACCTAAACAACAACCCACGCGCCCTCCAAGCTTGTGCATCAACTCTGGCCATTCAAGATGTCATAGACGCCGTCGATTTCATCGCTCAAAATTATGCCATTGACCCCACCCAAATATTTCTCATGGGCGGCAGCGGTGGTGGGCATATGGCCCTCATGATGGCTGGCCATGCCCCCAACAAGTGGCGCGCCATCAGTGCGTGGGTGCCCATAACCGACTTGGCCACTTGGCATAGCGAAAATGAAAAATACGCACCACACATAGCCACCTGTTGCGGTGGTAAACCCGGTGAAAGCACAGACATCGACCGCGCCTATCAAGCACGCTCTCCCATGTCTTATTTAGACACCATCGCACAAGCCAACCTCTATGTCCATCACGGTCGCCACGATGCATCTGTGCCTTACACACATACCTTTAAACTCGCACAAGAAATAGAAAAACGAAACCCCAAAAACTTCTACTTTGAAATTTTTGATGGCGGTCATCAACTGCGTTACGACGTGGCATTCAAATGGTTTGAATCGCAGCTCAAAACAGAAAATCAAAAAACTTTAACAGGATAAACACTTTGTCAGATTTATGGACGTTGTTTGCAACCACCCCCCGTGGTTTAGAAGCACTCTTGGCCGAAGAAATCGAAACCTTAGGCGGGCAAGACATCAAAACCGTTCGCTCAGGGGTCTCCTTTTTAGGCACCCAAGAAACCGCTTACCGCGTTTGTTTGTGGTCGCGTGTGGCTGGGCGACTGTTGTTAAAACTCGCCGAGTTTCCTGCCGAAACACCAGAGGCTCTTTATGCAGGTGTGCAAAACATCAACTGGTCTGCACACCTCATGCCCGAAGGCACATTGGCCGTCGATTGTGCCATTGTACAATCCGAAATCTCGCACACCCATTTTGCATCGCTCAAAGTCAAAGACGCCATTGTCGATCAATTTCGAGACCAAATGGGCACCCGCCCCAATGTGGAGTTAGAACGCCCAGATATACGCGTGAATGCCTATCTCTTTCGCAACAAAGCCACCATCAGCTTGGACCTCTCTGGCGAAAGTTTGCACAGGCGTGGATACCGCAAAGACGGTGGCGAAGCCCCCTTAAAAGAACACTTGGCCGCCGCCCTCTTGCTCAAAGCCCGTTGGCCCAGAGACGCCGAAGAAGGCAACACCCTCATGGACCCCATGTGTGGGTCGGGCACCCTCCTCATTGAAGGGGCCATGATGGCAGGTGATATTGCCCCCAACTTATCGCGATCCTATTTTGGTTTTGAAAACTGGCTCCAACACGACGCCTTTTTATGGCGCGACCTCCTCACCAACGCCCACGAGCGCAAAGAAGCCGGGCTTAAAACCTTACCACCCATTGTTGGTTCCGACGTAGACCCCATTGCCTTATCTCTCGCACGCGAAAACCTCGAACGTGCCGGTCTATTAGATGTGGTTGAGCTCGAACAAAAAAGCGTCAAACAAATCAGAGCCTTAGACGACGAAATCGGCTTGCTCATTACCAATCCACCCTATGGCGAACGCCTGGGTAGCGAAGAAACAGCCCGCCGTGTCTACAGCCAAATTGGCGATGTTTTACGCGAACATTTCCCCGGATGGCGCGCAGCCATATTCACAGGCCGCCCCGAATGGGCCCCTGCCATCAAACTCAAACCCCGACGCACCTACGACTTTTTTAATGGCACATTGCCCTGCAAACTCATGATCTACAAATTGGGCGCAAGTGATCGACGAGAAGGTCAATTTGAGAAAGCCGAAAGACGATGACCGACAACGCACTCCAAACCGTTCGCAACGGATTTAAAAACCGCGTTCATGCCCTCTTTCAAGCCGAAGCGCACAAACCCCTCCAACGCGCCGAAAAACGCCCTCCCTTAAAACCTGGGCGTGGCAACTATGTACGCCATTACTCTTTCTCCATCTGCGAATTTGCCGCCCGCTGCTTTTACCTCAACGAACAAATCGCAGAAGCCAACGCCGCCCTCGTTGAAAACGCCCAACACTACTTAGACCACCCCAAAGACATCAACGACCGCGACAGCTTCCACTGGCACATCGAAGTGGTATTTGGTCTCATCGAACGCTACGGCACACAAGGCACCGTCACACCGGGTCTATTAACGGCCCAAACAGAAACCAAACTCTTAGAACCCGCCTGGCAATACGCCAAATCGCACTCCAAACTCAGCGACGCCGAAACCGAACTCTCCAAAACATGGCACGTCTGGGAATCTGAAAACCATCACGTACAAATCTTCACCACCAACTGGCACTTTGCCAAACTCGCAAAAGATCGCCCCGAATATCAAAACGCCACATACGATGACGGTGGTTCCGTGAATGAGCATCACCATGCCTGGACCACCTACATCAAAGCCTACTGCACCGAGCGCGCCAAAAAAGGCCTCTTCATCGAAATGCAAAACGACGGTTACAACGGCATTCTCCTCAAAGGCCTCTACAATGTTTACGACTTTGCCGAAGACCCCATTTTAAAAAAGCAAGTCCACCAACTCTTAGACCTCTACTGGGCCTATTGGGCACAAGAACAAATCGACGGCGTGGTCGGTGGGGGGCGCACACGCATCTACCAAGGCGGCGGTTCCTTGGCTTCGGGCGGAAGACACATCCAACTCTTGGCCTACCTCTATTTTGGCCTGTGTGACCCATTCAATCTCACCTCTCCCATCATCTCTGCCGCCCTCAGTGATTATCAACCGCCCGATGTCGTCACAGACTTGGCATTAGACCCATCAGGCCGCGGCATTTACGAAATTCACCAACGCCCCCTCGGTCTTGTCAAAACAGGCTTTTACGGCCCGCCCGATTACCGCATGCGCACAGACTACGGTGGCATTCATCGCTACACCTATTGCACCCCCGAATTCATCATAGGCACCCCGCTCCTCGAAGCACGCCCCATGAACGAATGGGCCATGATCAGCTCCCAAAACCGTTGGCACGGCATCATCTTCAAAGGCCACCACAATGCGCGCATTGTTCCCCAATGCCAATCAGACGGCGACCGCGTCACCTTCAACCAACAATGGTCTGCCCAACACAAAGGCACCCTCATCTGCCAAAAACTCAAAACCAGCACCAAATCTTTAACCATGCGCGTCTGGTTCTCCGAAGCCGGTTTATCGTCTCCACAAACAATCAACAATTGGACATTCACAGAATCCAATGGTGCCTACGCCGCAGTCTGCCCCGTGTTGGGCAACACCACTTGGCAACCCGAAACCAGCCCCAACGGTCAATGGATGGTCTTAGAAAACGAATGGTCCCCCATCATCTTAGAAGTCGCCCTCAAAAGCGAATACATCGATTTCGACACCTTTCAACAAACCATTCTCAACAACCCAATAGACCTGTCAAACAACACGCTCAACTATACCAGCACCTATGGCAACACCTTTACCTTCGACATCACTCAAAACCAACCACCCCAAATAGACCACCACCCCATCGACTACGCACCCCCCCAAGCATTCGACAGCCCCTTTTTACAAGCCGACTGGAACAGCGGCCGCGTCACCATCCAAAAAGACACCCGAGTCCGCCACTTAGATTTCAATATCACATAAATAAAGCTATCCATCATCCCAAACCATCATTTAAAAAGAGATACCCATGAACCTATACCCCAACCTCCCCCCAGCAAACAACCCTCAAAGCGATTTCATTCCCACATTAGACCTCTACCCAATCCAAACAAATGAACCCAAAGGCGCCATCCTCATCTGCCCCGGCGGCGGTTATGCCAATCGCGCTGCCCACGAAGGAAAAAACATTGCCGAAGCCTTCAACGCCCAAGGCCTCCACGCCTTTGTTGTGCAATATCGCGTCGCCCCAAACCAACACCCCGCACCTCTCGCCGACGTCTCGCGCGCTCTACGCATCATCCGAGCCAATGCCACACAGTGGCTCGTCAATCCCAACCACATCGCTGTGTGTGGTTTTTCTGCCGGAGGGCATTTAACCGCCAGCCTCGGCGTACACCACGCCTCAGACATTCCAGGTGCGGGTGATGACATTGACAAACAATCCAACCGCCCCGATGCGCTCATCTTAAGTTACCCTGTCATATCATCAGGAGAATTCCGCCACAAAGGGTCGTTCAATAATCTGCTTGGCGAAAACGCATCTGAAAAAATGATCGCATTCATGTCTCTCGAAAATCAAGTCACCGAAAACACACCCCCAACTTTCTTATGGCACACCGCCGAAGATGCAGGTGTCCCCGCAGAAAACAGCATGCTCTTTGCCCAAGCCTTGAGCAAACACAATATCCCCTACGAACTCCACATCTTCCCCAACGGTCGGCACGGATTAGGCCTTGCGCCCGAACTTCCAAACGTTGCAGCTTGGTTTGATCTGTGCGTCACTTGGCTTAAAAACATGGGATGGTAACATGGCACTTTTTGACGAAAGCAAACTCAAATCAAAAGGCGAAAACGTTCAATTCTGGTCAGGTGTAGATATCTTACATCCCGAACTGATAAGTATTGGCGACCACGTCGCCTTTCACAACGGTGTCTTCCTAAGCCCCTGTGGAACCTGGATCACCATCGGCAACAACACCCACTTTGCCCCCTACGGCGTTTTATATGGCCCCCTAACCATCGGCAACAATGTTGCAGTAGCAGCCCACGTGGTCTTTGCCAGTGTTGGGCACGGGTATGACCGCATCGACATACCTATGGTTGAACAGAAAGTGAACAAAAAAGAAATCATCATCGAAGATGACGTTTGGATCGGAGCCAATGCGGTTATCATTGGTGGCGTGCGCATTGGCGCACACAGCATTGTCGGAGCCGGTGCCGTGGTCACCCACGATGTCGAACCCTACTCCGTAGTCGGTGGCACACCCGCAAGACTTATTCGCAAGCGAGATGCACATGGATAATATGGATCACATGGACGACGAGGTAGACCATATCATCGACGCCATGTCCGAGCAAGTGGCCCACAACACCTTAAGATTGGATCAATTGTTGTCGCGCCTTCAAGACCGCCTCGCCCAAGATTATACCCACATCCCCATTGCCCTCGGAACCCTCATGGTTCTGGGTGGATTTGCACATATTTTTTTTCGCGGTGAATTTATCTTTTCACTCGCAGCCCTCATATGGGGCGCCATCATTCTTTCTCTTACTCTATTTTTTCGATATCGCATTTCGCAAAACCTCACCAAATTTGGTGCATCACTTGTCAAATTAGACCAAGACCGACAAGATCATGCACGCAAATTATCCGTCATCGAAAATCTCATTCACAAAGGCATTCCCAGTGGTCTGTCACCCCATCATTTATTGGTTTTATTAGGAGAGTATAAAACCGAAGATCAAACAGATGGCCATTCAAATAACACGCGACCTGAAAATAACTGATCTTAAAACACATCCAATCGCTTCAGCAAATGTTACCTCCCATCCTTGGCACAACCCAGTATCGCATGTTTACTGGGTTTTCCTTTATTTATAGGGGCCCATATGATCTCTCATACCAAACCCAATGTCATCTATATCCTAACCGACCAGTGGCGCGCCAAAGCAACCGGTTATAATGGCGACCCCAATGCGCACACACCACACATAGACAAACTGGCCGCAGAATCCATCAACTTTGCCAATGCCATTGGCACCTCTCCTGTTTGCACACCTGCCCGAGCCGCCTTTTTAACGGGGCGTTTCCCCACAACAACAGGTGTCTTCATGAATGATGTGTCACTCTCCCCAGATGAAAACAGCATTGGCAAAGCATTCAAAGCAGGGGGTTACGACACCGCCTACATCGGCAAATGGCATGTCGATGGGCATGGCCGTGCCAGTTATATTCCACCTGAACGCCGACAAGGTTTTGACTACTGGAAAGTCTTGGAATGCACACACGACTATCAAAACTCGCAATACTACGACAACAACAATCCAGAAATTAAAACATGGCCAGGTTATGATGCCTTTGCCCAAACAAAAGATGCCCAAACTTACATTAAAGACCACACAAACACAGACAACCCCTTCTTCCTTGTCCTGTCTTTAGGTCCACCCCATTTCCCCCATCACAACGCCCCCAAAGAATATCAAAAAATGTTCTCCCCAGACACAATCACCTTTGCACCCAACACCACATTCAAAACACCCGACGAAGAAGCCTACACCCGCAAAGAAGCCGCAGGTTATTATGCCCACATCGCCGCATTAGACACCTGTGTGCGCGATTTGGTCGAAACCATCAAAACCCAAGGCCTCGAAGAAAACACCATCCTCATCTTTGCATCTGATCATGGCGAAACAATGGGCGCACACCAAAAGCCTCCATTTACCAAACAAATTTTTTGGGACGAATCCTGTCGTGTTCCCTTCCTATTAAAATACCCACCCATAACAGCAAACAAATCCCTTAAAAAAATCATGACCCCACTGGGTACCGTCGATATTATGCCAACTTTATTAAGTCTGTGTGGCCTTGACATACCCAACACCGTTGAAGGCACAGACTTATCGACGTGTGTGCGCGATCAAACAGAATTGGAAAACCACACCGCGCTTTACATGAGTATCTCGCCCTTTAGCAACCGCAATTACCTCGACCCTGCTTATCGCGCCATTCGCACCCACCGTTATACATTTGTCAAAACAGATCGCAACGATATCTATCTCTTTGATGACATAAAAGACCCCTATCAGTTAAACAACTTGGCCCATACACCAGAAGCAGCAGACATCCAAATTCAATTGGCACAAAAACTATCCGCACAACTCAACAAAATCAACGACCCCTTCAAAGAGAGCAGCTATTACCTCAAAAAGTGGGGATACGAAACAGATGAACACGGCGCAGTACCCTACTCCAAATAGCACATAAAAAATCAATGCTCTACCTGCACAGGAGAAACACATGCCCAATACAGAGAACAAGAACCAATGGTTTAAATCTCTCTTAGAATATGAAGATATTCCCATTGACCGCCACCTCATTCAACGCATGGCACAAGAACACGAAACACGTTCTTACCGGGTGCAACAAACATTTGAAGCAGGTGCAAAATCCGATTTCTCTGGCAAAGACCGTCAATTATTTGATCAAATGTGGCTGGGACAAGATCTAAAAACCATCAATGCAGAATTGGTCGTAGATTTCCAAACAGAATTAACCGATCTCTCGGCATGTGAAAAACAAGGCATCCAACCCCAAATGAGCCTCTACAGCCTGTGGCGCACAGCAAGATTGATCACCTTCTACAATTGGTTCAGTTCCAAAAGCACACACATGCCCAACCGACTCAGCACCGAAGCAGAGCAAACCCTATTGGCTCTGCTTTGGGCACGCACCCAATTTAAAAACGACATTTCTGTTGCTCAAAAAAACACCTGGTGGATGGCAGGCAGTGAAAACCATGACCTCAACACAAAAGCTTGCAATCTGTTAAGTGCCCAAATCTTTTCCAAAGAACCTCAATACAAAGATCGAATCTACCCCAACTTGGGTTACGGTGATGGCATCGGCTATGGTGAATCGGGTTATTGCGGGTCAGAAAACAGCAACCGCCATGGTGGGGGGCGAGCAAATTGGGCAGATGGTCAATCCTATCATCCAGCAGATCACCACAATGCTTGGAGCAACTATCTCAATACCTATTTTACAGAACGTGCAAAGCGAGGATTCTTTTTAGAAAATGGATCCCCAACCTACATGAAATACACCATCAGTTACATCCTCATGATTCACAATTTTTGCGACGACAATGCCCTTAAAAATCGAACAGGCATGTTCCTCGATTTGGTCTGGGCAGACTGGGCACAGTTACAAATAGCAGGCCTTCGAGGGGGCCCAAAAACGCGTCACCACAAAAATGCAGGCGGGTACGATTCCATGTCAGACCTGGCCACATTTTATCTGGGTGGTCTTGGCAACACGGCATTCAACAACACACAACAAATTTTAAGTGCGTATGCTTGGCCAAAAGTTGTATGGGCACTGGCCTTAGATCGCAAAGATCGAAAACCCTTTGCATACATCTCTCGAGGCATTGGTGAAGAGGAAGACACCAGCCCACGCCCCCTGGGAACAGAACGCACCATGATGGGTGACACACCCTCTCGCTTTGTCAAATATGCTTGGATCACACCCGATTATGTGCTGGGTACTCAAATGGATCATCCTTATGCACTCTACAACCACCTTGCAACCGCTGGACGCTGGCAAGGTTTGGTCACTGCAAACCCCAACGCACGTCTTGCAACCGTTGCACTGGACACCCCAGATGCGGAAATCGAAGATGGAAACACATATGACATGGAGTTGGTTTATCACAGCCTACAACACAAAAACGCGCTCATCACACAACAACGAAGACGCTGGACACAGGCCAATCCCGATTGGTATCCTGCCAACGACAGCCGATATGACAGAACCTTCGGTTTATTTATAGGCACAGGGTGGGATCAAATAGTTGAAAAAGATGGATGGGTATTTCTGGAACAGGAAAATGTCTATGTCGCAATACGCATTCTTTTGCTCCAATCAGAAACCGACGCCAAAGCCTGGGCCAAAGGAACCGACAGTTATAGAGATCGAATCGTTCTTAGAAACGACAGCTATACTTTCAACAAAGACCGTACCATCTTACAGCTCACCAACAAATACAGCCCCATCATCATTGAAGCAGGACGCAAAACCGATTATGCCACAATCCAAGATTTCCAAACAACGATCTCACAAAGCCAGTTAACACTTTACCGAACCGTCGTCACCAGAGAAACAGGCGTTGTTGTCGTTTACAAAAGCGCCGCACCTAACATGGAAGAAATGGTATTCAACGCAGCCAACACAAGTGACGTACCCACCATTGGAGGCAAGCATATAGACTATCAACATCCAAAAGTCTTTGACAGTCCTTATATGCAATCTCATTACAACAGCGGCGTGATCGAAATGACATCGGGTGCTTACAAGCTCAGCCTCGATTTTAACAACAATACCAAATCCGAAACACCCAAAAACCAATAATCATTTCTACAACAAAACCTATTGGTGAGCCAACAAAATTTTTGTTGAGCTTAAAAAAAGTTTTCACCTTAATTAAGAACAGATATCTCCACCATCCCACAGATCATAAACAAAGTGAGTGATCTAAAATGACCAACCGGAAACACACCCATTTGTCTACCCAACGCCCTCTTGCACCCCTGTCTCTGGGCTTGCATTTTACATGTCTCGCACTCATTGCCCTTGTTCTTTTATTTCACAATCACCACCTCTTTGCTGCGGAGAAACATATGGACGGTACCTCTTTTGTCGATTTTGCAGGATATGAAAACTGTGTCCAATTAGAAAACGAAACAACCGTTGTCATCCTCGGCCCCCATGCTGGTGGACGCATCCTCTCCTACACACTCAATGGCAAAGAATCCTTATTCCGAAACGCCGCGCAAAACGGCTGGATGGCCAGCAACGACACAAACCCCGTCAACGTCAGCGCAGGCCGCTTCGACATTGGCCCCGAACACACCATTCCCAAACACCCCACCCTCTGGCGTGGCCCGTGGCAAATCGAAATCACAGGCCCCCGCCAAGCCCGCATGACCAGCCTCAAAGACGACGCCACAGGCGTTCAACTCACCCGCGACTTCACCCTCGCCGAAGAGGGTTCTCACCTATCCGTCACCCAAACCATTATAAACATCTCCAAAGAAACCAAACACTGGTGCCACTGGAGCCGCACCCTCGCCCAAGGCCACGGCATCGTCCTCATCCCCCTCACCCCCAACAGCCGCTTCCCCCAAAACTACGTCATGTATGGCCCCGGCCCCGTCATCAACTTCAAACCCAACGACCCCAACCTGCGCACCCGCGACGGCTTCTTAGAAATCATTGGCCCACCCCAACACGCCAAACTCGGCATGGACTCCCACGCAGGCTGGTTCGCCTACCTCATGCGCAACGACCTCCTCTTCGTCAAACGCTACAAAACCTACCCCGACCGCGCCTACAACGAAATGGCCGCCCTCACCATCTCCATCTGGTACAAAGACGACGAAGTCTGCGAACTCGAACCCATCGGCCCCAAAGAAAACATCGCCCCTGGCAAATCGGCCAGCTTCACCGAAGACTGGTGGCTCCTCCCCTACGACTTCCCCCAAAAAGAAATGGACGTTGATCTAACTGAGGTCACCCATCTCGTAAACACCAACACGAAGTGATCCATCACAAAAAGCAATCATGATTTTCCGCGCCATTCCGTCCAGC
>JAYODI010000027.1:36020-61704 GCA_038279365.1 Candidatus Latescibacterota bacterium | reverse complement strand
AAAGCGGGCGTTTTTTGCGTCATATGATGTATCAAGGATTTAATAAGGACGAAGCTGGCCGAAAGGTGATGGATGGGGTTTTGGCCAATGTTGCAGGGGGTGGGCAAGGTTCATTTAACCACCGATTTGCACAACCCTCACGCCATTCAAGTGCACATTCGGATGTGTTTTATCCCACAGAGCAATTTCCCTTTAACGATTTGTCTCAGACCGATTCGATTACTGGGCAATCGGGTGGATTGTTGGATGTGTGTGACCGTGATGGGGTAACACCGAAGATTTTTTATACCAATACGTCAACGGAATATTGGAATCGAGGGGCTTCTTTAACCCATACTGATATTTTGGGTCAAAAAGATGTTGAGATTCATCCATCGGTGCGTATTTACCATTTTGCAAGTACGCAACATGGTCCAGGTGATGTGCCTGTGGGAACGGTTGATTTGCCACCCAATACGGTCAACTTTCGATACGGTTTGCGTGCTTTGTTGGTGGCCTTGGATGAGTGGGTGAGAGACGTTGATGCACCGCCACAAAGTTGTTATGGGAAAGTATCGGATGGCACATTGGTGGCTTTATCGGATGTGAAGTGGCCTATGATACCCAATATTTCTCAGCCCAAACGGATACGTGAGCCTCTGCGTTTAAATTGGGGGGATCGATGGTCTGAGGGGATTGTAGATTTAGAACCACCAGAGATGGGTGCCCCTTATCCTGTGTTGTTGCCCCAAGTGGATGAAGATGGCAATGAATTGTTGGGCATTCGCATGCCTGAGGTTTCTGTGCCATTGGGTACGTTTACGGGGTGGCGTTATCGCACATCGGCAATGGGTGCTTCTGATGCATTGGCGGGTTTGGCTGGCATGTGGGTTCCTTTTGCTTTAACCGAAGATGATCGTGATGAAGATGATCGGCGTTCTCTTGCTGTGCGTTATCAAAGCCGAGACGCCTATTTGGGCAAGGTGGCTTTGGCTGCTATGGATTTGGTGGATAAGCGGTTGATGGTCAAAGAGGATGTGTCACACGCCGTAGCGCGTGCCGCCAAGATGTATGATTGGGTCATGAATTTGGACAGACGTTAATTGAAAGATGTTGGGAGGTTTGCATGTTACTCATTGATGCTCATTTGGATTTGTCGATGAATGCATTGAATTGGGATCGCAATTTGGATATGCCCGTTCATGCGATTCGCGAACATGAACAAGGGATGACCGAAAAAGGGCGTGGGCGTGGCACAACGGCATTTCCAGAGATGCGAAAGGGAGAGGTTGGCCTTTCTGTAGCAACGGTTATATCCAGAACGGCAAGGCCCAATAGCCCAGCTGATGGTGCGGCTTGCCAAGAAATTTCTTATGCCAAGGCACAAGGACAACTGGCCTACTATCGGGTTTTAGAGTGGCAAGGCAAAGTACGCATGATTTCGGATTGGGCTGGGGTGGAAGCACATCTAAAAGATTGGAACACACGCGGTGCTGCAGCACCATTGGGTTTTATTTTGAGCATGGAAGGGGCCGACCCCATTGTGTCACCCGAGCAAGTACCTCTGTGGTGGAACGACGGGTTGCGCATTGTGAGTTTGTCGCATTATGGTGTAAGTGCTTATGCTCATGGAACAGGAACAGTGGGTGGCTTAACCGATTTGGGACCTGCCTTGCTTCGGGCCATGGATCAGGTGGGTATGATTTTGGATGTGACACATTTGGCCGATCAGGCATTTTGGGAAGCGGTGGATATATTTAATGGATCCATTATGGCAAGCCATAACAACTGCCGATCTTTGGTGCCAGGAGAACGTCAGTTTACAGATGAGCAACTTAAAGAAGTCATCAAACGGGGTGGTGTCATTGGCGCGGCCTTGGATGCTTGGATGTTGTATCCCGATTGGATTAAAGGAGAGACCCAACCCGAAGTGGTGAGTTTAGAGGCTGTTGCCGATCATATTGATCATGTGTGCCAATTGGCTGGAAACACATTGCATGCAGGTATTGGCAGTGATTTGGATGGTGGATATGGTACTGAGCAAACACCACACGATTTGGATACCATTGTCGATTTACAAAAAGTGGCAGTGTTGTTGCAAAAGCGTGGGTATTCTGATGAAGATGTTAAAAATGTGATGCATGAAAATTGGCTTCGTTTTTTTAAGACGGCGTGGTCTGGATAGCTTGGAGATGCAATGGCTGTGAATATCGAAATATCGGATTTGATTGGGGCTGCTGCTGGGCCATGTTTGGTGCTGCGAGAAGATGACGTGGCATCTATTAACGCCAAAGTTGAAACATGTGATTGGGCCAAAGGTGCTTTTGATGTGTTAGCCCAACAGGCACAAGATTGGCTTGGACGCAAGGTTGATATTCCAGAAAAGGGTGGTCAATGGCCACATTGGTATGCTTGTGAAGATTGTGGTGTGCGCTTAGAAACGGTTTCACCTACCGAACACAAGTGCTCTAAGTGTGACCGTGTGTATTCGGGAGAACCCTGGGATTCTGTACCATTAACAGCGGTGCATCAAGAGTTGAGCCAAGCGCTTTTGTCTTTGGGTGTCTATTATGCTTTAACTGGGGAGCGCGATGCGGCGCGTAAGGCGGCTCAAATTTTATTGGGTTATGCAGAGCAATACCCGTATTACCCCATTCGGGACCACAATTTGCAAGAAGATACAAAGTGGGCGACCAAAGTATCTTGGGGCACCTTAGGCGAGTCTGTTTGGTTGATACCTGTTTGTGCAGGCTATGACCTGATTCGCGATGCCGGTGTGCTTATGCCTGCCGATCATCAGGCCATTCGCGAACAATTGTTGCGCCCGGCAACACGTCTCATTATGAAGCATAATATTGGGATTCACAATATTCAGTGTTGGCACAATGCCGCCATTGGTTCTGCGGGTTTGATGTTGCGTGATCGAGATTTTGTCTCTTTTGCCGTTGATGGCGATGTGGGTATTTTGGCTCAGATCAAGCAAGGTGTTTTGGGGGATGGTTTTTGGAAAGAAGGTTCTTGGGGCTACCATTTTTATGGTATGCGCCCCTTGCTTGCATGGACAGAAGCATTGAAAAATTGTGGTTTGGATTTGTATGATTCTCATTTAAAACGAATGTTTTCGGCGCCCTTGCAGGCCATGTTGCCCGATGGCAGTTTACCCGCTTTTCATGACTCGGGTGGCCCACATTTGAAAAACACGGCGCCTTTGTATGAAGTGGGGTTGGCACGTTATAATGATCCGTCATTTGCCTGGCCATTGGTAGATAACAAACGCGACAATCTAAATGCGTTGCTCTATGGTATTCCTACCTTACCCGAAAAGATACCCGAAACAGAACACAGCACCCATTTAAACCGGTCGGGTTTTGTTTATTTGCGCCAGGGTAAAAAAGAAGATGCCAATTATTTGGCTTTAGATTATGGCCCTCATGGGGGGGGACACGGGCACCCTGATAAGTTGGGGTTTGTTTTATACGGTTCGGGTCAAGTATTGGCACCTGATCCTGGGTCTGTGGCATATGGGATTCCAATTTATCAAAAGTGGTATAAACAAACGATTGCACACAATACATTTTTGGTGAATCAAAAATCGCAAAATCCATGCACGGGGCAGTTGGAAGCATTGGCCAATGGAAAAGATTTTGATGTGGTAAGAATTTCTGCTGAAGAGGCTTACAATGGGGTGCGCTTGTCACGTACGGTGTTGTTTACTGAAAGCACGGTATTGTTTTTAGATCGTATGACGGGTGAGCAGCATCATGTATTTGATTGGGTGTTGCATTGTCGTGGCCAATTGCGCACTGATTTTAAACGAAATCGCAGCAAAGAACCCATTGGCGATGCCGATGGTTATGAAATGATTCAGGATGTGCGCAAAGGAGATCCCGAAGGCGGTT
This sequence comes from Candidatus Latescibacterota bacterium, assembly GCA_038279365.1. Classification (GTDB taxonomy): domain Bacteria; phylum Latescibacterota; class UBA2968; order UBA2968; family UBA2968; genus JABIFK01. The sequence continues at coordinate 57,826 of JAYODI010000027.1, read as the reverse complement.
GGCGAGCAACTTGGCGTCAGGAAGATGCGGGTTTGCGTTTGACCATGATCGGCAGCCGCAAACCTACTGAGGTGTTTTCGGGGTTGGGGTATGACAATGCAGGAGAGGGTTTGGGGGCACCGAGTGAGGCGCAAACGGCTATGGTGGTTGCACGACGGCGGGTTCGGAGGCGTTCTACATTTGGTGCGGTGTTGCAAATATTTAAACACCGTCCTGTTGCAGAAGAATTGGTGGTTGCCAATGTGTCTCCAGCAAACCGTGCGCGTGGCATCATTTTAACGCGCAGCAAAAAACGGTGGGTTTTGATTAGCAGTTATATGCCGGGGGCTGTGACGTGGGAAAACATTACGTTTGAAGGGCAGGTTTTGCTTGCACAATTGACGGGGCGCAAAACACCGCGGGTTGTGTTGTGTGAAGGAACGCGCTTGACCTGGGATGATCAGACGTGGTTGTTGAACAAGGCGTCATCCATTCAGGTAGAACGATCAGAAAAAGGCATGCGAGTTACCAATGTGGGAAATGGCATTGCCGAGGTGGAGATAGATGGGCGGGTGGTGTCTTTGAGCCCAGGAAAACGTTGGATGGTGCCCATAATATAATCCATGATGAGAGGTTTTGGGGTTTATGAAACGCGTGATTAAGCCTGAGGGTGTGGGGCGTATTGAAATTGAAGAAATATCTGTACCAGAGATTCGCGAAAGTGAAGTTCTGCTTCGTGCAGAACGCACGCTCATTAGTCGAGGATCTGAAATTTGGCGGCGATATACCCGTGAAGAAGCCATAGACCCCAAGATGATGGGGTATTCTTTTGCGGGGTCTGTTGTGCAAGTTGGATCACAAGTTGATGACTTTTCGATGGGTGAGCGTGTGGCGGCCTTGGCACCTCATGCCGAGTTTGTGGCGATTGAGGTGACAAATGCACCACACAAGCCTTCTGTTATTGCATTGCCCGACTTGGTTTCTGCTGAGGCAGCAACATTTTGGCCCCTGGTAACCAGCTCTGTTTTGTGGATGCAAGAAACGGGTGCAACTGCCGATGATACAATGGTTATTTTGGGGCAAGGCTTGGTGGGCAGTGGGTGTATGCAAGTGGCCAAAGCATTGTTGGGGTGCCGGGTAATTGCAATAGATGCCCTGCAATTGCGATGTGATATGGCAAAGGCATTGGGGGCTGATGAGGTCATTCATGCAGGAGTGTGTGACCCGGTTGAGGCTGTAAAAGACTTAACAAATGGCAAAGGTGCCGATGTGGTGGTTGAAGCGGTTGGTGGTCGGCAAGGGGCAAAGGCCTTTGTGCAGGCACAAGATATGGTTGCGAGAGGAGGGTTGCTGCAAGTTTTGGGTTTATATGAAGATGAGCCATTGCCTTTGGATTCTTCTAAGATTCAGGGCAAACGTTTAATTGGTGGGTATTTGGATGCAACAAAACGCCCTGCTGGTGCAGATGTGGCGATGCAATTGCTCATGGATGGCAAAATAGGAACGGATCAGATGGTAACCCATCGGTTTCATTTTAATGATGCTGCCGATGCATTTGAATTGTTGTATAAACGATTGGATGAAACGATGGCGGTGATGTTGGTGTGGAAAGATTGAAACAGGTCACCTTTGATGGTTTTGGGGTGGTTGATACAATTAACAAGATAGAGGAGTGATTATGAAGAACGGTTTTTTTAAAGGTCATGGGTTGGGGAATGATTATATCGTGATGGACCCAAAAGAACTGACATTTAAGCTTACCCCCAAACGCATTCAACGCATTTGCGACCGAAATTGGGGCGTGGGCAGCGACGGTATTTTGACATTGGAAGATTCAAAAAAGGCCGATTTTGGTTTGCGCATTTGGAACCCCGATGGCAGTGAGGCCGAAAAGTCTGGCAATGGGTTGCGCATTTTTGCACGGTATTTACATGCCACAAAAAAAACGCGTAAAAAATCATTTACCGTAGATACGTTGGGTGGGTTGGTGAGCATTGATTTGCACATTGACAAACATGGAGATGCCAGTGCCGCAACCGTAGAGATGGGTCAGGCCACATTTGCACCCAAGGCTTTGCCTTGCTCTTTGAAAGTAGATGAATTGATTGAACAACCGATCACGGCGGCAGGCGAAAAATTGGTGTTTACGGGCGTGAGTGTGGGCAACCCCCACTGCGTGGTGTTTAAGCCGAAAGGCCAAAAGTGGACGCGTGAAGATTTGTTGCGTTTAGGGCCCGAGTTGGAAAACCATTCGATTTTTCCAAAACGCATCAATGTGCAGTTGGCTGTACCAACAGGCCCAAAAGAAATTTACATTCTTATTTGGGAGCGCGGTGCCGGTGAAACCCAAGCTTCGGGCTCGTCGTCTTGTGCGGCTGCCAGTGCAGCTGTTAAGTTGGGGCTTGTGAAGTCTCAGGTGACCGTGAAAGCACCGGGTGGTAATTTGAAGATTGATGTGGATGACCAATTTAACCTCACCATGCAAGGCCCTGTTGCCGAAGTGGGGCGCGGAGCATTAAGTGCTTCTTTTGTGCGAGAATTAGGTGGTTAATGACACAAAATGATGCACTTCTTGCCGACTTGCGCGCCGCTTGGACACGCAAGTTGGTGATGTGGTGGCAGCATTATAATACGCTTTATTTAAATGATGCGATGCGGTTGCCCGTCATTCGTTTGGGTGAGGGGAGAACCACATTGGGGCATTGGCAACGTGAACGACGCACGTTGGTGATTTCGGATGTACACGTTCAGCGCGATGCGTGGTTGTCTGTGATGGACACCTTGCGACATGAGATGGCGCACCAATATGTGGATGAAGTGCTTCAGGTTCACGATGAAGACCCGCATGGTGCGTCTTTTCATTTGGCGTGTGAAAAATTGCGATGTAGCGCAAAGGCGCGTGCAAGTGCAGATGATTTGATGGTTGAAGTTACGGAAGATGATCGCATTTTGCATTTGTTACAAAAAGTGCTTTCGTTGGCCAATAGCCCCAATGAACACGAAGCACAAGCGGCTATGCAAAAAGCACATCAATTGCTGATGAAATACAACATCGATTTGGTGGCATTGGATCGGGAACGCCGGTTTGAAATGCGATGCTTAGGTGACGTAAAGGGCAGACATACGTCGGCTGAACTTTGGCTGGGGTCGCTTTTGGGTCGGTTCTTTTTTGTGGAAGTACTTTGGGTACAAAGCTATGATGTGCATCGCGATCAGCTGGGAACCGTGATGCAAGTGTTTGGTACACCCGAAAATTTGGATATGGCTGTTTATGTTTATGACTATTTGATACGCGTGTTGGATGAGTTGTGGCAAACCTATCGCCTGACACAAAACGTCAAAAACAATCGGGAACGCCAGCGATATTTTGCTGGGGTATTGGCTGGATTTTATCAGAAATTGGAATCACAAACACAATCGCTGGCCAAAACGCAGGCACTGATTTGGAAAGGCGATGCACAGTTGCAGACCTATTTTCGATATCTGAACCCCAATGTACAAACCCGGCAAGGTGGTGGTGTGCGTATGACAGATGCCTATCAAGCAGGTGTGAACGATGGACAACACGTTGTGATTCACCGTCCTGTGGCAGGTAAGGGCGACGGTGTGCGTGGTTTTTTGGAGTAACATTTGGTTATGCCACGCGGTATTTGTCTATGGTATCTTGGTTGATGGTCACACCAAGGCCTGGTGCGTTGGGCACATGAACATAACCTTCGTGGTCGATGTTGAATGATTCGTGTGTGAGGTCGTGGCGAAGGGGTGAGTCGGCCATACAATATTCGAATATGTCTCCGTGGGGAACGGCTGCCAAAGCGTGGAGAGATGCGGCGATGGTGATGCCACTTTTGAAACTGTGGTTAACCACTTTACGATGGTGGCGATAGGCCATGCGCCCGGCTTCGACAAAGTTGGAAATGCCACACCGCCCTGGGTCGGGCTGAATCCAATCCAAACCGCCTTGGGTGATGAGGCGCTCGAAGTCGATATAACGCGCTTCTGCTTCACCCGTAGCGATGGGCAATGGACTTTCGGCGGTGAGGTGGGCATAACCTGAAACGTCTTCGGGGTGTAGGGGTTCTTCGAGCAAAAAGGGGCGGTATTCGAGAAATTGATGGGCGCGTTTGAGCGCTGTTTTCCAATTCCAGACCTGCCCTGCATCAATGAGTATGTCGATGTTGTCGCCCGCGCCTTTTCTGGCTTCGTGCACCAAGGCGATATCGTTTTTTTCGCTTTGCCCCATCGGCCCCCAACCAAACTTAATGGCCGTAAAACCCAAATCGGCATGTTTCCGCGCCCGTTCTCCTGTTTCTTGTGGGGTATTTCCAAACAGGATGGAGCAATAGGCGCGGAATTTTGTTTTATGCGGCCCTCCAAAAAGTTGGTAAATGGGGCAATTGTGGGTTTTCCCTGCGATATCCCAGAGGGCAATGTTGATACCAGCCATCGCATGAGCGCCTACTGCTGTGCGGCCATAATAGTTGGCGGCTTGATCAAGTTTTTGCATGCACACATCTATAGATAGTGGATCTTGCCCATGCAAGGCATTGGCCATGCCATTGCAGATTTGGTGTGAGAGGGGGGCATCTATGATGGCTTTTACCACTGATGGACATGAATCAACTTCGCCCCAACCCGTTATGTTTTCATCGGTGTCTATGCGAATGAGGCAGGTGTCTTGTGTGCCATCACAATCGGCAGTTACATGGGGCAAGCGCAGTACAATGGCTGTGATATCGGTGATTTTCATGAAAACTCCAAAAATTAAAATTGAAATGCGACGATAAATAAACAGAAGGTACACATAGATAAATATGAACGATGTGTGATACAAGATATATTTGAAAATGGTGAGATGGAAGCAGAAAGATTATGGCATTGAAAAGCGGTTGCGTTGGGTGATGATTCCACATAGTTTTATACCCACAAGGTTTATGAGCAACTTTTTGAAAGGATAAGGTTATGGCTGTTGTGACGTCATTAAAAGAAACGTATGAAGAACAGGGTTTTGTGAGCCCAGTGAATGTGTTTAGCGATGCAGAAATTAAAGCGTATCGCGATGCTTTTGATGCGTTGGAAAAACGCGAAGGCAAAGAGAAATGTCAGGTTGGTTTGCAAGCCCGTCATTTTGATGAAGCATTTATTTGGCAACTGGCTACGGACAAGCGGGTGCTGGATGTGATGCAGGCCTTGATGGGTGAAGATGTGATGCTTTTGTCGACGCACTTTTTTTGTAAGTATGCAGACCCAGAAGCCAAGGCATTTGTGGCATGGCATCAAGACATCACTTATTGGGGGTTGGAACCGCCTATTGCACATACGGCCTGGATTGCGATTGACGATGCCGATGTGGAAAATGGATGTATGCGGTTTATTCCTAAATCGCATAAAAACGGCATTGCCACCCACGACAAATCGAAGCGTGAAGGGAATTTGCTGAGCATCAATCAAGAAATTCCCGACGAATTGGTGGATGATCGCTCGGCGATTGATGTGATATTAAAAGCGGGTCAAATGTCTGTGCATGATGGCCAGTTGTTTCATGCCAGTAATCCCAATCGTTCTACCCGCCGGCGTTGTGCGCTTACGGTTCGGTATATTCCGCCATATGCAAAACAAGTCAATTTGAATTCGATCAAACAGGCGTGGCAACCGATATTGCTTCGGGGTGAGGATCGATTTGGTAATTTTGCGAAGACAGAGAAACCTTTTCCATTATAGAGACAATTGTCGGTATGAAGGAGAGATGAATGGCCAAAAAGAAGGTGTTGATTACGGGCGGAACGGGTTATGTGGCAGGGCGCATGTTGCCTGCGCTGCGCGAGCGATATGATGTGACGATTTTGGATGTGAAAACGACAAATCGTGAGGGTGTGGAAGTAGAAGGGGCAATTGTAGTTGATTTGTTGCATAAAGATCGCGATCAGTATCGCAAATACTTTAAAGGACAAGATGCGGTGGTGCATTGTGGTTTTACGCGAGCCAAAGATCCTTCGGAGCGGTTTGAAGCCGAGATGAACAATGTGGATATGGCGTTTAACGTGTATCAAACGTGCATTGAAGAAGGTGTGCCACGCGCGGTGGTGATCAGCTCCAACCATGCCGCAGATTTTTATGAAAATTTAATTTGGGCAGGCAAAAAAGAATTTGTAACGCCCGATGATTATCCTTTGTCGGACAACTATTATGGCTGGGCCAAAGCATCGTATGAATTGCTTGGGTTTACGTTTGCGACGGGGTTAATGAATGGGGGCAAACGGCTTGAGAATGTACAACTGCGTGTGGGAGGGCCACGAGAATCGGATATCGATCGTGCCCGTGCGGATGAATTAAAACGCATGCATCGTGGTTTGGGGGCTTATTTGAGTGTGCGCGATCAGGTGCAGTTGGTGGTAAAAAGTATTGAGACAGAGAATATTGACAACAAACATGGTGTGCCATTTCAGATCTTTTATGGCATCAGCGGCAACACGCATAACTTTTGGACGATTTCCAATGCGCGAAAAGTGATTGGTTATGAACCTGAAGACGACAGTCAGATCAAGTTTGCCGATAAGATTTCGAAAGTTATTTTGGAAGCACAAGAGACGTATTCAAAAGAATAGATGTGTCGATGAGATACGTGGATTTTTAGCATAGACAAAAGGATTTCACTTATGGCAAAGAAAAAAGTGGTGGTTACTGGAGCTTCGGGATATGTGGTGGGGCGGATGTTGAAACAGTTGCGCGAAAAATATGATTTGGTGTTGCTGGATGTGAGAACGGCCAACAGTGCGGGTGAAGAAATAGACGGTGTACAAATAGTTGATTTGACAAATGCAAGCCGAGATGCGTATCGGCATCATTTTAAGGGTGCAGATGCGGTTGTACACAGTGGGTTTAAAGGTACTGTGGATTGGCATCATACCGACTATTGGAAAGAGTCGGACAATGTGCGCATGTGTTATAATGTTTTTCAAACATGCGTGGAGGAGGGTGTAAAACGCTTGGTTGTGATGAGTTCAAATCATGCATGTGATTTTTATGAACGCTTGATTTGGGATGACAAACTGGATTTTGCGACAACGGACATGTTGCCATTGTCGGATAATTTTTATGGTTGGGCAAAATCGACGTATGAACATTTGGGGTTTGTTTTTGCAACGGGTAAAAACAACGATGGCAAGCGGTTGGAAAATGTACACATTCGCATTGGAGCACCCCGAGACAATATTATGGACGGCCAATCGGCAGAGCCGACACCTGGGGTGGCACTGAGTGGTTTAAAGAAAATGCACCGCGAGTTGGGGGCATATTTTAGTGGGCGCGATTTGGCACAGATGGTGATTAAGAGCATTGAAACAGAAAACATTGAAGATGAAAATGGCATACCGTTTCAAGTGTTCTTTGGCATCAGTGGCAACACTCACCGTTTTTGGAGTATTGACAATGCCCGAAAGGTGATTGGATATGCGCCTGAAGATGACAGCCAAATTCGGTTTGCTGGTGAAATTGCCAAAGTGATTCAAGAGGCTCAAAAGAATTATGCTCAAAAATAAGATCACCTGTGATCCCAGATGATACTGATGGACACACATATTTGTATCTGCGTTTATTCGTGGTTTCAAAAGGATTATTGATATGAAAATTACAGGATTTGAAACAATACCCATTCAGGGTCGGGCGATGGTGTTGAAGATGTTTACCGATGAAGGCATTACCGGATATGGCGAGCCGATGAATTATGAGCATTGGCGCGTTGTGGCTCAGGCCGTAGATGATATGGCCACCTATTTGGTGGGCAAAGACCCGCTGCAAATTGAAGACCATTGGCAAGCAATGTATCGGTCGAGTTACAGCCGAAGCATGCCGGTGTTGGTGGGGGCTTTAAGCGGTATTGAGATGGCCATGTGGGATGTGTTTGGGAAAAAGGTAGGCATGCCTGTATGGCAGTTGTTGGGTGGGAAGGTGCGCGACCGGATTCGGGTTTATACGGGCACAGGGGGTACAACGCCTGAAGAATGTGCAGAAAACGCAAAGAAGGCCGTAGCACAGGGTTTTAAGGCGGTGAAAATGGGGGCCACGCCTCGACCCGTGCGGTTTGTGGACACACCCAAGACCATTGACTTTATGGTGTCGCGTGTGGCAGCGGTGAGAGAGGCTGTGGGGGACGATGTGGATATTGCGGTGGATTTGCATCGGCGGTTGAGCCCGACGATGGCGCGTATTTTTGTTAAAGAATTGGAACCGTTGCGTCCTCTATTTGCCGAGGAACCTTGTCACCCCGAAAACAATGAAGCGTTGTTGGGGTTGTCGCAATCGACTACGGTGCCCATTGCAACGGGTGAACGGCATTTGACACGTTGGGGCTTTCGAGAATTGATTGAACGAGAAATGTGCGCCATTTTACAACCCGATATTCGCCACTGTGGCGGGATGTTGGAGTTGAAAAAGATAGCGGGCATGGCCGAGATTCACAATATGGCAGTTGCACCGCACAATGCGGCAGGACCCATTGGTGTGGCGGCATCGGTGCATGTGATGGCTACTGTGCCAAACATGTTGATCTGCGAAGGTGGTCATCGGCGAGGTGAAGGGCTTTTTAAAACGCCTTTGGTTTTTAAAGATGGTTTTATCGAATTGCCCACCGAACCGGGTTTGGGTGTGGATATGGATGATGCTGACATTGAAGCACTTCGAGATGATACCCATCGGTTGCGTGGTATGTTTTGGCATGAAGATGATGGTTCTTTTGCAGATTATTAAATCACATTGCTGTGTCTTGATAGTTCTTATAGTGAAAACCAATCTCTCTATGTATAAATGGATTCGATTCGTGTTTCTGATGGGTGTTGTGACGATGCATTCTTTTGGGTCTGTCATGGCTGCCGATGAAGCCCTTTTTGCGCTTCGGCGTGAATATAACCTGGTGTCGGCTGGCATTGACAGTTTGGTGCGTGCAATGCATCAGGTGGATGATGAGGTGCTTCAAAAACCCACGTTGCCAGAAGGACGGTCTGAGCGCATTGTGCCTGAGGGTATGTCTTTGGTAATGATTTTTTGGGCCGATGATGAGGCGCGTGTGTGGCTGAATGACTTTGTGGTGGGAGAGACGCGCTTAACGCCAGTTGAAGTGGTTGTGCCCGATTTATACTTAAAGGCACAAAATCAAATTCGCGCACGTTGTTGGGATACCGATTGGGTTGAGAGTGGTTTTTTGTGTGGTTTGTATTTGCGAGATGGGCAAGGCACCTTGTATCCGGTGGTGGTTTCTAATGACCGTTGGACATCGGCGGAAGGGCAGGCGATCGCCATCACGTATGCACATGCATCACCTGATATTCCTGGTGCCGAACCCATTTGGGGCACACGTGTTTTTGGTGTTGTAGAAGTGGCTGTCACATTTGACCAGGCGGCGGTTCAAAACGCTGTTGCCCAAGCCACGGATACAGGCGCCCCCGAGCGATCACAAAAGCGTGAAATGAATTATCATGACTTTATCAAACAGCTTTCGATTTTGCAAGCCCGTCGTGAAACGTTGTTGAATGAGCTGAAGGCTTCCCCCGATGCGCAGATGCCTATTCCAACATTTTTGGGGCAAAGTGTTCGGTCGGTTGGTTTGACATTGGGGAAAGCTGGGCCTTTAAAGGAAGCGATGTCGGAGCCAATTTCGGAAAAGGTGCGCCATTGGTCGCAAGACTTGCCAGCTGAACAACAGGTGTTGATTTATCCTGACAAACGTTTGCTAAAAGGAGAGGTGGCAGCAAATTTGACGGATGGCGGTTTGATTGCCACATCGGGTGATCAGGGCGATCGCACGCAAGATTACAAACCACCAGAAGACCGAGGAATTGCAAAAGAAAAAGGACAAAGTGACGGTAAAAAAGGCGTGTCGGGAACTTCAAACCTTGAAGGTGAAGGTGGGGTGGGGAACGCGGGTGGTGGTGGTTTTGGACGTCATGCGCGGTTGGGGTTGCTCATCCCTACGGTTATTTTGGGTATTTATGTGCTATATGTTATTTTAAACTGGAAAAGTATTGTTCGGCGTGATGCGTAGTTTTTTGGGGAGAATTACATTGAGTGGGATAGAATTGTTGTCTTCGGTGTTGTTTTGGGCTGTTTGTGCGATGGCGGGTGCGTTGATTTTGATGCAACGCATGGAGGTGATTTGTAGTTATGAAAAGCAATATGGTTTGCCAAGTGAATATGGCAATCTGATTGGGGCTGTTGCTGGGGGTTTGGCAGGTGCTGGTGTTGCGGGGATTATCATATATTATTATTTGTTTGCCCCAGGTGGTGCTGGGTGGGTAGAATGGATCGGGCGGATGTCTTATGTGCTTATTTTGGCTGCGACAATGACGCATGTGATGTTGTTGGTTCATGTGTGGTTGCGTTTAGACCGTGAAGATCAGGCCTTGATGGAAAACAATAAGAAAAACCAAAAAAACACCTTAACCATATTGCGGGTGCAACATGTGGACATGTTGCGACAAAGCCGCGATGGATACGCCGATTTGAAAGCGCGTGATGATGAAGCGTTGGATGACTTGATGGTGGTGTTGGGTGACCGATTGTTTGCTGGGCAACGTGCATTGACGCGTATTCCTTTTTATGGATATTTGGGCACAGTGTGTGGTATTTTATTGATGGCCGAAGGATTGACCAATTTGGACGAAGCCACCGAAACATTTAAAGTTTTACGCGATATGGCTGGCGGTTTGGTGTTGGCATTTCAGACCACATTGGTTGCGTTGCTTACGTATTTGCCTTTGCGCAAAACCTTTGATGTGTTGTTGGGGCGCATGGCTGATTTGGAACGCAAATGGCTGGCGATGCGCGAATCGGCACTGGATGGGAGGCAAGGGTAATGCGTGGGCGTTTTTTGCAACGCGCAACTTCTGATGCCGAAGAACACGATGTGAGCAAAGAGCTGTTTTTGGGTATTATGATGTTGATGTTGTGTTTGGGCATTATGATATTGAATGTGTCGCAACCCGTGTGGCGTGTTCATCACCATGACCCTGATGAGGGAGATGTGGTGATTGTTTATACCCCAAAAGGGTTGGGGTTTTCGGAGGATGGCCGTTCGGTAAAGCGGATGTTGCAGCCGGGTGAGCTGCAAAAAACGGTGGATGGTTTGGTGGCACAACCCGACCGCAACTTGCATCTCTTTTTAAAAGGGGGCAGTCGGGAGCAAATGGTGAATGATGCGGCATATGCCGATTCTCTGTTATCGACGGCTCCTACAGGACAGAAGGTAAGACCGGCAGTGTTTGTGCATTTGTGGTGAGGATGTGCTTAAGAGATGTCTCATAAATAAAAAAGCCCAGAGCGTTACGCTCTGGGCTTTTTTATTTGGATAATCTGGTTTTACTTAATGACGGCGAGAATACGTTGCCCCACTAAAAGCTCATCGGTGAAGGAGATGATGGATTGCCCTTGTGCGCCTGTGCTGAGTTCAAATTCGTCGCCTTTGCCCAATTTGCCGTGGCGGTCACACAATTCTTTTAGCTCACCTTGTAAGGTAAAGGTTTCACCAACAGGAATGCGGAGGACTTTGGCGTTATCTAAATCTGGGAAACCGGCTACTTTATAATTTTTGCGAATGAAACGCGATGTGTTGAGGTAGCCTTGTTGTTTGAGTTCGTCTTCTGTTCCCACATAAACCAACACAGAGTTGACAGTTTTTTTAAGGTCTTTGCTTTCACCCAATGCCTCTTCAAGTGTGGATTCGAGGCGGGTGAGGCTGATGGTTTGGTTGTACAATTCGTTATTGAGGCTGTCAACGGCGGTTTTTAACACTTGCGCTTGTGTGAGGGCCCGATCACGCTCGGTTTTGACATTGGTAATTTCTGTACGCAATTGATCGTTGAGGGTGCTTTGTTCTTTATAAAGCCGTTTGTACTCGTTCATTTCCCGTGTAACGCGGTGTAAAGAGGCCAGCAAGACTTTGTTGGACGCCCTGGCGCTGTCCATTTGGGTGCGCACCAAATCAAAACGGTTGTTGAGTGCATCAAAAACGGCATTCATCGAATCTATTTGCGAAGTATAAAGCTCCACTTCTTGTTCCAATTGGGCAACACGTGGGTTGCTTTCTTGGAGTGGACCTTCTCCTTCTGGTAAAAATGCAATGTATAATATAATGGCAAGCACGACGGCGGCGGCACCGACGACCAAAATGATGCGCCTGTTGTTTTCCACTGGAACCTCCAAAATTCAAACGGTAAAAGACTTTGAGTAATTGGCGTGTAAGATACGCGCAAAAGGATGGGCAATCAAGGGAAATTTGTTTTACTTTTCGGCTTCGGGCTCGGGTATACGCGGGTGTTTCATTATTTTTTTATAAATGGTGTCTGTGGCGGCCTGAATGGTCATGAGACCTTGCTGGTGTTCATCGGCCTTTTGAAGCAATCGCTTGGCCGCTTGTTCTGAGATTTCTTGTGCACGTTTGGCATTGGCTTGTGCCCGATCCAAAAGGGTGTTTAAGTCTTTGAGTTGACGGTCTTGCAGACGGAGGCGTTCTTCGGCTTTGCTAAGATTTTGCAAACTTTTGTCGCGGTCTGATCTTGCCTCTGCATGAATGCGTATTTCGCGATCCAAACGATTTTGTGTGGACGTGTGTAGCGCACGCTCGGTGTTGAGGCTGTCTACATAAGCGCGATAGGTAGATTGAAAGAGCGTTTGTGTTTTGTTGAGCGCATCTTTTGCGATGTCGAGTTCTTCTTGGGTACGCCTGTGTTGGTCCATTTCATTGCGGAGTTTGCCGCGGACTTCAATTTCTGAACCTGTGAGTTGGGCCTTTTCATTGAGTTGGCCGTATAATTTGTCGGTCTGTTCGCTGAGGCGATCGCGAAAGGCACTCATTTCATCTTGGAAGCGTGTTTGGGTGTTGATCAATATTTTTTCTTGTTGGGTAAGTGATGTTTGTAATACCAAGATTAAGAAAATGGTGACGGTGATAGATGTGTAGCCCAAAAAGCCGTAGAACCAACGGTCTTCGAGGCGGAAATAGGTGCGCTTTTCAATTTTAATGCGTTCTGAAAAATTCCAAATAATGTACACACCCACACCGAGTAAAACGAGTGCGCCCAAGGTTGCTAAGATGATAATTTTCATACGGATGCCTTTTCTAATTTTCTAAAATGAATCTTTTTTGAATGGGTATGCTATATATTGTGCGATTTTGGGCCATTAGGCAAGGATAAATGCAAAAAAAGAGGCAAAACATAGCGTTTTGCCTCTTTTTTTGCATTTGATGTGACGGAGCAAGTTTAACTGCAATAGGTTGCCAATTTGCGACTGGTGGCTGGATGCCGCAAGCGATTGAGGGCATCTTCTTTGAGTTGGCGCACACGTTCGCGACTGACGCCGAGATAACTGCCAATTTGTTGATAGGTGGCTTGTTCTTCGTTGTGAAAACCGAAGTAGAGGTGCAATATTTGGCGATCTCTATCGGGTAAGTTGTTCAGCGCTTTGTGTACATCTTGGTTCATGTTGTCTTGGATGAATGCATCTTCGGGGTGTAAATGCTCGGTATCTGGTAGTGTTTCTTGTAAATATGTGCTGGCATTGTCATCGTATACGGGACTGTCCAGTGAAACGGTATTGTAGATGGACTCTAAGGTGTAATGTACTTTTTTAACAGGAATACCAGATTCGTAAGAAAGCTCTTCCACATCGGGTGTGCGCTCGAGATGTTGTGAGAGGCCCGATTCGATCTTGCGCAATTTGTTGAGATCGTTGATGACATTTGCTGGAATTCGAATGGATCGGGTTTGAACTTCGAGTGCTTTGAGAATATTTTGGCGAATCCACCAAACGGCATAGGTGATAAATTTATAGCCCTTTTCGGGTTTGAACTTTCGGGCGGCGGTGATGAGGCCCATGTTGCCTTCGTTGATCAGGTCGGCCATAGAAAGGCCTTGGTTTTGGAATTGTTTGGCCACGTGAATAACAAAGCGCAGATTTGCTTTGACGAGATCTTCTCGTGCATTTTCATCACCTTGTGTGATGCGTGCGGTGAGGGCGCGCTCTTGTTCTGTGGTGAGTTGGGGGTGTCTTTCGACCTCTTTGTAATAGTAGGCCAAAGAGGGTTCTTCACTGATTTGTTGCCGTTTGCGTGTGTCTGAAAACATGTTGTTCTCCTTATGGTGTTCTGAGGCACCCTAACCTATGATATCGTCTTCCCTATATTGCTTGTTTGCCTCAGTATGTGATAGCCAAAATATAGTGCACATTTGTATAGAAGTCAAGAAAAAACTTAAATTTTAAACTATTGTAAAACAATGGTTTAAGATTTAATTAGTGAAATAATGTGCAGTGCTATTGTGCGTATTGTAAAATTAAAAAAACCGCTGTTTCTCGTTGTGAGAAATAGCGGTTTTTTCAAGGTTTAGCGTCTGTTTTAGGATTGTAAGGCGGTGCCATCTTGTGGGTGATATCCCAAAATTTGGCTGGTTTCTTCTAAGCCCATCCAGTTGATTTTGTTGTTGGATACACCATGCACAATAGCAAAAGGTGTGTTTGCAACTTCGACACATTTTTCAAAAAGTTGGGCGGTGTCTCTGGGACTGATGAGCATACTGGGTTTGTCTGGGTCATAGGTTTCATTGGGGTCAAAACGTGGGCTGCCCAAGCGCACACAAATGCTGGAGAGGTTGTGGGTTTCGGAATAAACGCGCCCTAAGGCTTCGCCCCAGCATTTGGTGGCACCATAAACATTGGTCGGGAAAATGGGCACATCCCATTCAACGGGTGTTTTGCCTTTGTAGCCCAATATGGCATTGACCGAACTGGCAAAGATGAGGCGTTTACAGCCGGCCTCGTGTGCGGCGTGGAAGGCGTTGTAGGTGCCGATAATGTTGAGATCGAGTAAGGTTTTGTAAAAGTCGGCACTGGGGCTTCTGTCGGCGGCCAAATGAATGACGGTGTGTATGCCTTCACACGCACTGCGAAATTCATCGAGTTTGGTGATGTCGAGTTTGACAAAGGTTTCGTGGGCAGATAGGTTTTCGACGGGGTTGATGTCGGCCAGACGCAGGTTGTATGTGTTGCCCCAGTGTTCGCGGAGCATGCCTGCAACAAAACCTGCACCACCGGTGATGAGGATGTGTTTTTTTTCGGACATAAAAGCCTTTCTATTTCAATGATCAGGTATGAGGTTCGGATTTTTGTATAAGAGGTTATTTGTCTCCAAAAGCACGCATATAAATTTGGGTGACTTCGTTGAGGTTGCCATAAAAGGCACGTGCTTCAGGGTCTTTGTGATCACGCCAAAATAAGGGAGGAATGACAGAGTCGTTGGCTAAGTATTTGCGATCTCGGTGGCCGTAATAGATTTGTAAGGTTTTGCGATCTTTGTCTGTGGGGCGTGTGGTGGCGGTGTGCAGCACCGAAACATTGAAGAGGCACACCGTACCTGCTGGGCCGTGAATGTCGGAGATGCCACTGCGTTTGATTTGTGCGTCGTTGTCTTTGAGTATGGGCTCGTGAATGGATTCGGGCGAGAGTGAGAAACAATGGGTTTCGGCATGAACGTCGGTGAGGTAGAGCATCAATTGGATGTAGTCCATTCTGAGTGGGTGATCGTTCCAATGGGGGCGGTCGCGGTGCCAACTTTGATGAAGATTACCCTTGAAAGGGGCCATATAACGGGCACCAATTTCACCAAAACAAACAGGGCCACCCATAAGTTGCTCAACGGCAGAGAGAATTTTGGGGTGGCGCACCACGTTGTCAAAAGCTGGTGTGGTGACAAGGGCATCGTAGTTGGCGTGTTGGTGATAACCATAAGGGTGCCAGCGAAATTTGTATTGTTCGCGATCGTTGTCAAAAAGGGTGGTGAATACTTGTATTTCTTCGTCTGTAAGGAGGTCTGTGCGAATGATGTAACCATTGCGACGAAAGTATTCAACTTCGGTTTCGTTGAGGATGGGGTCTTGTGGTTGCATTTGAATTGGCTCCAACTTTGTTATTCGGTTTGGTTTTTAGTGATTGTGTTTTCGACGACTTCTTTCTTAGAGATATAAATTAAGAGGCAAAGAAGGGCTCTTGTTGGTGGTGAGAGATTAAACAAGATGGTCCCCCTTATCTGCCACATTTGGAAAGGGAGATCACTTTGGGCGCTCTATGAGTATGGCACCCACCTCGTAGTGGGTGAGGAAATGGATAATGATTTCTTTTTCTTTGGCAGTGCATCCTAAGAGGATCTTGATTTCGGCATCGCGTTTGTATTGATCGGCAGAGCAGACAATGGCGTCGAATATGTGATTGGTCAAGGATCCGAGCCAGATGTCTATGCCGTCGCCGTCGCCGCCGGTTGTGTTTTCTAGGTAGCCGTAGTCGAGCGGGTAGATGATGTTTGGGTAGCGTGGGTGTGGCGATCCTTTGGGGCGATCAATGACAATTTTTGAGGTTTCGATAAACGTGTCGAGCGTTTGCCAAAATGTGGGCATGGATAACCTTTATATGATGCGTTCGCCGCCAATGATGATAGGTTCATTGGCCAGGTCTAAGGCGTTGATGGTGACTTTGCCATCTTGCCAAATGAGGAGGCCTGAGGTGAGCGATGAAATTTCGACTTTGCCATTGGGTAGTGTAAGTGTGAGTGGTGCGGGAGTTGGGCCGTGATAGGCAGCGACATAGGTATTGGTGCTGGGGCAGGTGAAGAGCCAGGCTGGGTGTTGGCCACAGGTGAGGGTGGTGTTACCTATTTCAATATGTCCATCACGCGATTGTTTGGCAACTGGCGAATCGAGCATGGGGGTGCCCAGGTCGCCCTGGTGCGTCCAGCGGCGTTTGAGTTGCCATTCCATGAGTTCGATTTCGATGCCTAAGGTTTCGTTGTTGCGGGTATATTCGACCGACCAAGATCGCTCAACACCTTCATCGAAGGTGACACGCGGGTCGGCGTGGTCTTTGAGCTCGCCCGTGGCAACAGCTTTTGAAAAGTCGAGTGGGTTGGGCCAATCGGTGGTTTCGGCAATTTCGGCATAAAATCCACATTGGGGTTGGCCTTGGTAAAAGGAACCAGGATGTGCTTGTTCCCAGAATGTTTTTTCGGGGCCTTTGTAATTGTAAATTTCGAGGCAGAGGTGGCCGTCGCGCTCAATGAGGTGAACAGGGGCATTGCGCCCAAGGTCTGTGTTTGCAAGTGGGCGAATGGCGGTTAGAATGTTGCCACTTTGTACGACAAGGGTACTGTTTTGGGGGATAGATGTGGGACTGGTCGTAACGGGTTTTCCATTGAGCCAAATGTGGGTGACATGCTCTTTGCGATGCCAGGCGATAACGGCTTTGGCACTGTGGCAGGTTTCCCAAGCCCCCAAAGCACGCGGTGCATAGAGGCAAATGGCGCGGTTATTGTGTTGTACGCCGTGGAACTGACCTTCTTCAAAGAGCAGACCCATGTTGGAGCGTGCTGGGGTAGGACGAAAGTCGCCTAACCAATGTTCGTTGAGTACATAGCGCGAATAAATGACACCTGTGTTTTCATCGTGGGTGGTGTGTTGTACGATGAAGCAATTGGATTGGCCAGCAATGAAACGATTGGATTGGCTGGTGAGCTCTTGCGTGGATACACCAAGTGAAAATGAAGGGCTGTGGTGGGTTGATAGGACGATGGTGTTGTCGGCATCGGCGGTTTCGACGAGGTCCATTTTTTCGGGGCGATTGGCCAAGGCGTTGGCGATCCAACGAGGGAGAATACCGGTGGTGAGCCAATCTCTTACTTGGTGCAGTTCTCGCTCTGCATCACACGCGGCAGTGGCACGATAAGCCCGACTAAAAGGGCCTGCCCATCGGCCTGTACTTGGGTGAATGTGAAGGGTGGCACTTAGGCCAATGCGTGCACGCATGATTTCTGCGCGTGTTTGAATGGTTTGGTTTTGTGTGAGCAGAATGAGGCGACTGAGTACCCGAAGGGCCACACCGGCATATCCTGGACTGTTGAATTCATATGGGCAACCCGAGCGATCTGTATAGGCCATCCAGCGGTGAAATTTGTCGTAGCCTCTTTTTTTAAATGCATCGTCTTGTAAGTATTCGCCACCGAGAATGGTGTTGGTGATGTCTTTGATAACAATGTTGGTGTAGCGTGGGTGTACATCTATTCGGGCTATTTCTTCGAGGCCTAAACGAATGGCTTTTTGACAGGATTTTTGGAGGTCTTGGGAGAGATGGGTGCCATATTGAATCATGATAGGTACAAGTTGGAAAAGACAAAATTGTACGGCATTGAGGTCTTCTACAGCGTCATCTTCTGCTTCCCATAAAAAGTTGCCCAAGTGCGGGTCACCTGTGCGTGTTTCTTGGCCCTTTAAGGCGGCAGCAATTGTTTTTTCGGCTTGTGCGATGTCGTCTATATGGCCGTTGGTGAGTAGGGTGTAGGCCAGTTCGAAAGCGGCACGGGGTGCATGATAAATTTTGTCACCTTCTGGGCGGGCGATCATGTTGGTGGTGGGGCTAAAGTTTTTGGGCAGTTTGAGGGGGGATTTGGACATAACGGCTCCTCAGAGGCGATGAGTGGTGTTTGTTACAGGTTTACAAGTCTCAGGTCAAAACAAAAACCTTGTAATTGACAATCTCTTGGTTTCATGCCAATGACCTGTGACCTGTGACTGATTTTTATCAATTGACACCAACCCTATAAAGCACGATTTTAGTAACCGCTTACGAACTTAATGGGATGGAGGCCGATGTGCTTAAAATTTTGCCAAGTGAAAAACAGGTAGAAACCGATGTGCAAACGGGTAAGACCGTTTGGCAAATGACACAAGGTGATGCGGTTAATTGCAGTTGTTATCAAGAAGTAGAAGCTTTTACAGCAGATGAACAATATGTCATTTTTTCTTCCAATCGCACAGGAAATTTTCAACTGTATCGTGCGCATTTGGAAAGTGGCGAATTGGGGCAGTTGAGCGATGTGGCAGATTATCGCCCCATTTCGTTTGGTATGGCACGCAACGGACGTGAGGCATTGTATACTGCAGGGTGGCGGGTTTATGCTGTGGATGTGGCAACAGGGAAAGATCGGGTGGTGATTGATTTTGAAGGTAAGATCCCAAGTACACCATCTGGTGCACCTGTGGCATTGTCGGGTAATGATGACCGTGTGGTGGTGGCTTATGATTCTGGAACGGACAAAACAATATTGGCGTTTGGGTTTGTGGCAACGGGAGAATTTCACGAGATCTTCGAATGGGATGGCAAATTGAGTCATGCGCAAATTTGCCCAGGTGATTCCAACTTGGTCACATTTGACCCTGGTCCCGATACACAAAATGATATGTCTTTGCCTATGGAGAAGCGCGCTCGTACGTGGGTTTTGGATGTGGAAAAAGGCGTATCTCGGCCTTTTTTGACCATGCCTTATGGTTTTCGAGCCACGCACGAGTATTGGGATTTTGCAGGTGATCGGTTGTATTTTCACAGAAAAAGTGTGCCAGGTACTCTTCCTGGGGCCATTTGTTCGATCAACCGCAATGGAGAAGATTGGCAAGAACACTTTATCAGCACAGAGCGTCGTTTGGGACATTCGTCTATTGATCGTGGCAATTCATTTATTATTTCAGATGTGCAGTGTGAAGGAGATAATGAATTGTGGCGTATAGATTTAAAAACGGGTGAAGGTGAAGTGTTGTGTTGGCCCAATACGAGTTATATACAAGACCAAACGATTCATGTACACCCGTCTATTTCGCCACCTGGCAATTATATTGATTTTACATCAGATCGTTGTGGCACATCGGATGTGTTTGTGTTCCCTTTAAACCAGTAGATCATTTTAACCATAGATATTTCAGATATTTGTGGAGAAGTGCTTTTTGATGCCGAAAGGTTTTCGGTGACTATATAGGGAGGTTTGTTTTGGAAAAAAAGAAAGTGTTGATTACAGGTGCTGCGGGTCGTATTGGGCAGGTGCTGGTGGATGGTTTGCATGAACGGTACGATTTGCGTGTGTTGTATAACCGAACGGTTTTGGATCAGCGATACAATGAAGAAATTATGGTGGGCAATATTACCGATTTGGAGAAGATGGAAGAAGCTGTGGATGGCATAGATGTGGTGGTGCATATGGCAGGTAACCCATCGGGGGGGGCATCGTTTGAAGATACGGTTGAGGCCAATATTCGAGGCACATATAGCATTTATGAGGCGTGTAAGCGCAAAGGTGTAAAGCGGGTTATTTTGGCCAGCACGAATCATGTTACGGGGATGTATGAAATCAAAGGCCCTATTTATACCACGTGGGATATGCCTGTGCGCCCTGATAGCTTTTATGGAGCAAGCAAAGCTTATGACGAAGCTTTGGGGCGGTATTATTGGGATGCACATGGGTTGTCGGTCATTTGTTTGCGCATTGGTTCTTTTCAGCCCGTGTCTTCTGTGCAAAACCGCAAGAGTGATCGCATTTTGTCAACGTGGCTTTCTTATAAAGATACCGTGCAACTCACGTGGCGCAGCATTGACGCTTCCGATAAGATCGGGTTTGCGATTTATTTTGGTATTTCGGGCAACAAACGTGCTTATTGGGATATTCAAAATGCACGTGAGGAGATTGGTTATTCGCCCGTCGATAATGCCGAAGATTTTGCATAAATAATGTGTATTTTTAAGATCAAAGGAAGGAGAGAGATGTGTTTCTTCTTCCTTTTTTTCTTTGGATTTTTGTTATGAAAATTGTGGCCATTAAAACCGTGATGACAGGCAAACGCCCCGGCGAGACGGTGAACAAACGCCCACGTGCCCTTATTAAGGTTGAAACCGATGAGGGGATTGGTGGTTGGGGTGAAGCATATAGTCATGGCCCCGATTTGGCCCTTGCACCTGTGGTGGATTATATCTTTGAGTTGATCAAAGGTGAGGATCCCACACGCATTGAATACATTATGTTGAAGTTGTTCCAACAGTTTCGGTTTCCACCAGGGGGTGTGGGTTTGGCTGCAATGTCAGCATTGGACCAGGCTTTGTGGGATATTTCTGGGCGTGCTGTGGGCTTGCCAGTTTATAAGTTGTTGGGCGGTGCGGTGAGAGATCGGGTGAAGGTGTATCGCTCTGTTGGTGGAAAAGATGGCAAAGAGGCCGCAGAACAAGCCAAACAGTTAAATGAAGAATATGGATTTACGGCATTTAAGACATCACCGTTTAAGATCAATCCAGATGCAAATCGTTGGGGGCGGGTGTGTGATGTGGCGGCGAAGTATTTTGAGACATTGCGCGAAAATATAGATGACGATTGGGACGTGGCTTTTGATCCACATGCTAAGATTTTTTCTCCGATAAGGGCATTGCAATTGGCCAATGCACTTGCTCCGTTTGACCCGCTTTTTTACGAAGAGCCATTGCGCCCCGAAAACAGTGATGCGTGGGCTAAGTTGCGGTTACAAATGCGTGTGCCACTTGCTACGGGTGAGTGTTTGTACACGCGTTTTGAGTTTTTGGATTTGTTGTCGAAAGATGGAGCCGATGTGGTTCAGCCCGATGTGTGTGCTTGTGGGGGCTTATTGGAAATGCGCAAGATTGCGGCCATTGCCGAAGCGCATTATGTAACGGTGGCTCCGCACAACCCGATGGGTCCCTTGGCCACGGCAGTAAATGTACATTTTTGTGCGGCCACGCCCAATTTTGAGATTTTGGAATATCACGTACCCAAACCCAATGACAATTTGTATTGGCTTGATGATCCTTATTTGCCTAAAAATGGCTATTTGGACCTGCGCCCCGATAGACCTGGATGGGGTGTGGAAGTAGATGAGGCATCTCTTAGCAACAATGAATATGTACATTGGGAACGCAAAGCGGTGATGAAACCCGATGGATCGACGGCATATTTGTAGGTGAATGGACGA
>JAYODI010000027.1:0-35920 GCA_038279365.1 Candidatus Latescibacterota bacterium | reverse complement strand
TTCGCATTTTCGCATTTTCGTTGTCCCTCCCAATTTTCTGATTCATAAAAGGAGCTTCTTATGAAAATTATAGGACTCAAATCTGTCATGACACGAGACCGAAACCGACCACGTGTGTTGCTCAAAGTGGAGACGGATGAAGGTGTCTATGGGTGGGGCGAGGTGTATAACCATGGGCCAGATTTGGCCATTCCACCTGTGATTGATTACATCTTTGAATTGATCAAGGGAGATGATCCAACGCGCATTGAATACATTATGTTGAAGTTGTTTCAACAAATGCGTTTTCCACCGGGGGCTTTGGGCTTGGCGGCAATGTCGGCTTTGGATCATGCTTTGTGGGATTTAAGTGGGCGTGCTGCGGGGTTGCCCGTGTATAAGCTTTTGGGGGGCAATGTGAGAGATCGAGTACGTGTTTATCGGTCTATTCGTGGCAAAGATGGCAAAGAGGCCGCAGAGCAAGCCAAGCAGTTAAATGAAGAATATGGATTTACGGCCTTTAAGGCTTCGCCATTTTTGTTGGAGCCCAATTCCAATCGGTGGGGGCGTGTGTGTGCGGCAGCCGCCAAATACTTTGAAGATTTTCGGGCCCATACCCCCGACGATTGGGAAGTGGCTTTTGACCCCCACGCCAAGATTTTTTCTCCGATAAGGGCATTGCAATTGGCCGATGCGCTTGCACCTTATGACCCGTTGTTTTACGAAGAACCGTTGCGCCCGGAGAACAGTGATGCGTGGGCTAAGTTGCGGTCACAAATGACGGTGCCGCTTGCTACGGGTGAATCTCTTTACACACGTTTTGAGTTTTTGGACTTGTTGTCAAAAGATGGGGCAGACATTATTCAGCCCGACATTTGCGCCTGTGGGGGCTTATTAGAAATGCGCAAGATTGCGGCCATTGCCGAAGCGCATTATGTGAATGTGGCTCCTCACAACCCGATGGGGCCTTTGGCCACGGCAGTAAACGTACATTTTTGTGCTGCTACGGCCAACTTTGAGATTTTAGAATACAACCTGCCCGAGGGCAGCAGACATTGGTTAGATGATCCGTATATTCCAAAGGATGGCTATTTGGATTTGCGCCCAGATCGCATAGGGTATGGGGTAGAAGTAGACGAAGAAGCAATTAGCAAAGATGAATATATTCATTGGGAACGCAAAGCAGTGATGAAACCCGATGGGTCGACGGCGTATTTATAGGGCATTAAACGGGCAGGTCATTATATGATCTGCCCGTTTTTGTTGACGGGTGTAATGGCTATTGTAATTATTATTCGAATGTACTCGGGACAGTTTTTTTGTTTACAAAAACATAAATTTATATCTGATGGGTTATTCTGTGCCATAGCGATTGTGATCAAAATCGTGTATTTTTAATTTGAGTGATTTGTAATCACCTGAATTTTTTGAAAGTACAAAGCTGTTGTTTGCAAGGGGTAGGAGGTTAACATGCCATTTTGGCGCTATCATCCGGACAATATGAGCAGTGATAACTCGGTTAAGCCGATAGATCCGACACGACGCAGTGTGCATGTGCGCACCCAGATGGAGACATCTAAACGAGCTGTTAATCATTTTGAGGCAGATGATTTTGAAACTGCCGAAGCGATTTCGGCCTATAAACAGCAAAAAAAACAACCCAGCAAACCCAAATTGGCTGTTCGGGCAGAACAAATTATGAGTTCTCCTGTGGTCAGTGTGAAACCTGATACAAGTTTGAATAAGGCACGGCAACTTGTGAAAGAGCGACGGTTTCGGCATGTGCCTGTGGTGGGGCAAGATGGGAAGATATTGGGCGTTGTTTCTGATCGCGACCTCTTTGCATTGTCACAAATGGATGATACCCAAGAATCTCTCGAACCCAGTATTGTGGCAGATATTATGACAAAGGGCGTTCTTACTGCTACGCCCGATACAAATATTCGGGAAGTGGCGCGGGTTTTGTTTGAAGAGCGCATTGGATGTATGCCCATTGTAGATGATGAAGAGCTGGTTGTGGGGATGATTACTCGAAGCGATATTTTGCGTGCTTTAATTAAAC
This sequence comes from Candidatus Latescibacterota bacterium, assembly GCA_038279365.1. Classification (GTDB taxonomy): domain Bacteria; phylum Latescibacterota; class UBA2968; order UBA2968; family UBA2968; genus JABIFK01. The sequence continues at coordinate 33,879 of JAYODI010000027.1, read as the reverse complement.
ACGCACCACTCGATCTTTGGATTTGATATTGTTTTGAAACGGATTCATAAACCAAAAAGCTCTGCTGGTATCAGCAGAGCTTTTTTATTGGTGTGCTTCCGTGAGCTTATAACAATGGTATGGCTTCTGCAAGCGATTTGAGTATGCGATCCGCTGCACTATGATCGTGATGAGATGTAAAAAAATTGGGCACGGCAATGGCGGTCATGCCAGCAGCTTTTGCCGATTGGATGCCTGCAACACTGTCTTCAAAAACCATGCAGTGTTTGGGGGCGACGTCTAACTTTGCTGCGGCTTTGAGATAGATTTCAGGGTCGGGTTTGGTGTTTGTGACATCACTGCCAGAGTAAATAGCGCTAAATATTTCGTTAATGGACGTGACTCCTAAGTGAGGTAAGACGCCATTTTTAAGGGTGGTTTGCATTCTGTGACGGGGGGTGGATGAGGCGATACCGAGTTTAAAGTTTTTGTGGCGCAAATGGGCAAGCAAGTCGAGAAAACCAGGCATGAGTTCAATTTGCTTTGGGTCTTCAATGGCGCTTTCAAACCGTTTCATCCACGATTCGAGAAAGTCTTCTGGGCGAATGGATAGGTTATACAATTTGACGGCATCTACACTGTTGTCTTCAACAGGATGGCCCACACAGCGTACGTAACCTTCGCGGGGGATGTTGACGCCTAAGTCGTTGAGGGTTTGGTTGTAGGCATTGTAGTAAATATTTTCGGTGTCAACAATAAGGCCGTCCATGTCAAATATGACGGCATGGTATGAAGGTTTAGACATGATGCTCACTTTCTGTGTGGATGATTGAGATCTTTATGAAAGGGTAAAGCTACTTGTGAAGCCCCGTTTTGGCAATGGTGGGTAAGTCGATGGCGATGGTGGCATTGTGTTTGTTGTTGGGATCAAAGCTGATGATGTCGGTTTGCCCAAAGGCGGTCACTTTGATGGTGAGGTCGTCTAGGCGTTCTATTTTGGGCTGGGTAGACGTTCCCAATGGGGCGGGGAGAATAACGCTTAGAAAACGCCAATGGGTTTGTGGTTTTTTGTTGGTTACAAAGAGACTGTGCGCGACCGTGAAGGGTTTGTCTCCTTCGCGTTTTTTCCAGTCGCTGGTATAATCTTCACCGGTGAGTGGGTTTTTAAGGCCATCGGCACCTTGCATGTCGTGGATGTCAAGCTGGCCTGTGCCGAGTAAGTGAACCACATCTACCTTCACGCTGTCAAGCTGGTAGGTAAAAGACCCACTGTGTGCGTTGAGATTAAAGGGGCCTTCGGGCTGAATGTGATATAACCAGGTAAATTGGGTGGGTTTTGTGGCTTCGAGGTCGTCGAGCATCACAAAGTATTTGTTACGCACAAAGAGCACGTGACGGTTGAAGCGTGTGAGGTGGCTAACGTCGCGTGTTTTGTAAATATCGTCCAAACCGCCCCACCAGTGTTTGACCTCGCCAGGGGTACGTGGATAGGCCAATGTGGCATCTCCACACCAGTAGGTAACGGTGTCTGATTGTTGAAAGGCAATGAGGCGCGCTATGACTGGGGCCGATTGGGCTGAGCGACCTTGAAATTGACCGAGGCCATCTACAAGAATGGTGTTGTGACTCATCGAGTGATAGGAACACGCATCTCCATAAGGCGTGGCGCCTCCTGCGTGAGACAGGTCGTGGCCGTAGCCGAAGATGTGAAAGCTGTTGTCACAGGCCAGTGAGTGGCTGTAGCCTCCGCGTGGACGTGCGGCAAAGATGATACCGAGGCCATTTTGGTAGGTGTTGGGATCGTTGGGTGGCCCAGACATGGCCATTACCCAGCCAGAGCGCGGAAAGGCTCTTACGTGATTTTCTTCTACAATGGGCGTGGGTTTTTCTCGCCAAAGGGGCAGTGTGCACTCAATCCAGGGGCGATCCATTGAGCCTGTTGTGGTCCATCCATAAGCTTGCCAGTTGGCCAAAAAACGACCATCGTTTGTGAGAAAGGCGAGTTTGCGATAGGCACGGCGATGTCCGCTTTCATAATAACGGGTGTTGTTGGAGCCGTGCCCCCAAGGTGCACGTTGGATGCCTACTGGGGTTTGCAAACGCATGAATGCGCCTGTGCGCGTAATCCAGGGGTTTTGACCCACACCGTATTCGGGAAAGAGGCTGTCGAGATAGCTCATTGCATTGACTTGCCAAGCCCATTTGGAATTGCCATAACCGGGGCCTTCATTCCAGCCTTCGCTAAAACCGTGGGCCGATCCGACACCGGCCATAAAGTTGATGCCCAAGTGAAAGGCTTCTCGGGCATTTTGAGAATGTTCATAAATGGCCAATGCTGCGGGAAAGGTATCGAAGAAGCCTTCAAAGGCGTGACTGGCCCCTATGACAGAGAGTGAACTCCCATGAACATAAGCGGGGCGTGTGCCGTTGTGGTTGCGTTTCCACGCAAAGTCGTAGACAAAACTTTCAATGCGCCAGTCGAGGCTGTGAACAAAGTCGGCACGTTCTTGTTCGGTGAGTTTGGGATAAAGCCAGTCGTAAAGGAGGGCGAGGAATTCGGTGGCTTGTGTGGCATCTTCATTGGCGTCTTTTTCACCGCCTGCGCCTTCGGGGGAAGCCAAACCCCCTTTGGGATAGCGCGCAAAGGTGAGGGCGTGTTCTTTGACGCGATTATATTTTTCATCTTGTGTGAGGGTGTAGACAAATGCAACCTGAACGAGTTTGCCTGCTATGTGATAATATTTTTCAGGCGCAGGCTCGTGGTCTGTTGTGGGCAAGCCATTTTGCCACCAAGTGGATTGAACGATTTCGTCTGCTTCGCGTTGCATGCGGGCAAAGATGTTTTTTGAGTCTTCGTTGGTTTGGGTGATTTCTCGGAGTTTGGGCAGCGTTTCTTGTGTGAAGAGCAGGCGTGGGTGACCCACATTGCTGAAATCTGGATGGGCCATGGACGCGCGATCCCATACTTGTGCATCGGGCGAAATGGTGAAGGTGCGACTGTCACTCCAGTGGACGATTGTGTCTGCGTTTTCTTCTTTGTAACCAATGCGCCAGTAATAGGGCCCTGCGCCATCAAAGGAGGCAAGGGTGTTGTAGAAGTTGAATGGGGTGTCTATGTTGTGAATGAGGTTTTGGAAGTGGGCGTCGGTTGCAATTTGGAATGAGAATGTGTAATTACCGCCCTCGCCAGGTTGCGTGGGATGATATCGCCATCGAAATCGCGGGGGATTGAGGTCTACGATTTCACCGTCTCCAGGCGCAAAGTTGACGGCACGGCTGTAATGGGTGGTGGGGTCGTCGGGTAACAATGATGATGCGCCGATGTGGATGGTTTGTGACATGGCGTTGCTCCAAAGAAAAAACAACAGACAAAGTGTGATGAAGATACGAGACATAAAAATAACCTTAATGGGTAATGGGTGCAGTGGCGATCATGAGGTTGTCAAAGGTGATGGTTTCATTTTTGGATGGTCCTAATGAGGGACCATCGTCGCCAAAGAAGGTGGTAAAATAAAAAGTGTCTATGCCCAGAGTATCTACATCGCGATAACGCAATGTGTGTATATCTAAGGCCAAAATACCGTCAAGCCACGTTTGCAAAATGCCATTGTTTTGGCCGGGTGTGTTCATCACAATGCGGTGTTCCACTTGGTGCCAAGTGTTGGGGGCAAAAGGGCTATGCCAAGGAAACACATCACCGTAAAAATCCGATTGGTCGGGATGATAAACATGTTGGGCAATATTGCCTTTTTCTGTCCAGATCATACGGGCACTCCAACCGTCTGATCCTGTGGGTTTGTGTCCGCTGGTGTTGCCCGCACCACCTATGAGTCCAGGCAATTTGCCACCTTGGGCAAAGTCAAAATCAGGTGCAAATTTGATGCGATAAGCACAGTATATTTCTTCATAGGTTTTTTTGAGAGGAATGAGCCAACTTGCGCCACTTTTGCCATAGTTGGCTTTGTCTTTGAGATATAAGACCCGTAGTGATTTCCCTCGATAGGCTTCTGGTCCTTCGACAATGTCTACATGGCCATTGGCTATACCCAATTCCCAAGGAGAACCATTCCAGTCGGTGAGGAACTGGCGAATGGTGTACACACCCACGGGTGGGTTTTCCATGTCGTTAAAAAAGACAATGGCTTCTGCCTGCGGGCTGATGTTTGGGCTTTGTGGGTTGGTGGGAATACTGCATCCCATACAAACCACAAAGAACAAAATAGCATTTCTGGTCGCATCAAGCAGGGTAGACAATGGCTTCATTGTAGGGAATGATAATGGTTTCTGGGCCGTCTTCGGGAAAATGAGCGGCCCATTCTTGTGGGTCGTAGTTGCGTTTTACAAAACATTGATAGTGTGTGGGCACCACGGCACTGAGGCCAAGTTTAAGGGCCATATCAACTGAGCCATCAAAAAAAGGGAATTCACCTTCGGTGGGGTGGTTGGTCAAAAAACCGATGTCGGGTTGCAAGTCGGCAATGGGGCGAATGAGTTGTTCGTATTTGGAGAAGGTGTTGATGGGGTCGCCTGAGATGTAAACGCGGACCGTGCCCACTTCAATCACAAAACCGAGGTGTTGTACATCGGGTGGTTTGATGCCGTCATCGGGCGCACCTTGTGGCGGTTTTGCCCAAACGACGTGTGCGGTCATTGGGCCAAGTGTGGCCACGTCTTGTGCGGTAATTTCTTTGATGAGTGATTCCGGAATGCCGTTTTCGATCATATTGGCCACACTTTCGGGCGGGCCAATGTAGCGACATTGGGGAAAAGCTTGGTGAATGCGCAAAAGTGATTCGATGCAGGTGTGATCCCCATGGTTATGGGTGAGCAACACAAAGTCGGTTTTAAGTGTGCTTTCATCTAAAGGTGGTTCGGCATGCATGAACCTTTCGGGCGGTCTTTCTCGTGGATAATACGGATCAATTTGCACAACCGTGCCATTGGGGTGTTTGAGGGCAAATGTAGATTGCCCAAACCAGTGGATGCCCACTTTGTTTTCGGGTACATTGAGTGTGTTGAATGGATGCATCACATACTCCTTCGTTAAAATGAACCACAATCATGTTTAAGCATTCGGTGTGGTTCTACGGTTTTAGTCCGTAGGACTTTTCTTATGTAGCGCTGGAAACGCAAGTTCAGCGAAGCTCATTTATTCCGGTGCGGTTGATGGGGCAATTACCTTCGTTAAAATGAACCACAATCATGTTTAAGCATTCGGTGTGGTTCTACGGTTTTAGTCCGTAGGACTTTTCTTATGTAGCGCTGGAATTTATTCCGGCGCGGTTGATCGGGCAATTACAGCGTTGTTTTGCAATTTCTCAGATCAGTTGTTGAGCTGAGAGTGACCACGTGCCATAGCGAATTTTGAGGGTGTGATCAACGGGCGTTTGTAGCGTAATGAGTACGCGAAAGCTTTCTTTATCGGGTTCAGAGTTGCGCATGTCCCAATGTCTGTGAATGCCCGCACCTGGACCTATGGTAATGCCTTCGGTGCCAGAGTGAAAGGTGCCGTAACCCGATTTGAGAATGGCACTTTGCCCGTTGTCGACTTGTAAAACATTGTCTTGGGTTTCCCATTCGCCTGGGCCTTCAAACGTACATTCTATTTCAATGGGCACACGATCCAGTCCACCCTGTGTGGTGTAGTGGAGATCAAACCCTTTTTCGACTTCAACAATATCCAATGTGAGGTCTATTTCGGGACATGTCCAACGCTCACGTGTGTTACGCACGGTGCCAAATTGTCCAAGAGGAACTTCCTTATTGAGTGGCAGTTCATAACCAGGTGTGCGATGGTTTGCGCCTTTTTGTGTGAGGCGAATACCGCCTTTAATGGCTTCCATGTAGTCTGCTTGCAAATTGGAAGTGTTCATATAGGTGCCCGAATATTTGACGGCACGTAAATTGATGTTGCCATAGCGTACTGAAAAAGCAGTGCGGTTGTTTGTGGCCGCCGTGGCCGATAGTTTGTTGCGTTTGACGCGCCAAAGACCCGAAATGGGGTAGTGACGTGCGTAGTTGTTGGGCAAGGGGTGACGCACCAATGTGTCGTTGCGGTAATTGGGATTTTGCATAAAAGGTTGAATCAGCCACGGGCTGTGTGCTTGGTCGGTGCCTTGGGCGGCCAAGTTGTCGGCCACTTGTGCCCAAACACCGTTTTGATCGCGTTGGGCCATGTCGTAAAACGAATCGGCAATGCCTACGGGTACGACGCGCAACCCACGGTCTTGGCGGTTGGAAATGGAGGTGACCACGGTGCCATCTTCGTGAAAAAGATGGGCCATAATGTCGAGGTTTTTGCGCACGGCGTCGAGCAGTTCGGGCTTGTTGAGGCTGTCGGCCATAAAACGCAGTGAGCGATCACATACGGCATTGTAAACACCCGTTGATCGTTCGGTGAATTCACCGTCGGTATTGATGTCAATGGTTTCTGCCAAAATGCGATTGACATAGTCACGGGCAGGCAGATCGGGATATAAGACCATGGCTTGTGACAAGCCGGAGCAAACAACCCAACGGTGGTTGGGGGTATGGAAACCTCGGTCAATCATGCCATTGGCGGCACTGCGTACAAATTCACCCAATGTATTTGCAATTTCTTGTGCTTGGTCGTTGCCTGCTTGTGCTCTTTGACGGGCAATAGATACTATGGGCGAGAACAATTGTACGACAAAACCGGTGTCGGGTGGCGATTCCCAGTTGACCGAAACGAGGTCGATGAGGCCTGTGGATCGTTGCCACTTTCTTTGAAAGGCAATGGATTTTTGGATGCGTTCAAACAATTCATCATTGTTTTCAAGCGTTGATCCTTCGGCTAAAAGAACATAACACGCACTGGCCAAGTCTGAGGCATTGCACGTGTGATCGGCATTGGGATGGGCACCACTGCGCTCTGAGAGAAATGCGCCAAATGCGGGGTGTTGTGTGTCTAAGATTTGGCGTGAATAAGCCGCTTTGACACGTTCTGTTTGGTTGTGTAAGATGGCTTCGTAAGCGTACATTGCAACTCCTTGTGAACAAATAATGGGTCCTATTTAACATAGCGTCATGATCTGGATGTCTGGAGAAGTTGTCAAGTGCTTTGGGTGTGTGGTTGCAAAGATGTGGCTTGAGCGATATATTAGGGGCATATAGAGCAGGCAAACGGCAAATGTGAAACGGCAAAAGGTTGGTTCTTCTCTCAAATTTGATGGTGGCTTCACGTTTGCCATCTGCCATTTGCCATTTTACCGCTTTTTAGGAGCAAACATTGTCAGACGATTTTAATATTTTGCAACTGATTCCCCCAGCACCCAAAGACCGTTTGCCTATTTGGCGTGAAGATGGGTCTGTTTTGCAGGTTAATGAGATTTTTTATTCGCTTGAAGGAGAAGGCCTGCGCGTGGGGCAACCGACCACATTTGTGCGGTTGTCTAAGTGCAATTTGCGTTGCTTTTTTTGCGATACAGAGTTTGACACCTATGAAGAAATGGCCATTGCACAGGTTGTTGCAGAAGTTCAACGCCATTCGGCACAGTGGGTGTGTTTAACGGGGGGGGAGCCGTTGGGGCAAAATATCACACCTTTGTGTGAGGCATTGCATGAGGCGGGATATCATTTGCATATAGAGACCAATGGCACCGTGGACCCCGATCCTGAGCTGTATAATTTGATTGAACATTGGACGGTATCACCCAAGCGCAAAGAGATTGCTGATGGGTTGACGTATATTACCGAATTAAAGTATGTTGTGGGCAAGATGTTTCGAGAAGATATGGTAGACGAAGATCGTGCCGATGTGGTTTTTTTACAACCCGAGTCCAGCAGCCCAGAATACACGCATAAGGCATTGGAAATTTTATCGCGTCATCCCACCTGGCGGTTGTCGTGTCGGATCCACAAGGTGTTGCATTTGCCGTAAAAAATGCCTGTGTTTGTGTCGTAGTTTCATTGGCTTTTTCAGGTCTATCTGTCTAAAACGGTCTCATTGTTCATCTATGGGACTTTTTAAAAAACCATAAGGGGTTTTTTATGAGTAATAAGGTCAAATTGGCAATTGTGGGATGTGGGGGTATGGGAGGCACACACATGCGGCGCTTTCAAACCCTAAGTGATCGGGTCGAGTTGGTTGCTGCTGTCGATGTGGTGCTTGAAAGGGCCGAATCGGTGGCTGTGCAATTTCCGGGTATTAAAGTTGCCACAGATTTTCATGATGTTTTGGATGACGTGGAGGCCGTTTTGTTGGTGTTGCCACATCATTTGCATTTTTCGGTTGCACAAGCATGTTTGGAAGCGGGCAAACATGTGTTGTTGGAAAAGCCTATGGCCAATTATGAAGTGGCTTGCAAAGAATTGATTCAGTTGGCCAATGCCAAAAAACGCGTGTTAATGATTGCTTATTGTATGCGGTTTCATCCTTTGGTGGTGAAGATGAAGGAATTATTGGATGAAAAAAAATATGGCGATGTGTTTCAGGTGTCTATTTGGACGGAGCAGCTAACGCGTTATCCCTCAGATCACTGGGCATCAAGCAAAGAGCGTTTGGGCGGCGGGCAATTGTTTAGCCATGGGTGCCATTATGTTGACTTGTTGTTGTGGTTTTTGGGGCGCCCTGTTAAAGGGATTCATATGGGCACCAATTTGGGCACACCGTGGATGGAACGTGAAGGTACCAGCAATGTGACCATTGAATTTGAGCAGGGGCGGTTGGGGTATCATTTTGGCACGTGGGGCGCTCGAGGGTCTCGTTTGCGATATGCCATTCATGCGCATTGCACAGAAGGGTTAATAGAGGCCGATATTACAGGCAGCAAATTGATACATATTCATCGGGGTGAAGAAACACTGCTGTTGGAGTCTGAGTCGGGCAAACACACCGAAAATGAAATGGCTCATTTTTTAGATTGTATTGAAACTGGCCAACAGCCCTTAACCGATGGGCAAGGAAGTTTGCAAGGGTTGCGTGTGATTTGGCGATTATACGAAGCCGAGCAAGAGGGGCGCATGGCCGATTTGACTGGTTTGGGCTTGGATGAAGCGTAAATGAAAACGATCCAAACCGCACATGGAACATTGCAATGTCCCGCATTTTTACCTGATGGCACCCGTGGTGTGATTCGCGCCTTAGATGCCAGTGATGTGGCTGCCTGTGGCATAGAGGCGATGATGGTGAATGCCCTACACCTTTCTTCTCATCCTGGTACGACAGTGGTGAAACAAATGGGGGGAATTCATGCATTTATGGGGTGGCACAAACCTGTGATGTCTGATTCGGGTGGTTTTCAGGTCTTTTCGTTGATTGCAGAGAACCCAAAGTCGGGTTCTATTTCTAAAAAAGGTTTTGTTTATCGGTTGGATAATGGCAAAAAACAAACATTGACACCAGAAAAGTGCATCCAAAAACAGTTTCATATAGGGGCCGATGTGATGTTTTGTCTCGATCATTGCACGCACCCCAATGCAAGTGTGGAAGAACAACAGTTAAGTGTGAAACATACGGTGGCGTGGGCCCAACAATGCCGTGATGAGTTTGATCGCAGAAGGAATCGAGATGGAACAAAGTTGTTTGGTGTGATACAAGGGGGCATGGATTTCGATTTGCGCAAGCAGTGTGTGGCCCAAATGCTTGAAATTGGTTTTGATGGGTTTGGATTTGGTGGCTGGCCCATTGCTGATGATGGGGCTTTGGTGGAGGCGGTTGCTTGGGTGGCCGAATTGTTGCCCAATGATGTGCCCAAACATGCGTTGGGAATTGGCAAGTTAGAAAATGTGGTGCGTGCTTTTCGTTTGGGATATGACACCTTCGATTGTACGCTTCCCACACGAGATGCCAGACAAAAGCGATTATATGTGTTTCACGATGCCCCTGATCGTGTGAATTTAGATGCCGATTTTTATCGGTATCTTTATGTAGACGACGAACGGCATGGGCGCGATTCGGAACCAGTCGATCCAACTTGTGATTGTTTGTGTTGTCAAAACTATTCCCGCGCCTATTTGCACCATCTGTTTAAAATTAACGACACATTGGCTTTTCGGTTGGCCACCATTCACAACGTGCGGTTTTATGCCAGAATGATGGCGCAATTGTCTATTTTGAGTCGTCAGAGGTTGGAAAGCACCGAAAATCGGTCTCTGGGGTTGTAAAAATGTCAGAGAACGAAGCCAAAATTATTGCGCAATTGAGGCATAGCCGAAAATATCGCGATTTGTGTGATGAAACACTGGGGCGCATGGCACAGTGGGCATTGGCGCAAAATTCATCTCTCAAGGTGGCGACCAAAGCGGCCAAACGGAAGTTACATCAGGTTTATGGCGCTTATGTGGGGCAGGTGAATGCGGATCAGATTTTGGCGTTGGTTGAGCAGGTAGATGACCAAGACCCCAAACCGATATGCGAGCAAATATTGCGCACGCATGTTTCTACGGCAGAACGTGTTGATGATCTGGAAACCGTTTTTGATGCCATTTGGTCTGTTACTGGGCAACCCAAACGGGTGATGGATTTGGCTTGTGGTCTGAATCCCTTTACATTGCCCTGGATGGGGGCCATTGATGCATATATGGCCTGTGATATTGATATGGGATTGGCAAATTGTATTGGTAAGTTCTTTGAAAATATGAAATTTAATGGCATTTCTGTTTGTAGCGATTTGTTGGTGTCTGTGCCCAATTGGAACGCAGACGTGGTTTTTTTATTTAAGGCATTGCCTTGTTTGGAACAACAGGAAAAAGGAGCCAGTTTGGCCATTTTGAAAGCGCTTCGGGTGCCACATATTGTGGTTTCTTTTCCTTCTCAATCTATTGGTGGTTACAACAAGGGTATGGTCGCGCATTACGATGGCGTTGTTGAACAATTGGCCAATGATTTACACTTGCAGATGCAGGCCATTCCTTTACCACGAGAGTCTTATTATGTGTTATCTGCTTAAGGTTTACAATCGCCTGATTTATCTGCCGATAGGTTGTTTTTTTACATGAGGTTGCGCGAAGTGAAAAATAGAGTTTTCGCTTGACATCCCTATGGTGCTATTATAGATTTATCGGACTCTACGGTTTTTGTTGCATTTAAACCCATTTGCCGACGGAGCGCCTGCTGGGAAAAAGATCATAGGAAATTCCCGTTTTTAATTTTCCAGCGCGCATTCGTATTTGCGCGTTTTTGCTTTTATGTCCATTAAAATTACACTGCCCGACGGATCACAAAAAGAAGTCGATGCTGGCACCACGGTGCTCCAAATTGCCGAGTCTATTGGCACGGGTTTGGCACGTGCCGCACTGGCAGGTAAAGTGAATGGCAAACCTGTCGATTTAAATTATGCCATCCAAGATGATGTCGCTTTGGAAATTTTGACCTTTTCCAGCGACGATGGCAAAGAAGTGTATTGGCACAGTACCGCGCATGTGATGGCACAAGCAGTACAAGATTTGTTTCCCGGTGCCAAAGTGACCATTGGTCCTCCCATTGAAAATGGGTTTTATTACGATTTTGATGTTGAACGCCCCTTTACGCCCGAAGAGTTAGAAAAAATTGAAGGGCGTATGTTGGAAATTGCCAATGAAGATCAACCTTTTGTTCGTGAAGAAGTCTCACGTGATGAAGCGGCCAAAAGGTTTGGCGACTTGGGCGAGTCATATAAGTTGGAGCTTTTAGACGCCATTGCCGAAGATGAAACGGTCAGCATTTACAAAAATGCCGATAAGTGGTTCGATTTATGTCGTGGGCCACATATGCCGTCTACGGGGCGTATCAAGTCCATCAAGTTGTTGAGTTCTTCGGGTGCCTATTGGCGCGGTGATGAAAAGAATAAGATGTTGCAACGCATCTATGGCATCTCTTTTCCCGACAAAAAAGAACTACAAGCCTACTTAGACTTGATCGAAGAAGCCAAACGGCGTGACCATCGCACATTAGGTACGCAGTTGGATCTTTTTTCTGTAAACGAAAATGTTGGTCCTGGGCTGGTGTTGTGGCATCCCAAGGGCATGCGGATTCGGGCAGAAATAGAAGATTTTTGGCGTCGCACACACTATCAAGGTGATTATGATATTGTTGGCTCGCCTCATATTGGCCGATCTACACTGTGGGAAACAAGTGGGCATTTGGATTTCTATCGGGAGAATATGTATTCTTCGATGGACGTGGATGGGCAAGAATATTTTGCCAAACCCATGAATTGTCCGTTTCACAGTATGATTTATAAGAGCAGTTTGCGCAGTTATCGCGATTTGCCTTTTCGATGGGCCGAAATGGGCACGGTTTATCGCTATGAACGCGCGGGGGTTTTGCACGGTTTGATGCGTGTGCGTGGGTTTACGCAAGATGATGCACATATCTTTTGTCGCCCCGATCAGGTGGATCACGAAATTAAACAAGTAATTGACTTTACATTGTTTATTTTGCGGTCTTTTGGTTTTGAAGATTTTCAAATTGATATTTCAACACGTCCTGATAAATATGTGGGTGATCCACAAGATTGGGATATGGCCACTGCCGCTTTGACCGAAGCTGTTGAAGCGCAAAATTTGTCTTATGGTGTCGATGACGGTGGCGGTGCGTTTTATGGCCCTAAAATTGATGTCAAAATTAAAGATGCTTTAGGCCGAGAGTGGCAATGTTCAACCATTCAGTTTGATTTTAACTTGCCCGAGCGTTTTGATTTGAGTTTTGTCGGACAAGATGGGAAATACCATCGCCCCTATATGGTGCATCGTGCTTTGTTAGGGTCTATGGAACGCTTTTTTGGTGTTTTGATCGAGCATTATGCGGGTAATTTCCCCGTCTGGTTGGCCCCTGTTCAAGTGGCCATCTTGCCAGTGTCTGACCCTTATGTCGATTATGCCAAAGAAGTGGCTGGTCTTTTAAAAGCAGCAGGCATTCGAGTCGAAGTCGATGATCAAGACGCAAAATTAGGCTATAAGATTCGAGAAGCAGAAGTACAAAAAGTGCCCTATATGTTGATTGTGGGCGGTAAGGAAGTGGAGAGCGCCACTGTGTCGGTGCGCCGACACGGAGAAGGCGATTTGGGTGCTTTGCGTGTAACTGATTTGATTTCCCGAATTCAAGGTGAAGTCGAAAACAAACAACTATCCCTTATTACGCCACACATTTAGGGTCGTCTTAAAATCTCTCTCGGAGGTGATCGTATCAATAGAGGTTCAAGAGGTAATACCAGTACTCCTCGGCGGGAAATGGGACCACGTATCAACCGCCAAATTCGCATTCCTCAAATTCGGCTTATCGATCAACAAGGTGAGCAACTTGGCGTTGTTGAAACGTCTAAAGCCATAGAAATGGCAGAAGCCGCCGAATTGGATCTTGTAGAAGTTGCACCGAATGGGCGGCCCCCTGTTTGCCGTATTATGGACTATGGCAAATATCAGTATGAGCAAAGCAAAAAAGCCAAAAAAGGGCGGCAGCACACCTCGCAACTCAAAGAAATTCGGATGCGTGTGCGCATTAGCGACCATGACTATCAGTTTAAAATGAGGCACGCCGAAAAATTCTTAACCCAGCGTCACAAAGTGCGCATTGCCGTTGAGTTTCGTGGCCGTGAAAACGCACATCGCGATATGGGCCGCGATTTGTTAAAGCGTGTTGAAACAGATTTGCAAGAGGTGGGTCAAATAGAAACACCTGCTCGTGACGAAGGGCGCAACATTTTTATTATTGTGGCGCCAAAGTCTCAAAATTAAATATTTTAGTGTAGATAAAAGCAGTTTATTGTTGTGAAAGGAGCATTTCGTGCCCAAAATGAAAACACACAGTGGTGCCAAAAAGCGTTTTAAAAAGCGCAGTTCTGGTAAAATTGCACGTAAGCAAGCCACCGCTGGTCACAATTTGGCCAAAAAAACGAGCAAACGGAAAAGTGATTTGCACCTGGCTGCAGAAGTAAGTTCTGCCGATATGGGGCGTGTCAGTCGGATGCTGTCGTCTTAATTAAATCGTAAAAAATATCTTGAGAATCACGAAACAAGTTTCGTTTGGTGATTCTTGTTTCATGATTTGGAGATTTTGTCATGCCAAGAGCAACCAATAATCCTGCGTCAAAACGCAGGCGCAAAAAGATTTTAAAACAAGCCAAAGGCTATCGCGGTGGGCGTAGTAAGCTTTTGCGCACAGCCAGTAGCGCAGTTGACCGCGCTTTAACATATGCCTATCGCGACCGTCGCCAAAAGAAGCGTAATTTCCGCTCCCTTTGGATTGTGCGCATCAATGCAGCAGCTCGCTTACACGGCTTGTCTTATAGCTGTTTTATGGATGGATTGAACAAAGCTGGCATTGAAATGAATCGCAAAGTTCTCGCCAATTTGGCCGTAACTGATGCCGATGCATTTGCTGTTTTGGCTGAAAAAGTCAAACAAAACAGTTAATTGTTGTTACAAGTGACAACAGTCACTTTGTTTTAGCTGCCCAAATTGAGTAAAAAACTTTAGCTGCAAGGGCGCAAGGGCGCAAGGGCGCAAGGGTGAGGCGTTTTCTCATCTGCCCTTCTGCATCTTTGCACGCTTGCAGTTATTTTTTTATATATTTACGCATCTTTGGGTGGGCTTGACTTTCGATGGTTAAGATGTTAAATTGCTTGATACCAAGAAGCAATTTTAAGCTTGTTTAGATATATTTTGTGAGGAGATAAGATGGACGCCGAAACGCAGGTGGATGGCGACGTGCATGAAGGGGTTGATCGGCTGGTCGCTGAAATAGATCGTGCAGTTGGGCTTATTGAGCGATTGCGTCGTGACAATGCAGAGTTAACGCAGCAGCGTCAAGCTTTACAGTCTGAGGTGACCCGTTTAGAAAACGAACTTGTTGCTTCTCGATCTGATCGCGATCGGTTGCAACAAGTTTACGATGAAAATGCGGCATTGATTAACAATAAAGTTGAGATACAAAACAAAATTGAGGTGATGTTATCGCGCCTCGATGCCTTGAATCAGGAAGAGACAAACGCCGACAATTGAGTTGGAAATTTATGTCAGAATCACCCGTTGTTCGCGTTCAAATATTCGGTTCAGAATATCAGATTGCGAGCCAAACAGACGCTGAACATACCCGCGAAGTGGCGCGTTATATAGACCGTAAGATGCGTGAAGTGGCCAATAACTTATCTTTGCGCTCGGTTTCTAAGATTGCTGTGCTTACTGCCGTTAATTTGGCAGATGAGTTGTTTAAGGCACAGGATGAAGGCCAACAAATGTCGCAAATGGCCAATGAGAAAGCCAACAAACTTGCGCGGTCGGTAGATCAGCCTATTAGGGAGTAACGGACCTTTCTGATGTGATGGTGTCTATGTTGTTTTGGGTTTGAAACCCCACTGTGTTTGTCTCGGTATGTCAAAATGCTTTGGCATGTCAAGACAAGTAACGGTGGGGTTTTGTTTTGGTATTCAAAAATGGAGATGGCCATGGATCAAGTATCGGTTGTATTGCTGTCGACCGGGTTGATGCTTTTGGGTGTCATTCTTGGCTGGGTAATGAGCAGCAAGAGTGCGCACAGCAAAGTATTGCGCGCTGAAACCTCGGCAGAGAAGATTTTAGAAGATGCCCAACGCGAAGCAGAAGATGAAAAACGAACGGCAATTTTGGAAGCCAAAGATGAAATTCATCAAGCTCGGGTGGAAAACGAAAAACAAATTGAAGACCGTTGGAATCAAATCAAACGCAAGGAAACACAGTTAAATAGCACGGCGCGACAATTGGATCGGCGGGCCGATTTGCTGAACGACAAAGAAAAGCAGGTGGGTGAGTTAGAGCAGCAAATTGAGAAAATACAACAAGAAGTAGAGGCCAAGTCGCAAGAATTGGACGCCTCATTAGAGGCCCAAAAGGCAAAATTGGAGTACATTGCCGGACTGACACGGGAACAGGCCAAACGTGAGTTGATGGAAAATTTAGAAAATGAAGCCCACCGAGAGGCCGCTTGGCGCATTAAAGAGATTAAAGAAGATGCACTTTCACGGGCCAATGATGAAGCCCGAGAAATTATTGCCACAGCCATTCAGCGTTTGGCCGCTGATCATACTGTTGAATCGACAGTGGCCGTGGTCAAGTTGCCATCGGATGAGATGAAAGGCCGTATTATTGGCCGAGAAGGGCGCAATATTAGGGCATTTGAAATGTGTACAGGTGTCGATGTTATTGTAGATGACACACCCGAAGCTGTTGTTTTATCTGGGTTTGATCCCGTTCGGCGTGCTGTTGCCAAAATTGCATTGGAGCAATTGGTGGTCGATGGGCGTATTCATCCTGGGCGCATTGAAGAAGTGGTTGAAAAAGCCCGTGAAAACATGCAGGACGTGATTCGTCAAGCTGGCGAAGAGACGGCGTTTGATGTGGGTGTACCAGGTTTACATGAGCGGCTGATCGAATGCTTGGGTCGTTTAAAATATCGCACCAGTTACGGCCAAAATGTATTAAACCACAGCCGAGAGGTGGCATTTTTGGCGGGTTTGATGGCCACACATTTGGGGCTCGATGCCCAGTTGGCAAAACGGGCAGGTCTGTTGCACGACATTGGCAAAGGCCTCTCTCATGAGGCCGATGGAACCTATGGTGAAAATGGGGCAGACTTGGCGCGTAAATATGGTGAAGATGCCCAGGTGGTTAATGCCATTGAAGCCCATCATAAAGATGCCGATCCCTTATCGCCCATTGCTGTGCTTGTTGATGCCGCAGAAACCATTTCGAGAGCACGGCCAGGTGCACGGCGCGAGGTGTTGGAAAATTATGTTCGGCGCTTAGAAAAATTGGAAACCATTGCGGCCGATATTGAAGGTGTAGATGCCGTATATGCCATTCAGGCAGGTCAAGAGGTGCGTGTGGTTGCCAATTGCGATCTTTTAAGCGATGAAGATACCGAGAAATTGGCTGCTAAAATAGCCGAACGCCTTGAAGAAACTATGACGTATCCTGGGCAGGTGAAGGTGACCGTGATTCGAGAAGTTCGTGCGGTTGATTTTGCAAGATAAGGACAGTCACAATAAAAATAGTCGCAAGTCACAAGTCTGCAGGTCACAGGTCAAAACCAGAAAGTTTCTTGACTTGTGACTTGTAGACCTGCAGACTTGCGACCTCATAAAAGGCAGTAGGCAGGCAGGGCTTGCTTGCTGCTTTTTTGTTTTTTATAAGTTGGCATGAGGTAAAAGTTTAGTATATTCATGAGACTTGTTTTAAAAGAGAGAAGAGAGAAGAGAGGTGGAAGAAGAAGGTGATTTTTTTCTTCTTTCTTTTTTCTCCTTTGTATTTGGGCGATTGGGGGACGTGTGAAAATTTTGTTTGTTGGTGATGTTTATGCCAAACCTGGACGACGAGCAGCCGCATTTTTTATTCCTCAGTTGATGGAAACTCATGGTGTAGATTTTTGCATTGTCAATGGTGAAAATTCTGCAGGTGGTTTTGGAATTACGGAAAAAATAGGTAAAAAATTTCATGCCTATGGTGCTGATGTGATTACCACTGGTAATCATGTGTGGGATCAAAAAGATTCGCTCGGTTATATTCAATCGGGCGACCGTGTGTTGCGCCCCGCCAATTATCCAGACGAGGTGGGCGGTTTGGGTGCTGGTGTGTTTGAATCGCGCAATGGCATTTTGGTAGGGGTGGTGAGTTTGCAAGGCCGAACCAATATGTTGGATTTGGATTGTCCGTTTCGATTGGGCGAAAAGATCGTTGCAAAACTGCGCGAAAAAACACCTGTTATTGTGGTTGATTTTCACGCCGAGGCCACATCTGAAAAGATAGCCATGGGATGGTTTTTGGATGGGAAGGTCAGTGCGGTTTTGGGCACGCACACCCATGTGCAAACAGCAGATGAGCAGGTGTTGCCCCAAGGCACAGCTTATATCACCGATGCGGGGATGACTGGCCCTCATGATTCTGTGATTGGTGCAGAAAAAGAAGCGGCAGTGGGGCGGTTTGTCAACCGCATGCCGGTTCGGTTTGAACCTGCTTCAGGGGATGTGAAACTGTGTGGTGTGCTCATGGACATTGATGAAACCACTGGGAAAGCCCAGCACATTGAGCGTTTGCGTTTGGACCTGGAGGAATGATGTCTGATCAGCCGCTGACGGTATCTGAGGTAACACTGGCCATTAAGCAGACATTGGAGTCTTTTCCACCGATGTGGGTGGTTGGTGAATTAACCTCTTTTACACAGCACAGCTCAGGACATCGCTACTTTTCATTGTCAGATAAAAACAGCCAATTAAAAGGTGTGATGTGGCGGTCGCGATCATTGGGGCAATTTCGTCCTGAACCTGGTATGGAAGTGCTTGTACAGGGTGAGTTGACGGTTTATGAGCGGCGCGGAGATTATCAACTCAATGCCCTGCAAATGTTTCCAGCAGGCATGGGGCAACAGCAGTTGGCGTTTGAGCAACTCAAACAAAAATTGACTGCCGAAGGTATTTTTGATGAAGATAAAAAACGGCCATTGCCCACTTTTCCAAGTGCTATTGGGGTTGTTACTTCGGCCACAGGGGCCGCATTTCGAGATATTTTACATGTTTTAAAACGGCGTTTTGCTGGGGTGCGTGTGGTGTTACGCCCTGCCTTAGTACAAGGCGTAGGTGCGGCAGAAGATATTGCACAAGGTATTGCCGATTTGAATGCCTATGGGGATGTTGATGTATTGATTGTGGGGCGAGGCGGTGGTTCGGCAGAAGATTTGGCGGCATTTAATGATGAGCGGGTGGTGCGTGCGGTTGCCTCTTCTGCAATTCCCATTATTTCGGCAGTGGGGCATGAGGTGGATGTATCGCTTTGTGATTTGGCCGCCGATTTTCGTGCACCAACACCTTCTGCCGCAGCAGAAATTGTGGTGCGTGATGCTTTGGGTGTGCGCGAACAGGTGGCGCGATTGACTTTGCGTGCACGTGAGTCTATGTTGCGGTTGTTGCGCGAAAATGAAGATTTGCTCGAACATTATACCGAAAGTTATGGTATGCGTCGCATGGCCGATCAGGTTTTTCAACACATGCAACATGTTGATGATTTGCACCGCGATTTGGAAGTACATTTACGACGGACATATGATGCACGCATGGCCGATTATCGCCATTTGACAGGTAAGTTAGGATCTTTGAGTCCTTTGTCTGTGTTGTCGCGTGGATACAGTTTAACCCAGCGTGTTGCAGATGGTATGGTGATTCAAGATGCAAACATATTGCACCCAGACGATTTGTTGCGGGTACGATTTGAAAAGGGTGAGGCCATTTGTCGGGTCGAAGATGTGGTAAATGAAAATTGAGTCGTTGCGTACACGTGCTTGTGTGGGTTGCCAATAATTATGTTGCATTTTTTGAGTCTTTCACTGAAAAAATAGGTGCGTTTTATGGCCAAAAAAAAAGTAGATGAACCTTCATTTGAAGATGCGTTAGAGAAATTGGAACTGGCTGTTGACAAACTTGAGGAAGGCAATTTGCCTCTTTCAGATGCGTTATTGGCATTTGAGGAAGGTTTAAAAGCATCCAATATATGTCGTGCGTTATTAGAAGATGCCCGTCAGCGCGTGGAAGTATTGGTTGAAAAAAATGGCGGAGAATTTGAGTTGCAGGCATTGGATATTGAGAACGACGATGATGTTTAACGTGCTACTGAGGCACTTATGAATCACATAGGCATTTTGTCCAATCCCAATCAAGAAGGCATTGCTCAATCTGTTTTACATTTGGCCAAACGATTGATTGAGCGCGGTGCGTCTGTTTTGATATCTGACGATTTGCAAGCTGTTTGCAAATTAGATGCGGTGCAATTTTGTTGCAAAGAAGACTTGGCTGCCAAAGCAGATTTGCTGATCGCGATGGGTGGCGATGGTACAATTTTACGTGCCGCAGCAGTGGTACAAGATTATGACACACCTATTTTGGGTGTAAACTTGGGTCGATTGGGTTTTTTGGCTGGTGCCGAACCCAGTGAATTGGAAGAGGGTTTGGATTGTTTGTTAGCAGGCGATTATCGGGTAGAATCTCGCATGGCATTGATGGCAAAGGTACAGGGGCAGTGTGTTTTTGCACTCAATGAAGTGGTTGTAGAGCGTGCGGTGGCTTCGCGTATGGTTCAGGTAAAAACGTGGATTGGGGATGCGGCTGTCAGTTCTTTTTGGGGCAATGGGTTGATTTTGGCCACCCCCACGGGATCTACAAGTTACAGTTTGTCAAGTGGGGGGCCCATTGTGCATCCCGATATGGATGCCCTCATTCTCACTCCCATTAGCCCTCATTCACTTACATTGCGACCATTGGTGGTGCCGGGTGATCAAACTGTAACGGTTCAAGTGTCGGCGGTGCATTCCGATATCGTTTTGTCAACGGATGGGCGCACCGTGGCCCAAATGAAACCCGAAGAACAAGTTTTAATTCAAAAAACATCTCATCCCATCAGGCTGATCAATTTACAAGGTCTATCTTTTTATGATGTGTTGCGCCGCAAACTCGATTGGAGTTTGGACCGTAGAACATAGGAGATGGCACAGTGCTGAGTCGTTTGCATGTGATGAATTATGCTCTGATCGACGATCTTGAGATCGAGTTTGCGTCGGGGCTCAATATTATTACGGGTGAAACAGGTGCCGGCAAATCTATTTTGATTGGCGCTTTGGGTTTGGTGCTTGGTATGCGTGCCAACCCCGATGTGATTCGCACGGGTGAAGAAAAATGTACGGTTGAGGCCATTTTTGATTTGCATCCAGAACACCCAAGCTTGGCTCCGCTTACAGAAATGGGCATTGATGTGGATGGTGGCGAATTGATTGTGCGCCGAGAAGTATTGGCCGAAGGCAGAAGTCGGTGTTATATCAATGGATTGGCCATTCCGGTGCGCGCCTTGAACGATTTGGGGCGCACATTGGTCGACTTACATGGCCAGCACGACCATCAGTCTTTATTGGATGTTGAACAACATTTGGATTTTTTAGATGGTTTTGGCGATTTGCGCCTTTTGCGGCAAGAAGTTGAAGCTTCTTATACATCTTTGATTACGTTGCAAAAAAGAAAAGTAGAAAAAGAGGCCATTGCCCACCGACAACGCGAACGCCGAGAGTTGCTTGAATATCAAGTGCAAGAAATTGATTTGGCCAATCCCAAGGCGGGTGAAGATGTCGATTTGGATCAAGAGCGGTCGTTGTTGGCCCATGCCGAGCGGTTAACAGAAATAGCAGTTTCATTAGAAGCATTGTTATATGAAGGTGAAGATTCTGTTGCAGATCGTTTGGGCTTGGCTGGGCAGTTAATGGACGAAGCCGCTAGGTTAGATAAAAGCTTGGAACCCCGTGCTGAAGAATTGAATGGGTTTCGGTATGGTGTCGAAGAGTTGGCGCGTGCTCTAAATGATTATGGACAACGCATAGAACACAACCCTGAGCAATTGGCCGAAGTAAATGAACGCTTGGAAGTACTTGCGGTATTAAAGAAAAAGTATGGTGGCAATTTAGACAGTGTGTTGGCTTATCGTCAAAATGCGCAAAAAGAATTGTTGCTTACCGATGAGTTGGATGCGGCATTGCATGAATTGGATGGCGAAATTGAACAAGTTTTGACTGCGTATACGAAGCAGTGTGTGGCTTTGTCTAAGGCCCGACAAAAGGCTGCCCGAAAGTTGGCCAAACATATTTGTGAAACGTTGGGTGAATTGGGTATGCCCGATGTGCAGTTTGAAGTACAATTAGAACAACACCATAGCCCCAATGGGTTGGTGGTTGTTGATGGTAAAAAAGCAGATGCCAATTATAGAGGCATTGATGAGGGTGAATTCTATTTGTCTACCAATGCCGGTGAAGCACCTCGCCCCTTGGTAAAAGTGGCTTCGGGGGGGGAAATTTCACGTATTATGTTGGCAATGAAAACGGTGTTGGTGCATACCGATTCGGTACAGGTAATTATTTTTGATGAAATTGATATTGGAATTTCGGGGCGTATTGCGGAGGTGGTGGGTAAAAAATTAAAAGCGTTGGCGGCATCGTATCAAACCATTTCGATTACCCATTTGCCCCAAATTGCCAAGATGGCCGATGTGCATTTTTCGGTGCGAAAAGAAACGCGAAACAAGCGCACGGTGACGCGGGTGGTGGGGTTAAATACGGAAGAACGTGCCGAAGAATTGGCCAAGATGATGGGCGGGGAAGAAATTTCAGAATTGACCCGCCAACATGCTCGGGAAATGTTGACGGAAAAGATATAAGTTTTTGAAATCGTAATTTGTGATGTGATAAACAAGGTTGTGGTTGAGCGCTGGATTAAAAAAGGGGTTTTTTGTGAAGCCAAAGATTCCAGATGATTTACGTGCAATAGAAGAAAAGGTGTTGGCCGAAGAGCGCTTGTCTTCTGAAGATGGCATGCGGCTTTATGCAACGCCCGATTTGAATGCCGTTGGTTATTTGGCCAATATTGTGCGAGAGCGTATGTGTGGCAATGTGGCATGGTATGTGCGCAATCAACATATTAATTATACCAATGTGTGCAACAAACTGTGTAAGTTTTGTTCTTTTTATGTGAAGCCCAAAGATGATCGGGGTTATGTTTTAGACCCCGAAGATGTACAGGATCGTGTGCGTCGTTATTTGCATGTGCCTATTACAGAAATTCATATGGTTGCAGGCATCAATCCCAAGCTGCCCTATTCTTATTATTTGGATATTGTGCGGGCGGTTAAAGAAGTGCGACCCGATGTGGCCGTAAAAGCTTTTACGGCCATTGAGTGGGTACAAATTGCACGGGTGGCCAAAAAACCGTTGAAAGAAGTGATGCTGGAGTTAAAAGAGGCAGGTGTGTCTTCGGTGCCAGGTGGTGGAGCCGAGGTGTTTAGCGACCGCGTACAAGAAGATTTGTTTTGGACCAAGGCCGATTCGGAAGAGTGGTTGATGGTGGCTCGCACAGCCCATGAAGTAGGTTTGCATACCAATGCTACGATGTTATATGGCCATGTTGAAAACCCTGAAGAGCGCATTAATCACTTGGTGCGTTTGCGCGATTTGCAAGATGAAACGGGTGGTTTTTTGACATACATCCCGCTTTCGTTTCATCCCGAACGGACAGAACTCGAACATTTACCGGGGCCAACGGGTGTGATGGATTTGCGCGAAGTGGCTGTGGGGCGATTGATGTTGGATAATTTTCCACATATTAAAACATTTTGGATTATGAACACCATCGATATTTCGCAAGTGGCACTGTGGTTTGGTGCTGATGATGTGGATGGTACGATTCAAGAGTATGAAATTACACGCAAAACGTATGAAGAAACACGGCAGGTGTTGACCCGTAAACAGTTGGTGGAACGCATTGTTGAGGCAGGGCGTGACCCTGTTGAGCGGGATAATTTATATCGTGTGATTTCAACAGATCGCGAGATTGTCGAAGATGCTCCAGTGGGTATTCCGGGTGAAATTCCAGTGATTTCGTAAATGGGAAAATGGGTATCCTGAAAAGGAAGATGGAAAAGACCATGATTGATGATATTGCCAAAAAAATATATAACGAAGAACGGATTTCGAGTGCTGATGCGGCACGACTTTTTGAACATCCAAATGTCACGGAATTGGGGTTGTTGGCCGATTTTGTAAGACAAAAAAAATGGCCGACCGATCAGGTTTCGTATAATATTGGGCGCAACATCAACTACACCAATGTGTGTTGGGTGAAGTGTGATTTTTGTGCGTTTTATCGTGCACCAGGGTCTGATGAAGGATATGTGTTGCCAAACGAACAGATCTTTGAAAAGATTGAGGAGATGGTGGTTTTAGGGGGCAATGTTGTCAAGTCGAACGAAATTTTGATGCAAGGTGGATTGAACCCCAAGTTGCGTGTGGAATATTATGAAGAACTGTTTTCGGCGATTCGAGAACGATACCCACAAGTGCATCAACATTGTTTGTCTGCCACAGAGATTATTTATATTGCCCATATTTCAAAATTGTCTTTAGAAGATTGTATTCGCCGATTAAGAGATGCGGGTTTGGATTCGATCCCGGGGGCAGGTGCCGAGATTTTGTCGGATGACGTGCGCGATATTATTGGGTTTCGAAAAGACCGCGTAGATGAGTGGTTGGCCGTGCATCGCATTGCACATAAGTTGGGGATGCACACATCGGCAACCATGATGTATGGCCATGTGGAAACCATTGAACAGCGCATTCAGCATTTGGAACACATTCGGAATTTACAAGATGAAACGGGTGGGTTTACGGCTTTTATTGCGTGGAATTTTCAACCCGACTACACCGATTTGGGTGGTGATTTGAGCCGATGGAATGGCAAAAAAGCAACGGGATATGATTATTTGCGCACCATTGCCATATCGCGTTTGTTTTTGGACAATATCCCCAGTTTTCAAGCGTCTTGGGTGACGCAAGGTGCGAAGATTGCCCAAGTCAGTTTGAAGTATGGGGTCAATGATTTTGGCAGTACAATGATGGAAGAAAATGTGGTGAGTGCCGCCGGTACAAGCCATACGGGTGCGATGACGTTACAAACGATGTTGCGTTTAATTGAAGATGCGGGTTATCGAGCGGTTCGGCGCAATACGCGGTATGATTTGGTGAATTAGAAAACAAGCCCGCAGATGAATATGGGGAATACGTTTAGGATCACAAGATGGGTTTGTGGTTTAATAGGGGTTAAGGAGCGACAAAACGATGGGTGTGCGTTTGGGTGTGGTTTCGTATTTGAATACCAAACCACTTGTGGATGCGTTGGAGCAACGAACACTGGATCATGATTTTGAACTGATTTATGATGTGCCATCTGTTTGTGCCGATAAATTGCATCAGCGCAAAACGGATGTGGCATTGATCCCTGCGGCAGAAATTGGGCGTGGTACAGAAGATTATTTGATTGTGCCACAAGTGGGCATTATTTCTAAGGGGGCGGTGCGCAGTGTTTTTGTGGTGTTAAAAAAAGACCCCAAAGATGTCAAGACATTGGCCTTAGACAACAGCTCGCGTACATCGGTGGTTTTGAGCCAAATTATTTTGGCCCGACAATTTGGATGCAGGCCAACAGTGTCTGTTCAACCGCCCCATTTGGATGCGATGCTTGATGGGGCCGATGCGGCATTGATTATTGGTGATCCTGCTTTAGAATTGGATTTGGATCGTTATCGGGTGCTCGATTTGGGTGCGTTGTGGACACAGATGACGGGGTTGCCTTTTGTGTATGCGTGTTGGACAGGGCGGGCGGGGGCATTAGATGAGGCCCAAGTTTCGCAGTTGATTGCGGCTAAAAAATTGGGCCAAAAGGATGTGCGCCCTATCGCCGAAAAGTATGCCACTGGCCATACATTGTCAGCCGACTTTTATCAAACCTACTTAACGCGTTATATTTTGTATGATTTGGATGAAGATGCGCTGGAAGGTTTGCGCCAATATTATGTATATGGCGCAGAAATTGGTTTGATAAAGCGGATTCCCAATATACAGTTTTATCCATTTGGTTAATTTTAGATACCCCGGCTTGACTGGGGTTTTTTATTATGCCATCATTGAGTTGTTTTTTTCCGTGTTATAACGATGCCTTTTCAATTGCCCCTTTGGTTGCCAATGCCAATGCGGTTGCTGCGGCATTTACGGATGATTATGAGATTATTGTGATTGACGATGGGAGCCGTGATCACAGCCGAGAGGTCTTGCGTGATTTGGCGGAAACCTATCCTCATTTAAAGCTGATTTTTCATGATCAAAATCGTGGATATGGTGGTGCGTTACAATCGGGATTTAAGGCGGCCACAAAAGAGTGGGTGTTTTATACCGATGGAGATGGCCAATATGATGTGTGGGAATTGCGCAATCTTTTGGCAGAGATCCATGCGGATGTGGATGTGGTAAATGGGTATAAAGTAACACGGTCGGATGCGTGGTATCGCTTGTTGATTGGAAAAATGTATTTAGGGGGCATGCGTTTGTTGTTTGGGTTTCGGGTGCGGGATGTGGATTGTGATTTTAGGTTGATTCGGAAGTCTGTTTTAGATCGAATTTCATTGAGACATACCAGCGGTGTGATTTGTGTGGAACTGGTTGTTAAGTTGGAACAAATTGGGGCTCGGTTTGTGAATGTGCCCGTGCGTCATTATGAACGCCAGCATGGTTCGTCTCAGTTTTTTAGGTGGCGGCATCTGATGCGTACGTTGGTTCAGGTTGTGACTTTGTGGTGGGGCTTTAGAAAATAAGGCGTTGACAATTTGTTTTGTGTCGGCGCCTTTCGTTTTATATTGAGCGTTGTTCATTACTTTTTACCACTTGTGTTGGGGCATATTGTTATGACCGAGTTGATTTTGGCAATGAGCTTTGCGATTGGTTTTTCTTTTATTTGTTCGTTGCTTGAGGCCGTGTTGTATTCTTTACCTATGAGCCAAGTAGAAAACTTGGCTCAGTCTGGGAGTATATCTGGCAAGTTGTTAAAAAAATTTCGGCAAGATGTGGATGCGCCGTTGGCGGCCATTTTGTCGTTGAACACCATCGCACATACAGTTGGTGCCGCTATGGCAGGTGCAGCAGCCGCAGATGTTTTGGGGGCTGAGGCTTTGGGGTATTTTTCTGTTGTGTTTACGTTGGCAGTTCTTGTGTTTTCAGAAATTATTCCCAAAACGGCTGGGGTTGTTTATGCCAAAGAATTGGCACTTTGGATTGCACGGCCATTGCAATGGCTTATTTGGGGCTTGGCGCCATTGGTTTGGTTGTGCCAATTTGTGACACGGGTGATTTCGAGTGGTCGTGTTGAACATCAGGTTTCAGGTGAAGAAATTAAGGCAATGGCGCGTTTGGGGTTGCAGTCGGGCAATGTTGGGCAAGATGAAAGTGGGATTATTCAAAATGTATTAACACTCAAAGATAAATTTGTGAAAGATGTGATGACACCCCGCATGGTGGTGTTTTCTTTGAGTGCATATCTTTCGATTAGCGACATACAAAAAACGGTGGGCATTCCCACATTTAGTCGTATTCCTATTACAGATGAGAGTCCTGAAGATGTGGTGGGTATTGTATTGCGTCGAGATATTTTGTTGGCCATCAGTGAGGGACGGTTGCAAGTTGATTTGATGCAGCTTATGAGGCCCGTAGATTTTGTGTTGGACACCTTGCCATTGGATCGGGTGTTGCGCTTGTTTTTAGAAAAAAAAGAGCACATCTTTATGGTCATTGATGAGTTTGGTGGCTTGTCGGGGGTGATTGCTTTAGAAGATGTTTTGGAAGAAATTTTGGGTCATGAAATTGTGGATGAATTGGACGAAGCTGTTGATTTGCGTGCATTGGCACGAAGCCGCCGTCAACAGGCTCGGGGGTTTGGTCCTTCTGCGGATGAACAGTGACAGGTTTGGGGAGGTGTTGAGATGAACAGAAATGAAATTGAGCAAGAAATACAACGGCGTGCCAGTTGGCACAAACCACAAACCCATTTGATTGCCGATTATTATCGGATTCGCCGAAAGGTGGCTTATCCGTTGCCTTTGCGAAAAATGATTGTGCCCAATATGCCTGTTCCGGGCATTGCCATTTATCCCTGGTCAATTTGGGTGTTGTGGGATTTTGAGGAGCGGGTGAACAGCTTGGGGTGGGCGGGTACTTGGTTTGATGATTTGGATGCCCAGAGTTTGGTCAAGCGAGATATTGAAGGGTTGGCACAGTGGCCGTGTTATCGGCAATATGAACGGCCCGATTTGAGTTTGGGGCATTGTGCGCGCCTGTTGTGGCTGGCGTATACCCAGTGGGATTGGTTGGGCGATGGGCTACGCACACACATTGAAGGTGCATTTGCACGTATTGTGGATGATGCACTGAAATATTCAGATGAACACCACGGGCGTTTTGCTTCTAAGAATGATATTTTGGCTCTGGAAGAGCCACATAGTGTGTTGCATAATATTCCATTAATTGGTACGGTGGGCATTGCACTGGCTGCTCATGCGATCAAACATGAGGCCGCTTCCGTTTTGGATCAGCGGTTACATGCGGTGATGGGCGCGATTTTAGATTTGCGCCAAGTGGGGCATTCGGAGGGTGTGGGGTATGATGGGTATATTATGGATTTTGTGGTGCATTGGTTGCAGGCGATGGATGAGCGTGATCGAAAACCGATTTTGGATCATTCTCGGTTTGGCGATTTGTTGGATGAGTCGGTGGCATTGGGGGCACCAGGTGATGTGGCCAATGTTGCAGAGATTGGCGATGTGGAGCCCAAAGAGATGCCGTATCACCTTGCGGCACATGCCAAACTCTATGCGTTGACACAAGATGCACGTGCAGCATGGTTGTTGGGAAAGTGTCGCAGAGATTGGATGCGCGCTGATGCGTTGGGTGTGTTGCATGGTGTGGTGGGTGGGTGGGCTGTGGATGCACCCAAAGCGGGTGTGCTGGATGGCCATTATACAACTGTGCTGCGAAGTGGGTGGGAAAGCGAAGATTGTGCAGTTGCCATGTCGGTGAGCAATTCACCGATGGGGCATTTGCAAAAAGATACGGGTACCTTGCTGATTGGTTCACGTGGAAAGTGGTTGATTGATGATCCTGGGTATCAGCAGTATATGAAGAAAACCGAGCGCGAATTTACGCTGGGTGTTGGGGCGCACAATGCCCCTGTGATTAATGGGCAGGCTCAGGTGAATAAACTATCTGCACGGCAGGTTAGACGCGACACGTTGGTGGGTGATGTTTGTCGGATGGATGTGGATTTAACGGCGTGTTATGCAAATGATTTGGCTTTGGATGTTGTGAATAGAACGGTTTGGTTGCGTGGGAATGATTTGGTGGTGGTGGCCGATTACCTTGTGGGCCAACAAATTGATCGGTTAAACTATTATTGGCATGGTCACCCCGATGCGGCATGGTGGGTGGCTGATGGTTGGGCGCAGGTTTATTTTCCCGATGTCACATTGTGGGTGTCTTCGCCACAAGCTAAGTTGTCAGATGCACAAGTAGACCGTTTGCCCGGGTCGCGTGGACAGTTGACATTGTGTGCCGAAGTGGATTGGAATGCATCGGTTATTTGGTGGGTGTTTCAGATTGGTGAGAAGGCACCCTCTGTGGTTGCAAGCGGTGATGGTTTGGATGTGAATGGTCAATCGTTTACGTTGTGATCAAAAATATGAGGTTGTGTGATATGGCAAATAGAAAAGAAAAAAACATTCGTGTGGGCGTGGTGGGCGTGGGGCGTGGGCGATCATTTATGCGTGCGGCAGAAGCAACGGGTATGGAACTGGTGGCTATTTGTGATGTGTGGGAAGAGCGTTTGTTGCGTGAGGGCAAGGCGTTGGGTGTTGCGACGTATGTGGATTATGAAAAGTTTCTTGACCATGACATGGATGCGGTGGTGTTGGCCAATTATTTCCATGAACATGCCCCATTTGCAATTATGGCCCTTGAGGCGGGCAAACATGTGATGAGTGAATGTGCGGCATGTCATACGTTGGGTGAAGGAGTTGCGCTTGCTCGTGCTTTTGAAAAGAGTGGCAAAATATATATGTTTGCCGAAAACTATCCCTATATGGTGTTTAACCAAGAGATGCGTCGGTTGTATCAAAAAGGCCATGTGGGTACGTTTAAGTATGGTGAAGGAGAATATGTACACCCAGACCCACCCGAGGTGAAGTTGGCGCGCAGTTGTGGCAAAGACCATTGGCGAAACTGGATTCCGGCAACGTATTATTGCACCCACTCAATTGCGCCTGTCATGTACATTACCGACACGCGCCCAGTGAAGGTGAATGGGTTTGCGGTGCCTTATGATTATGAAGATAAGAGTAAAACACGTCATATGGGTCGTGCCGATACGGCGGCAGTTATTATGTGTCGCATGGACAATGATGCGGTGGTGAAGTCTTTACATGGTGCGCTTCGTGGGCATGGCAATTATGTGCGCATTCATGGCAACAAAGGAGTGATGGAAAATTGTCGTCATGGTGACA
The DNA here is from genome assembly GCA_038279365.1 of Candidatus Latescibacterota bacterium. Taxonomy (GTDB): domain Bacteria; phylum Latescibacterota; class UBA2968; order UBA2968; family UBA2968; genus JABIFK01. The sequence goes on along the minus strand of JAYODI010000027.1, from coordinate 4,035 downwards.
AGACCCGGTTGCGAGTGTGGCGAGAACCGTGGGAAAAACGCAAAGGTGAACCGGTTGAAACGGTTTATAAACCCGATTTTCCGGTGCATCATGATCGCGCAACACAAGCCGGACATGGCGGGGGTGATTTTTTTACCAGCTTTGAATTTGCCACAGCCATTCGCACGGGTAAACCGCCCTATTTGGATGTGTATCGGGGCATAGATATGAGCATTGCAGGAATTCAGGCTTGGCGATCTGTTCTCAATGATTCGGCACCGATGGTGGTACCCGATTTTCGCAGTGAAGCCGTGCGCAAAAAATATGCAACAGATGATTGGTCACCCGACCCAAAACGAAAGAAAAAAGGTCAACCACCCAGCAGTGTACTGGGTCATTTGGAGCCGTCTGATGAGGCAAAAAAATTGGCCAAAAAGGTTTGGGCAAAACAAGGTTATTTGGGAGCGTAAGGCGAAGGATACCTATTTATGTGGTGGCGTGTTTTGATGGAAAAGTGGCCGTTAATTATGTGAGGGTTATTTTTATGGTTCAATTGGCTCAGGGTGTGTTGGTTGTTTATGGTGTTTTGATGATTGTGGGAGGGATGATGGGGAAGGTGAAGGGAAACAGTTCGGCATCTTTGGTTGCGGGTGGTTTAACAGGATTTGTTTCTTTGATTGGGTTTTGGAAGAGTCTCAGCGACCCCATGTTGGGCTTGTTGATTGGCGCGATGGTGGGCTTGCTGTTAACGGGCGTATTTATCAGCCGATTTGCACGTTCGCGAAAGTTTATGCCAGCAGGGTTGATTTTGGTATTGAGTTTGATTGTGGGGCTTTTGTGTATGATGGCGCGTAAAGAAATAGAGGCCACCACGCAAATGGAAGAGGTTATGGTAAGCAAAAGGGCCGAAAGCAACCCAGTGCGCTTTCGGCCCCTTATTGAGAGGTCATCGTCCTAAAATTAGGAGATGCCCTCCAGGTTTAAAGTCAACATCACAAACCTCCTTTCAAAAAAATGCACAGAGCCATTTCCGGATCATGTTTCTATGCGGTTATTACCGATTCATCAGTAAACCGGCCAACGTGTTGGCGTGGTATGTTAACACAAGAGCGGATGCACTTTATGGTGTGTCTGTTTTAATAAAAAAGCGCACGGGCATTTACGCCCGTGCGCTTTTTATATTGCAATATGATCGCTTTAATTTTGAATGGCGATACCGTGATCTTGGCAAAGTTTTTGAATTTTTTTAACGGCACCACCTACTGATTTTCCATTTCGAGTAATGCCAAATAAGTGTTGGCTAACGACTCTGCGAGAGATGCCCAAGATTTCGGAGATTTCTTGCTGTGTTTTGCCAAATTTGAAATAGAGGATCATAGATTCAAACTGTTTTTTTGTTAATCCTCGGTTGATGAGTGTATCTAAGCGGGGAATCATTTGTCTCAAACGGTCTTCCCACGCGTAGCGCAATTCTTGATCTTCGGTTGATTCAAACCAAAGGCCCACTTCACTTGACATTTTTTCTAAGTCTGTTTGCTCAACTTGGACTTCCCAAAAGTCTGGATTATACATATTGGGGGGCGTCTCCTCTTTGGATAAGATATGTTTGTGCAAGACACAAAAAAAACCGCAAGACATACCTCATCCGCGGCCCCAGAGGAGCTAAAGCATCCAGTTGTTGGATATTTTACTGACAAGCATAAGAATATATCTAAAATGCTATGGCGTTGTCAGTGCCTCTTGGGCGGCGAGCTTGGTATGGTACCCTACTGTATACGTTGTGGACTTCATCACATTCGCCTCCTTTCGAGGTGTGGAACGATTTATGGAAATGTGAAACATAGAATACGAAAATGTTACAGCATTTTATAATGGATGTCAAGAAAAGACATCACTTTTGCTATACACAGGTATGGATGCACTTTTCAATTAAAAATAATATTTTTTTTTTTTGAGGCTTTGAATGGGTGTCTTACAGGCTTAAGAATTTGCTTTGGCGTCCACAATTTCTTTTACCAACTGCATAAATTTAACCAAACTGACGGGTTTGATGATAAAGTCATAGGCCCCTAAAGCTTTGGCTTTTTCAGACATTGTTGGGTCGCCATGACCGGTGATGACAACCACGGGGAGTTGGGGGTGGCTTTGGTGTATTTTTTCCAATAACTCCAAACCATCCATGCCAGGCATGCGTACATCTGTTAAGATCAAATCAAAAGATTGGTCTTCAATGGCTTTTAGGGCTTCTGGGCCGTTATAGGTCGATTCTGATTGATGTCCCAATTCAAAAATAAAAGAACTGAGTAGCTTATGCATGACGGGCTCATCATCAACAATGAGGATTTTTAAGGTGGGCGTGTCTGACATTTTGGGCTCCTCTTTATAATGCTTGCTGAGTGGGAAGGGTGATGGTTAAGGTCGTATGTCCATTTTCGCTTGAAAAACTCAATGTTCCATGAAATTCTTCCACAATTGATTTTGAAATGGATAGCCCCAACCCCGTACCTTTGTCTGGGTCTTTGGTGGTGAAAAACGGGTCGAATATTTTTTGTGCGATATCCTGTGGAATTCCTCCACCATTGTCAACAATTTCGATTTGCACATCCTGTGGGTTTTGTGGCGAAGGGTGTGTTTTGATAGAAACCTTAGGTTTATAAGTGTCGGAAGCATTTACTTTATGGGTTTCAACGGCATCGCGGGCATTATTAAGCAAGTTGAGTAAGACTTCTTCTAATGAATAGGGGTTGGCCATAATGGGAGAGAGATGGTTGCTCAACTGGGTTTCTAAGTCTATGCCATGAGAATCGAATTGTGCACCGATCATATCAAGAGATGATGAGACAATGTCGTTGACATGTACGGACTCTGTTGTGGGTTTGCCTGCTTCTCTGGCAAAGAGTCTGACATGTTGAATAATGTGTACCATTCGATCGGCCTGTTCAATGATATCCTCCATGCGTTCTTTTAGTGTTTCGGGTGTGAGTTCCCAGTTGAGTTGTTGGCCAATAAGGATGTGCTCTGCAAACCCACGTACCCCCACAAGGGTTTGATTGAGCTCATGTGCTATTCCTGCGGCCATTTCACCCAAAGAACGTAAACGATCTGAATGCATGGCACGTGTTCTTTGCGATTCTAATTCGGCTTCTGCTTGGCTTTTTGCCTGTTCTGCCTGTATGCGTTCAGTAATTTCATTGCGCAACTGTGCATTGGCTTGGCTCAATTCTAAGGTGCGTTCTTTCACTCGGGCTTCTAATTCTGCATAAGATTTTTGCAGGGCGTCTGTCATGGTGTTGAAATTATTGGCCAACAGTTCCACTTCGTCACCTGAGTGGATACTGGCTCGTGTGTTCAAGTTGCCAGAGCCAATATGTTGTGCAATGGTGCTGAGTTCTAAAACGGGGTGAACCAAACGGCGGCTAAACAAGATAGAGCACAATATACCAATACTGATACAAACAATTGCAAGGATGAGAGTACGCCCATAAATTTCGTGGAGGTCATTGTGGAATGACTCGGTGGCCAATCCCACATGGATCCACCCCCAATCAATACCCGAATATTCTAATGGGTAGGTGTAGTGGAATACTTCTTTTTGAACCAATGCACTCTGTTTGAATGTGGGGCTGAGGCCCCCTGGCAAATCTTGAGGTGCAGACCACGTTTTGTCGAGAGAATCGTGTTTCCAGGCGTTGGCTAAGTTGATCAATGAAAATCCGTCTTTGCGCGTGATGACGATAAAGGAAACGGATGGCCGTTCGGCAACCACTTTTTGACAGTGTTCAATGACTGTGCTATAGTCTTCGACCACAATGGACGTGACAACAACCTGATCTATGGATGTGGCAATAACCTCTGCTGTTGAGGCCAAGCGTTTGGTCAGCAAGTCTTCTTGATATGGGATCACAACAAGTGCAAACACGACAATGGTGAGCATGCTGACAATAGTATAAAGGCGCGCTGTGCGAAACAAGATGCTTCGCGTAAATGTCACACGCTTTTTTTCAGAGAACATAGGCTCTGGATTAGAATGAGAGATCTGTTGTGCCATAGTATTTT
>JAYODI010000122.1:0-12409 GCA_038279365.1 Candidatus Latescibacterota bacterium | reverse complement strand
TATTGGCCAATTGGGTGATCCCGATTATTTGCGCAAAATTCCAGCATTGTACTATGAGTTTGAACAATTTGGTGCCAATGAAAAAATTGGTTACAAAAATCCAGGTGATATGCGAAAGGGATATGCTGGTTTTTTTTGGAATGTGGTACGTCCTTACATTGGCGATGCCATCAAATATTTGAATGTCACACAAGATGGAAAACAATGGGTAGCCGGACTGTATTCACACGTTTTTGCAGTAGAAAATGCCGATCGTATTTTGTAATTCTGTCAAATGTTGATCTAAATCTTTATAGGAAATATATGGCATAAAAAGCCACCGCAGAAATCTCTGCGGTGGCTTTTTGGTGTGTTTATTGCAGTGCTTTTTGGTAAAGTGCAGTGCTGTAAAATTCATAAGAGGCAGCCGAGTCGGGCACATCGACCAAATGTACAGTAAAACGCGCCGGCACACCATTATCGGGTAGATAATCACTAAAAAAAGACCGATAGGCTTTGGCATAGGCTTTGCGCAAACGTTCCAGCTCCTTGGCATAACCCAATGGGTCTACCAATGGGTTGGGTGATTTGGGTTGACATCCAAAAGCATGAACTTCAATAAAATCGATTTGTTTGAGCGAGTCACAAACCCCCGCTTCGCGAAGCCAATGTTCCCACGATTGAAAGACCAGTGGAATTTCTTCTTCGGGTTCCATCGTAACGAGTTCTTCGCGTTCTAAAACACCTTTGGCCGAATAACCACCCGTTAAACCAGAGAAATAAATTTTAAGATCACCATCGGCTTGTTCTTCTGTCACCAATGCCGATAAGACAGGGTTATCACCATTGTAATAATAGGTGAGCTTACCGCGTTTTTTAACGTTGAAGGCCATGGGGTATCTCCTTGTGTGTTTTTTAAATAAAAGGTTAGGTTCTCATTTGTCCGTGAGAGGTGACATCTTTTTCCCACACCTGAAACAGACGGCGCATTTCTTTCGTTTTGTCGGGCATTTGTTGAGACAAATCATTTTGTTCACCCAAATCATCTGATAAGTTGAACAATCCCGAGTCTTCGGTACTCTCAACCCATTTCCACTGTTCATAGCGAACAGCTTTGCGTTTTCCATGTCGCCAAAAGAGGGTTCTAAGTGGCAGGTCATTTTCGCCTTTGAGAACAGGAGAAAGATCAACACCATCTAATGGGCGATGAACGGGTGCATGGGCAAGAGAGGCAAATGTGGGAAACAAATCCATGCCCAATGCGGTTTGATGGGTGGTAACTCCTGCTTCAATAACACCAGGCCAATAAGCAATGGCGGGCACCCGATGTCCACCTTCCCAGGTTGTGCCTTTGCCACCGCGCAAAGGACCTGCCGAACCAGGGCCTGTGGGCCCATTGTCAGAACAGAAAAATATGAAGGTATTGTGTGCCAAATTGAGGGCCTGTACTTTCTCTACAATGGCCCCTATGCCTCGGTCCATAGCCGACATCATTTCGGCATAAGCAACATCTTGGTCTTGGCGTGGGCCTTGGCCAGGTTGGGTGTTGCTGGTGGTGCGATAGCCCTTGTCGTTTGGACCTTGGTAGGGGTAGTGAGGGCATTCATGGGCCAAGTATAAGCAAAAAGGTTGGTTTTGATGGGTTTCTATAAAATGCAACCCATGTTGTGTAACAAGGTCGGTGGTATATCCTTCTTCGTTTTTGAGCTGTCTGTCTTGCCACCAGTCTTCATACCCTACTTGGTCAATGTGTGAAAAATAATCAACATTGCCACTGACAAACCCACGAAAAGTGTCAAACCCTTGGTGTAAAGGATTGTACTCTGGCGCATATCCTAAGTGCCATTTGCCAAAAAGTGCTGTTGCATAACCGGCTTCATTGAGCACATTGGCAAATGTGGTTTCAGAAGTATCCATACCCACCTGACGATGTTTCGCTGCCGAGATAACACCTTCAATGCCTGCGCGTTGTTGGTAGCGCCCGGTCATAAGTGCGGCCCGTGTGGGGCTACACACGGCGCCATTGGAGTGAAAATCTGTAAAGCGCAACCCACCCTGGGCCATGGCATCCAAACAAGGCGTATGGATGTGTGTGCCCCCATAACAACCGACATCGCCATAGCCCAAATCGTCGGCGAGGATAAGAATGATATTGGGTTTTTGCATATTCAAATCCTTGTGTATGAGGTCGCTTTAGAAACTTGAATCATCACCATCAGACCTTTATGAGAGACGTTGTACATACACGTAATATGCACCTAAAGAAATGTCATTGCCATTGGTCAATTCTGTTTCCAAATGTTTTTCACCAGATGTCAGTTCAAAAGTAAAGGATGCCCCCACATCGTTTGTGTTGATAACACCTTCTTGGTGCGCATCGTCAATGCGAATGCGTGCGGTGGTCACTGCAAGGGCATTGCCCCCATGATAAGCCGTGAGTTTGCCAGAAATACCATCTACAATCGCGCGGTTTTCTTCGCGGGGCCAACGGCGCAATTCAAATTGATAGGTACCTGGTTCTTGTACTTCAATGGTCCATCTCCCATTACAAATATGCCCTCTGCGAACAGCGGCCTGGTTCCAAGCACAGTTGCTGTCTTCATTGTGCCAATCGTGGGTGGTGAGCACCGAAATGGGTTCATTGGGTGTGGCTATGGGAATGGGAACATCTTCATCAAAACGTTCAGATACTTGCGCCCACCATTGTTCATAGGCATTTCGCAATTCAGATACCGTTTCGGGGTGCTGACTGGCAATGTTGTGGCGTTGCTCTCTGTCTTGTTGTATGTCGTATAGTTCTTCGCCATTGATGAGTCGCCAACGGTTGGTCATTGTTGCACTTTTGCGCCACTTTTGAGGGTGTTCCACACGCTGTGAGTCGGTCACAATAACGCGGTCTGACAGATGCGTTGTACTTTCTAAGAGCGGTTTGAGACTGGTGCCGTTTATGTGTGTTTGGGCTTCGTCAGACAAAGAGATGCCACACAGATCACATAAGGTGGGCAAAAAATCGATGTTGGCAGTAAGGGTGTCAATATCTCGGCTTTGGGTATATCCACCTGCTGGCCAATGAAGAAAAAAAGGCACACGGTGACCGCCATCATATTCCGATCCTTTTTGACCGCGCAAACCAGCATTGTAACCGTTTTCAACAAACCCTTGACGGTCCAAATTGCATCCTGCAGCCGTGCCGTTATCGGTCATAAAAATAAAGATGGTGTTTTCCTCGAGGCTTTGTTCTTTGAGAAAAGCACGCATACGACCCACATTTTCGTCTATGTTGGTGATCATGCCATAAAAGCGTTTGCGGGCTTCAGGAATGTCTTCATCGCCATACAATTCGCGATAGGGGTCAGGAACATTAAATGGGCTGTGAGGTGCGTTTGTGGGAATGTAACAAAAGAAAGGATCACCCTCACTTTTTTGAATAAATTTCATGGCTTCATCAAACCAAATATCAGTACAATAGCCGCGAAAAGATTCTGGGTTGCCATTGCGAAAATAAGTGTCGTTGAAATAGGTGTTGCCCCAATAGTCGGGGGTTTGATGTACGCCCCCCCCCCCATGGTAGAGGGCTTCGTCAAACCCTCGGTTGTGAGGATGAAAAGGGTAGTTGTCGCCAAGATGCCATTTGCCAAACATGCCTGTGCGGTATCCTGCGGTTTTGAAGAAATCGGCAAGGGTGGTTTCATCTGCGCGCAAAAGTGAACGCCCACCGATGGTGTGCCATACACCCGTACAGTTGCAATAACGACCCGTAAGCAGACCCGCACGCGTAGGCGCACAAGTGGGGCCCACATGAAAGTTGGTAAAGTGGGTGCTTTCGGTATAGAGATGATCAATATTCGGGGTTTGAATAATGGGGTTGCCATGGCACCCCAGATCGCCATAACCTTGATCGTCTGTAATAACAAATACGACATTGGGTTTTTGCGTGGGCATGTGTGGTCCTTTGAGTTGGCAAATGGAATAAAATGCATTTGTGGACGATCCAATATAAAAGCCAATGAGATGATATGCCATAATGAAACACAGTGCCAATGGAAATGGTGTGCCTGATTCATTTTGTTGATTTTTGGAACATATTTCACGACTTTATAGTTTTGACGTTCCTATAAATAGATGTTTGGATCATATTGGAGGATTGAGCAATGCGGATTTCAGATGCGCAGTGGAAAGATTACGATGCGGAAGGATTTTTGAAGTTGGGCAAAGTGATTGGGGATGAACAATTACGAGGTTTACAAAATCGAATTGATGAAATTATGTTGGGCAAAAGCCGGGTGGGTTATGATCGAATTATGATGCAATTGGATAGTGATACGGGAAAGTACGAAGATGTAGGTCCACAAACCAATGGACTAAAAACACCCACATTAAACTATCGCAAAATCCAAGGGTTAGAATTTGATCCTTTGTTTTTAGAGTATGTGCAGGATCCCTTGTTTGAAGAGATATGTGCCCATATTTACGGGCCAGAGACACGTATCGCTTCCTTTCGATCTATGTTCATGAATAAACCCGCTCACAAAGGAACCTTTTTGCCCTGGCATCAAGATCGTTGGAACACCTTAGATCGCGATCCCTTATTAACCGTTTATACGGCCTTGGATCCTGCAACAAAAGAAAATGGGTGTGTCCAGATTATTCCCAAAAGCCATAAGATGGGTTTGATTAACCCCAATCATCCATCGGGTTTTTTAACCCCAGAACAAGCCGAAACACATTGCAAAGCAGAAGATATTATATATTTAGAATTAGAAGCCGGTGAGGTGGCACTTTTACACAATTGGACCTTGCACAGTTCGGATGTCAATCGCAGCAGTCAATCGCGCAGAGCATTTAGCGTATCTTATATGGATGCGGAAACAATAAACACACGAAAAAATGAATTGGCATCTACATCGGTGATTTTTGGAACAGGGGCATTATCTGTCGAAAATGCAATTGCGTAATTTTGCAAAACAAAAAACAAAGAGGATACAATGGGGTTTGAATTAACGCAGGAACAGATTGACCAATTTCACGAAAATGGTTTTTTGATTTTACCTGCTGTGTTTGATGCTGGTGAAGTAAAAAAGATGCAGGTAGAAGCAGATTTTATTTTGGAGCTAATCATTAACTCTTCCATTTGCAATGCACGCAAGAGCCGCCGCTTGGATATTCGAAAAGTTTCATCTGGATATCAAGTGGTTCGCAAAATTCAGCCCATCAATGATTTGTCTTTGTATTTGACACAAGTATCCGCTGATGAACGGTTGGTAAATCCGTTGGCACAATTGATGAAAGACACACCTGTGTTGATGGAGGAGAAGCTCAATTATAAAGAGCCCTTACCTAAGGCCGTAGACGTAGAATCACCTGAGATGGAAGATCAATTTCCCGTGCACAATGATTGGGCATATTATGCGGCACAAAATTATCCGCAATCGATTATTTCTTCGGCCATCAGTATGGATGCCTGTACGCCCGATTCGGGTCCCTTACGGGTTTGGCCTGGGTCGCATAAGGTGCATTTGGAGCACGAAAAAATGCCCTTAGGCTTGCAGGTAAAGGAAGGGTTGATCGATTTTGATGGAGGACAAGATGTGTTGTGTCCTGCGGGGTCGGTGATGTTGTTTCATACGGTGTTGGTGCACAATTCACGCGCAAATGTTTCAGGCAAACCTCGGCGATTGATGATTTACAGCCATTATCCTGAGGCGGCAAATATGGGCATTGATGTGCGCAATGGGCCCACGCGGTTGCGGGAGTCGCCTTATGAGTTGGCATATTTGCGGGCGAAAGACGATGGGAAGTTTCAGGATGTGTTTGAAGCACCGGTGTTTTAGATTCAATTTTTTGAATTGATTTTTACTTTGTTGCCTGCGGCGCCTTATTTTTTCTCAACAAGAACATGTGGGTAATTTGAGCATTTGAAGAAAAAGTGCCATTCTTCAAGTGCCAGAAGAACTGAGTTTTCACAAATATCCTCAGTGGCCACTCAAAGTAAAATGGCCGATCCTGTTCAGCGTTTTTATAACATATAGCTGAACAGGATGGCGCGAAAAATCCTAATGGGTTTTAGTGATACAATAAAGGTGATTGGGTAAACCCAATCACCTTTATTGTTGTTGGTAGGTTTGTTGGGCGATAGCCGTTAGTTCTTGAACGATGTGGGCATTGGTAGGGTCATGGATCACATTGACAAATTCGTGGGGGTCGTTTTGGAGGTCGAAAAGTTCTGATTCGGCCCAGGTAAGAAGGTTGAGCTTCCAGTGTTTGGTGTGCACCATGAGGATGGGTGGTTTGCCAACGTAGCGATCATCGCGGGTAAATACGCCATGACAAAAGTCGTACTCGGCATAAACGTGAGGCCGAGGAGTATGGGGTTCACCGCGCAGAAGCGGGGCGAAGCTTTGTCCGTGGATGTTTTGGGGCAGTGGGAGTTGGCAAAGGTCAGAAAGCGTGGGGTAAAGGTCGATGTGTTCAATGAGGTCTGAATAAATCGTATGAGATGTGTTATTCGGCAATCGCATCATGAGCGGAACGTTTACGGATTGTTCATACATGTTGTGTTTGGTCCACATGCGGTGGGCACCTGCCATTTCGCCGTGATCAGATGTGTAGACGACAATTGTGTTTTGGGAGAGGCCTTCTGTTTCAAGGGCATCCAATACACGCCCAATACAAGCATCCATTTGGGTGATGTTGCCATAATAGCCTGCCAGAGCACGTTGGAGTTCGCAGTCGGTTTGGGCATACCACCCGCGTTCTTTGGCGCGAATGAGGTGGCCTTCAAAGCCTGTTTGCAAAGCGTTGGAAGTTCTTGTGGGCAGGGTGAGCGTAGCGGGGTTGTATTGTTCAAAGTATTGGCGCATGGGCACAAGCGGGGTGTGAGGCATCACAAAAGATGACCACAAGCAAAAGGGGCGATTGGGGTTGCGTTCTTGTTTGAGATATTGAACGGTTTGATCGGCAAAATAGTTGTCTTGAAAAAAGCGAGCTGATAAATTGGATGGACGACCATCAATATCACCCGCACCGCCTTGGTCTTCGCACAGGATTTGGTATTCGGCATCCGATAAGGTTTTGCGAAAGTCACCGCTGTGAATACGGTAATCAAATCCGTGTGTTTGGGTTTCGTCAACAAAATGCATTTTGCCAATGGCCGCAGTTTGATAACCATTTTCAGAAAAGTGATGGGCAATGGTTTTGACGCTGGCGGGCAAGGCATCTTTTAAGATGCGTGCACCATGGGCGTGTGGATATAAACCGGTAATGATAGAACCACGTGCAGGAACGCATACTGGCGATTGGCAATAGGCCTGGCCAAAACAGATGCTGGATGCAGACAATTGGTCTAAATAAGGTGTTAGAACATCGACATGACCTGCCCAGCCCATGGCCTTAGACTGATGTTGGTCGGAACAGAGAAAGAGAATGTTGGGTTTAAATAAGGTCACGTTTTTGCCCAAAAATAGAAATTGAGAATGTCCTTTAGAATAAAAAGGTGTGCGAAATAACTGAGTCGCACACCTTTTTATTGATATATCAGTTGCCCCATTGTTACCAGAGGTGGCTAAGCAGACTCAACAGCCTTTTTGAGTGCTTCGCCATTGCTTTTCCACCAGCCATGTAAGATGGAAATGTCTACGCCCATATTAAAATGTTTCACACCCATGTCCAAATATTCTTTGGCTTCATCGGGCGAAGAAATTTCTGCACGGGGTTGTACGCCCATGGCCAGTGCAGTTTTGAAGACTTCTCGTTTGGCATCTAAAACAGATGGATCATTGCGCTTACCTGCTTTGCCAACGCTCATAGAATAGTCCGATGGCCCCCACTGAATCATGTCTACGCCAGGCGTAGATAAAATGGCTTCTAAGTTTTCGACTGCTTCTTTTTTCTCGATCATAAGATTGACAACCGTTTTGCGCATGGCTTCGACATAATCCATGCCACCGCCATATCCCATGTAGGTGTTACGACGGGTATATACGCTATAGCGTCCACCATCTTCGGGGGTGTCGGGTTTGGTGATGCGCACACATTCTAAGGCGTCTTCGGCGGTGCGACAGTCGGTAAATAAGATGCTGCCAAAACCAGAACCCAAAGCCCGTTGTGCAAGATAATGTTGATTGGCACGGTCAATCTTAAACATCATGCCCATGCCATATAATTCGGCAGCACGACACATATTATCGAGGTCATAAAGATCGAAAGTGCCATACTCACCGACAAATTCGACATAATCGTAAAGCCCCGTGTGCCCAATGGCTTCAACAATGGCAGGCCAGCTGGAATGGATGCGTGTACCAATCGTGGGTTCTCCTGCATCCAATTTTTCTCGAATTCTGTTGGGTTTCACAAAAAACTCCTTTGAACTTTGTGTTGTCATCATACAGGCATTGTGCCTTAAGGGGTTCTAAGATAATCAATGTATGTATCGGTAGCGCATTTTATTTGAATGCGTTGAATGGATGAAACAAATTGATTTGATGTTTTCTCAATCACTTTCACGTTCACTTTTAAGACCAAATGCTTGTTCTAAGCGACGAACAAAAACCGCTACTTTTTCTTTGAGAATAGGACGTATGGTAACGGCAAGATGGCGTAAAAAATCTGGCAGTTGATCGCGTTTCAGGTCTTTGAGCGAGGAGATGTTCAATTTCTTTTTGGCTTGTTGTTCAATAAAAACTCTGGCGGCAGGGCCTTAAAATGTGGTAGATACACGAACGAGCATTTCGCTGATGCCACCCGATTTGTTAAGCACATTTTTTAACCGAGGTAAAATTTCTACAGGGTCTTCGGGATAGAGCATATAATCAGAAATGCCTGCTTGAACACATTGCTGAATGTAGGCAGGGTCTTGAACATCAGAAACAACCATAATGGGAGCCACGGTAACGACTTTTTTTTCTACAAGGAGAATTTCTATAAGCCGGAGACCTTCTTTTGCACGTGCTTGATGAATACCAACAACAATGAGATCAACGTAATTCGCGGTTAATTCTCGCACCACAGCAAGTTCGGAAGTGACATGAATGACTTGGTAGTCGAGCATGCTGATCAGCATTTTTTGTAGCCTTTCAGCGTAGTGCTCATTTTTTTCAAGTATGAGAATTTTACTCTTCATGCGGTGTCTCATCTTGAAATGTCATCATCATGATTTTGAGACTGGCCACCATACGACCAAATGATTCTGCTAGCTCTCCAATTTCGTCTTTTCTTTCAACATCTACATGAACATCCGTATCTCCCATGCTGATTGCGTTTGCAGCCGCATTGAGTTTGTGAATATCTCTGATAATGGTTTTAGAAAATAACAGAATGAACAAACCAGCCAAGACAATACCTGCCGCCATAACAATGTAGATGGTGTTGCCAATAAAATTTTGTTTTTCAATGACCAAGGTTTTGGTCATGTCTACACCCACAATACCAATAACAGTACCTTGTGAGTTTGTAATGGGTGCATAACCCGATAAAAAAGTGCCCCAACGATCCGTTGTAAATGCGTCGTCTACGGCAGGTTCTTTAAATCCTATTTCAATGTTCCCTTCTGAACCTTCATAAACTTCTCCAATGGCACCACCAGGGTCTTTTTCATTGCCAAAATCAGGGTCCACAAGAAAGGTGATCTGATCATTTTCTTTTTTCATGGTATAGATGTATCGGATGCCTGGGTGGGAGGTTCGGATTGCAAGCAATTGTTTCTGAATGCGTGCAAATGCGGGTGTGCTTTCATCACCCGCTTTGAGTTGTTGCATTGCATCGGCAGTTTCACCGCCCAACTGACTTGCAATAACAGCAGCCAAAGACAACAGCTCAGATTGGGTGAGTTCTTTGAGTGCGGTTTTTGTGGAACGGAATGTGATGAGAAATGTGAGTGAGGCAACAACAAGTATGAGGATGACAAAGCTTGCAGTAAGCTTTGTTTGTAAGCTGTTGATGGATTTCATGGGTGAGATATCCTCTTGATTTGGCAGAATCAAACATTTAGTAAATATATGGGCGCATGAAAGATGATGTCGTCACATTTTATCTGATAATATAGTGGCATGCGTCATACAATGATATCATTTTTTAGCAATGCTTAAAAGATATCGACTGGATAGTTTTGAAAACTCTTTACCGCTTCGGCATGGGATACACCACAAGCTTTGCCCCGATAGGCAGCCAAAGCATTCTTGGCTTCTACAACGCCCAAACTTGATTGAGGGCCAACGACAAAAGACATGACAGATGTCAACCAATCGATGGCTGGTGTGGCGTATTCACCCATGTCTACAAATGTATCGGGTTCAAAGCCAAGGGTATGTCGAGGACCATTGTCATAATAATAAAGTCGCTTAGGACGTCTTACACGACTGCTTTCGCCTAAAACGGTGCCTGCCCAATTGAATGCTATTTTACTGAGTTCTGAAACGGCTTCGTGATCGGGGTGGCTGTCGTGTGGCCACAAGAGAAACCCCATATCAGGTTCTACTTCGGCGACCACTTGGGCAACGGCCTTTTTGGATGTTTGATTGACCTCAATGTTCATGGATTTATGTTTGAGGAATTTGAGTGTGATGCCTTTTTCTTCGAACAGGCGTGTTGTGCCTGTTATCATATCTTCTTGTCGTTCTGCCCCCACGGGAGACCAATTTTCATAATTGCCAATAACCGAAAGTACCGTTACATCATGGCCGCGATCAACGGCGCGAAGCAAAATGCCAGGGATGCCAAAAATGCAATCGTCATAATGTGCACCAATGCCCATTATTTTCATGGTGTCTCCGTTATAAATGTTCCCTCGCCGTTGAATCACAAATGTCTTATTGAACTTCTTGAGCAAAGGTTTGAACCGTTTCGTGGGCAATGGTGCGCAAAAATTTGGCGTCTTCATCAGTGATGTCTTGAGGTTTGAAGGTGTTTTTTCGCGCGTCTTTATCAAAGAGCAGTTCATACCAGACAAGTGCTTGAAGAAATTCACCGCGCACATTGGCGTGTGTAAGATCGGCCTTAAATTCCATTTGTTCGGTGTCTTTGTTTTTGCCCCAATAATGTCCGCGAATAAGTGAGCCTGTTTGATTGGGCAAGTTTGGATGTGTCGGGTTTTTATAATCAAACTGAGGATCGGGAAAAATGAATTTTGGAGATTGTTTTTCGCGCGCCAATTGCATGGCGGCACCCGAAGGCAAAATGGTGCAACCGAGTTCTTTGGCTATTTGGCGATAGTTCTTGGTAAGGCGATCATACATAATTTGTTGGCTGTTGTCAGGTTTTTGAAAGAGGGGATGGTCGATGCGATAAGACCACGTTTGGTGAACCCACACTTTGGCTTGTGGGGCATTTTTTTTGACGTAATTGTAAAGCTCTGGAGCATAAGGATAATAGGTTTCGATATCGGGGCTTTTGATGCTGAGTTGCTGAATGGTGACAATGTCATAAGGTTGTGCTTGAAGCATTTCTTTAAGGTTGTAGTGTTTTCTGCCTTCTGGTGTGGTGTACCAATAGTGTTTTTGTGAGGTGTCTTTTTCGGCCTCTTTAAACAAACGCACATGTTTATCAAGTGGGCACCCGCCAATGCTGGCTTTTTGAAGGGTGAGTTGGCATGTGGGATCGGCATCGACAATATCGGGCAAATAATGCGTGGCATTGTTAGAAAAGCTGTTGCCAATGGTGAGAAGTCGGATGTGCTTGCTATCTGCGCCTTGGCTTGTGGATATGATAACAAGGCTTAAAAATAAGGTGAAGATGCAGGTTTTGATTTTGTTTTGCATGTTTGTTCCTTCGGGTTATTTGTTTTGCTTTTGAACGGGTGGCATTGTGTTGATGCCTTGAATCTCTTGAAGTTCTTCTTGGGTGAAACCCGCTTTTGCAAGAATATCAAGAAGGAGTTCTGTTTTGCCATCTACATAAGCATCAATATCGTGTGGAAATTTTTCAGCCAGTTGCTTTTTGAGGTTTCCGTAGGCTTGAACATCTTTGGGATGTTGTCTTAAATAGTCGCGTATGGCAAGATGGTTACGCAGGTTGAGGTTGCCTTTGGCACAGGCATAAAGATTGTGGGCAGGTGTTTCTGGCGGGCGGCGAAACGCTTCACGACCTGGCACGCCTTGATCACCATTGTGGGTATAATGAATTGTGGCAAGGCGTTGGATGAGGGTGGGCATTTGAGATGCAGATGGAATAACGATGGTCATGTCGATAATGGGTTTGGCAGATAAACCTGGAACAGATGTACTGCCCACATGTTCGATGGTGGTGGCAATATCTGATATAACGGGCCAAATGGTGACATACAATTGCTCAAATGTTTTTGGCCATGTGGCATCATAGTCTTGAACGACTATTTTCTTGCGCATGGAGATTCCTTGAAATTTAAAAATGACTTTTAGAAAGTCATTTTGAGATGCAAACTTTTTCTGTTTGGTAGATCTGTTCGGCAAGTTCCCAGCGA
>JAYODI010000196.1:1343-1860 GCA_038279365.1 Candidatus Latescibacterota bacterium | reverse complement strand
TCACATTTCTGAGGGGTCTATTTATGAGGCTATGCCAATGCATGAATGTATTCTTTGGATATGTGTTTGGGTCATCTTTGTACTGTTGCCGTTTGAGATGGCACCATGATGTATTCTCTTAATTCAAACGAATCGACAGGATTTCCTGACATATCTGTAATTTGGTAGTTGAGCTTCTGAATGATTGCGCGAAGCGTGTGTTCTGATTCGCCCATAAGCTCTAAATGTTTGGGATGGACGCTAATGATGATTGTGGGGCTATGGTTGGTAATGGTTTTTTGAGCACCTTTGAGCACGCCTATTTCGGCACCTTCCACATCTATTTTGATAATGTTGGGTATTATACTTTGTTGTTCACAAAAATCATCGATACTGATTTGGGTTCGGTTGACCCAGGTGGCGTTGGGTAAATCTTTGTATTGAACCATGGCATTCATGCCGGTGGGTTCGGTAGACTCATAAAACGCTATGTGATCGTTGCTGGTTTCTCCTACGAGATAGGGGTAAACCTGTGTGT
>JAYODI010000196.1:0-1333 GCA_038279365.1 Candidatus Latescibacterota bacterium | reverse complement strand
ATGTAAAGTTGGTTTGACTGGGTTCAAATGCAATCACACGGCCTGTGTGTTGTACCAATTGGCTTGCTGAAAGGGCACACAGCCCAATATGCGCTCCGACATCAAAAACGATATGACCCGGTTGGCACAAGTCGAGTAAGATATTGTATCCATCGTTGTGGTTGGCACCCCAGTTTTCATATTTGTTAAAATAGAAACGGTAATCAAGACGGAGGTGTG
The DNA here is from genome assembly GCA_038279365.1 of Candidatus Latescibacterota bacterium. Lineage (GTDB taxonomy): Bacteria > Latescibacterota > UBA2968 > UBA2968 > UBA2968 > JABIFK01. The sequence goes on along the minus strand of JAYODI010000196.1, from coordinate 1,114 downwards.
CACGCCTGCCCACATGAATTTTGACGCCTTTGTTTTGGGTAAGCAGGCGCAGGGCAAATCGAAAACAAGACCTGCCAAGATGTCTTAAGATACGAAAACGTTTAAGAATACTGCTGTTGCGAATACGAGATAAGCTTGACATTTTAAGTCCGAACAAGAAGGGCGGCGCGAACAAATCCAATATCACAAATGAATTCCGTGGCGTCGTCATTGGTAAAATCATTGTAAATACCCCGTTTGACGCCATCTGTGCGGATTACTTTTTCGGGATGATATCCTCGCTCGTGAAATCGTGCGAGAGACTCATCTGACGAAATAAGGGTTTTTACTTTGTAGCCTAACTCAAAAAGCTGTTGGAGTTGGGCGCGCATGCTGTGGTGGATGTCATCGTATTTGGGTCTGTGGACTTCAAAGAGAATTTTGGGCGAGTGGGCGTTGTTGCGGATGCCGTCCATGAGACCTTCAAGCACCTCTACTTCAAAACCTTCAATATCCATTCTGATAAAGTTTATGGCTTTTTTGTCTTTGAGAAATTCTCCAATGTTTACTATTTCGACATCTAAAGTTTGTTGATAGGCATCGGGTGTATCGGCAAATTCGCGATATTTTTGAGGGTGAAAGGTATGTAGATTCGAGGCAGAATGAAGATAAAACTTTCCGATACCTGTTTGGTTTGCAGCGCCTAACTGAAATGGCACAATGACGTTTTCGAGCTTATTAAGTTTTATATTTTTGTTGAGTAATGAAAAGTTTTGAGGAGATGGCTCCAATGCATAAATCGTACCCTCTGAACCAATTAGAGACGCTTCTAAGAGCGCATAAGAGCCGATGTTGGCACCGATATCTAAAACGCACATGCCTTTTTTGAGCTCGCGTCGAACAACATAAACTTGATCTTGCTCACGTGTGCCTTTTACTGCTAATGTGCGTGAAATGCCTGGGTCATTGACATCTAGGTACATGGGTGTGCCGTGCACCTTTTTTTTCATATGCGGTTGCTTTTTAATACTTCGAACATACCTCAGGACGATCCCATTTTTGAGATAGGTTAATGTTGCTAAAATGCCATTTTTTTGGATACTCTGAGCGAGCCAAGAAAGTGTGCTGGGCATGA
>JAYODI010000121.1:0-12761 GCA_038279365.1 Candidatus Latescibacterota bacterium | reverse complement strand
GATTTGGGCATGTTGGCCTTGGTTTATGCACTGGCAGAAGAAGAAGGCAAGGCCGATCACATTCGGGCCATTGCGCGTGCCAAATATGAAATGGAAACCCGTCGCAACGTAAAAGAAGTGGCGATGGCATAGTTTTACACCCTTTTATTGGGTGTTATAAGGCAGATTCGGGCGTATCCCTCCATGCTCGGATCTGCCTTTTTTAGTGGTATCACGGATAGAATGTTAGCTCATATGACCCTATTTGGTATTCAAGAGGTATATTATATTGTGAAAATATAAAGCCAGATGTTGATTCTAAATATTGTAGCTGGATCCGTGTAAAAGGAGAATTGGTATGGCCTATCGCATTGGATTGATTGGCAACCGGGCGCATCAAAATACGTTTGGGCCTGTGTGGCACAATCACCCAGATTGTGACATTGTTGCAGCGGCAGAGCACCATGTTGAAAAGGGGCGTGCATTAAAAGATCTGTATGGTGTTGATGTTGCCACCGATTATGACGCTGTGCTTGAAAATCCGGATGTGGATATTGTGTCGATTTGCACGGATTTTTATTTAAAGCGGTCGTTAATTCAAAAGGCAGTTGCCAATGGCAAACATGTGTTGGTTGATAAACCGTTGGGGCGTACTGCAACTGAGGCGCAGGATATTGTGAAAGCGGTCTCGGGGTCTGATGTGAAAGTATTGTTGGGCTATCCTTTGCGGTTTATGCCTGCGATGGTGCGGTTGAAAAAAGCGATAGATCATGGAGAATTTGGTCATGTGGTGGCTTATGCACACAACAGTGTGAAACAGTTTGAAGGCAATTTGATGGACTATGTGAGTTACCCAACACCTATGCGGCAAAATGGTGGCGGTGAGTTGATGAATTTGGGTAGTCATGCTGTGGATTATATGTATTGGTTGTTTGGTTTGCCAAACCGCATATTGTGTCGGATGCACAATGTTTATTTTGAAGAATACAAAGCTTTTGGCTCTGAAGATATTGCGACATTGTGGTGTGAATATGATGAAATGGTGGCTACGCTGACATTGGGACGATCTCAGGCAAAAGGAATGGGTGTGGAGGCAGATGCGATCAATGTGACGGGGAATGGGGTTTCGGCACAGGTGACGCGTAAATCGATTGTGGTAAATGGTGAGTCTGTTGCGGTTGAACCGCCAGCAGAAAGGATGTTGGTTCCGTGTGTGCAGCATTTGCTTGATTGTATTGAGCAGGATTTGGAACCTATAACGGGTGTGCATAATGGGCTTGCTGTGATGCAAATCAAGATGGCGGCCTATCAGTCGGCTCAAAGCAGACAGATTGTAGAACTGCCACTTCAAGATGTGAACCACCCGTTGATTGATGCATCGGAGCAGACCTTGGATATTTTGTTGGATTGAGGAAGTGGTTTTGGAACTTAAGAAACTGTTTTAAAATCTCCATTTTGGCCTTGGACGACTGCAATGGCCGTGTGCGACGTATGGTTCAATCACCTGTGTTTTGATTTCAGATGCGAAAGGAGTGTTCATTTTAGAACACTCTTTTTTTGTTATAAGGAGTCGTCAAGTTGAGAACTTTTGAGTATGTTGATTGGGTAGAACATGGCATATTCATTTGATAGGATTGGGTGGCGAAATGATAGAGACTGAGCGGATTCTAGTCAGGAAAGATGGTTTGCAAGAAGGTGGGAAGTATGTGTTGTATTGGATGCAACAGGCGCAACGGGTGCGGTATAACCATGCATTGATGTATGCCATACATCGGGCGAATGAACTGAATGTGCCTGTGGTGGTGGTGTTTGGGTTGACGGATGATTTCCCCGAGGCCAATGAACGGCATTATGCGTTTATGCTTGAAGGTTTGCGCGATGTGGCGATTGCGTTGAAAAAGCGCAAGATTCGGTTTGTATTGAAACATCAATCGCCTGATGTGGCGGCCTTGTCTTTGGCGAAGGATGCGGCGTTGTTGGTGATGGATAGAGGGTATTTGAAGATTCAGAAAGTGTGGCGATCTCGTGTGGTGGCTGATGCGCCTTGTGGTGTGGTGCAGGTGGAAACGGATGTGGTGGTGCCTGTGGATGTGGTGACGGATAAGGAGGAGTATGCGGCGCGTACCATTCGGCCAAAGATTCATAAGGTGTTGGAAGATTATTGGGTGCCGTTGGATGATGTGCAGGTGAAGCAGCCTTCGTTGAAGATGGATTTTGAAGGGGTGGATGTGTTGGATGTGGATGGTGTTTTGGCAAGGATGAAGATTGATCGGCGTGTGGGGCGTGTGAATACGTTTGTGGGGGGAGAGGTGGCTGCACAAAAGATGTTGCAATCGTTTGTAGAATCGCGATTGAATGGGTATGCAACAAGGCGCAATGACCCCAATGTGAATGGGGTGTCGCACATGAGCCTCTATTTGCATTTTGGGCAGGTATCACCGTTGGATATTTTGTTGCAGATGCAAGATGTGGCAGGTGAAACGGAAGATACAGAAGCGTATTTGGAAGAGTTGGTGGTGCGCCGAGAATTGAGTATGAATTTTGTGCATCACAACCCTTATTATGATCAGTATGACGCATTACCAGAGTGGGCAAAAAAAACGTTGGCCCAACACGAAGACGATGTGCGAGAATATGTATATGATTTGGAAACGTGGGAAACAGCCAAAACACATGATCCGTATTGGAATGCGGCACAGATGGAAATGGTGAAGACCGGCAAGATGCATAATTATATGCGTATGTATTGGGGTAAAAAATTTATTGAATGGAGTGAGACGCCTCAGCAGGCTTTTGAAATGGCTTTGTTTTTAAATAATAAGTATGCCTTAGATGGGCGCGATGCCAATTCGTTTACGGGGGTGGCATGGTGTTTTGGCAAACATGATCGGCCTTGGAAAGAGCGCGCGGTTTTTGGTATGGTGCGGTATATGAATGACAGTGGGTTGAAGCGCAAATTTGATGCAGATGGATATGTTGAGAAAGTGAATCGACTGTAGATTGGGCGGATTTTTAAGATGAGCATATTATGGGTTCATGTGATGGCCACTTGGTTTATGGTGGGTGTGATTTGGTTTGTGCAGATGGTACATTACCCATTGATGAAACAGGTGGGTGTGACAGGTTATGTAACGTATCAAGCAGATCACATGCGTCGCACAACGTGGGTGGTGGGCCCAGGGATGTTGGTGGAGGCATTTACGGGCGTGTGGTTGTTGTTTGTTGGTGCGTCGATTTTTTTATGGATGGGTTTGGGCTTGTTGGTCTTGATTTGGTTGTCGACTGTTTTGTTGCAAGTACCACGACACAATCAATTGCTTTTGAGGTTTGATGGTGAACACCATCGTATGTTGGTGCAAACAAATTGGATCCGAACGTTTGCGTGGACAGCGCGTGGCATATTGTGTTTGGGAATGCTTCAAATGGGGTGAGGGTTGCGTTGACAGGTTGATGGTGATTGTATAAGTTAGATGCGCGTTATAGGTCACAAGTCACAAGTCACAAGTTGCAGGTCGCAGGTCTGAAAATAATCCAATGTATTTTGGCTTGAGACATGCAGACCTGAGACTTGTGACAGTTTTTATCAATAGAAAGTGGTCAGATGTCGTTACCGTTGAGTGAAGCAATTTGTCAATATTGGGTGCCGTGGCAACGTTTGGATTGGCCCATTAATTGGGATACACTTTTTGGTCGGTCGGGTGATTTGGTGGTGGAAATCGGTTTTGGAAACGGTCAGTTTTTGGAAGATTTGGCATTGGCCCATCCAGATCGCAATTTTGTGGGCATTGAACGGGCGTGGTCTTCTGTACTTCGCATGTTTAAACGTGTGGAATCTTTAGGGCTTAAAAATGTGCGTGTATTGGAAGCCGATGCGTCATTTGCCATGCATCGTTTGTTTAACACGCAGTCGTTGAAAGAAGTGTATATCAATTTTCCTGATCCTTGGCACAAAGAACGGCATCACAATAGGCGATTGATTCAGGCGCCATTTGTGCGCACATTGGCTGAACGATTGACGGGAGATGGTTTGGTGACCATTGCAACCGATCAGGCCGACTATGCCGCGTGGATAGCAGAGGCTTTGGAAGGACAATCTGATTTGCGGTCTCAGCATGAGACCACGTGGATTGATTTTGTGCCGGGGCGTCGGCCAACCAAGTATGAAGAAAAAGCGTTACAATCGGGTGTGCCGATTCATTATTTTGAATGGCAACAAAACAGCAATTTGAATGGGACGGTTGAAGTTGATAAGGTGGGTGATATGCCAAATGTGATTTTGGAAGGTGAAGTGGATGGTCACGCGGTTTTAAAGGGTGTTGAGCGCCAGGTTTGGCATGAAACCCATGAGGGTGTGCCTGTGGTGGTTAAGTTGATGGACGTGTATGCACATCTGGAAGAAGGGCATCGATTGGTTTCGATGATGGTTCAGGAAGGCGATTTGGTTCAATACTTTGGCATTTCTGTGGTGTTTCGCGATGACAATGTGTTGATCAAGCTGTCGTCTATTGGGCAACCTCGGGCAACGTGGGGGGTGAAGTTTTCGGTGAAGATGATAGCGGATATGGTGCGTGAGGCTTCGAATGGTTTGCGCGTGAAGTCGAGCACACTTGATATTTAAGAGAATTGGATAATATGATGGATTTTTCAAGCAATCAAAAAGCGCATATTTTGGTAACGGGGGTGACGGGGTATGTGGGGGGGCGTTTGGTGCCTCGTTTGCTTGAGGCGGGTTATCGTGTGCGGTGTATGGTGCGTGACAAAACGCGTTTGGAGGGGCGTGCTTGGCTTCATGATGTGGATGTGGTTGAAGGGGATGTGCTCAAAAGTGAGACGTTGGTACCAGCTTTGGCAGGTATTGATGTGGCCTATTATTTGATTCACAGCATGAGCAGTGATGCCGATGATTTTCACAGCCGTGATTTGCTTGCTGCGCGTCAATTTGGCGATGCTGCAAAGCAGGCTGGGGTGAAGCGCATTATTTATTTGGGGGGGTTGGGTGACTCAAGTGCAGAGTTGTCAAAGCATTTAAGATCTCGCCAAGAGACGGGGCGTGCGTTGGGTGAGCAGGGTGTGGCAGTAACAGAATTTCGTGCGGCGGTGATTGTGGGGTCGGGGAGTTTGTCTTTTGAAATGATTCGGTATTTGAGTGAACGCTTGCCCATTATGATTTGCCCACGTTGGGTGGCCACACGTACACAACCGATTGCCATTCGCAATGTGTTGGATTATTTGGTCGCGGCATTGTCTGTGCCAGAAAGTGTGGGCAAGGTGATCGAAATTGGTGGGGCAGATGTGTTGACGTATGGTGATATGATGCAGACCTATGCCGATGTGCGTGGGTTGCGGCGGTGGTTGATTTCGGTGCCGGTTTTAACGCCGTCTTTGTCGTCGTATTGGGTGCATTGGGTGACGCCTATTTCTGCCAATATCAGCCGACCGTTGATTGCGGGGTTGCGCAATGAGGTGGTGGTGCGTGATGATATGGCTCGGGAGATGTTTCCAAATATTCATCCCATTTCTTGTCGCGAGGCGGTGAAGCTGGCCTTGACGCGGTTGCAGGTGGGCGATATTGAATCGGCGTGGAGTGATGCCCTTGTGACCAGTAAGGGCGATGAACCACCTGTTGTTTTGAAGAATGATCAGGGGATGATTGTGGAGCGCCGGCAGTCTGTTGTGCAGGCGTGTCCGAAAACTATTTTTCGGGTGTTGACGGGGATGGGGGGGAAGCGGGGTTGGTTTTATGCCAATTGGACGTGGGAGATTCGTGGGGTGTTGGATCGTGCGGTGGGAGGTGTGGGGTTGCGACGTGGGCGACGCGATCCAGATGTGGTGCGGGTGGGGGATGCGTTGGATTTTTGGCGGGTTGAAGCGGTTGAGACAGGTCGGGTGTTGCGTTTGCGTGCGGAGATGAAGGTGCCGGGGCGAGCATGGTTACAATTTGAGATTAAACCGTTGGAGAATGAAACGGCGCAGCTTTTTCAAACGGCCTTTTTTGCGCCCAAGGGTTTGTGGGGGCTGTTGTATTGGTATGTGCTCTATCCTATTCATGCGTTGATTTTTTCGGGTATGATTCGTCAGATTGTGTTGCGGGCAGAAAAATTGTCGGTTAAAAGCGAGGACAAGTGATGGCACAAAACCGTGTTTCTGAACAGGGATTTAAGTTGCGACTTGGGGTGAGTGGGTGTTTGTTGGGAGAGGAGGTGCGTTATAATGGTGGGCACAAGCATATGCCTTATTTGACGCATGCATTGGGTGAGTATGTGGATTGGGTGTCGGTTTGCCCAGAGGTGGAAGTGGGAATGAGTACGCCGCGTGAGTCGATTCGGTTGCAAGGAGATGTGGATGATCCACAGTTGGTGGGGCCCAAGTCGGGAACGGATCATACAGAGGCGATGAAGGTGTGGGCCAAATCGCGGTTGGATGATTTGGAGGCGTTGGATTTGCACGGGTATGTGTTGAAGAAGGATTCGCCGAGTTGTGGGTTGTTTCGGGTGCGGGTGTATAATTTGAAGACGGGGATTCCGACGCGGGATGGACAGGGCATTTTTGCGCGGGCGTTGACGGAGCGGTTTCCTTTGTTGCCCATAGAGGAAGAGGGGCGATTGAATGATTTGCCGTTGCGGGAAAATTTTATTGAGCGGGTGTTTGCATATTATCGGTTGCGAGAAATGATGAAGGATAACCCGACGCCAGGTGGGTTGGTGGCGTTTCATACGGGAATGAAGATGAGCCTTTTGGCGCACAGCCCAAAACATTATCGGGAGATGGGGCAGTTGGTGGCACTGGGGAAGACGATTGATTGGGCGGAGATGATTGGGCGGTATGGGAAGCTGATGATGGAGGGGTTGCAGGTGATGAGTACGCGGGGGAAGCATGTGAATGTGTTGATGCATTTGATGGGGTTTGTAAAAGATAAAATGACGGGGCAAGATAAAGAGGAATTGTTGGAGGTGTTTGAGTCGTATCGGGCGGGGTTGGTGCCGTTGATTGTGCCGATTACGTTGTTGAAGCATCATTTGAATCGGAATGAGGTGCCGGAGTGGGTGCATGAGCAGGTTTATTTGAAGCCTTATCCGGTGGAGTTGATGTTGCGAAATCATGTGTAGTTGCCTTCGGCACGACTTACTTTTTTTCAACAGCAAAAAAAAGTAAGCAAAAAATGCCGCCCCTCAAGTGCCGGGGAGGCTGATTTTCCGCAAATACCGTTTGAGGGTACAAAGGATGAAGGGGCCTACGAGAGTGGGTGGCATAAAAAAATATTGTGTGGGAGGGAATGGTGCGGAAAATCGGGGGTAGTTACAAGCTTTGGTAGGTGGGAACGGATCACTTATTTGGTGAGGGAGAGATGAAACAGATTTATTGGGTGCGACATTGTCAGGCTTTGGGGCAGCCGCCGGAGATGGCGTTGACGGATTTGGGGTGGGCGCAGGCGAAGGAGTTGGCGGGGTTTTTGGAGGACAAGGGGATTGTGCGGGTGGTGGCGAGTCCGTTTGTGCGGGCGCGGGAGTCGGTGGTGCCGTTGGCATTGCGGTTGGGGTTGGAGATTGAGATTGATGATCGGTTGGGTGAGCGCAATGTGGGGGATTTGGGGGTGGATTGGGCGGTGGAGACGGAGCGGGCTGTGGCGGTGTTTGGGCAGACGTTTGAAGATTTGGATTTGTGTTTTGAGGGGGGCGAATCGAGTCGGGAGGCGATGGGGCGGGCGATTGCGGCGGTGGGAGATGCGCTTGAGAAGGATGCGCCGGTGGTGATGGCGTCGCATGGGAATTTGACGGCGTTGATGTGGATGCATTATGATGCGTCGGTTGGGTTTACGCATTGGCAGGCGTTGACGAACCCGGATGTGTTGTTGTTGACGTTTGAGGGTGAGACGCCAACGATTGAACGGATTTGGAAGGGGTAGGCGGTGCGGGTTTGTTTTAGTGAAGGATATGCAGCACCTTTGCCTGAGGGACATCGGTTTCCGATGGGGAAGTTTGTGGCGTTGCATCGTATTTTGTTGGATGAAGGGTTGATTCGGGTGCAGGATGTGGTGACTCCAAGCGAAACATCTTGGGATGATTTGGCATTGGTGCATACGGTGCGATATTTGGATAGTTTGCGGTTGGGGACGATGGATCGGTTGGCAGAGCGGCGGATGGGGTTGCCACGCACGGATGCGATTGTGAGGCGGTCTCGGTTGGCGACACAGGGGACGTTTGAGGCGGGACGAATGGCTTTGCAAGATGGGGTGGCGGCCAATTTGGCGGGGGGGATGCATCATGGGTTTCCTGACCATGGGGAGGGGTTTTGTGTGTTGAATGATGTGGCGGTGGCGATTCGGATGTTGCAACGCGGTGGCGATGTGGCGCGGGTATTGGTGGTGGATTTGGATGTGCATCAGGGCAATGGGGTGGCGGCGGTGTTTGAAGGGGATGATTCGGTGTTTACGTTTTCGATGCATGGGGAGAAGAATTATCCGTTTAAGAAGGAGCGGTCTTCGCGCGATGTGGCTTTGCCCGATGGGGTGGACAATTGGGCGTATTTGGATGTGTTGCAAAGTCATTTGATGGATGTGATTGATGAAGCACGACCCGATTTGGTGTATTATTTGGCGGGGGTTGATCCGGTGGTTGGGGATCGGTTTGGGCGATTGGCGTTGACGCGTGATGGTTTGGCGGCGCGTGATCGGTATGTGTTGGAGACGATGCGGTTAAAAGGTTTGCCTGTTGCGTTGGTGTTGTCGGGTGGGTATGCCAAAAGTGATGAGAAGACGGCGGATTTGCACGCGGAAGTGCATCGCGTGGCGAAGGGTGTGTTTGGGTAATGAGTTTGGAACTATGGGCGAAAGATTTTGAGATCGAGTTCACCAATGTTACGGTAATGTTTTTGATTGGCCGTGCACAGAGTTGTGTTTTGTTCAACAGCTGTTGCTGCTATTAAGGCATCGGCAAGGTAAAGTGCTGTTTTGAGTGTATATTCCTCCATGTATATAGATGCTCTGTGTCCAATATTTTCATTGAGTGGTAAGGTTTGAAATGCATGGTCTTTGAGAAAACCTTTGATATGTTTTAATTCTTGTCGATTTCTTGCGCCTTGGATGAATTCTAAATATGTGATCATTGAAAAATGTGTGCACTTTAAAAGTGAGTGTTAAGGGTGAATTTTGTTAATAGATTGAAAGGATTGTGATGATACCCAAAGTGAAGGTGGGTGAAAAAGCCCCTGATTTTACGTTGCAAGATCAGAATGGAGAGTCACATACATTGTCGGATTATAAGGGGCAATGGGTGTTGGTGTACTTTTATCCGCGAGATAATACACCAGGGTGTACGACGGAGGCGTGTGCGATTCGGGATCATTTTCCTGAGTTTGAGAAGTTGGGTGTGAAGGTGTTTGGGATCAGTACGGATACGGTGAAAAAACATGCGAACTTTGTGAAGAAGTATGCGTTGCCGTTTACGTTGTTGGCCGATGAAGAGCAAGTGGTGGTGGAACTCTTTGGGGTGTGGGGTTTGAAGAAGTTTATGGGGCGGGAGTTTATGGGCACGCATCGGATGTCGTTTTTGATTGATGCGAAGGGGAAGATTGCGAAGGTGTATGAGAAGGTGAAGGTGAAAGAACATGCGGAAGAGGTTTTGGCGGATGTGAAGGGGATGGGGTAGGCTTTGTTTGTGAGAAATTAAAAATGTAAAATTAAAAAGGCATCGCGTCTTCTAAACGCGATGCCTTTTTTGTGAAAAATTGAATGGTTAAATTCTGGGTGCAAACCCAGGTGGAAGCACGCAAAGGTCCGGGTCGGGGTTGACTTTGCCTCCGCGTTTGAGTTTGGTGACGGTGGCGTGGTTGTCGCCTCTGTCTGTGACGCGAAATTTGCTGTTGTCGATTTGGGGCACTTCGATTTCTTTGGGTTTTTCGACTTGGGGTATCCAATCGTAGGGGAGGCGATAACCGCGATAGACGAGGTTGTGCCCACGGGCTTTGTGAATGAATGGGCTGATGTATTCCCAAACGAGTTCGTGATTGGGTGTGACTTCAATCAGGCGACCATCGCTGCCTTCGGTGATGAGGGTGTTGCCGTTGGGGAGGCGTTGGACGGAACTGACCAAGGTGCTGTAGAATTTGTGGTCTTCGACCAAAGGGGCCAAGCCAGCTTCTTGGGGCGTGTATTGCCAAACGATTTCGAGGGTAAGGGGGTTGAATTCGATGACGCGGGAATGGTCGCGCTTGGCGTTGTTGATGCCTTGCGGGGCGGTGGGGTTGGGTGCGCCGTAACCTGACATACCCCCGTTGTCGAAGAGGAGAATGTTGCCTGCACCAGGTAGCCCTTTTGGAATCATATGGGCATGGTGTTGGCCAATGATCCAACCGAGTTTGCTGTTTTGATAGTCGGGGCCGATGTGCCAAACTATTTGGCCTGTTTTTTTGTCGGTGATGCCGGTGATGCTGGTCTGGCGACCGCACCAAATGATGTTGTCGGGGTGAAAGCGTTGGTCGCCATCGGCGTACCATTTGTTGGGGCCGAGGGTGGACATGGCGTTCATGTGCATCCAGTCGCCCACATTGCCGGTGACCATGTTGGGGTTGCGGGCCATGGTGTTGCGGGCTGCTTCGCTGAAGGAAAGATCGTCGAAGTGTTCGCTACAGACCCATTCCCAAATGATGTCGCCTTGCCAGTTGACTTCGATGATGGTGTCGTCGATGAGGGTTTTTTCGCTGATGGCGGGGTTGGTGACGTTTTTGTGACACAAGATGAGGGTGTTGACTTCGGAGAGACCAGGAATTAAACCGGGTGCATAATAGCCAACCGGATTTCCGGGGCGTTGGTAGTCGTGGTGTTGGCGGGCCATCCAACGGGCTTTTTTTTGATAGGGGTCTTTGATGCGTTCGTATTTGTCAAATTTCCAAACGACGTTGCCGTTCCAATCGACTTGGATAAGGTCGAGTTTGTCTTGGTAGCCATATTTGGGGTTGCGCAATCCTGTGCTGCCCATAATAAATCCACCGGGCAATATTTTGGCTGGAAAGCCCGTCATGCCTTGCCATTCGTGAACGATGTTGCCGTTCATGTCAATGAGATACGGATGGCCCGACATGCCACCCGAGAAAATGGTGTAGCCATTATAACACTGGTCGGGATAGTAGATGGTGGTGCTGGTGGGATAGACGGTTGGGTAACCCATGAGACCTCAGAAGATGAAAGAAAGGCAAACGGCAAATGTGAAACGGCAAATGGAAAGTCAAAGGCTGAAAAACAAACAGCCCACTTGGGTGAGCTGTGTTACCTTTTGTGAAAAACGGTTTATAATATGCAGATTGTGGTTTGTTCTGGCAATGGTTTTTCGGCTTTGGTTGGCCCCCTTGATTGTGTTGGCAATGGTGCGTGTTTTGGTATTTAAAGCGGCAATGGCACAATCTTGTGATTGCTTTGTGATATGAATGGCTAGTTTTTAAGAGGTTGACGCAGAAGGGGTTTGTTTTTGCCAGCGAGAAGTGCCCGCAAAAAGTGCGAGTGAAAAGGCGAGGCCAATGGCGCAAATGGCAACGATGCCTGCACTGGCAAAAATGGGACCTGTGCTGAGGCTGCCTGCTCCTGCGGCAAGGGCGATGGCTGTTTCGGTGGCTCCTTGTGTGCGACCGCGTTCGGTGGAGGCCAAGGATTCGGACAGAAGAGAGGAACCTGCTATGAAGCAAAAATTCCATCCCAGGCCCAAGAGGAAGAGGGCGAAGATGAGCAAAGACATTTGGTTGGAGATAGGGGTGAGGATTGCGGAGATGGCCAAGATGATGGCACCGATAATGATGATGGGGACACGGCCAAATCGGGTGATGAGTTGGCCGGTGACGCTGGAGAGACCATACATGCCTAAGGTGTGTGCCATAATGACCCAAGAAATGGCTTTGGCACTGTGGGCGTGATGGTTCATGTGGAGTGGGGTGATGACCATGATTAGGGTCATCACCAGTTGACCAATAATCATGGCACAGGCACCGAGGCGAACGGATCGGTCTTGAAAGATTTGTTTGAGTGATCGCCCGATACCTTCTTGGATTTGTGTGTGATCCCTGAGTGTTTGCCCAATGCTCAGGGGGTCGGGGCGTAGAAAGATGATGTTGAGGAGCAATGCAACGGCGATGAGTAAGGCCGAAAAGATGTAAGGGCCCGTGTGGGTGTGTAGGCCAAATGAAACGGCAATGTGGCCCGATGGATCAACCAAGAGCGGGCCACCCACTGCGCCAAATGTGCCTGCTAAGACAATCCATCCGATGGCTTTGGCTTGTTGGGCTTGGGAATAAACTTCGGCGGCGACAAAACGGGCTTGTTCAATGACGCCACGGCCCATGCCCATGAGAAGACCGCCGATGGAGAAACCAAGGAGTGACGCCCAAGGTTGTATGGAAATGACACAGAGGATTGCGCCGAGGGTGGCCAAGATGTAACCAATGGAAAGACCTGATCGGCGACCCACACGATCCATAAGCCAACCCACGGGATAGGCGGCAATGGCGCGGCCAAGCATAACCACGGTGGGTGGAATGCCTGCATAAGCATCGCTACCACCCAAGTGCGCCGAGATGATGGGCATGAGGGTGAAAGATAAAATGCTGGATGCGCTAAACAAGCCTTGTGAAGCAAACAGTGTTGCGGTGATCCGCTTTTGTACGGATGGAGATATCATTGCACATCCTCTGGAACAGGTATTGTGTTAGACGATAGTGTTCAATGTAAGGCTTCTTAGGTTGTGGATCAAAACAAAAAGCTTTTATAAATATTAAATATGTAAATTTTTTATAATTAAAAA